>CAVWKY010000012.1:0-158256 GCA_963755775.1 uncultured Actinomycetes bacterium | reverse complement strand
CACCGATGCCGCAGGCCCGCGGATGTTCACAGTGAGGCTCAGATATGCAACCTGAACAATCCGTGCGAGTCGGTACAAAGACGACCGACCCCTCGAGGTGCGGCGTCCGGCACCTCAGGCGCCGTACGACTCCCGTTCGAGCTCTGGGATTTCACCCCGGCGTCGCCGCCGCGAGGCCTCAGCCCTGCTCGGCCTGCGGAGGAGTCCCGCTTTAATCGCTGACCTGGCGAAGCGTGGCAGCGTCATTGGATTCATAGAGGTCGATCGCGACCCCCCAGAGTTCGGCCGCGGGCGCATCCGGCGAGCGGTGTCCCTGCGAGGGCTGCGGCCAGGTTCCATCGCCGAAGCTCGGACTCGCTGTGCACCGTCTCCGGGATTGCCGGTTCGATCTTCCTCCATCCAACGCCATCGACCAGCCGATCATGCTCTTCATCCTCGATCGTCTGGATATAGGTGTGTCGATGGTCTCGATCTCATGGCCTCGTGAGCCGGTCTCCGATCTTTACATAGGTACCGGTGGGACTCCTGCAGTGTCCGGTTGATCCGCCGGGCACGTCCCAGCGGATCGGGGCACTCGTCGACAGCTGCCAGGCCGTAGATCGCGACGACCGCCTCCCCCAGGGGACCGCGCCATACGACGTTGCGCGACAGCCGCCCGCGCCCGTGTCGGGTCCTGCAAAGAACCAGAAGCGGCCCTCTCGGTACAGCAGCCCCTCCCGCCGGAGATCCCGCGCGCGGGTGTAGATCCGCATCCGTTCGATCTCCAACAGGGATATGCCCGAGAGCTTCGCGCGGCCCTTCGATGCTGCTCGCGCACCGAGCGGTCGGGGTCGTCAATGACGAACCCGTGAAGGGCGGTCCGGTCCGGGCGCCTGCAGCAACAGCCAGCGCTCCATTCGTCCGAGGCGCACGCCGCGCAGGTTCTCGCCGGAGCGGGCCGTAACGTCGACCTATGTGTCCGGGCAGCGACTATGCGTGCCTGGGACAACGATATGTTTGTCCAACGTCAACCAGGTGATGACACTGCAGGAGCATCTTATCATGCTGCCCAAGCGCCGCTTTGGCGCATGAGCAGACCACACATGGTGCCCGCCAGCGATCGACCGTCTCTAAGCTTGGTTTGCAGGGGAAAACGGCGAGGAAACCAGCTTGCTCCTCTTCCCAGCCCACCAAGCTGACCGTCGCGGTGGGGAAGGTTGAGGATCTCGCGAGCCCGGTGCTTCGCCAAGCAGCGCCGAAGGCACTCAACTGTCCCCCGCGGACGCGGGGCTCAGAGGCTGCTACGCCCAAGCGGCGTTTCCTGAGTGGCGGGGGCGGGATTCGACCCTGCGACCTCCGGGTTCGTAGACCGAGGGTCATCGCGCTCCCCGCCGCATTGAGGCCCGCAGTCACGTCACCCCCGCCCGCCGCTTCCCAGCCCGCGCCAGCTTCACCCGCTCGACGGCCGGCAGCACCACCTTGCGCAGCCGGACCGCCTCGGGGGTGACCTCGACGCACTCGTCGTCGCGGATGAACTCCAGCGCCTGGTCCAGCGAGAGGCGGTGGTGCGGGACGAGGCGGACGGCCTCGTCGGAGCCGGCGGCGCGGATGTTGGTCTGCTGCTTTTCCTTGGTCGGGTTGACGTCGAGGTCCTCGGCGCGGGCGTTCTCGCCGATCACCATGCCCTCGTAGACCTGCTCGCCCGGGCCGACGAAGAGCTGGCCGCGCTCCTGCAGGTTCATCAGCGCGAACGACGCGGTGGTGCCGCGCCGGTCGGCGACCAGCGAGCCCGTCGCCCTGGTGGTGATCTCGCCGTGCCACGGCTCGTAGGACTCGAAGACCGAGTGCAGGATTCCCGTCCCGCGGGTCTCGGTGAGGAACTCGTTTCGCAGGCCGATCAGCCCGCGGGCGGGGACGAGGTATTCGAGGCGCACCCAGCCGGTGCCGTGGTTGACCATGTCCTCCATCCGGCCCCTGCGGAGCGCCAGGAGCTGGGTCACCACGCCCATGTAGTCCTCGGGGATGTCGATCGAGAGTCGGTCCACGGGCTCATGAAGGCTGCCGTCGATCTCGCGCGTCATCGCCTGCGGCTTGCCCACCGTCAGCTCGAAGCCCTCGCGACGCATCGTCTCGACCAGCACCGCCAGCTGCAGCTCTCCCCGTCCCTGTACCTCCCACGCGTCCTTGTTCTCGGTCGCGCTGACCTGCAGGGAGACGTTGCCCACCAGCTCGGCCCGCAGGCGCTCCTCGAGCTGTCGCCCGGTGAGCTTGTTCCCCGACCCGCCGGCGAGCGGCGAGGTGTTGACGCCGATCGTCATCGCGAGAGCGGGCTCGTCCACGGCGAGCAAAGGCAGCGCCTCGGGTTGCTCGAGCGCCGCGATCGTCTCGCCGATCGTCACCTCCGGAAGGCCCGCGACGACGACGATCTCGCCGGCTCCGGCGGCCTCGACCGCGGTCCGCTCGAGCCCCTCGGTCACGTAGAGCTCCGCGATGCGAGCGCGCTCGACGCTGCCGTCGCGACGGCACCAGGAGATCTCCGCGCCGCGCCGGATGGTTCCGCGGTGAACGCGGCACACGGCGAGCCGGCCGTGGTAGGGAGAGGCGTCGAGGTTCGTCACCAGAGCCTGCAGGGGCGCCTCGGGGTCGCCGCTCGGCGCCGGGATCCGCTCGATGAGCGTGGAGAAGAGCGGCGAGAGGTCTTCGCCGCGCGCCTCGGGGTCGAGCGTCGCCCACCCCTCTCGGGCGGAGGCATAGACGATCGGGAACTCGATCTGCTCCTCGTCGGCGTCCAGGTCGAGGAAGAGCGCGTAGACGGCATCGACGACCTCGCCGAGCCGGGCGTCGGGCCTGTCCACCTTGTTGACGACGAGGATCAGCGGCAGCCGGCGCTCCAGCGCCTTGCGGAGCACGAAGCGCGTCTGCGGGAGCGGCCCCTCGGAGGCGTCGACCAGCAGCAGCACCCCGTCGACCATCGACAGCCCGCGCTCGACCTCGCCGCCGAAGTCGGCGTGCCCGGGGGTGTCGACGATGTTGATCTTGACCTCGCCGCCGTTTGCCCGCGGGAGGGTGAGCGAGGCGTTCTTGGCGAGGATCGTGATCCCGCGCTCGCGCTCCTGCTCGCCCGAGTCCATGACCCGCTCGACGACCTGCTCGTGGGCGGCGAAGGTGCCCGCCTGGCGCAGCATCGCATCGACCAGGGTGGTCTTCCCGTGGTCGACGTGCGAGATGATCGCGATGTTCCGCAGCTCCGCCAGGACGGGACACGCTATGCGTCGCGAGCCGTGCCCGGCGGCCACGCGGTGTTGCTACGCCAGGACCGCCTTCCGCGGATAGACGACCTCGGGATCAGTGAGGACGTTGACGAGCGCGGGCCTGCCCGCCGAGAACGCGCGCTCGAGGGCGGGCTTGAGGTCGGCGGGCTTTTCGACCAGCTCGGAGTGGCAGCCGAGGGCCTCGGTGATCTGGTCGTAGCGGGTTTCCGGTCTTAGCTTGGCGGCCATCGAGTAGCCGTAGAGGAACATCATCGGGTGGTGCTCGAGGGCCCAGATGCCGTTGTTGCCGATGATCCCGACCACGGGGAGGTTGTGGCGGGCCATGGTGTCGAACTCCATGCCGGAGAAGCCGAAGGCGCCGTCTCCTAGAAGCAGGCAGATCTGGCGATCGGGGTGGGCCTTGGCCGCCCCGATCGCCTGGCCGGGGCCGGCGCCGAGGCAGCCGTAGGGGCCGGGGTCCATCCAGCAGCCGGGCTCGTAGGTGTTGATGTAGCGGCCGGCGTAGGAGACGAAGTCGCCGCCGTCGCCGATCACGATCGCGTCGCGGTCGAGGACCTCGTTCAGCTCCTTGTAGACGCGGACGGGATGAAGCGGGGCGCGGTCGTCGTCGAGCTCCTCCTGCTCGGCGGCGCGCTTCTCGGACTCGTGATCGCGGAGAGAGTCAACCCAGGCCTCCGTGCGGTCGCGGGTGCCGTCGGCGGGCGCGGCCGCCTCGCGGAGCGCGGCCAGGGTGGCCGGGATGTCGCCGACCAGCTCCAGGTCGGGCTGGCGGGTGGCCTTCAGCTCGCTTTCGGCGGCGTCGAGCGAGATCAGCTTCGTCTCCTCGCCGATCGAGCCGCCGAAGGCGAGGCGGAAGTCGAGCGGCACGCCGACGACGAGGGCGACGTCGGCCTCCTTCAGGCCCCGGCCGCGGGCGCGGCTGAAGCAGAGCTCGTGGTCGGCGGGCAGGCAGCCGCGGCCCATGCCGTTGAGGAACACCGGGATGCCGAGGGCCTCGGCGAGGGCGCGGAGCTCCTCCTCGCCGTGGGCCCAGTAGAGGCCGGTGCCGGCCATGATCGCGGGGCGCTCGGCCTTCGCCGAGGAGTTCGGCGGCTTCGTCGGAGCGATCGGCCGGCTTGCCGGCCGATCGCTCCGGGGCGGCCGGTACCTGCGCCTCCGCCTCGGTAGAAGACGACGTCCAGCGGGTAGTCGACGAAGGTGGGACCCGAGGGCTGCGTCAGCGCCGTGTCGATCGCCGCCGCGGTCAGCTCGCGGGATCCGCGCCGTCTCCTTCGCGGTCACGGCTGACTTGGTCAGCGGGGCGACGAACGGCACGTGGTCGATCTCCTGGAGCGAACCCGAGCCCCAGCGCATCTCGGGCGCCCGGCCGCCCAGGACCACGAGCGGCGAGCGGTTCTGCTGCGCGCCGGCCATCGGGCTCATCCCGTTGGTGACCCCGGGGCCGGCGGTCAGCGCGCAGACGCCCGCCTGGCGGGTGGCCTTCGCGAACCCCTCCGCCGCCCAGGCGGCCGAGGCCTCGTGGCGGGTGTCGACGACCTCGATCCCCTCGGCCCTGCAGCCGTCGTAGATCGAGAACAGGTGCCCACCGGAGAGGCTGAACAGGTACTCGACGCCCCGGGACTTCAGTGTCTGCGCGACTAGGGCCCGCCGTGGACGGCCCCGCCTGCCTGGGCGGCTGCCGCCTCCTCCCCGCTCCCCGTGGCCGTCTGAGGGGTCGTCGACACGTCCAAAGCCTATGCCTAGCGCCTTCAGCGTGCAGCGCACCGGCCGACGAACCGGGTGTGACCAAGCTTCAAGGCATTCGCGGGGCACTCATGGCCCACGGCGTTCGAGGGTGCTGAGCGCCCAGGGCATCCGGCGGTCGCTCACGGCCGCTGTCGTCTGCGCGCTCGCGCTGGCGCTCACCGCGTCGAGCGCCGCGGCCGCGCGCCCCACCTGCCTCGGCAAGCGCGGCGACGATCGTCGGCACCGACAAGCGCGACAAGATCATGGGCACGGGCCACGCCGACGTGATCGTCGGCAAGGGCGGCCGCGACCTCATCTACAGCAACGGCGGGCGCGACACGATCTGCGGCGCTTCGGGCGACGATCGCATCCTCGGTGGCAGCCACCCCAGCACCCTGAACAAGGACGACCCCAGCGTGCTGATCGGCGGCCCCGGCGACGACTACATCGGCGGCGGCTTCCATGACGACTTCATCGTCGGCGACAACGCCAGCCTCACGCGCGACGCGCGAGGGACCGGTCGGCGTCGACCGCATCGACGGCGAGTTCGGCGACGACCACGTCGTCGGCGACAACTACTCGCGCGGCGGCGACGCCACGGGCGGCGTCCACGACTTCATCAAGAGCCAAAAGGGCGACGACTACCTGGTCGGCGACAGCGAGGTGACCGGCGACGGCGTCGCCCGCGGCGGGGGCCCCGACCGCTTCGAGGGCTCCTCGGACCGCGACTTCGAGGTCGGCGACAGCCTCTCGCCCCACGGGCGCGCGATCGGGGGCGGCGACGACATCATCAACGCCGGCCCGGCCAACGACCTGGTGGTCGGCGACAGCTACACGAAGACCGGGTTCGCGAGCGGCTCGGGGCAGGACGAGATCCACATGCTGTGGCACAACGACCGCGCCTACGGCGACAACTACGCGGCCGCTCCGCAGGGCAAGGTGCGGGGCGGCGCCCACGACTTCGTCGGCGGCTGGACCGGCGACGACCACCTGTTCGGGGGGCCCGGGCACGACACCTGCAGCGGCGGCGAGGACCGCGATCGCGCCGACGAGTGCGAGTACACCGTCGGGGTTCCCTAACCCCAGCTAGAACCCGCAGGTCTACTTAGAACGCGGGCCCGGAGGCTCCTCCCCGACCTCCGGGTCGATCACCGGCAGGCCCGACTCGGGATCGGTGCGGCGGGTGAGGTGGGCGGGCGACTCGGTCACGAACACCTCGCAGGTGGGCCGGACCTCCGCCTCCATCAGGTGGCCGCCGATCGTGGTCCCGTCGCGGCGGCCGAGCACGCAGTGGACGTGGAAGTGGGGGTCCTGGTCGAAGTCCGGTGCGGCGACGTCGGCGCCCTCGGGGAGGGTGATGCGGCCGTTCAGCGACAGGAGCTCGGCCTGCTGGTCAACCGGGAGCTCGTCGTAGCCCTTCTTCTCCCAGTTGAAGATCGCCAATTTCGCCGCGGCCACGGCGCCGATCCCGGTGAACTCGCTGGCCGACAGGCGCTCCTCGCGGGCGAACTGGGTCAGCGAGCCGATCAGTGGCTCCCCGGTCTCCAGCACGACGACGTAGGTGCGCTGGCCGTCGTCGTTGAGGAGGCGAGACTTCATCGCTGCGTACCGTACCCGTGCGCGCGCGGGGAAAACCCGGCCCGGGCGATGCGGATAGGCTTCCGCCGATGCCGCACCCGAGGAGGCACAGGCGCCGGCGGGTGGCGGCATGCCTGGCGGGAATGGCGGTGGCGACGGCCGTCGGGCTGGGCGTGGCGCCCGGCGCATCGGCGCTGTGGGAGTCGCGCTTCTACCTCACGCGAGCCCGGGGACCACTGGGCCAAGGCGTCGCTGCCCGCGCGGCATGCACGTGGTCTCGGGCGGCGGCAAGAGCGGCTTCATCCGGGCAACGGAGCCGCCGGACGGCGATCACGCTCCAGCCACAAATCAGGCAACGGCTGGATCGTGGGCGGGTACTCCTTCCACGACCACGGGACGATCCCGAGCCATAACTTCAGGGTCACCGCGTACGCCTACTGCACCCGCCACGATTTCGACCTGAAGACGTTCGAGCGCAGCTCCACGGGAAGACCCCGGGTGACTGCGGGCGCCCGGTGCGAGACGGGACACGTGGTGTCGGGCGGCGGATCGGTG
This sequence comes from uncultured Actinomycetes bacterium, assembly GCA_963755775.1. Lineage (GTDB taxonomy): Bacteria > Actinomycetota > Thermoleophilia > Solirubrobacterales > 70-9 > AC-56. The sequence continues at coordinate 151,147 of CAVWKY010000012.1, read as the reverse complement.
GAGGCCCCCTACGGCGTTCCGTTCCTGAACGTCAAGCGCCGCAACGGGTGGAAATTCGGGGCCGACGCGACATCCGACGGCGGGCCGATGAGGTCGACCACGGTCGAGGCGGCGGCCTACTGCACCCCGAGGCCGTATCAGCTGAGAACCGCCGAAGCGAGGGGCCGCGTCAAGGCCCACCGGGCCAAGGCCAAGACCGCTCGCTGCCCGGATGGCACCAGGGTGATCTCCGGCGGGGGCAGCGCGGGCGACTCTCCCTCGGCCGTCCTCTGGTACAGCCGCAAACAGCGAAACGGCTGGCGGATCAAGGTCACCGCCGGCGGCTCGTCCACGAGGATCACCGCGTACGCGTACTGCCGCTAGGCGCCCTCGATAGGTTCCTTACGTGCCGCAGCTGACCCTGAAGCGCGCCGACGGGATCGCCTACCGGGAGGCGGAGCCCTCGCAGCCCTCGGACCGATTGCCGGCGCTCTGCATTCACGGGTGGCCGCAGAGCTCCTACATGTGGCGACACCTGCTCCCCGAGCTCGCGGCAGCGGGCCGCAGAGCCGTGGCGCCGGATCTTGCCCGGCTTCGGCGACTCGCCCTCTGACGGGCCCGGGACCTTCGAGCGCCATGTCGAGGCGGTCGAGCGGTTTCGCCGCCAGGTCGGCCTGGACCGGGTGGTGCTGGCCGTCCACGACACCGGCGGTTTGATCGGACTGCGGTGGGCCTGCGATCACCCCGATGCGGTGGGCGGCCTGGTGATCACGAACACGGGGTTCTTCCCCGACCACGAGTGGACCGCGATCGCCAACACGATGCGGACCCCGATCCAGGGTGAGGCGCTGGTGGACAGCGTCTCGCGCGAGGCCTTCGCCACCCTGCTTCAGGAGGCGTCCAGCGCCCTCGACGATGCCGCGTTGGATGAGTACTGGAAGGTCTTCTCGACCGAGGAGGGCCGCCGGGGGATGCTCGAGCTCTATCGCTCCTTCGACTCCGACGAGCTCGAGCCATATCAGGCAAGGCTGGCGGCGCTCGAGGTGCCCGCGCTGATCCTGTGGGGCCAGCAGGACGAGTACATCCCGGTCGACTACGCGGTCCGCTTCGCGGGGCAGATTCCCGGCTCGAAGCTGGTCTTGCTGGAGGGCGTGCGGCACTTCCTGTTCGAGGACGAGCCGCAACGCTGCCGCCAGGAGGTGCTCGACTTCCTCGAACAGGCGGGCATCTGAGCGGCCCTAGTCGCTCGCCGCGCGGGCGAGCTCGGCGAGATGGTCCTCGAAGCCCTCGCGCCAGACGATCCGGTTGAAGACGGCCTCCCAGTGCTGGTGGGCCTCGCCTTCGCGGGCATCCTTCCATGCCTTTTGGACCTGGCGGCGGCGAAAGAGCTTCGGCCAGGCCTTGCCGGTCTCGATCATCTCCTCCAGCGCCTCGGCGTGGCCGGGCTTCTCCCAGATCCGGGCGCGCGTGGTCTCGGGCAGCGGGCCGGCGCCGTTCGGCTCATAGAAGGGGACCTGGGCCCATTCCGGGGCGAGGCGGTTGATCAGCTCGGTGTGGAGCTTTCCCTCCAGGCGCTGGTCGGGGGTGAGGTCGAAGGCGGCGCGCACGAAGGCCGGCGTGGTGCAGGCCGAGTAGCGGCCGCTTCGGGCGCCCAGGCCGGAGCGGTAGGCGAGGCGGTGCACTAGATAGAAGTAGTCGAGCAGCGCCGGGCCGGCGAGCCCGTGGCGGCGGCCCTCGGCCAGGGCACGCTCGATCTCCTCCCGGTGGGCGCGGTAGGCCTTGCGGCGGGCGGCGGCGTGCTTTTGGCGAGCGGCCTGCTCGAGGCGCTCGACGACGCCGTCCTCGCCATCGTCGCGAATCTCGGCGAGCTTCTTCGAGTCGGCGTAGTAGAAGCCGTGGGCGATCTCACCGCCGTGACCCGAGATCGTGGGCTGGACCGGCTCGAGCGGCAGCGGAAGCGGCATCGGGCGGCGGATCTCCTGCGGGTTTCGCATCCCGTCGTGGACCAGGTGGATGTCGCGAACGCGCTCGCGCAGGTCGTCGTCGGGGTCGCTCTCGGGGCGGGTGATGCGGTGCTCGAACGGGCGCGGGGCGAGGTTGACGAGGCGCTTGGCGATCTCGACCTCGCCGGGCTCCTGGTCGCCGGTGGAGAAGCTGCAGTCGATGCCGGCGGCGAGGGCGGCGGCGGCGGAGATGCGCGAGTCGCGCCCGCCGGAGAGGTCGACGGCGGGCGGGGCGTCGTAGAGGTCGGCGAGGTCGCGGGCGAGGGCGATCGCCTGGTTGGCCGCCTCGTCGACGGCGCCGCGGAAGTAGACCTCGTCGTGGGGGTGGACGAGCAGGCCCGCGGCGTGGGTGGCGCGGTGGGTGACGGTGGTGGCCGAGGCGCCGCCGCCCTCCACCACCACCGCGGTGCCGGGCGGCACCTTCACCGCGCCGGCGATTGGCGTCGCGTCACCCAGGAACCACCCGGCCGCAGCGAAGAGCTGCCAGGCGTGATCGTCGGGTTCGGGGCGCTGCCCGGCGAAGACGGGCAGCGCCCCGAGGCGGTTTGACCACACCCAGCCAGCGGCGTCGAAGGCGCCCTCGCCGGCCTCGAAACGAAGCTCGTAGATCCGCCCCGCGCCGGCGAAGTCGTTGACGATCGTCAGGCGGCCGTCGGGGCCCGCATCCCCGCCCGGCGCCTCGCGCACGCCGATCACGAACGGCGGGCAGAGCTCGCCCAGGCGCTGGGGACGCTCGGCCAGGGCGCGGCCGAGCGGCACGGCCGCCTCGGCCGCGCTCACCTCCCCCACCACGCGGCGCCAGCCCGCCGGCGCCGCCGTGCTCGCCACCGCGATCCCCTCCTCCTCCGCCCACGCCGGCCAGCGCGAGCCCGCGTCCTCGTGGCGCCACAGCGCCATGCCATGCGTGGGGCCGCCGCTGGCGCGAAGCGGCGGCAGGCTGGCGAGCTGGAAGCCGTAGTGGGCCTCCACGCGGTCCAGCGCCGCCCGCACGGCCTCCTCGGCCATCGGCAGCTCGAAGGCGTAGGCCAGCCAGGTCTCGGTGATGACGTTGCCGGGCACCCGGGGTTGGATTAGAGCGGCTAGAGCGGCGCGAGGCCCCCGGCCTGGCGCGGATCGCCGTCGGCGCCGCTGCCAACCCCCAGCGGCTCCTCGCCCGGCACCGGCCCGAGCGCCTCGGCGATTTGCGGCGTATACACAGGCACCGGCAGGTCGATCCCCCTCAAGGACTGATCCGCGCAGTGCTTGGCCTCGATCCCGGGCCCCGTCCGCTTCACGGTCTCCTCGGTGACCAGGATGTCCTCGCCCACCTCGCGGGTCGCCTTCTCCACCCGAGCGGCGACATTGACCGCATCGCCGATGACGCTGAAGTTGAGCCTTCCGGCGCCGCCGATCGAGCCCGCGACCACCAGCCCCGTATTGACGCCGACGCCGATCTTCAGCCCCGGCCCGCCGTCTCGGTTGACCCGGTCCACCATCTCGCATGCCGCCCGCACCGCCCGGTCGGCGTGGTCGGGATAGGTCTGCGGCGCCCCGAACACCGCCAGCAGGCCGTCGCCGACGAACTTGTCCACGTGGCCGCCGTGGCGGGAGATGATCGGCACCACCACCTCGAACATCGCGTTCAGCCGCGCCACCACCTCCTTGGCCTCCGCCCGGGCGGAGAACGAGGTGAAGTCCCGTACGTCGCAGAACAGCACCGAGACCTCGAGCTCCTCCCCATCCTCGGAGAACCCCTCGCTGAGGATGTACTCGGCCACCTCCTCGTCGAGATAGGTCCCGAACGCCTCGCGCAGGCGCTCGCGCTCGGCCAGGCCCTGCACCATCTGGTTGAAGGACGCGGCGAGCTCACCGAGCTCATCGCCGGTGGTCACGGGAACCGAGACGTCGTAGCGGCCCTCGCGCACTGCCTGGGTGGCGCGCCGCAGGTCGGCGATCGGCCGCAGGATCGACTTCGAGAACAGAACGGTCAACTCCAGAGAGATCGTCGTCGCAACGGCGACCGCGACCAGCACGTCCAGACCCAGCGCCTCGCCACCGCCGCTCCCGCCGGAGGTGAACGCCGCCACCACCAGGCCGGTGATCAGGTTGATCAGCGGCAAGGCAGTCATCAGGCGAACTCGCAGCGGGATCGCCGAGGCGGCGGCACTCAGCCGCGGCGCCGGCAGGGACTCGTTGATGTCGATCAGCAACGGGCGCATCCCCGCCTCGAGCACCAGGTAGTGGAGAATTGCCGAGTAGCCCAGGGCGACCAGCGACCCCACGAACAGCGGGAAGAACGCCGGCCACGACAGTTCGGTGGCGACCACCGCCCAGACGCACGTGGGGACGATCGTGACCATGATCGGGACGGCGATGTCGCGGCGGATCAGGCCCAGGGGCAGCCCGACGGCCGCCGACCAGGCTTCAAGGCTCTGCCGCTCGTCCCGCGGGCCGCCGATCCAGTCGCTGAGCGGCCGCATCAGCGGCGCTGTCCGGGCGATCGTGATCGCCACCGCCACGCCCGTGAGCACCATCGCCACGGCCAGGATCGACAGGTAGTCCCCCAGCGAGGCGTCGTAGTAGAAGCTGAACAGGCCCAGGGTCGCGGCCGAGATCACGAAGGCGCTCTGCAGCTCGACGGTCAGGAAGACCTGCGGATACCTTCGCCCCAGCCGGCGATATAGGCGGGTGAGGACCGGCAGCGCCATGCTGCAGATTGTCTCAGGCGACTACGATCCTGGCGATGGCAAAGGCGACCGCCCAAGCCCTCTCTCCCCCCGCCCTCGAGTTTCTCGATCAGGGACCGCAGCGCCTTTTGATCGGCGCCGAGCGGCCCGAGGCGGCCGACGGGCGCACCTTCGAGACCATCGACCCCGCCACCGGCGATGTGATCTGCGAGGTCGCCTTCGCCGGGCCCGAGGACGTCGGGCGCGCCACCGCCGCCGCCCGCGCGGCACTGGAGGGACCGCTTCGCAAGGTGAGCCCCTCCAAGCGCTCGGGGCTGATGTACGGGCTGGCGGAGCTGATCAAGGCCAATGGCGACCAGCTGGCCGAGCTCGAATCGCTGGACAACGGCAAACCGCTGGCCGCCGCCAAGGGCGACATCGCCGCCAGCGTCAGCCACCTGCGCTACTACGCCGGGTGGCCGACCAAGATCGAGGGCGAGACGATCCCGGTCTCGGCCCGCAACGTCCTCTGCTACACGCTTCGCGAGCCGGTCGGGGTATGCGCGCAGATCGTGCCCTGGAACTACCCGCTGTTGATGGCGATCTGGAAGGTGGCGCCGGCGCTTGCCGCGGGCTGCTCGATCGTCCTGAAGCCCGCCGAGCAGACGCCGCTCACGGCCCTGCGGCTGGGCGAGCTGGCGCTGGAGGCGGGGCTTCCCCAGGGGGCGCTGAACGTGATCACCGGCGACGGGACCACCGGCGCCGCGCTGGTGGACGACCCCGGCGTAAATAAGGTCGCGTTCACCGGTTCCACCGTCGTCGGCCGCGAGATCGGCGAGAAGTGCGGGCGCTCGCTCAAGCGCCTCACCCTCGAGCTGGGTGGGAAGAGCCCCAACATCATCCTCCCCGACGCCGACCTCGAGCGCGCGATTCCCGGCTCCTACCAGGGGATCTATTCGAACTCCGGTCAGGCCTGCAACGCCGGCTCCCGCCTGTTCGTGCAGCGGGAGCTCTTCGACGAGGTGATCGAGCGGCTCGCCGGCTACGCGCGCGAGGCGAAGGTGGGCCCGGGGTTGGATCCCGAGACCGAGTTCGGCCCGCGTGGTCTCCGAGGAGCAGTTCGAGCGGGTCAAGGGCTACATCGACTCAGGGCTCTCTGAGGGGGCCGAGCTCGTGGCCGGCGAGTCGCCGGGCAACGGCAACTCCGCCGACGGCGGCGGCTACTTCATCACCCCCACCCTCTTCACCGGGGTCGAGGACTCGATGCGGATCGCCCGCGAGGAGATCTTCGGCCCGGTGCTGGTCGCGATGCCGTTCGAGGACCTCGAGGAGGTGGCTCGCCGCGCCAACGACACCGAGTACGGCCTCGCCGCCGGCCTGTGGACCCGCGACGTCTCCAACGCCCACAAGCTCGCATCGATGCTCCAGGCGGGCAACGTCTACGTCAACACCTGGGGCGGCGGCGACCCGGCGGCCCCCTTTGGCGGCTACAAGGCCTCCGGCATCGGCCGCGAGAAGGGCCACGCCAACCTCGACGCCTACCTCGAGACCAAGACGGTCTGGGTGCAGCTCTAGTAGAAGCGCCAGTGCAGCAAGCGGCTCCTTTGCCGCTCCCCCACACGTTCGTAGAGCTCGTCTCCCAGCAGTCGCGCCAGCATCTCCTCCTTCGTGGCAATCGCATAGACGAGGACCGTCTCTCCCTCGTCCACGAGCTCGCAAGCCACCACGTCGTATCCGGCCCGGACCTGAAAGAGGCGCCTGGACCCGATCCCCGCCGCGATCCGAGTGACCTCTCGCAGGATCCGCCGCTCGCGGTGGTGGCCCAGCCTTTGAAGCCGTTCCTGGGCCGCCTCCGAGAAGCGAAGCGAGCGGCGCCTCATCTCTCGTGCTCCTCTCGAGCCCGCATTCGCGCCTGGACGAACTCCTCCGAGCTGACCAGCAGCAGATCGATCGCCTGATCCACCGCCAGCAGGACCGCCGCTGGCTGCCCGTCGCGGGTGACGACGACGCGCTGCCCCGCCTCCGCCATCTCGATCACGCGACTGGTCCGGCGATTGAGCTCCCGCACACCGACCTCGCGGATGGCGGTCGGCCCCGCGGGGCCGCTCCGCACCCCAGGCCTTCCCATCCGGTACCTCGCGCCGGCTCTCACCTACCGAGCCCTCCAGTTGTCATGACATCTGTCGGTAGATCTGGAGGGCGTTGCGGAGGGGTCCGGCCTCGGACGAAGGGGAGGCATGCGGAGGGGTCCGGCCTCGAACGAAGAGGCCTGCGGAGACGTCCGGCCTCGGACGAAGGGGACGCATCGGGCGAATGGGAGGCATCCCTGAGAGCACCCTCCAGTTGTCATGACATCTGTCGGTACAACTGGAGGGCGTTGCGGAGGGGGTTGGGGCGTCGCGGGGATTGGGGCGTTGCGGGGGTTGAGGCGTCGCGGGGGTTGGGACGTTGCGGAGGGGTTGGAAGCGTTGCTGGCGAGGGTGGGAGGGTTGGGGAGGGACACGGAGAAGAGAATGGTTGCTCCGTCGTGACGGCTGGATCACGGCTTGTGGCGGAAGGCGCCCGGGTTTGTCTCGCGTGTTTGGCGCGCGGCTCCACGGGGCCGGAACCACAGGACGAGTGCAGCCGGAACGAAATTAGGCGGAGAGTGGCCGAGCGTTGTTATGACGCGCTCAGGCTGGTAAACCCCTGCGTTGTTATGGCACCCTCTCCCTGGGGATGAGGTCGAGGGGCCTCGGCGTGAGTCGGGGGCCTCGGCAGGAGGCGGGGGGCTCGGCGTGAGGTCGGGCTCGGCGTGAGGGCATCTCCCCGCGCTGGCTGCTCCCCGCGCTGACTGAGTCTGATGCCGGGGGAGGGATTCGAACCCCCAAGCCCTTGCGGGCAGCCGTTCTTAAGACGGCCGTGTATCCCAGTTCCACCACCCCGGCGGAGCTGCGCTTGAACCCTAGCGGCGGGCCGGCCCGCCACCCGGCTACGGCCGGCGTGGACGCCTAGCGGCGGGCAGCGCCACCCGGCTACGCCTGCCTGGACGAACGGCCGATGCCAGATCGCGTTCAGAACTTGCTCCGAAACTTCTTGGCAAGTACCGTGTTCCTGCCGATAAGGCGTGTAATGGAGGCTTCTGCCCTCACAACTGCATCCTCTGCTGGTGTGCTCACAAGGCACACGCCGTTGCTGCGCCTGCAGCCGGACGAGAAGCTCGTGGCGATGATCCGTGAGGGCCACGACCGGGCCTTCGAGGTCCTCTTCGATCGCTACCAGTCCCGCCTCCTGGCGTTCTGCCGCCACATGCTCCGCTCGCCGCAGGATGCCGAGGACGTCCTGCAAGAGGTCTTCGTCGCGGCCCACGGCGCGATGCTGTCCGACGACCGGCCGATCAACGCGCGGCCCTGGCTCTACCGGATCGCCCGCAACCGCTGCCTCAACCATCTTCGCCGTCCCGACGGCGCCGACGGGGTGGACTCCATGGACGTCCACGTGCACGAGAACGGCACCACCACTCATGAGCAGGTGCAGCGGCGTGAGGAGCTTCGGGCGATCGTCAGCGACGTCAACGACCTCCCTGAGACCCAGCGCACGGCGCTGGTGCTTCGCGAGATCGACGACCTCTCCTACGGCGAGATCGCTCAGACGATGGGCGCCACGATGCCGGCCGTCAAGTCGCTTCTGGTTCGGGCCCGGATGTCGTTGGCCGAGTGCAGCGAGGCGCGCGTCCTCACCTGCGACGAGGTCCGGCTGGAGCTCGCCGAGGCCGCCGAGGGAATCGGCAAGCTTGCCGGCCCAAGCCGCCGTCACGTTCGCGACTGCCCCGGCTGCAGCCGCTACCGCCGCGAGCTTCGCTCCACCACCAAGGCCGTCGGCGCCCTCCTTGGTCCCTTCTGGCTCCTTGGGCTGGTTCGAAAGCTGATTCCCGCCAAGTTTGGCGGCAGCGGCTCGGCCGCCGGTGGCTCCAGCACCGCCGCAGGCGGCGCGAGCGGCGCCGGTGCAGCCGGCACGGCCGGTGGCGCCGCGGGCACCGCCGGGGGCGTTGCCGGAACCGCAGGCGGCGTCGCCGCCGCCGGGGGTTCCGGGATCACGCTCGGTGGCGCGGTCGCCGCGACTGGCGCCGCCGCCGGCGGAATCGGCGGAGCGCTTGGCGCCAAGGCCGCCGTTGGACTTGCGACCGCCGCCCTCTTCAGCGCCGGGATCACCGGTCAGGACATCAAGCCCGATCCTGCGGCCCTGGCGCCCAGCGCCGCCGCTTCCGCCGGCGTGATCGAGGCCGTCGGCGGCGTCAACGGACTTGCCGACCCGCCGCCGGCCCCGCCGGTCGCGGACGTCATCCCGGCCCCTGAGCCCGTCGCCCCCGCTCCGGCGCCTGCTCCCGTGGCCCCCGCGCCCGAGGCCGTCCCGGTGGTCGCTCCCGTCGAGCCCCCGGCTGAGCCTGCCCCGCCTGCCGACCCGGCACCTCCGACCGACGACGGCGGAGTGGTGATCGTGGACCCGCCCGTGATCGACCCGCCGCCGGTGGATCCGCCTCCGGTCGATCCTCCGCCGGTCGATCCTCCGCCGGTTGATCCGCCTCCGGTCGATCCGCCGCCGGTTGATCCGCCTCCGGTCGATCCTCCCGTGGATCCGCCCCCGCCCGTCGACCCGCCGGTCGTCGAGGAGCCCCCGCCGGCACAGCCGCCCGCGGAGGAGCCCCCGCCGCCGAGCGAGCAACCCCCAGCGGAGTAGCTCCGAACCCTTCGCCGCCGACCCAACCGGGTCGGCGGTTTTTCTTTTGGCCCCGCGCCCTTGGCCGCGCGGGCTAACCGCGGCGCCTAGGCCGCCAGGCCGATCACCTTCAGCCGCCGCGACAGGCACTGGGCGGCGAATGCGTGTGTCTCGTCGCGCGAGTACCCGAACATCTCCCAGTCGTCCTCCGCGGCCCACGGCGGGTCGAGGACGGCGTCGGCGATTGGCAGCGCCTCGGCCATCATCCGCTGGATCGCCTCGCTGTAGCGGGCGTCCTCGTTCGCCATGTCGGTGAGGAAGCGCACGCCGAAGGCGATGTGGCGGTGCTCGTCGCGGGCCACGTTCTGGAACCCCTCGACGAACCCGGGCAGCGTGTTCTGGTCCTCGTTGTACCCGATGATGAAGTGCTGGCCGGTGAGGGCCAGGGCCCCCTCGATGATCATGTGGTACAGCGTCACCGTTTCGACCAGGAGCTCGGTGTTCTTCGGGTCGGCGGCGAGCCGGTCCACCCTCCCCTTCAACATGCCGTCGAAGAGGTCGCCGAACGCCTCGTTCACGTGCTCCTGAGTCGCCTGCAGCCGCTCCGCCAGGTTGTCGGCGCCTTCCAGCACGCCGACCTCCTCGTAGAAGCGGTTGAAGAAGCGCACGTGTCGGGCCTCGTCGGCGATCTGGGTGGAGAGGAAGATCCGCTGCTCCTCGGTGGGGCAGGCGCGCATGATCGGCCCCAGCTCGTCGGTGACTCGCTGCTCGCCGATGAAGAAAGCCGATAGCCCGTACATGCGCTGAAAGCGCTCCTCGGGGTCGATCCGCTCGTGCCAGTCGGTGCGGTCGCGGGAGAAGTCGACGTCCTGGGTCGCCCAGTGCTGGCGCTCCCAGAGCTCGTAGAGCTGGGTGTAGGAGAGGAGCTGGGCCTGGCCGCGGTCGGCGGACTCCTGAAGCGCCGGGTCGGAGGTCTCCATGAACCCCTCCCGATGGGCGATGTCGCTGAGGGTCTTCGCGGTCCGCGCGGCGCCGTCGGCGGCCGTGGGGGTCTCGGTGCGTGCTTCCACTTGAGCTCCTCTCGTTGCTGGTGCCGGCTGGGCGGAGCCGGCGCCCGACCCGTGGAAGCCTACCGCCTCGATTGGCCAGCTGGCCAGGATCGCCCTCCCCCGAATGCGGTAGCCGCGGTTGATGCCGCAACCCCGCACCGCCGCACGGTTTAGGGCAGGTAAGGGAGCGAGAGATGGTCCGCGAGACTCAAAGCAAGAGGTACGCAGCGGGCTTCCTGCAATACGACGCCGAGCGCCGCAGGGTGTGGATCTGCGGCCAGCGCCTTCACCACGGCCTCACCGGGGCAGTTCTGGCAGCGGCCGGTCTGGCGCTGATGGCCCACGACTGGAACGACCGCTCGTTCTGGTTCCGGCTCGGCGCCCGGCAGCGATAGCCCCGCCCGGTCACGCCCGCGTAGGTGCGTCGGGCTCGAGGGCGCGCGGCTACACGCTGTGAGTGGCGCCGGGCTCGAGGATCACGACTTTCGAGCTCGTATTCGCCTCCACGTCTGACTTGAACGCCTCGGCGTCGGTCTCGATCGCAGGGAAGGTGTTGTAGTGGATCGGGATCACGGTGTCGGCGCCGATCATGCCGGCAGCGACCGCGGCGTCACCGCGATCCATCGTGTAATGGCCGCCGATCGGGATCAGGGCCACGTCCACGGGAGTGCGCTCGGCGATCAGCCTCAGGTCGCCGAACAGGCACGTGTCCCCCAGGTGGTAGACGGTGGTTTCGCCGATGTTGATCACGAGCCCGGCGGGGAGGCCGATGACGACTCCGGTCTCGGCGCTGAACGGCGACTCGGCCGACCCGGGGACCGTGTTCGTGTGGAGGGCCTGGACGACCTTTACCCAGCCCCATTCGAGCTCGACCGTGCCGCCGAGGTTCGGGTCACTGACCTCGAGGCCCTGATCCCCCAGCCAGTTCGCCAGCTCGGTGATCGCCACGCAGTGGGCGCCCGTGCGCTTCGCCAGCGGGACCGCGTCGGCGATGTGGTCGGCGTGGCCGTGGGTGAGCAGGATGTGGGTGGGGTTCACGTCGTCGGCGCTCACCGGCGCCGCCGGGTTGTTCGGCGCCAGGAACGGGTCGACCAGCACCCGGGACGCTCCATCGGAGAGCTCGAAGCAGGCGTGGCCAAGGAATCGGATGTCCATCTGTGTCAGTCCTCCTGTTCGCGGTTCATCGGTTCCCGAAGCTCGTCGGCCAGCGCCCAGCCGACGGCGACGCCGACCAGCATCCCCATACGGGCCTCCTCGGCGAGCAGCGTACGAAGGGCGGTCAGCCGCTCCTGCTCGTCCGGCGCCGCGGCCGCCTTTTGGACCTGGCCCTCGTGTGCCTCGTTGAACCAGCCGCCGGCCTGCATCGCCTCCGCCAGCACCCGCTGGAGCTTCGGCGCCGCGGTGTTCACCACCGACTCGGCCTCGCGAAGGCGCTCGCGCTCGCTCAGGGCCTCGATCGCCGCGTCGAGCTCCGCTTCGCTGTAGGCGCGGGGCATGGCGGGAACATACCCCGGGAAGCCGGGGCTAACGCCGCCGCTCCCACATCTGGATCGTGAACAGCGCCTCGTATCCGAGCCGCTCGTACACCGGGGAGCCGAGCTTCGTGGATTGCAGGCTCGAGGTGCGAAGGCCGCGGTCGCGCGCCTCGGTGAGGGCGACGTGGAGGAGGCGGCCCGCGAGTCGCCTGCCGCGGTGCTCCTTCAGGGTGGCGACGAAGTAGATGCCGCAGTCGTCGCCGTCGTCGAGCGTGCCCAGGACCGAGGCCGGCTGGCCGTCGACGCGCGCCTGGTAGAGGCGCAGCGGGGGCTCTCGGGGAAGCTCGGCGATCGCGTCGCCGAAGGTGGGCTCGGGCAGGCCGTAGGCGAGGTCGTTGACCCGCCCGATGTCCCCGGGCACGGCGTTCGCGTCCCAGTCGAGGTCGCCGGGATCGGCGTCCCGCAAGCCGGCGAGCTCGAGGACCATCGCCGCCGGGGTGGAGTCGAGCTGGTGGCCTGACGCCTCCAGCAGGGCGGCGATCTCGTGGTCGTCCTCCGGTACCCACACGGTCCAGGCGCGCACGCCGGCCCGAGCGTGGGCGGCGGCGAGCTCTGGCAGCGCCGCCTGCAGCGAGCCGGCGTCGTCATAGGTGACCGAGTTGACCACCGAGCGGTCGGGGCAGCTGGGCACGATCGCGCCCAGCACACCGTCGCGCTCGAACAGGGCGGCGTGCTTGGAGCCGGCCGCGAGCATGCGGACGAACGCCGCCAGGCTGCGGCGTTGGAGCTCGATCCCGCGCGAGGCGCCATGCTCAGCGCTTGCGCACCAGGGTGACGCCGTCGGAGACGCCCAGCATGGCCATGTCCACGCGGTCGTCGTGGAGGATCTTCTCGTTCAGCTCGATCACCGCGCGATCGCCCTCGTCGGAGACCTCCTCGTCGACCACCCGCCCACCGCGCAGCATGTTGTCGAGCATCGCGAGGCCGCCGGGGCGCAGGAGGCGCAGGACCTCCTCGTAGTACTCCGGATAGCCCGCCTTGTCGGCGTCGATGAAGGCGAAGTCGAACGGCTCGTCGGCGGGCATCGCGCGCAGCGTCTCGAGCGCCGGGCCGAGCCGCAGGTCGATGCGCTCCGCCAGTCCCGCCCGCTCGAAGTAGCGGCGCGCGATGCCCGCCCACTCGTCGTTGACGTCGCAGGTGATGAGCTTCCCGTCATCGCGCAGGGCGCGGGCGATGCAGATCGCCGAATAGCCCGTGAACGTGCCGAGCTCGAGCGCCCGGCGGGCGCCAATTGCCTTGACGAGGAGGCTCATGAACGCCCCCTGCTCCGTGGCGATCTGCATGATCGCGATGCCGCCCAGCTCGGCGGTCTCCTCGGCAAGCTCGCGCAGCAGGTCGTCCTGGCGAGCCCCGTGCTCCGCAAGGTAGCCGTAGAGCTCCGGCGTCAGAGCGGTGAACTTGTCGCCCATGTCAGCGGGCGTCGACCCGCATCCGGGGCCCCACTAGCGCCGGCCGACCGCCGCGGAAAACCCGCATCCCAGGCCGACCAGACCGCCGACGATCCCCGCCCAGACGTTCGCGAAGTCGTCTACGAGGGGCAGAAGCAGCAGCACGACGGCGGCAACCGCCACCGGGATCCAGTCGTACTCCTCGGTCGGGTCGAGCTGGGCATCGGCGCGATGCAGCCACCACCACGCCGCCACGGCTCCCAGTGCCACCCCGTTGCCGCCCGACATCAGCGTGAAGCCGTCGCCCAGTGCGTCATCCAGGCCGGGTGCCGCCAGCGCGCCGAGCGCCCCGCAGGCGAGGAGCATGATCACGGTCGGCACCAGCCCCAGACGCCGTTCGAGATAGGGGACGAAGAGCGCGATCGCGAGCGCGATCGCGAACAGGTAACCGAGGTCGTCGTAGACGAAGGGCGCCGCGAGGTAACGCCACCAGGTCTCGTTGGTTCCCGAGATCGCCCCAACGTCGAAGGCGCTGAGGTCAGCGGCCCGCTGCACGACCAGCAGCGCGGCCGGGCCGAGGATGGCCGCCACGGTTGCGTAGGGCCGCTCGGTGGCCAGGCTGGGCTCGCCCAGCGCCAGCCGGCGCTCGCGGCGCTGGGCTGCCTTTCGGGCGCGCCGCTCCCGCCGCCCCTCGCGGACGCGGATCTCGTCCCCTTCCCGCTGCAGCTTCGGCGCCCGCTTTCGAAGCCGCGTGCCGCAGTAGGGGCACTCGGTGACGTACGGACTGACCTCCGCGCCGCAGTTCTTGCAGACAACGCTCAGCTCCGGGGCCGCCATGCCGCCTTCGGGATCGCGTTCCGCCATTCCCAAGCGAGAATAGCCCGCGGCGTCGGCTTGCGCGCCTTCGCTACGGGCGCGTGTCGGCGGCGATCTCGCTGACCAGCCGCGCGAAGTTGCGGTCGCGAAGCTCCCAGAAGCGAAGCTGGCGGTGGGCACCGGTCCGGCCCTCCAGGAGCTTCTCGATCAGCGCCAGCTCGGCCGTGCAGCCCAGCTCGGCGGCGTCGTCCGCGAGCTCACTCAGCAGGCCGCGCGCCATCTTCTCGGCGGGTACCTGCTCGCCGCGCCAGAAGTCGATCAGGCGGCCGTCCATCCCCCCCACCGCGGCGCGCACCTTGTTGTCGTCGATCAGCTCGGTGGGCGACTCCAGCAGCGGCTGCTGCGCGTCGTAGAGGGCGCTCATGCGGTGGGCGAGCGAGATCGTCAGTGCGGCCAGGGCGACCGTGTGGTCGAGGGTGGTCTGCTGGTCGAAGATCCGGGTCTCGACGGTGCCGAGGTTCGGATGCGGGCGGACGTCCCACCACATGTAGGTGTAGTCCTCGATCGCGCCGCCCCTCATCATCTGCTCGACGCGGTGGGAGTAGGTCTCCCAGGTCCCGTAGTGCGGGGGGATCCCGACGCGGGGAAAGGCGCGGAACACCGGGGTGCGCGCCGACATCATCCCGGTCGGGCGCCCCCGCCAGAAGGGCGAGTTCGCCGACAGGGCGAGGAGCAGCGGCAGATAGCGCCGGATCCCGTCGGCGACGTAGATGGCACGGTCGGCCCCCTCGATCGCCACGTGGACGTGGGTGCCGAAGATCAGCTCCTGGTTGGCGATGAACGGGAGCTGATCAGCGAGCTCGCGGTATCGGGGGCGCTCCACGATCAGCTGGTCCTCCCACAGCGCGAATGGGTGAGTCCCTGACGCTGCCAGCAGTAGCCCCCGGCTCTCGGCGATCTGCGCCACCGCCCGGCGCAGCCTCACCAGCTCCTCGGCGGCCTGCGCCACGTTCTGGCACGGCGTCGTGGCGATCTCCAGCACCGACTGCATCAGCTCGGGCTTCACCTGCCCGTCGAGCTCGGTCGGCACCGCGGCGAGAATCGTCTCGATCTGCTGGGCCAGGTCCAACGTGTCCGCGTCGAGGATCATCAGCTCTTCCTCGATGCCGATCGTGAACGCGGGCCCGTTGAAGGAATGTTCGAGCACGAGTGGGCGCGGCTATTATGCGCGCCCTCGGGGTCAGAGCGGCGGTGCGCCCGGGGCGCGCGGGGATCCCCACGGCTTGGAGGGAGAGTGAGGAAGGCTGTCGCGATCGTCGGGTTGGCCGCCGTGGCGTTGTGCGGGTGCGGATCGGCTGGCGGCGACGAGGAGCTTGGGGATTCGGTCAGCGCCCGCGTGGTGAGGGTGATCGACGGCGACACGATCGAGGTCTCGATCGCCGGCGACGAGGAGGACGTCCGCTACATCGGCATCGACACGCCCGAGAGCGTGAAGCCGGGGACTCCGGTCGAGTGCTACGGCCACCGGGCGAGCGCCGCGAACCAGCGCCTGGTCGAGGGCCGCACCGTCCGGCTGGTGTTCGACCGCGAGCGCCGCGACGCGTACGACCGCCTGCTCGCCTACGTCCACGCGGAAGGGCGCTTCGTGAACGCCGCCCTGGTGCGCGACGGCTACGCGCGAACCCTGGCGATCGCCCCGAACACCGCCCATGCCGGCCTCTTCGCGCGCCTCCAGAAGCTCGCCGGACGAGCCGGCCGCGGCCTTTGGGGCACCTGCTGACTGGACGGGCCAGGGACGTGGGGGGCGCGTCCGACGCCTCTCCAGTTGTCGCGACAATTGTCATGACAACTGGGCGGTTCCTGTCCCGCGCATACAGGGCGCCGACAGTTGTCACAGACAATTGTCAGGCGGACAACTGGAATTGGCGTCGGTCGCGCCCCCCACGCCCCTGGCCCACCTGTACGGCGACTCGTAAGTGGCGATCGGCACGTGTGCGATGGGCTTCGCGCGAGGGCGTTTGGTAGGTTCATCCAGCCGTCGGCGTTCGCCCACCCTGGGCGCCGGCAGACCTTTGCGAGGTGACCCCGATGAGGATGCGACAGAGCGTTTCGCAGTTCGAGGTGGCCTTCGAGCAGGAGGCCGCGCTCGAGCGGCGCCGTCGTGCACAGCTTCGCGAGCGCTCCGCGAACCGGTCGCGTGCCCGTCGCATTCAGCGTACGGAGCAGCGCGGGACGGTCGCGTTCGGCGTGCTCGTCCTCGCCCTCGCGCTCACCGTGGTCGTGGTGACCGTGGTGATGTTCGAGACGCTCGCCTGGCTGATGGGCTAGGCGTCGTCGTCCTGGGCGAGAAGCGATCGGCTAGTCGTTAGAGGCGCCGTCCAGGACCGTTTCGACGGCGTCGTCGGATCCGGCGCTGGGAGAGTTGCCGTCCGGGGAGCTCCCGTCGGAGGAGACCTCCTCCTCCTTGATCGAGACGTAGACCTCCTTGCGGAAGACGGGGACGTCTTTCGGCGCGGAGATGCCGAGGCGGATCTTGTCGCGGGATACCGCCAGCACGGAGACCTCGACCTCGTCGCCGATCATGATGCTCTGATTCGTCTTTCGGGTCAGGACCAGCATCAGTCGTCCATTCGTCGTCTAGCCGATTCTCGACGCAAGAACGAGCGCCGAATGAGGAACACGTTCATTCAATTAGCCTCCTCTTGCCCAGCGTAACCGCTCGTATTCGCCAGCGCCACCCACAACCGTGCCGCTTAACCGTTCGTTAGCATCCGCGCGCCTGCGTGGGCTCGCGATTATCCCGCGGGCCAGGAACGACACCGGATGGCCAAGAAGCCGCTTCGCTCACAGCTGAACCAGATCCGTGCCTGGGTTCGCCAGGGTCGCACCGACGCCTGGATCGCCCACCAGCTCGAGGTCCCCGCCTCCGAGCTGCGGGAGTTCCGCCGCCGCCACGACCTCGCCCCCGAGGACGAGGAGGCCGGCGATCTGGAGCTTCGCGACGAGATCGAGGCCGAGATCGCCCAGGCCGACCTCGAGGAGGACGTCGAAGCGGACGAGGACGAAGACGAGAAGGGCGAGGAGCCTGACCGCGAGGGCGAGCGGGAGGACGGAGCCGCGGAGGGCGGCAGGCCCCGACGCAGGCGCCGGCGCCGTCGTGGCGGGGGTGGTCGCGCCGCCCCCTCCATGCAGGCCTCTTTCGACCATGGCACCGACGACGGCTACGGCCTGTGGCTGGACCCGGCGGTCAAGGACGACCCGGTCTACACCGAGCACTGGGCGGGACACCGGCGGCTCGAGGTGACGATCGAGCCCGACCGGATCGTGATCAGGCGCGCCTGACGCGCGGCTGCGTAGGGATTTTGGTCAGGCGCGCGTGACGCGTGGCTGGCCGCCGCCGTCCGTAACGGTAGGCCGTCCGTCATCCGGCTCGAGCTTCCAGTTCGGGGGGGAGATCCTCGCCAGATCATCGCGGAGGTCCTCGAGGGTCCGCAGGTCGTGCGCATTGGCGCCCGATGAGAGGACTTCGCGCATCTGCTTCAGCCTCACGGCTACCGGCTCGTCGGCGAACAGGAACAGCGCAATGCCGTTGTCGAGCTCGCTCTTCTCGTCGACCGGAACCCCACCGCTTCTGCCCGCTTGGCGGAGGAGGCGGACGAGGCGGGTGCCCTCGGAGCTGCCGTCAGCGTCCAACTGAGCGCCCGGCACGCGGTCGATGACCGCTGCTCGCAGCGCCCTCCGGTCGTCGGGCGCCAGGGAGCCCAGACCGGTCTCCGGGTCGAACCTCAGCACGGAACCCCTCTTGATCGCCGACATCGCGACGTGGCGGATCGGGTGCCAGTGGTAGCGCGGGATGATCCGCAACAGGAACAGCGACGCGAACCACAGCCCCATCAGGACCACGATCGCGACCAGCTTGCCCCACTCGCTGCCGGGATGGAGGAAGTGGAACCCGACCCCGATCGCGGCCGCCACCACCGTCGCCTGGATCATCGCCAGGTACGGGAAGTCGATCGGCTTGGCGCCGAGCTGGGAGCGCAGGAACATCGCCATCATCGGGATCGCGAACGCGACCAGCATCGCGATCGGCGCCACGTAGATGCCGATCTCGGTGTTGCTGAGCAAGAGGACCATCAGCCCGACGTAGGTGATGGCGACCAGGACCGTCGCGATGATGAAGTTGCGCCGCTTGTTCGGGTAGACCGCCATCATGCTGACGGTGCGGTAGAGCGCCGGCATCGACATCGCCGCCGCGGTCAGGGGGATCAGCGGCGCGGCGGACTCGAAGTCCTCGCCGCCGATCTGGATCAGGATCTCCCCACCCATCACCATGACGAGCACCGCGGTGATCGTGATCAAGTAGAAGTAGGCCAGCAGCTGGCCGTTCGCCACCGCCATTCCGTACTCCTTGCGATAGGCCTCATACACGGCCGTCCTTCGAATCGGCCGCAGGGCCATCCGAAAGCCCTGCGGTAGGAAGGCGACCACGAACCCGGTCCGCGAGGCCAGGTTGTAGAGGCCCACGTCCTTGTGGTCCAGGAACCGCGAGAGGATGAACGCGTCCGCGTTCTGGACCACCCACATCGACGAGGCGATCGGGGCCCGGATCGCCCCCCGCTTCAAAATCTGCCTCAGCTCGGCGAAGGAGAACCCGAGGTCGAAGCTGCCCCAGATCAGCGCCACACAGAGCAGGGTTGCCACGGCCGTCCCGATCGCCTGGCCGACGATCGCGCCCTCCACGCCGCCGCCGGCCGAGAGGATGGCGACGATCGCGATCAGGTTGAAGGCCGGCCGCGCGGACTCGATCAGCGCGTAGGTCAGACCCCGCCCCTCGAACCAGATCACCATCTCGCCGAGCTTGAAGATCGCCCAAACCGCGCCCGTGATTGCGGCGAAGACCACGGCGTCCGCCTGCGCCGGGTCGTTCAGCAGGAACTCCGCGATCTCGGTCCGGAAGGCGAGCGCGAATGCGATCACCGTCGCCGAGAGCATCAGGCACCACAGCAGGCCGACCCCAAGCGTGAAGGTGGGCCGCGCGGAGGTCTCCTCCTCCCCGCCCTCCTCGTCCCCGGTGTCCTCTTCGTCGTCGGCCCCGAAGGTGCGCTGGATCGTCCCCGGCTTGGAGGCCATGTGGATGAGCTGAGTGATCAGCCCGGTGAGGAAGAAGAGCAACGCGAAGGAGCCCAGCGAGCTGGGCCCCAGCATCCGCGCGACCACCGCGATCGATGCGTAGTGCAGGAGGTTTGAGAGCAGCAGGGAGAGGCCCTGCATGCTCGAAAAGCGCGCGAGCTGGTTGCCGAGCGCTGCGCCTGCGCCGCCGGGGTGGCTGTGCTCACGCCGCTTGGGCCGGTTGCCGGCGGCCCTGCGGCGGCCACGCTGGGGCACCTAGACCTCCCAGATCGACCAGCTCTTGAAGCGCCGGCCGGTGAGCTCCCGCAGCCGCTCGGCGTCCTCACGCAGCACCTCGTGCACCTCGGGGCCCAGGGCGGCCCGCACGTCGGGGCGCTTGATCGAGCGGCGCATCGGCAGCTTCTCGTCGATCGCGAGCCATACGTTCTTGGGCATCACGCGACCGGGCCGGGAGCGGCTGATGCGCTCCAGGCGCACCGCCAGGCGGCTGGCGCGCATCTTGCGCGAGGTCTGGTGGCGCTCCTTGCCGATCTGGGGATGCGTGAAGTCCGGGTCCACGCCGGCGAACTCGAACACCCGGCGCAGGGTCTCGGCCGGCTGGGTGCGAAGGTCCTCCTGCTCGAGCACGAGGATCCGCTCGAGCGGGTAGTGGGCCAGGAACTGCTGGAGCTGCATGTGGTACTGGCTTCGGATCACGTACGACGTGTTGGCATGGGTGAGCGTGGCCCCCAGATCGCCCTTCTCGCGGCGCTTGGCGTAGTTGTGGACCCAGTGGGCCGCGATCCGCTCCAGCGGGTCGCGAACCACGTAGACGAGCTTCGCGTCGGGGAGAAGCGAGTGCATTCGCTCGGGCACCCCCAGGTGCTGCGGATAGGCCGTGTAGTTGGGCGAGGATTCGCCGCGCACGCGCGCCCGGGCATCGAAGCAGGCCTGATACCAGTCCGCGCCCCGCGGCCAATTTCGCTCCTCGATGAAGAAGTTGAGCTCCTTCGGCCGCGACATCCAGATCTCGGGGTGCAAGCCGAGCTGGTAATGGAGCCCGCTGGTGCCGCATTTCTGGGCGCCGATCACCACCAGGTTGGGCAGTGCCCCGCGGGAAGCGCGCGCGCCGTCATCGCCGGAAACGGCTTGCTCAAGCGGTTTGGTGGCAGCGGAAGCGTCCATCGAGCCCAGGGTACTAAGCGCCTTGGGACGCAATTTCGGCGAGCAGCTCCTGATCCCCTTCGCCGATCGCCAGCGCCCGGCGGGGCCGGGGACGCTCGCCGAGGATCAAGGCCAGGCGCCGGCGCAGGAACAAATGGTAGTCCTCGTCGGCCAGTTCCGCCTGAGTTTCGCCGCGGGCCGGCACGTGCTCGAATCCCACCCCCGCGCGAAGCAGCGGCCCGAACTCAAGCGAGTCGCTGATCACCAGGACGCGCTGCGGAGGGTCGGGCGTGCGGGCGAGGGCGCTCTGGAGCTCGCGCTCGAGGGCGCCCTCCGCAACCCCGAGCGCCAGCACCACCGTGCGCGGCGGGCGGCGCACGATCGTCTGTTTGACGAACGCACCGAAGTGAAGCGGCAGGCGGGCGGCGAATGGCGCTGCCTTGCGGGCCGAGCGCAGCGGCTGGCGCGCCCAGCGCCGCCACCCGGGTAACCCTCGCCCTCCACCTCCCCGCTCCGCCGTCGCCAGCTCGCCCAGCCAGCGCGCGGCTTCCTCGGCGCCGTCGGGCAACCGAAGCTCCTCGAGCCGCTCACGCATCGCGACCCGGCGCTCGGCATCCAGCAGCTCATCGAGCGATGCTTCGATCCGGTCGCTGCCAGGCCCCTCCACCCCCAACCCGATCCCCGCCCGCTCGGCGTAGCGAGCGCGCGCCGGCTGGTCGTCCGTGAGGCGCGGCATCGGCACGTACAGCGCCGGGACCCGGAAGCGGATCAGCTCGTGGTAGGCGTTGTAGCCGGCGGCCGACACCGCCAGGTCGAAAGCGGCGAAGTAGCGGCTGATCGGGTAGGTCGAGCGCAGGTGAACGACCCCCTCGGGGACGCCGGGAAGCCTGGCGATCGCCGAGGAGAGCGCCGCCACCTGGACCCCCTCGCGCCCCGCCAGATGGCGCAGGCAGCGCTCAGCGGCGCCGGCAACCTCCGGCCCCTGGCCGAGCTGGACCAGGACGTTCACCTTGCCGGGCTCGAGGCCGAGCTCGCGCTCGGCCTCGGCCCGCGTCACCAGCTCCTCCTGCTTGCCGAACACCATCGGGCCCACCCGGTGCGCCCCCTCGCGCAGCGCCACGGTCGGGCCCCGGTCCTCGCTCTCCGCAACCTCCCCCGGCTCCAGCACCGCGTCGAAGAACCCGCTTCGCTCCAGCGCGCCCCGGTTGGACCCCGGCCGCCACATCGGACGCCGGCACCAGACCGCGCGCACGCCGCGGGCGCCCCGGATCGCGTCGATCAGCGCCTGATAGGGATGGGCGCCGTCGAAGACGACCACGTGCGGGGCGGCCTCGGAGATCGCGACGCGAAGGCGCGCCCGCAGGCGGCGCGACCAGCGCCAGTCGCTGCCCGCCCCCGGGGTGCCGTAGGAGGCGACGTACTCGACCGGGAAGCCGAGCTCGCGGACCACAGGCGCGGCCGCCGACAGCGTGAGGACCATGGGCTCGAACCCGGCATCCAGGCGCCGGGCGATCGCCATCGAGCGCGTCAGGTGCCCCAACCCGGTCCCGTTGGAAGTCACAAACAGGATCCGGCTAGCCAAGGCGCTCGTACGCGTCGATCAGCGGGCGGGCGGCGTGGTTTCCCTCGCGCTCGAGCCGCTGCAGCGTGCGCTCGTACTTGTGCTGCACACGCCGGCGGCCGAGCGCTCCCAGCCCCTCGCGCCAGCGCTCGCGGTTGGCGGCGTCGGCGCTCATCTGCGAGGAGAAGAACTCGCGCATCGCCGGCTCGTCGTCGAGCTCCAGGAAGCCCAGCAGGTCGGCGTAGGCGCGCTCGCGCTCGCCCCACACGAGCTCGTCGAGGACGACGACGCAAAGCCGGTCGGGCGACAGCGAGTACGCCGCGCCGTCTGCCTCGCCCTCGATCCCCTCCTCGATCGACCGCAGCCGGTCCGCCCACCAGTCGATGGCCTTGAGAATGTTGTCGGGCCCCCACGTCTTCGTCGTCACCGAGGAGGCAGCGTCGCGCCCATCGCGGACGGTGTGGACGAAGCGCGCCTCTCCGAACAGCCGGCGCAGGGTCTGCGCCTCCTTGATGTTGTGCGAGCTCATCTCCGCCAGCCCGGGCTTCCCCTCCTCCTCCGCCAGCGGCCACAGCAGATCCACGAACAGCCCCCGGCACGCCCCCACCGGGTCGGAGGGATAGGCGCTCTCGAACTTCTGCGCCGCGGCGTCGAACTGCCGGCGGGTCAGCAGGTTGTAGAGACCGCGCGGTTGGCCGTCGACGCGCACGCGATGCCACCAGAAGTCGCGCAGCTTCTCGAGAAAGTGCGCCAACGTCACGCGGCCCTCGAGCAGGTCCGGCATGCCGCGCTTGTTGCAGTGAAAGCGCGCCTCGATCGGCACCCCCGCAAGGCGCGAGTGACGGCCCAGGAGCCGGCCCAGTACGTGCGTGCCGCTGCGGCCGGTGCCGCCGATGAACACGACATCATGTGTTCGCGCCTCGCCCGACATCAACCCCCTTTGCGGAGCTCGGCGCTCACCATCAACCCTGTGCGTCGCCTCAACGCGCCGCGACCGATTGTTCGTAGCCGCGGCGCAGGACGGGTGCGCAGTGGTAGCCCTCCTCCTCGAGCTTCGCCAGCGCCGCCTCGTAGCGCTCGCGGACGGCCTCCTGCTCGGCGTCGTCCAGCCCCTCGCGCCAGCGCTCGCGGTGGGCGGCGTCGGCGCTCATCTGCGAGGAGAAGAACTCGCGCATCGCCGCCTCGTCGTCGAGCCCCAGGAAGCCCAGCAGGTCGGCGTAAGGCGCGCTCGCGGTCGCCCCACACGAGCTCGTCGAGGCTGATCGGGACGACCTTGGCCGGGTCGGCGAGTCCCCGAACGCCACCCTCGGCCAGCCGCATGCGCTCCAGCCACCAGTCGATCCCGTCGGCGACCCCGGTTGGGTGATGCTCCTTGTGGCGCTTGGCCGCCTTCGAGGATCCTGAGTCGCGCCCGTCCCGGACCGCATGCACGAACCTTGCCTCAGGGAGAATTTGCTCGAGCCCTGGGGCGGAGGCGATCGTGAAGCAGCTCATCTCGACCAGCGCCGGCTTGCCGGCGTCTTGGGCGAGCGGCCCGAGCAGGTCGAAGAACAGGGTCCGGGAAGCCTGGACGATGTCCCCCGCGGAGTCGGCCTCGAACCGCGCCACCGCGTCGTCAAAGCGGTCGCGCGCGATGATCTTATGGAGGCCACGGACCTTGGCCTCCTTGCGCGCGGCGGGCGACAGGCGCGCCCAGACTGCCCCCTGGCGCCGAACCCGGTACCACCAGAACCGGCGCAGCTTGTCCACGAACTCCGTCGGGGTCGCCTTCCCGGTCACCACGTCAGCGAGGCCGCTCGGATTGCAGTGGAAGCGGCATTCGATCGGGACCATCTCGTAGCGCGAGTGGCTGCCGAGCAGTCTGGCGATCACGTGCGTGCCGCTGCGCCCGGTGCCACCCACGAAGACGACGTCGGGAACGCTCACGATCCACCTTGGGCGTTCTTCGCGCGGGCTCCGGGACCCACCAGCGTCCCGTCCCCGGTCACGAACGGCAGCGGCTTCAGGTTCTCGTCTCCCCCCTCGCGCGAACGCTCCAGGGTCCAGCGAAGCAGCGGCGCGCAGCGAATCCCGTCGGCCTCGAGCCGCGCGACCACCTCGTCGTAGTCGCGCTCCAGCTCCGCGGCCCGGACGTCCGAGAGGCCCCGGCGCCAGCGCTCGGCGTTCGCGCGCTCGGCGCTCATTCGCTCCTTGAAGAACACGCGCATGCGACCGTGCACCCAGAGGTCCAGGAACCGGCACAGCGGCCGCAGGGCGGGCTTCGGCGCCTTGATCAGCAGCAGCTCGTCGAGGCTCACGATCAGCAGCCGGTCGGGGTCGATCGACCGCCTCTCCTGCGTCGATACGGCGGATCCTCTCCTCCCACCACTCCAGCCCCTCGCTGCGGGTGCGCGGGCGAATCAACCCGCGCGTCTGGGCGACGCGCGAGGCGGAGGCATCGCGCCCGTCGCGGACCACGTGGATGAACTTCGCCTCCGGAAACAGCCGCACCAGGGTCGGAGCGGCCGCCACGGTGTCGGTGCTCTGCTCGACCAGGCCGGGCGGGCCGCGGCCACCGGAATCGAGCTCGCCGGTCTTGAACCACAGCAGGTCGAAGAAGAGCTGCCTGCACGCCGCCTCGCGATCGTCGTCGAAGCGCGCCTCGAACGCCTCCACGGCGCTCTCGAACTGGTCGTTGGGGACGAAGCGGAACATGCCGCGCATGCGGCTGGTCTGAAAGCCCTTCCACCAGAAGCCGCGCAACCGCTCGACGAAGTCCTCCTTGGAGACGGACCCGTCGAGCAAGCCCGGAAACCCCCGCTCCTCGACGTGAAAGCGAACCTCGACCGGGATTGCGACCAGCCGATGGTGCTTTGCCAGCAGCCTGGCGAGCACATGCGTGCCGCTTCGCCCCGTGCCGCCCACGAAGACGACCGGCGGCGCGCTGCTCAGCTTTCGCGGACGCTCGGCGGCGCCCTCGCGCTCCTCCGCGCGTGCGTGGTCTGAATCGGTGGAGGCGGGCTCCGTCATTGCCGATTCAAGTTAGTGGCTCGCGCCCCGGTGACCGCCCGCGAGCGTGAAGTGGTCCACGTACAGGCCGCACGAGTCCCGCAGGGCGACCTGCTTCGGGCCGGGCCGGGTGGCGGCCAGCGTCCCCAGCCACACCTGGCGCTCGACTCCCAGGAGGCGCTGCAGGCCGCTGGGCTCCGCGGCCCTCACGGTGACGGTCACGGGGCCGCCATGCGCCCGAACCTCCCCCGCGGGCCAGAACGCTCCCTCTCCTTGGTGCGTCAGGTACATCCCCTCGAGCGAGGCGGGAAGCTCCGTGCTGGACCCGGCGGCATCGACGGTCAGCGGCACCTGGCTGTGGTACTGGAGCGAGAGGCGCCAGCGCCCGGGGCCCAGATCGAGCGTCTGCGCCGCCCCGCCGGGGGCGTCGAACGGAAACTCCCTGCTCCAGGCCCGCGGATCGCCCGTGACCGGCTCGGGAATCACGGTCGCTGTGCCCGGTTGCTCCGCCAGGCTGCGCTTGGGCGGCCTGGCGCAGTCCAGCACCCGGCCGGGCGTGCCGTCCTTGTCGATGATCCGCAGCGGGGCGGTGGGCCCGGTGCGCCGCCACAGCACGTATGAGGGCGTCCGGGCAAGCATCTCGAAGTTCGCCGGTGCGGTGCTCTGATAGGCGGCCGTGGTGGTGATCGCGTAGGCGAAGTCGTCGAGGCGCCGCGGCGACAGCGTGTCCAGGTCCATCGCCAGGCCCTTTCGCCAGACCTTCCTCGGGCGGGCCCTGACCTCAGCCGGAACGTAGCCGCCGGGGCTACGGACCAGGGTCCCCCGCAGCCAATAGCCCGCGAACCTGTCGACCCCCAGGAAGGCGACCGTCCGCCCCTGGACCATGCCGGCGAGGGTCTCGAGCTCCTCCCCGCGCTGATCGAAGCCGACCGGCGCGGCCCGCAGTGCGAGAAACGTCGATGCTGCCATCGCCAAGGCGACGACCCCCCCGAGGACGTACCGGGCCGTTGGGGCCGGAAGCCGGGGCCCGAACAGGGCGCCGAGTGCCGCGACCACCACCAGGGGCGCCAGCACGGCGAGCGCCTTCGCCTCCACGTAGATGGACGCGAACGGGCGCGCCAACCCATACACGATCACCGCCGCGGCGCCCACCGCAACCAGCGCGAAGTCGCGGCGCCGGATCGCCGCCAGGGCGCCGATCGCCGCCGCCAGCAGGCCCAGGGCCACCGCCGCGTACGCGCCGGTGACCTCCCCCCGGACGACGCGGAAGTCGCCCTCCGGCCACACGCCGAGGGCCTCCCCGGGGAATACCGGCGAGCTGAGCCGCCCCGCAGATGCCTGAACGTCCCCCACCTTGCCGACGAATCCCGAGAGCTGCGCCGCGGAGAAGACCCCCACGCCCACCACGAGCAGCGCGACGCCGACGATCGCCGCCCGGTGCTCCCGGGCGCCCGCGCGCAGCCGGGCGACGTCGAAGCGCACTCGCCCGGTCGCGAGCTCCAGCACGAGCCAGATCGGGAGCGCGATCGCGAACCAGACCACCCCCGGGAGGCTGTAGACGAACAGGCTCGCCAGCACGATCAGCACGGGCGCCACGAGCAGGGCACGCCAGGGCGCGTCATCTCCGCCCTCGCGGGCGGCGGCCTCCGAGATGTCGTGGAGCGCCACGGCGAACGCCAGCACGAGCAGAGCCATCGCCGTCTCCTTGAAGGCGCTCTGGGCAAGGAACGACGCTGCCAGGTAGGGCAGACCGGCCAGTGCCGCCGAGAGGATCCGGCGTCCCGGCGGCAGCGAATGCAGGGCGGCCAGCGCCGTCAGGGCGGTGAGCACCGGGATCGCCAGCAGGAGCCCGTTGAACGCGTCCACAAGCGACGCGTCGATGGCCTCGGCGGCGCCCGCGGCCACCGCCTGCGGGCCCGTGGGATAGCCGAATTGAACCGCCTTCGGCTCGGGGCCCAGGCCGTTCTGCAGCCAATCGGTCCAAAAAGCTGCGCGGCCTGGTCGTTGGTGTAGATCCCCTCCCCCAGGACGCCGCTTCGCTCGTTGAAGAGGAACGGAAGCGAGGCCGCCGCCAGGACCACGGCGATCACGGCGAGGGGCACGCCGGGAGCCGTTCGCGGCCGGTGCTCGCGGGTCCGCCCCAGGTAGACAAGCGAGACGAGGACAGCCGCCCCTGTGACCAGCGCGACCGTCGTCGCCCTGCCCGGAAGCCGGATCAGAAGCGGCGCCGCCACGGTGAGCGCCGAAAAACCGACCGCGCCGGCCAGCCAGGTCGCCTCGGTGCGCCCCATAAGGAGAAGGAGAGCCCGGCCCACGACCAACGAGGCGAGCAGGACGGCGGCGGCCGAGGCGTAGACGCCGAGCATCGCGGCAGCCTACCTGCGCGCGATTTCGCTACCTGGGCGGGCTGCGGCGTGCGGGGGCAGGGTCGCTAGGCCGATTCCTTGCCGGCGCCCGACAGCGGCAACGCGTACCAGAGAACACCGAAGAGAAGGGTGGCGACGGCACCGGAGACGATCGTCAGCGCGTCGCTGAACACGTAGTTGGCGATCAGCATCACCGCCCCGATCATCGCCAGGGCCAGGAACCCCAGTCCGGCGATCGCCATCCGGTTGGAGGCGAACATGATCCGCGCCTTGTCCTCCTGGCGGAAGAGAAGGCGGTGCCACGCCGAGGGGGCGATCAGGAGGGCGGCCGAGATGGCCGTGGCGGCGAGGATGGCGAAGAAGAGGTCGCGCTGGAACCCGGTCGCCTGCACGAACCCCTGCGCGAACGGGACCGTGAGCAGGAAGGCGAACAGCACCTGCACTCCGGGGAGCGCGACGCGGAGCTCGTTGAGCAGCTCGATCAGCTCGCGATCGATCCGCTCCTTCTCGTCCTCTTTGGGCTGGCCACCGGAGTCGTCGGCGTCGGCGTGCATCGTGGAGGACTTCTGCTCCCCGGTGCGGTCTCCTGCCCGGCGCTGAACCGCCTCAGTCGGCGTTCGAGGGCGTCCCGCTGAGGTTCGGCACGCTGTGGAGCTGCGCCGTGCTGAGCGGCTTCTGGCCGGCGCAGCCACCCGGGTCCAACGGGCCGCGGAGCTCGAACACCCTGACCGGCCCGTCGCGAAGCACGACGTCGGCATTCGGGTCCGACTCGGTCCAGCGACCCTCGGGCGAGTTGCGAAGGCCGCCGGGGAGATAGGGGTCGAAGGTCGTGACCACGTGGGTGTAACCCCCGGCGTTGATCGCGCGCCGCCACTGCTCGCAGTCCGCGATCCGCCGGTAGGCGTCGTGCGGGCCGCGAACGCCCAGCCACTGCACCCAATTTGAGAGGTCGGTGCCGTAGAAGGGGTACTGCGTGAACACGCCGCGGATGCCGCCGACGGCGATCCGGGAGTCGCGGATGTCGCGCGACCAGCGCAGCGCGGTGTCGAGGTCCTGCACCTGGCCCGTGTTCTCGTAGCGGTGCGTGAGGTAGTGGTCCTGCTCGGCGTATCCGGCGCCGACAGCGATCGCCACGGCGCCCGCCGCCAGCGCCACCCGGATTCCCCGGCCGCGCCCGTCGCCGAGGGCGCCCCGCGAGCGCAGGAAGTAGAGGAGGGCGCCACAGGCGACTACCAGGACCGCGGCCGCGACGGCCCCCTTTGTGTGCCCCTGGTCCCACTGGACCAGCGACCCGACCGTGAACGCGAATAGGACGGTGAGGACGGCCAGGACCGCCGCCCGGCGGCGCGGGGTCGCCCGAAGCGCCGGCATGCACGGCGCGATCGCCAGGCCCACAGCCACCGCCGGGGCCAGGTAGCGGACGTTCCACACGAACGAGATCGGCTGGCCCTCCTCGCCGGCGGCCGTCAACGGCGTGAACACGTAGGCGACGGCCGTGACCAGGACCATGCCGCCCAGCACGCGCAGCACCGGCTCGCCCCCGCGCCACAGCGCGTAGACGGCGAGCGCCAGCATGCCCGCCAGCGCCACGGGCCACAGGGTCCCGAACGACTCGTGGAGCCCCGGCGCGAACCAATGCCGCCACACGTCGGTGTCGTTCCAGTAATGGACGACGGCGAAGTCGGGGCGAAGCTGGAAGTCGCGAACGGGGGCGGGAAGCGTGATGGGGCCGAGGGAGCCCACGTAGGGGATCGGGTTGCCGACCGCGACCAGGTTCCGGGCATACCAGTAGCCGCCGGCGGCGAGCATCGGAAGGCTCCACAGGACCGCCGCTCGCAGCCGCGTCGCGGCGGGCGCGATCGCCACCACCCCGACGGTCAGGGCGGCGATTGGCGCCAGGAACGAGAGCTTCACCCCCGCCGCGAGCCCCGCGGCGAGCCCGGCAACGGCGAGCGCCGCGGGCGCGATCCTGCGGCCTGAGAGCGGGCCGTCCGCGCCCCCCTCCCGGCCCTCGAACACCGCCGCGTATCCGTTGATGAGCAGCCCGCAAGCGGCGAGGATGAACGCGACCCCTGTGATGTCGTTGAGCGCCTCGCCCGCCTGGAACTCCACCAGCGACTGCGAGCCGAGCGCGACCGAGGCGCCGATCAGGGCCTGAGGCCCGAGGCCGTAGGGCCGGCCGATGCACCACGCGGCGAGCAGCGCCATCGCCAGCCATCCCAGGTTGAGCAGGGGCGAGACGCTGTCGCGCTCGAAGAACAGGATCGGGAGCGCGTGGAAGACCTCGGAGTTCGCCGGATAGAACGAGGCGAGGAAGATCGGGTCGAAGAAGAAGATCTCGCCGAGGTCGCCGGTTTGGACGAACCGCGCCGAGAGCGGCATGTGGTACCAGAGGCTGTCGGCGCGGTCCATGCCGGCGGCCAGCGTCCCCAGGGTCGGGACCATCCAGGCCGCCGCCAACGCGGCGCAGGCGAGCACGGCAACCACCGCTGCCGGCGGCCACGCCCGGGGCGCCGGCGGCGCTTCGGCTCCCGCCCTCCCCGAGGCGAGCCTCGGCGCCATGAGCCCGGCGCCGACGCCCACCGCCACCATGCCGATCAGGACGAGGCCCTCCTCGAAGCCACCGAAGCTCCCCAGCGCCTCAGAGACGAGCAGCAGGCCCGTCATCCCCACCACCAACTCGGCCAGCCGTGCCGGCGCGCCGGACCATCCCGGCAGCAGCAGCGCGCGCACGCGGTAGGCCCCGAAGCCAAGGGCGGCCAGCACGAGCCCCAGCTCCAGAGCGCCGAGCAGGTAGGCGCCCGACGGTGAGCGTGCGCTCGCCCGGGGGCGATCACGAACGCGGTACGCGTCACCGGGCGGCCAGAGCTAGTGGTGCTGGCCGCGGATCACGTAGGAGCGCTCGTTGGGCGCCACCATGCCGATCTTGCGCGCCGCCTGCACGGCGGCGTCGACGTCGTCCAGCGAGGCGGCCTTCGCGGCCAGGCGGCTGCGCTGGTGCTGGAGCTGCTGCAGCTCGTCGCGCTGAGCATGGGAGTCGCGCCAGGCGTCGATGAAGTGGAGGCCGGGCTTGATGTAGGAGGCCAGGATCGCGAAGAGGACAAGCACCAGGACGACGCGGCCCAGCTTGTCCCAATGGATCCGGCTTGCCGGCCGACCGCGCGTTCGGCTGCGCGGTGCGACCCGGTAGGCGCGAGCGCTCACGCTCCATGGTTCGGCGCGGGCGCTCTACCTTCCTGCAAACGCGCCGACGCCCGGATACGAGGCCCTCTCCCCCAGCTCCTCCTCGATTCGCAGAAGCTGGTTGTACTTCGCCACCCGGTCGGAGCGCGACGGCGCGCCGGTCTTGATCTGCCCGGCGCCGGTGGCCACGGCGAGGTCGGCGATCGTGGTGTCCTCGGTCTCGCCGGACCGGTGGGAGATCACGGTCGTGTATCCGGCCTCGTGCGCGATTCTGATCGTCTCGAGCGTCTCGGTCAGCGTGCCGATCTGGTTCAGCTTCACGAGGATCGAGTTGGCGACCCCCGCCTCGATCCCCCGGCGAAGGCGCTCGGGATTGGTCACGAACAGGTCGTCTCCGACGAGCTGCACACGCTCGCCGAGCCGCTCGGTGAGCGCCTTCCAGCCGTCCCAGTCCTCCTCGTCCATCCCGTCCTCCAGCGATACCACTGGATAGCGCGTCGCAGATCCCCGCCCAGTAGTCAGCCAGCTCAGCGGCCGACAACGTCCTTCCCTCGTGCTCCAGGACGTAGGACCCGTCGTCGTAGAGCTCGCTGGTCGCCGGGTCGAGGGCGATCAGGACGTCGGATCCGGCCTCATAGCCGGCGGCCTTCACCCCGGCGAGCAGCGCCTCGAGCGCCGCCTCGTTTGACGGCAGGTCGGGGGCGAAGCCGCCCTCGTCGCCAACCGTGGTCCCCAGTCCCTGCTCCTTCAGCGTGCCCTTCAGGGCGTGAAAGACCTCGGCGCCGATCCGCAGCGCCTCCGAGAAGCTGTCGCGCGCCGGCGGGAACGACCATGAACTCCTGGAAGTCGACCTTGTTGTCGGCGTGCGCCCCGCCGTTGAGCACGTTCATCATCGGCACCGGGAGGGTCGTGGCGTCAACGCCGCCGAGGAACCGGTAGAGCGGCTCCCCCGCCTCGGCCGCGGCCGCTCGCGCGACCGCCAAGGAGACGCCGAGGATCGCGTTGGCGCCGAGCCGAGACTTGTTCGGCGTCCCGTCGAGGTCGATCAGGGTCCTGTCGATGGCGCCCTGCTCGGTCGCCCGGGCGCCGACCAGCGCCTCGGCGATGTCGCGGTTGACGTTCGAGACCGCCTGGGCGACCCCCTTGCCGTTCCAGGCCTCGCCGCCGTCGCGCAGCTCCGTGGCCTCGAACTCGCCCGTCGAGGCGCCTGACGGGACGGCGGCGCGCCCGCGCGCCTGCGAGTCCAGCACCACCTCGACCTCGACCGTCGGGTTTCCGCGTGAGTCGAGGATCTGGCGGGCGTGGATGCGCTCGATCGTCGGCACGGTCGCGAAAGTCTCCCAGGCTCAGCTCTCGTGGCTCTCGAGCCGGTCGCGGAAGCGCTGCGCGGTCGCCCGCAGCGCCAGCTCGGGGTCGATTCGAAGGCGTCGCGAGACGTCGACCAGCGAGAACAGCGCCTCGCCGATCCAGCGCTCGGCTGTCTCGCGGGTTTGCGGGTCGGCGATCCTTCCTTCGGGCTCGGCGCCCTCCAGCCCGGCCGAGGCGGCGCGCCGCTGGAGCTTTCGCGCATGGAGCAGCGCAGGCAGGTTCTCGGGCACGTCGGCGAACGGCTCCCCGGCGCCCCTGCCCTCCTCCTCGCGCTTGATCCGGTCCCAGTTCCGCAGGACGTCACGGGCTGAGCTGGCCTCGGCCTCCCCGAAGACATGGGGATGGCGGCGGATCAGCTTCTGCACCATCCCTCGGCCACCTCCGCCAAGCTTCCGGCGCCCCGTTCCTCGAGCAGAAGCGCCAGGAAGTAGACCTGGAACAGCACGTCCCCCAGCTCGTCCACGAGCTTCGCGTCGTCGCCCGATTCCACCGCCTCGGCAAGCTCGTAGGCCTCCTCGACCGTATGCGGGACGATCGAGCGCTCGTCCTGCTCGCGGTCCCAGGGGCACTCGCGGCGAAGCCGGCGGGTGATCTCGTCGAGCCGCCGAAGCTCCGCCAGCGCGTCGCTTGCCACCGGAGCGGGACTAGGGGGCCGCCGCCCTGCGGGACGGCTCCCGGGGGCAACGGCGCGCCGCCGGGGCCGATCACGCCGGGCTGGGCGGCGGCCGGCGGCTGGAGGGGCGGCCCTGCGGAAGCGCCGGGATCGGCTGTCCGGGGAACACCGTGGCGAAGCCCGGCGAGACCACCGGAGTCGACTGCACCGGCGCCGCCGCCCTCGACCTGCTGGACGGGCGGCGTGAAGTTCTTGCACTTGCCTGGACCACGTAGTCGTCGGCACACACGGTCCGCTCGGTCCACTTCGCGGTGAAGTCCTGCTGGAAGTCCTGGGCGACCTGCTGCTGAGCGCCCTGCCCGAGCTGCTGCTCGATCTGCTTGCTGGCCTGGTCCAGCGTCGTCGTCTTCGCCGGGGTGCTCTTCTTCACCTGGATCAGGTAGAGCGTCCCTTCGACCTCGAAGGGACCGACGAGCTCTCCCTGGGCGGCGGTGTAGATCTGCTCCTCGAGCGCAGGGAGATCCTGTCCTCGGGCGACTGCGGGACGAAAGCCGCCGCTGTTCTGAGTTGCCTCGTCGGTCGTGTACCGGGCGGCGGCCTGCTGCCAGCCCTTCGCGGAGTCGTCCTTCTCCAGTATCGACTTGGCCTGCTGCACTTTCGCCTCGTCCTTGTTGACGATCTGGCGCACATCGCGAGTCTCCGGCTGCTCGAACTGGACCTTGTTGAACTCGTAGTAGTCCTCGATCTGCGCTTCCGAGATGTCCGGCGGGGCGTCCTGGGGAATGACTTCCGACTGGATCTGGTCCCCGAGGAGCTGCAGCTCGACCTGAGCTCGCGCCCCTTCCGGCGTCAGCTTCGCCTGCTCCAAGGTCCGCTGGAAGCCCTTCTCACCGCCCGAGCTGCTTCTTGATCTCCTCCAGCTGGTTGTCGATCTCGCTTTCGGAGAGCGTGATCCCGCGTTCCTCCGCCTCACCGCGGACCCAGCGCCCCAGGATGAGGTTCGACATCGCCGAGTCCCGCAAGGACGCGTACTGCGGGCTGGAGGGGTCCGGGACCTTCTCCTGCCCCGAGCTCGCCGCCGTCTGCTCGAGCACGGTCTCGAACTCCGAGACCGAGATGTGGCTATCGGGGGCGTCGTCCACCACCGCCACGTCGTCGGAGGGGATGCTCGGGTCGCCGATCCCCTGGGCGATCGCCACGACGACGAAGAAGGCGACCAGGAAGACCGCCAGGACGCCGGCGACCAGAATGCGCTTGTTGGAGGCTCGCGCGCGCAAGAGGTCGGGAGCATAACGGCCCTGCATTACGGGGCTCTAAGCGGCGGAGATTGGGCGAAGCCTCCGCTCGAATGCGGGCGCAGGGATAAGCCCTCCCCAAGCCCTCCAGTTGTCACGACAAGTGTCATGACAACTGGAGGCTTCGTTGCCCCCCTTCCTCAGCTCGAGCCCTCGCATGCGATGCCTGCTTACTGCCCCGTGAGCCCGGTCAGGCGGCGATGGGCTCCGCGGCCGCCTCACCCAGCTTCTCGGCGAGGCGCAACACGGCGGCGAGGCGATCGTCCGGATCGCCGGGGACACGCACCGACAGTGTCTTGGTCCGCGATTCGTACATCGCCTCGGGGATCCCCTCCCGGAGTCGTCGCACGGCCGCGGCGTCGAGCTCGAGCGGGGTCACCGACAGCCGCTCGCCGCGGAACTCAACCGACCGGGCGCCGAGGTGGCCCAGCTCGATCCGCCCGCGCTGCAGCTCGAGCAGGTTCTCGACCGGCTCGGGCAAGGGCCCGAAGCGGTCGCGCAGCTCGTCGCGAAGGGCGCGCAGCTCGCCGGGCTCGCGAGCGCCGGCAACCCGGCGGTGGACGTCGATCTTCGCCGCCTCGAACGGGATGAACTCCGGGGGCAGATAGGCGTCGACATCGACGTCCAGCCTCACCGGCGCCTCCACCGCCCCGTCCCCGGCGGAGCGAAGCTCCTCCACCGCGTCGTCGAGCAGCGACACATAGAG
This sequence comes from uncultured Actinomycetes bacterium, assembly GCA_963755775.1. Taxonomy (GTDB): domain Bacteria; phylum Actinomycetota; class Thermoleophilia; order Solirubrobacterales; family 70-9; genus AC-56. The sequence continues at coordinate 116,684 of CAVWKY010000012.1, read as the reverse complement.
CTCGAAGCCCACCGCGGCGACGTGCCCGGACTGCTCCTCGCCCAGCAGGTCGCCGGCACCGCGCAGCTCGAGGTCGCGCATCGCGATCGCAAAGCCCGAGCCAAGCTCGGTGTAGTCGGAGAGGGTGGCGAGCCGGGCCGCCGCCTCGGGACTGAGCGCCTCGGCCGACGGATACAGGAGGTAGGCGTAGGCGCGCTCGCGCGAGCGCCCCACGCGCCCGCGGATCTGGTAGGCCTGAGCCAGCCCGAGCTCATCGGCGCGCTCGACGATCAGGGTGTTCGCCTGGGGGATGTCCAGGCCCGACTCGATGATCGTCGTGGCCACCAGGCAGTCGGCCTCGCCGCGCAGGAACTCGAGCATCGTCCGCTCGAGCTCGCGCTCGTCCATCTGGCCGTGCGCCTCGGCGAAGCTGACCCCCGGGCACATCGCGCGCAGCTGCTCCGCCACCTCGTGGAGGGTGTCGATCCTGTTGTGGAGGAAGAACCCCTGCCCGCCTCGGGCGGCCTCGCGCTCAATCGCCCTGCGCACGAGCTCCTCGTCGTAGGGGCCGACGTAGGTGCGGATCGGCCGCCGTCCCTCGGGCGGCGTCTCGATCACCGAGATATCGCGCAGCCCAGCCAGGCTCATCTGCAGGGTGCGGGGAATCGGCGTCGCCGACATCGAGAGGACGTCCACCTTGAGCTTCAGCTGTCGCAGGAGCTCCTTCTGCCGGACTCCGAAGCGCTGCTCCTCGTCCACGATCAGGAGCCCCAGGTCGGCGGCGCGGACGTCGCGCGAGAGCAGCCGGTGGGTGCCGATCAGGATGTCCACCTTGCCCTCGGCAAAGCGCGCCAGGGTCTGGCGGACCTCGGCGGGGCGCCGCAGCCGCGAAACCATGTCCACCTCGATCGGGAAGTCGGCCAGCCGCTCCCGGAAGGTGCCGAGATGCTGCTGCGCGAGGATCGTCGTCGGGACCAGCATCATCACCTGCTTGCCGTCGGCGGCCGCCTTCTGCGCGGCGCGAAGGGCGACCTCGGTCTTGCCGTAGCCGACGTCGCCGCAGATCAGGCGATCCATCGGCTGCTCGGCCTCCATGTCGGCCTTCACCGCCTCGATCGCCTCGAGCTGGTCGGCGGTCTCGCGATATGGGAACGAGCGCTCGAGCGCCAGCTGCCATTCGCCGTCGGGCGGGAATGCGTAGCCGCGGCGGGCGCGGCGCTCGGCGTAGAGGTTCAGCAGCTCCCCGGCCAGCTCGCGGGCGGCGCGGCGCGCCCGCGTCTTGACGCCCTCCCAGCGCTTCGACCCCAGCGCCGATAGCTGCGGCGCCTCGCCGCCGGTGCCGACGTAACGGGTGATCTTCGCGAGCTGGTCGGTGGGCGCGAAGACCCGGTCCTCGCCGCGGTACTCGAGCTCCAGGTAGTCGCGGGTGACGCCCGCGACCGTCTTCGTCTCGAAGCCGGCGAAGCGGGCGATCCCGTGGTCCTCGTGGACGACGTAATCGCCCACCCGCAGGTCGGTGAAAGCCGCCAGCGCGCCCGCGTGCCGGCGCCGCCGCCGCGGCCTGGCGCCGGTGCACCAGCCGCCGAAAGGGGATCACTGCGAGCTTCAGCTCCGGGGCGACGAACCCCTCCGACAGGCCGCGCCTCGGCGAAGGCCAGCTCGCCCTCGCCCGGGGGCCGCGCGCCGTCCGAGGCAGCGCCGCGTCGAGGCGCTTCAGGTTGTAGCGGGCGCGCTCGGCCTCGCCGCGGTGGTCGAACGCGACCACGACGCGGTAGCCCGCCGCGAGCTCCCGCTGCAGCCGCCCCTCGGCCTCGGACAGGCTGCGGGCGGCCGAGCTCGGCGGCCAGGACGCGAAACCAGGGCGTCCTCGCCCGTATCGACCGTCGGAGACGGCGATCGCAGCCCGCTCGGCCACGGGTGCGGCAACGTCGACGTAGAGGCGGCGGGCGTCGGCGTCGCGCATCGCCGCTGTGACGTCGTCCCAGTGGTCACGGAGCGCCGCCTCGATCTGGTCGGCTTCGGAGACGACGATCGCTGTGTCCTCGGGAATCAGGTCGAGGATCGGCCGAAAGCTCTCCAGCGGCAGGACCTCGGCGAGATCAGGGCGCTCGTCCGCCTCCTCCTCGAGGGCGAGCTCTGCGAGCTCGCGATGCTCCGAGGCGAGCTCGGCCGCGGGCGAGAGCTCGATCCGCTCCGCCTCGCCAAGCGAACGCTGGGTGAAGGTCGAGAACCAGCGGATCGACTCGACCTCGTCCCCGAACAGCTCCAAGCGGGCCGCGCGGTCCTCCGTCGCCGGGAAGACGTCCAGGATCCCGCCACGGATCGCGAACTGCCCCCGCTCGTCCACCTGGTCGGTGCGCTCGTAGCCCGCCTCGACCAGGTGCCCACCGACCTCGCCGAGGTCGACCTCCTGCCCGCGCGCGACGGTGAAGCCGGCCGGGCGAAGCGAGGCGTCGGGCACCGCCTCGGCGAGCGCGACCGCGCTGGCGACAACCACCGGCTCGAGCGTGAGCGCGACTGTCCGAGGGCGACTGATCCGCCGAGCGCGACCAACTGAGAGCGTCCAGCGCGGCGATTCGCAGACCGATCAGGTGCGGAGGCGGGGCCAGGTGCGAGAGGTAGCCCGTGCCGCGCGAGGGGTAGTAGCGCACGCGGCGCGGTGCCAGATAGGCGCGGAGCTCTCGAGCCAGGTCGCGGGCGCCGATGTCGTCCGCGGCCACGACCAGCACCGGCCGCCCTCCGAGCCCCTCCTCCGCCTCGGCAAGCGCCGCGAGCAGATAGGGCTTGATCGAAGCCGAGATGCGAACGCGGGCCGTCCCGCCGCGCCCGCGCGGCGGCCGCCAGGGAGAGAAAGCGCTCGATCGTCGGCGGCGACCGAGAGGAGTGAGCGGAGGCTCGATCGACAGCCCGCCGGGGTCAGCTCTCGTACGGGAGGCCCGGGCCGGAGCGCTGCCACTCGACCTGGCCCTCGCCCTCGGCCTGCGAGCGCCCCTCGACGCCGTCCCATTCGTGGAGCATCCGCTTCAGGCGGGCGACGGCCTCGGGCGGATGCTCGGCGACCGCCCCGGCGAGGGCGAGCGCCTGCTCCTCGGTCGCCGCGGCCGGAGCGACCTTGTGGACGAGCCCCCAGCGCAGCGCCTCCTCGGCGCTCACCTCCCTGGCGGTCAAAAGCAGGTACTTCGCCACCGAGAGGCCGCACAGGGTGACCAGCCGGGCGGGGCCCACGGGGACCCCCAGCGCCGCGCCGGGGAAGCGCATCCGCAGATTCGAGCCGCCCACCCGCAGGTCGCAGGCGACGGCGACCTCGGCCCCGCCGCCGACGCATGAGCCGTGACAGGCGGCGACGGTGGGCTTGGGGAACGCGGTCAGCTCGTCGTAGAGCCGGGCGAAGAGCTCCATGCGCCGCACTCGACCGTCGTCGTCGAGCTGCTCGCGAACGTCCGCGCCGGCCGAAAGTCCCATGTGATCCGTCGAGGAGATCACCAGGACCCGCACCGCCTCGTCCTCGCGGGCCGACGCCAGGTGGCCCAGCATCTCCTCCAGCATCGCCGTGTTGATCGCGTTTCGGGCATCGGGCCGGTCGAGGCGAAGGAGCGCGACGCCCGCCGCGTCGACGTCGTACAGCGTCACGGCTCACTGCGGCACCGACGGCTGCAAGACCAGCTCCATCACGAGGCGCTCGGCCTCGTCGGCGGCGCGCTGCACCAGTTCGCGAACCTCTTCGTCGGACTCGTCGAACCGCGACAGGACGTGGGCGGAGACGATCTCGGGATCGGTCGAGTCGGGGCGCCCGACCCCGCCCCGGACCCGCCAGAAGTCGCGGCCGCCGAGCCCCTGCGCCAGGCTCTTCAGCCCGTTGTGGCCGGCCAGCCCGCCCCCCAGCTTCGGCGCGAACCTCGCCGAAGGGCAGGTCGATCTCGTCGTGGACGACCACCATGCGGTCGAGCGGCACCTTGCAGCGACCCCGCGCGCCGGGCCCGCCGCAGGACCCCGACTCGTTCATGTAGGTCTGGGGGATCAGACCGCCACGCGGGGGCCCCCGGGCCCGGCACGGCCCTCGGTGATCAGCCCCCGAAAGCGCTCCTTTGCCTTGGGCAGGTCCCAGCGACGCGAGAGCTCGGCCGCACCTCGAAGCCGAGGTTGTGACGCGTGGCCGGCGTAGCGGGCGCCCGGGTTCCCGAGACCGACCACCAGCAGGCGCTCGCCCCCCGCCGCGATGCGGGCCGCTCGTGCCTCCACGCGCGACGCAGCCGGCGAAGAAGCGACAGCGGGCGCTACTCCCCGTCGCCCGCTTGGCCCTCGGCGGGGGCCTCGCCCTCGGCGGGCCCTCGCCCTCGGCCTCCTCGCCCTCGGGCACCTCCGCCCTCCTCGCCGACCAGCTCGGCCTCCTCCTCGAGCTCCGGCTCGGGCTCCTCCTCGACGCGCGGCGGGGAGAGCGTGGCGATCGTGACCTCCTCCGGATGTCTCGCGAGCGAACTTCGACGCCCTCCGGCGGGGTCACGCGCGCTGAGCTGGATGGTGTCGCCGATCTCCATCTCGGAGACGTCGGCGGGAATGCTCTCGGGGATCGCGGTCGGGAGCGCCTCGATGGTGATCTGGTGGGTGACGTGCTCGAGGACGCCGCCCTCCTTCACGCCGGGCGCCTCCTCGGCGCCCAGCAGCTCGATCGGGACCTCGGCCTCGATCGCCTCGTCGAGCCGGACCTCGAGCAGGTCGAGGTGCACGAGCTGCGCCGCGCACCGGGTCGCGCTGCTGCTCCTTGACGACCACCGGGGTCGTTCCGGAGCCGTCGAACTCGAGGTCGATCAGCGCGCCGCCGTGCGTGAGCACGGTGCGCGCCTCGCGCTCGGCGACCTGAAACGGGCGCGCCTCCTTGCCGCCGCCGTAGACGACGCCGGGGACCAGCCCCTCGCGGCGCAGGCGGCGGCTCGGGCGCGAGCCGAACTCGCTGCGCTCGGCGACCTTCAGGGTGGCGCGATCCGATGCCATCGGCGCAGTAGGAGAATACGACTGGTCCCCATGGCCGACGGACAAGATCCCGAAGGGACGGATCCGGCGCTCGGCGAAGCTGGGCTCGGCGCTCGGCACCCAGGCGACCCGCTACGCGGGAACCAAGGCGGCCAACGTGGCCCGCTCGGACGAGCAGGCCGAGCGGCGCCTGGAGGCGCGGCACCTGGAGACGGCGCTGAAGATCGCCTCCACTCTGGGGGAGATGAAGGGCGCGGCGATGAAGCTGGGCCAGCTCGCCTCCTTCGTCGACACGGAGTTCCTGCCCGCGGAGTACGCGGAGCTCTACCAGGAGCAGCTCGCGAAGCTGCGCACCTCGGCGCCCGCGATGCCGTGGGAGAAGGTGCGCAAGGTGCTCGACGAGGAGTACCGCGGGGAGCCGTTCGGCGAGCTGTTCGCGGAGATCGAGCCTGAGGCGTTCGCCGCCGCCTCGATCGGCCAGGTGCACCGCGGCACCCTGCACGACGGCCGCATGGTCGCGGTCAAGATCCAGTACCCCGGGGTCGCCGAGGCGCTCGAGTCCGACCTGCGGAACGCCGGCATGATCGTGCGGCTGGCGAACGCGTTCGCCCCCGGGCTCGACGCCAAGGCGGTCGCCGAGGAGCTTCGCGATGCGCGTGATGGAGGAGCTCGACTACGAGTACGAGGCGCAGAGCCAGCGCGCCTTCGCTCGCGCCTACCGCGGCCACCCGTTCATCTACGTGCCGGACGTGATGACCCGCCTGTCACGCCGCCGGGTCCTGGTCACCGAATACGTCGAGGGGCTGGGTTTCGAGGAGGTGAAGCAGCTCCCGCAGGAGGACCGCGACCGCTTCGGCGAGATCGTCTTCCGGTTCAGCTTCGGCTCGATCTACCACCTGCAGCACTTCAACGCCGATCCCCACCCCGGCAACTACATCCTGATGGATGACGGACGCGTCGCCTTCCTCGACTTCGGGATGACCAAGCGGCTCGACCGCGAGCAGATCGAGCTCGAGCAGCGGGCGGTGGACGCCGCCGCCCGCAGCGACCCCGAGGCGCTGCGCGAGGCGCTCCACGACCTGGGCTTCGTCAAGAACCCGTCGAAGTTCGACGCCGAGCGGCTGATGGAGCACGTGATGGTGGTCGGCGGCTGGTACCTGGAGGACCGCGAGATCCAGCTGACCGCCGGAGCGGGTGATGAAGGTGATCGAGTCGACCTCGGACCCCCGCTCGGAGTACTACGACCTGATGCGCCGCGAGAGCGTCCCCGCCGAGGAGCTGATGGGCCGCCGGATGGAGACCGGCGTCCTGGCGGTGCTGGCGCAGCTCCGCGCGAAGCGAAACTGGTACCGGATCATGCGCGAGTGGGTCTACGCCGACGAGCCCGCGACCGAGCTGGGCGAGCAGGAGTGGGACTACTTCGAGGAGCGGGGCGAGCGGCGGGTGCCGGGGCTCGCGGAGCGGATCTGAGCGATCACCGGCCGCCTCCGGGCCGTGTGACTAGATCGAGCCGCTGAACGTGTCGCACTGGCCGGGAGAGCCGGTCTCATATCCGGTCTCGAACCATTGCTGGCGCTCGGCCGAGGACCCGTGGGTCCAGGTCTCCGGGTTCACCGCCCCTTGAGCAGCCTTCTGGATCCGGTCGTCGCCCACCGCCGCCGCCGCGTCGAGCGCCTGGGCGATGTCGTTGCGAGACACCTGGGCAGATAGCCGGTTTCGACCGCGTTGGCGGCCCACACGCCCGCGAAGCAATCCGCCTGCAGCTCGACCCGAACGCTTCCGCTCTCGGGGCCCTGCTGATCGCTGCCCGCCCGATCGAGCGTCCCGATCTGGTTCTGGACGTGGTGCCCGTACTCGTGAGCGAGGACGTATGCCTCGGCGAAGGGCCCGCCCCTCGCGCCAAAGTCGGACTTCAGCTCCTCGAAGAACCCGAGGTCGATGTACACGCGCTGGTCCGCCGGGCAGTCGAACGGGCCGACCTCGGATGAGGCCCCGCCGCAGCCCGTCTGCGTGAAGTCGCTGAAGAAGACGGTCGGGACGACTTCATAGCCACGGAGGGCCTCCTTCCAGTACGCCTGGATGCTGTTCACGGTGCCGAGGATCCGGCAGTCCTGGGTGCGCTGGGCGTCGGCCCCGGTGCGGCACTCCGAGGCGATCTCGGTGTTCGACCCGGGTTGCGCTGAGACGCCGTCCAGGCTGTCGAGGTCGCTCAGCGAGTCGAGGGTGGAGTCCCCGCCGCCGGTCAGGCTGAGGACCAGGACGAGGATGACCCCCACGATGCCGAGCCCGCCCCCGCCGAGGGCGAGCGCCCCACGGCCGCCCCCGCCCGCGCCGCGGCGGTCCTGAACCTGTGACGGGTCGAGCCTGGCTCGCCTTCGGAACTTCACGGCGCGAATCTACCGCGGCTACGGGCGCGGAGCCGAAGCGATCAGGCCCGGGGCCGATCGGTGGCGGAGGCGCGCTTCGGAAGCAGGCGCCCGCCCACGAAGAACAGCGAGATCAGGAAGCCGAGCACCGCGGCGATCGCGACGAACCGGAACCCCGCCTGGATGCCGGTCGCGAACGACTCGCGGACGATCTCCGTGATCGTCGCCTGGACCGACGAGGCGAGTTGGTGAAGGGCAGAGTTCGCGGAGTCCGTCCCCGCCAGGACGCCGTGGAGAACCGCGGTCTGGTGCTCGGTCAGATGGGTGCCCGCGGCCTGCGCCTTGTCGGAGAGCTCGTTCTCGGAGGAGATCGTGAAGATCGTGGTCGTGATTCCCAGCCCGATCGCCCCGCCGGCGATCTGGAACATGTAGATCAAGCCGCCCGCGAGGCTGGCGCGCGAGGGGTCGAGGGCGGTGACGCCCGCGGTCGTGACCGAGGAGTAGAAGAACCCGGCGCCGATCCCGGTGACCGCCAGCCCGGGGACCAATGCGCCGTAGCCGGACCCGGCGTCGATCATCGACAGCAGGAACGGGCCGATCGCCAGCCCGGCGGCGCCGAGCGTGATCGTCGGCTTCGCGCCCAGTCGCTGATAGAGCGGGCCCGCGAAGAACGAGACGAGGGCGAAGGTGCCGAGCATCGGGACCATGCCGAGCCCGGCCTCGAGCGCCGAGTAGTCGAGGATCTTCTCCATGAACTGCGGCGCGTAGAGCACCGTGGCGAAGAACACCGCCGACATCAGCAGCACGGTCAGGCAGGCAGAGCGAAACTCGACGTTGCCGAATACGTCCGCCGGCACCAGCGCCGCCTGCCGCATCCGGGGCTCGATCAGCGCGAAGGCGACGACGAGGAGGACGGCCACGGCGAGCATGGCGATCACCCGGGCGTCGCCAAAGCCCCAGTCGGCGGCCTGGTCGAAGGCGACCAGCACGAGCAGGAGCCCGGCAGAGAGCGTGACGATGCCCGGGTAGTCGATCCGCTGGTCCTCGACCTCGGGACGTGGCTGGTGCACCTTGAGCCACGTGACGATCACGGCGAAGGCGGCGATCGGCGCATTGAGGAAGAAGATCCACCGCCAGCTAAGGGCATCGGTGAGCACGCCGCCGAGCAGCGGTCCCATGGCGTTGCCAATCCCGGCCGCTCCCAGAATCAGCCCGCCGGCAAGCCCCGCCTTCGCCGCGGGGAGCGCCGCATAGGTCATCCCGAGGATCGCCGGCCACATCAGCGCCGCTCCGATCGCCATCCCGACCCTGGCCGCGATCAGCCATGGCGCGTCCGGGGCCAGGCCGCCCAGCAGCGAGAAGCCGGCGAACAGGGCGCTGCCAACGAAGAACGCGCCGCGACGCCCGAACAGGTCGGCGAGCCTGCCGCCGGTGACGATCGCCATCCCGAACACCAGGCAGTAGGCGTTGATGACCCACTGCGCGGTGCCGACGTCGACGTTGAAGTCCTCCTCGATCGCCGGCAGGGCGACGTTGAGGGCCGTGAAGTCGTTGGCGATCACGATCACGCCGAGCCCCATGGCGATCAGGGCGACGGCGGTGCCCGGGGCTACGCGGTCGGCGTCCGTTGAGGTCGCGGGCGCGGGCGCCTTCGCCGCAGCGGAGGCATGCGAGCGGTGGGCTCCTCCGAACGGCACGGGGCCACTGTAGCCCCGGCCAGTGACGAATCAGAGCTGGGCGAACAGGCGGGGGTCGTTGGTGCAGATCCCGTCCACTCCCAGCGCCGCGAGCTGCCGCATGCGCGGCACGTCGTCCACGGTCCAGGCGACCAGCTCGAGGTCGCGCTCGTGGCAGGCGCGGGCGAGTCGGGCGTTGATCACGGGGTGATAGGCCCACACGGATCCCACCCCCAGACCCGGCGCTTGACGGCGGACGATTCCGGGCAGGCGAACGCGAAGCGCGACCAGGCCGCCGATCACCAGCGGCTTGGCCCACCAAATCGCCGACCAGTCGCGGGTGATCTTCGGCACTGTCCAGCCCAGGCGAAGCCCCGGCTCCAAGCGCCCAAGCTCCCGCAGGCTCGCGACCTCCATCGTCGAGACCCTGGCGCGCCCAAGCAGTCCGCGCTGGCGCAGCGCCTCGGCCAGCTCGTCCTCTCGCCCGGCGACCTTCAGATCGCAGTCGATCTCCACGGCGTCGAGCGGCGGCCGCATAAAAGCGTCGAGCGTCTCGTCGAGCGTCAGGGGATCGCGGCGGGCCGCATCGCCCCAGTCGTGAGCCACCAGCAGGGGCCCGGATGGGGAGGCAGCCGGGCCGGCCGGGGCGTGGCGCCAGTCGGTCCGTTCATTGAAGTCCCCCCGCGGGCGCAGCACGTCGAGCTCGATCAGCTCGGCCCCGGCGGAGACCGCCGCTTCGAAGCTCTCGAGCGTGTTCCCGGGCCGGATGGAGTCGGCGCCCTTGTGGCCGATCCGAAGCAAGCGCCGAACTGTAGAGCCGGAGGGAGGCCGCGAAAATACTTCGCGAGCATGCCGGAAGAGAACGTCTCCTTGACGGCCTCGTACCCGGACGACGTTCAGCCGCCGTCCTCCGCCGGCGCCACGCGCTTGAGCGCGACCCGGATCTCCTCCTGGCTCTCCTCGTCCAGGACTGGCTCGTTTTCGAGCCAGAGCAGAAAGGCCCGGAGCCAGAGCAGTCGGATGTCGATCTTCAGCTCGCTGGAGTAGGCCATCAGCACCTCCTCGGGGCGCCGGGGCCACGACGTGCCGTCCTCAAACCGCGCGATCGTCGCCTGGTTGACCCTGATCGCGGCCGCGATCTGGACCTGCACGACGTCCCTTTGCTCTCGCGCTTGGCGGCATGCCCGGCCCAGCCAGGGAAGGAACGGACGGGGGGCTTCCCCGGCCTCCGTGCCCGTAGCTCTATTCGATTCGCGCGACATGAGCCTGGAGGTTTGCAGACGGGGGATATGCATTGCACATTGTTGATTGAAACATATAGATCAGAATACTCTGTTTCGATCAATATGATATAACGTCTGACGTCACAGCGGTCACGGTGAATGCAATCAGCAGCCCAAGCCGCTCCATCCCTATCGGGCGGCCGACAGCCGCCCGGATATCGAGGAGATCTATCCATGAGGACTAGGAAACGCATTCCGCTGCTTCTAGCGTCGGCTGCGGCTCTCGGCGTGGGCTTGATCGCCTTCCCGGGAAGCGCCGCCGCGGCGCCGCCGGTGCAGGTGCCGACATGTACGTTCCCGGTCACTCCGGGAAGCGATTCCTGTAACACGTTCCGGGTCAACCCGGTTGCCGCGCCGATCGGGCCGGCACTCGAGTCCGTCGGCTTGGGCGTCAGGGTTCGCTCGCAGTTCAGCCCGGCCAGCAGCGAGACGACGAGCGTCACGCTGCAATTCGACGACAACGTCGCGCTCAACCTGAACGGGATCCCGTCGTGTCCCGCGTCGGAGCTGTCGGGCAAGACCATCGCCCAGGCGTATGAGCAGTGCGGCCCGGGCGCCGACGGCTCTCCGGCCACCGAGGGCAACGCATACCTGTCGCCGCCAGGCGCGGTCAGCGGGTATGGGTCCACGGTCCCGCCGGCGAACCTGAGCGCCTGCACGATGATCTTCAAGGGGGCCGACAACAACCACCTGACGATCTATTCGCGGGCGCCGGTAGACGACTGCCGCGTGTAACGGCAACCCGGCGACCAACACCGGAGGCAGCGTAAGTGTGATCTTCACGGGCACGCTCTCGCATCTGCCCGCGTCGTCGCCGTACGACAGGCAGCTCAAGTCAACGACACCGACGCGGCAACCCCCGCACTGGATGACTTCTCCGCCTTCATTCGGCGTGGAGCTTCCTTCCGGGCGAACTGCCCCGCGGGGACCAGTCCCCACAAGATGAACACGACCTGGGACTACACCGCGGTCGGTGATGCGACCGACTCGAAGGTCGCGACGGATCCGTGCCCGTAGGGGAGGGATTCCTAGGCTCAAGTTCGAGCCAAAGGATGACGAGAGGGGCGGCCAAGTGCCGCCCCTCTCGCGTTCGCCAGCCGGCGGCAATCGCTAGAAAAGCTGGTTCTCGCCGGCGAAGATCTCGCTGACGGAGTCGTCGGCGAAGATCCGGCGGATCGAGTCGGCGAGCGTCTGGGCCGTGGACAGCACGGTGATGTTGTCGGGAGCGCCCGGCTGCAGCGGGATCGTGTCGGTGACCACGATCCGCTCGATGCCCGACTCCTCGTAGGCGAGGCGCTCATAAGCGGGGCCCGAGAAGACCCCGTGGGTGGCGGCGGCGATCACCCGCGCGGCCCCTTCCTCCAGCACGGTTCGTGCGGCGGCTCCCAGGGTGCCGGCGGTGTCGATCATGTCGTCCACGAGCACGGCGGTCTTGCCGACGACGTCGCCGACCACGTAGCCGATCTCGGCGACCTGCTGCGCGGGCCGCTCCTTCTCCATCACCGCCCAGTGGCAGCCGATCTTGCGCGCGAAGTTGCGCGCCATCTTCACCCGACCGGCGTCGGGCGAGACGATCACGAGCTCCTCGGTGAACGCCTGGTCCAGGAACCACTGGGTGAGCATCGGCATCGCCGTCATGTGGTCCACGGGTACGTGGAAGAACCCCTGGATCTGACCCGCATGGAGGTCCATGGTCAGCACGCGGTCGACGCCGACGCCCTCCAGGCACTTGGCGACCACGCGGGCCGAGATCGGCTCTCGCGGCGCCGACTTCTTGTCCTGGCGGGCGTACCCGAACCACGGCATCACCGCGATGATCCGGTGCGCCGAGGCGCCCTGTGCCGCGTCGATCAGCATCAGCAGCTCGGCGAGGGCGTCGTTGGGCGACATGTCGTGGGCCTGGACGGCGGCCGTCGACTGGACGAGGAACACGTCGGCGCCGCGGATGGACTCCGTGTAGCGGCAGTAGACCTCTCCGTTGGAGAACGTCTGCAGCTTCACCTCGCCGACGTCCACGTCGATGTGCCCGGCGATCTTGGCCGCCAGCTCCATGGACGCGCGGCCGCCGAACACCATCAGGCGCTTGGTGTAGTCCTGAGGAATCGAGCTGACTAGCTGGTGACGCTCCTCGAGCGTGCTCATTGCTCCGTCTCCTGCTCCTCGGCCTCTTTCGCTCGCCGCTCCGCGTAGCCCTCGATGTTCCGCTGCTCGGTGCGGGTGATCCCAAGCGCCTTCGACGGAACGTCTTGCCGGATCACCGCGCCAGCGCCAGTGTAGGCGTCGTCGCCGACGGTGACCGGGGCGACCAGCGAGGTGTGGACGGAAATTCGCGCTCCCTCCCCGATCTTCGTTCGGTGCTTTCGATGGCCGTCGTAGTTCGCCGTGATCGTCCCGGCGCCAAGGTTGGATCCGGCGCCCACGTCCGCGTCGCCGACGTAGGACAGATGGGGAACCTTCGCACCGTCCCCGATCCGCGAGTTCTTGATCTCCACGAAGGTCCCGGCCTTGGCGCCGGGGCGCAGGCTGGCGCCCGGGCGAAGGTAGGCGAACGGCCCGACCTGGCAGTCGTCGGCGACGTCGCACTGGACCAGGTAGGAGTGCGGAGCAGTGACCTCGGCGCCCAGGACGGAGTCGATCAGGGTCGAGTGTGGCCCGATCACGCTGGCTCGCCCAACATGGGTACGCCCACGGAGGCTGGTGCCGGGCTCGATCACGGCGTCGGGCTCGATCTCCACGTCGGCGTCGATCCAGGTGCTGTCGGGGTCGATGATCGTGACCCCGGCGAGCATGTGTCCCTCCAGGATCCGCCGGCGGGCCTCGGCGGCGACGGTCGCAAGCTCCACGCGCGTGTTGATGCCGATGTTGGCGCTCACCTCGTCCACCTTGTGAACGAGGACGCGCCGCCCCTGCGCGCGCAGGGCCGTGAGCACGTCGCCTATGTAGTACTCGCCGGCCGCGTTGTCGGCCGTGATCAACCTCAGGGCCTCGGCGAGCGCCACCCCCTCGAAGGCGAACATGTTCGTGTTGACCTCGTGGATCGCGAGCACTTCCGGTGGGATGCCGTCCGGGTGCTTGGTCTCGACGATGCGCTCGAACTCGCCATTCGAGTTGCGGATCACCCGGCCCAGCCCCTCGGGGTCGTCGCGGTCGAGCGAGACCAGGGTGGCAGCGGCCTCGCCGCCGCGGTGGTAATCCACCAGGCTTTCGATCAGCCCGGCCGGGACCAGCGGATGATCCGCGTTCATCACCACCACCGTTTCCGCCTCGCGGATCAGGTCCAGCGCCGCCCGCACCGCCCCGCCGGTGCCATCGGGCTTCGTCTGGACCACCGTCTCGGTGCCATCGGGCAGCGCAGCCGAGAGGTCGCGATCGGGCGAGACGATCACGCACACGCGGGCGGCGCCGCCCTCGCGGGCGGCGAGCACGGTCCAGGCGACCATCGGCCGCCCACAGATCGAGTGAAGGACCTTCGGCAGCGTCGAGCGCATCCGCGTCCCCTCTCCGGCGGCCATGATCAGGACCGTGGGCCCGTCTTTCACCTTCGGAATCGTAGAGCCAGCGCGCGTGGGCAGCGAAGCTGGGGAGCCCGGACTCGAACCGGGATCACTGGCTCCAAAGGCCAGGGTCTTGCCATTAGACCACTCCCCAGGGCTCGTGCAGTTGGACGATACGCTCTCGGCTTCCCGCACCATTCGGGCAGCTGCGCGGTGATCCGCACCCGGGCGGCAGCCGTAGAGGAGGAGAGCTTGGCCGACGAGTACGTGTTCATCGACGAGTGGGACGTCGCGGCGCCGCAGGAGGCGGTGTTCGACGCACTCGCGGACGCCCGCACCTACCCGCATTGGTGGCGGCCCGTGTACATCGAGGTCCAGGCCGATTGCGCGCCCGAGGTGGGCTGCGTGTCCCAGCAGGAGTTCAAGGGCCGCCTCCCCTACCACCTGAAGACGCGATCGGAGATCGTCCGGCTCGAGCGCCCGCGTGAGTTCGAGGTCAGCGTGGTCGGAGACCTGACGGGCAAGGGGATCTGGACGCTCACTCCGGCCGACGGCAAGGTCCACATCCGCTTCGACTGGCGGGTGATCGCCGACCGCCCGCTTCTCCGCGTGCTGACGCCGGTATTGCGACCGGTCTTCCGCTGGAACCACAACTGGTCGATCCAGCGGGCGATCGAGGGTTTGGAGCCGTACGCGCAAAGTCGGCGGACATCCGGTTCGGGCTAGCACGAATTCGTGGTCAGCGAGTTGCCCGGGTCCCCGCGGTCGGCGCCCTAACCCGGCAGGAGCTTGCTCCTGCCGGAGTGTTCAATCGTCAGACGGGCGTCTGACCTTGCCGGCCTCGGTGCCTGGCTCCATCGCCGGGCCGCGCGGGGACGCGATGCCCAGGACGCGCATCGCCTTCAGGCCGAGGCTCAGCTTCTCGCGTCCCTCGCTGGACGAGATGTCGTGTCCGCTGAGCTCGCGCACCCGCTCCAACCGGTAGCGGATCGTGTGGCGATGCGTGAAGAGCTGGCCCGCGGTTTGGGCGACGTTGCCGTCGTTCTCCAGGTAGGACTCAACAGTGGTGACCAGCTCGGTCTCGTACTGCTCGTCGTAGGCGGCCAGCGGCGCCAAGGTCTCCTCGTAGAAGCGCTCCAGCTCGCCCGGGTCCTCGCTCATCGCCGGCAGCAGCAGGCGGTAGGCACCGGTGTCCTCGAAGGCGAGCATCGACCGCCCCTCCGCCTCGGCCACGTTCGCGGCCAGCAGGGCCTCCTTCCCGGCCCGGTAGAGGTCCACGGGGTCCTGGGTGTGCCGGCTGCGAGCGACGGTGACCGCGAACCCCGGCAGGGATGCCGCCAGCTCGCGCTCGAGACCCGTCGCGGCCCGGGCCAACTGGTCGTCGTCGCCGGCCGGCACGATCGCGACCACCTCGGCCGGCTCCCCCTCGGTCAGCGCCCCGAGCGTCCCGGCGCCGGTCGAGCGAAGCGCCCGCAGGGCGACCGTCAGCACGCGGATCCGCCAGTCTCCCGACTGCGCGGCACGAGGCGCCGCCCGGGCAACAACGACCCCGGCCCCAGCCTCGATCTCGGCGCCCAGCTCGGCGGCGCGCGCCACGATGTCCCCTCGATCCGTGACCTCGCGCGCGAGGACGGCGCGCACCAGAGCGCCGGCCGCCTCGTCGCTCGCCCACTCTGGGGCGCGCGAGCGCTCGACCTCGAGCGCCAGCAGCGTCGACACCATCCGGGTCAGCGACGCGGAGGGTGCCTGGCGACGCGCCCGGTAGCGAAGCTCACCCACCACCGTGTCCGCTACCCGCAGCTCCACCGACGCCACGTCCTCGCCGTCCGACAGCAGCTTCCCCTCCTCGGCCGACGAGGAGGCGGCCACCGCCAGCACGGCGCTGGAGCGGTCGATGAGGGCCACGCTGGCGCCCAGCGCCTTCGCGGCGGCGCGCACGACCGCGGGCAGCCCGGCGCCCGACTCGATCGCCCCGGAGAGCGCCTCCAGAGTCCCCTCGTCAGCCGTATTTGCAGGGACTTCCCGGCTTGCAGACTCCGAGCTCACCCCGGAATGGTAGTCGCGGACCCGGGCACCGAGAGCGAGCCCGAGGGCGGCGTCAGTCCAGTCCGGGAAGGATGCGCGTGATGTCGTCCCAGAAGTAGACGACCAAGACACCGAGCGCGGCCCCCGTCAAGAGGAGGGCGAGAAGCACGAACAGCGACAGCAGGACCGCGGTGGCCTTCTCCCAGGTCCGGCCGTATGAGCCGACGGCGGGTGCGAGGATCAACGCGGCAAACGCCAGCACGCTGATCAGCCCGGCGCCGGCGAACAGGTAGTACTCAGTCCCGATTCCCACCAGGCGGGGCATCTCCCGAGCCATTCTGGCGCAAGTGAAGGACCAACATCGCGACTACGCCGCAGGCGGCGAACGCCGCCGTCCCCAGCGCCCAGCCGCCGGTGACGTCGCTCAGGTAGTGGACGTGGAGATAGACGCGGGAGAGCCCGACGGCCGCGGCCAGGACGATCCCCAGGACCAGCAGGGCGGAGCTTCCAGCCATTCCAGGACGCAGGCGGATGGTCAGGGTCAGCGCCAGCCAGGGGAAGATGATCGAGTGAGCGGCGTGCCCACTGGGAAAGCTTGAGCCCGGCGCGTCGACGAGCCCCCCCGAGGGCCGCGGGCGGTCCGTCGCCGCCTTCAGCTCGGCGACGCCCACGTACATGATCAGCGCAGCCGCGACCAGGACGGCCGCCTCCGCCCACCGCCGCCGGATGGCCAGAAGCAAAGCCGCCACCGCGATCAACGGCAGATTGACCGCCGCCGAGCCGAGCGCCGTGACGACCTTCGCGATGTCGACGAGCCACGCCGCCTGCAGGCGATCGGCTACATCGAACGCGGTGCGGTCACCGGGGGTCGGCCCGGGATCGGCGGACACCACGCCTGTGTAGGCGATGACCACGTACAGGCTGACCGCGAGAACGGCGAGCAACGTCGTGAACTGAAGTCCCAGCGGCCCCGGCGTCACGCGAGCCCAGATGAAGCGCGCCTGGGGCGCGACCCAGCGCCCTGCCACCACCAACGGGCGCAGTGCGGCATTGCGCTCCATCCCCGCGACCAGCCGTGCCCTGTTGTCCGGGTGGCGCAGGAAGCGGTAGGAGACGACGATCGCCACGATCACGCCGACGGCGATTCCGAACAGCAGCGTGCCCTGCCCGGCGGCGTGCGCCGCGGCGTCGAGGCTCTGGGCGGCGAAGTAGCCGATCAAGCCGAACGTCACCGCCCACAGCCCGGTGCCCAGCACAGCGAACGGCAGGTAGTAGCCGTACCGCATCCCCGAGCTCCCGGCCGTGAACGGCGCCAGCGCCCGCACCAGGCCGATGAACCGGCCGATCACGATCGTCTTTCCTCCGTGGCGGGAGAAGTAGTCCTCCACTCGCGCGAAGCGCTCGCGCGTGATCCGGACCTTCGGCCCGTGGCGGAGCAGGAAGTCCCGGCCCAGCCGCCGGCCCAACAGGAAGCTCACCGAATCGCCTGCCAGCGCCGCGGCCCATACCACCCCGATCGTCAGCACGATCGACGTCTCCCCCTGTCCGGCGACCGCTCCACCGAGAATCACCATCGTCTCTCCCGGAAGGACCAGCCCGACGAAGGCCCCCGTTTCCAGGAACGCTGCCAGCCCGACCAGCACGTAGGTGAGGTCGCCGAGGCTGGTGGAGACGTCCTCCAGCACCTGCTGGAGGCTGATGTCCGGAAGCACTCGGTTGAGGACGATGAACCCCACGATCAGGCCGACGATCAAGAGCAGCATGGGAACGTGGGAGCGGGACTCCTCCTTGCCCGCCCCCCCGCGTTCCTCGCGCTTGGCGACCACGCCCTCCTCGGGGTCCGCGCTCAGCCGCTCGCCGTCCTCGGGCTTCATGCGCTCCTCTCGGGCGCGGCCACGATCGCACCCGCATAGCGCGGCGGCAACATCCGTGCTGCCCGGTCGGCTGAGACGATGTCGTCGAAGAGCCCGAAGGCAGTCGGGCCCGAGCCGGTGACCAGCGTGACCCTGGCCCCGGCCTCCTCCAGTGCCGCCAACGCCCCTCGGATCTCGGGCCGCAGCGACCGCGCCGCCTCGCCCAGGTCGTTGACCAGCATGTCGAGGTACTCCAGGGGCGAGGCGCCGCTCCCCGCGGCGCTCCGAAGCTCCTCGGCGATGGCATCCAGCGCCTGTCGGTCGCGGCCGAGGCCCAACCGCTCGGCCTCGGCGTACACGTCCGCGGTCCGAAGGCCCTGCTCGGCGGGGACGAGCACCGCGGCGAACTCGCCCGGGGGCGGCAGCGGCTCGACGATCTCGCCGGCTCCACCCACGAGGGCGAACCCCGGATCGAGCTGCGAGGGCACGTCGGCCCCGAGCTCGGCGGCCAGGTCGCGGATGCCGTCCACGTCGTCATCCGCAAGCCGCAGCACCGCCGCCGCGTCCGCGCTTCCCCCGCCCAGACCGGCGGCCACCGGAATGCGCTTCTCGATCTCGATCCCGAGCGGTGGGCGTCTCCACCCCGCCGCGCGCAGCCCCGCCAGCGCACGGGCCGCCAGGTTCTCACCGTCCACCCCAGGGCACGACACGCGGTCCTCCCCGCCGTCGCCGGCTTGCACGACGATACGGTCGGCCAGGGTCAGCGGGCAGAACAGCGAGCGGATCTCGTGCATCCCGTCCGCCCGCAACGGCCCGAGATACAGGCAGAGGTTCAGCTTCGCGGGCGCGCGCAGGATCATCGAGTGCAGCTTCTCCCACAGCCGGACGAAGTCCTCCGGCGAAAGGCGCTCGGCGCGGGCGTCCTCGGGGAGCCCGATCGCGCCCAGGGCGGACCTCACCCGCTCTCGCGAGCCGCCGCCGGCCAGCTCCAGCGACCCCGCCAGAGTCTTGCGACGGTGGGCGAACGCGTCGCGCACCAGAGCGGCCAGCCCGGGCGGCGCCGGCGGGCCGCGGCGCGTGAGCCTGACCAGCGCCGAGTCCACCCGCGGGCGCGGGCGAAAGACCGCCCTGTCGACGGCGCGGCGTAGCTCGACTCGGCAGGAGAGCTGCACCAGCACGCTCGGCGCTCCGTATGTGCGGCTTCCCGGCGCGGCGCGTATGCGGTCGGCGATCTCGCGCTGGACGAGGACAGTCCAGGAAACGACACGGGGCAGCTCGCTGATCGTGCGGAGGATCAGCGGCGTGGCGATCGAGTACGGGAGGTTGGACACCACCGCCGTCGGTGCCGGCTCGATCACAGGACAGGTCCATCCGCATCGCGTCGCCCCAGACGAGACCGACGTTCGGGTGCTCGGCGGCCAGATCCTCCAGCGGCGCGCTCAGACGCTGATCGAGCTCGATCACGTGAAGGTGCGTCGCGAGCGGGGCCAGGCGCTCGGGTGAGCGCGCCCTCGCCTCCTCCGACCTCGAGCACCACGTCGTCGGCTCCGACCTGGGCGTCGGCGACGATTGCATCGAGCAGGTTGGTGTCGGCCAGGAAGTTCTGACCGAGCCTCACCATCCGAATACCTTCGCCGCGTTCGCGTCCACGAGCGCTTCCAGCTCCGCGTAGCCAATGCCGCGTTCTGCGGCGAGCCGCTCGCCCACCGCGACCACGTTTGCGGGCTGGTTGGGCTTCCCGCGCATGTCCTGCGGCGCCAGAAAGGGGGAGTCCGTCTCGGCCAGCAGCAGCTCCTCGGGGACAGCACGCGCGGCCTCGCGAAGCCCATCGGCCTTGGGGTAGGTGACGTTGCCGGCGAAGGAGCAGTACCAGCCGCGCTCGGCGGCCTCGCGGACGCGCACGAGCCCGGCCATGAAGCAGTGAAGGACCACCGTCACCCCGTTCGCTTCGGCGGCGAGGGTGGCGAACGTCTCGGCCACCGCCTCGTCGCTGCCCACCGGGTCGCGCATGTGGATGACGAGCGGCAGTCCGAGGCGACGGGCGATCTCGATCTGGGCGATGAAGACCCTCCGCTGGTCGTCGCGGGGGGCGCCGTCGCGGTAGTAGTCGAGGCCGGTCTCGCCGATCGCGACCACGCGCTCGTGGCCCGCCAGCGCCTCGATTTGCGCCGCGTTGCGCTCGTCGAAGCCCGCGGCGGAGTTCGGATGCCGTCCGACGCCGCGAGGACGTCTTGATGCTCCTCGGCGGCCGCGATCGCGTCGCGGTTGGAGGCCTCGTCCATCCCCACAGTGAGGATGCGCCGAACTCCCGCGGCTCGCGCGGCGCCGACGAGCTCGCCGTCCGGAGGCTCGCAGACGCCGAGATGGGCGTGCGTGTCCACCACGCGGCGGAGTCTAGGTGCGGGCCCGGTTCGGCCCGCATGGCAACGGAGGGCTGCCGCTCAGTCGATCTTCGGGAACAGCGGCGGGAGCTTTCCCGTCGATTGGCCGCCGGCGCGCGAGCCGAAGGGCGCCAGCTTGCGCTCGGGCTCGCCGAGGGCTTCGAGCAGCCGGCCCGAGGTCTCCGGCATGTAGGCACACAGAAGCAGCGCCAGGACGCGCACCCCCTCGCAGAGGCTGTACAGAACCTGGTCGAGGCGGGCGGCTTGCCCATCGTCCTTCGCCAGGTCCCACGGGCGCGTCTCCTCGACGTAACGGTTGAGGCGCCGCACGCGCACCCAGATCTCCTCGAGCGCGCTGGGTGAGCTCGGTGCGGTCGAGCAGCGAAGCGACGCGCTCCTCGACGCCTTCCAGACCGTCGGCCCCTCCGGCAAGCTCGGGGTCGGGCTCGGCGTCGGGGACCACGCCGTCGCGGTAGCGGTTCACCATCGCCAGCGTGCGGCTGGCGAGGTTGCCCCAGTCGTTCGCAAGCTCGGTCTCGTAGCGGGCTTCGAAGCCGGCCGACGAGACCGAGCCGTCCTGGCCGAAGCTGACCTCTCGCACGCAGTAGAAGCGAAGCGCGTCCGCGCCGAAGCGCTCGATCACCTCGAAGGGGTCGAGCACGTTGCCCAGCGACTTGGACATCTTGTGGCCCTCCATCAGCAGGAACCCGTGGACGAACATGCCTCTCGGGACCTCGTAGCCGGCTGCCATCAGGAACGCCGGCCAGTAGACCGTGTGGAACTTGAGGATGTCCTTGCCGATGACGTGGAAGGCGGGCCAGAAGCGCTCCGTCAGGTCCTCGCCTCCGGGCATAGCCGAGCGCGGTGACGTAGTTGAGCAGGGCGTCGAACCACACGTAGATCACCTGCTCCGGGTCCCAGGGCAACGGAACCCCCCAGGTCAGCTTCGGCCGCGACAGCGACACGTCCTGCGAGCCCCTGGCGGATGAACGAGAGCGCCTCGTTTCGGCGCGCCTGGGGGCTGACGAAATCCGGCCTTTCCTCGTAGAGGCGCTCGAGCGGCTCCTGGAAGGTCGAGAGGCGAAAGAACCAGTTCTCCTCGCGCTCGCGGCTCAGCTCGATCTTGTGGATCGGGCAGGTGTTCCCCTCGCCGAGCTCGGACTCGGTCTTGAAGTCGGCGCAGCGCGGGCAGTACCAGCCCTCGTACACCCCCTCGTACACGTGCCCGTTGTCGTGGACCCGCTGGACGATCTCCTGCACCTTCGCCTCGTGCTGGGGGTCGGTGGTGCGGATGAAGAAGTCGTTGGAGGCGTTGACCTTCGGCATCAGCTCCTTGAACCGGGGCGCGTTGCGGTCCGCGAGCTCACTCGGGGAGATGCCGAGCTTCTCGGCAGCTTGGGCGACGGGCTCCCCGTGCTCGTCGGTGCCGGTGAGGAAGAACACGTCCTCGCCGCGCTCGCGCATGTGCCGGGCGAGCACGTCCACGGCGATCACCGTGTACGCGTGGCCCAGGTGAGGCTCCGCGTTGACGTAGTAGATCGGCGTCGTGACGTAGTAGGACACGGGCGAAGGAGAATAGTTCGCATGTTCGGGCCCGAGTCGCTCACCTGGCGGGTCAACGGCGAGGACTGCTCCGGGCCGCCTAGGGTCAGCCCAGCAGGCTCTCCTGCCCCTTGGCGGTGCGGCGGCGACGCGGAATGCCGGCCGCCTCGGTCAGGGCCGCCTCGATTTCGGCCAGAATCGCCTTCTCGGAGCGAGAGGCGACGACCGGCTCCGAGAGCCCATCCACGTGGACGTAGGTGCGCCTTCCCTCGCCGCGCTCCCCCGGCTCCAGCGGGACCAGAGCGTAGATGCGGTCGGCCCGGGCGAACTTCCCGTAGCCCAGCGAGATCAGCCGGGGCTCGCGCTTGGTCGCCATCGTGGATGAAGCCTAACGGCGCTCGGCTTGCTAGCCCGATCTCTTCGCCAGACGCTTCAGGTCGTCCTTGGCCTGCTTCGTGCAGTCCGGGGCAAAGGGCCGGCGCGCCAGGATGCCGATCTCTCCGTCGGGGCTCGCGATCAAGAAGCTCTCCCCCTCACCGCCACTTGCCCCGTCAACCTCCTCCCCGTCGTTGAGCAGCTCGTCGACCGTGCAGAACGGGTCGCCGTCGATCCGGTAGGCGCCGCCGGCCTGCTTCAGGTCGAGCGCCCGGAGGATCTTGGAGTCCGACGTCGACTCGCCCGAGCCACAGCCCAGGGCCCCGGCGGCGAGGAGAGCCAGGGCAGAGTCCGAACAAGCGGCGGGCGGGTGGCTTTGCGCCGGGCACTCATCGAGGGAACCTATCCGCACTGATCGGCGGAACGCCCCTGATTGCCCCGAGCACGAGAGAGGGGCGGCACTTGGCCGCCCCTCTCGCTACGTCCTTGGCCCGACCTTCGAGCCCTAGGAATTCGGTCCCGCTACGGGCACGGATCCGTCGTGCCGGCGTACGGCGGCGAGATCGTGTCGGTCGGGGTGGTCGTGTAGTCGAAGACCCCCTGGACCTTGAGCGGGGATGCCCCGGCCGGGCACTTCGCCCGGACGCCGCGCTGGATGGTCGCATAGAAATCATCCAGGGCGGGAGTCGCAGCATCGGTGTTGGGAACGGTGAGCACCGTGCCGTACGGCGAGGACGCGGGCATCTGCGAGAGCGTGCCCGTGAAGAGCACCGTCACGCTGCCGCTAGTGTTGCTCGCGGGGTTGTTGCACCCGGAGACCGGGGTCACCGGCGCCCGCGAGTAGAGCACCACCTGGTTGTTCGTGGCCCCCTTGAAGACCATCGTGCAGGCAGCCAGGTTCCCCGGCGGCACCGTGGACGCCATTCCGCTGACGTTGCCGGGTGCCGACAGGTAGGCGTTGCCCTCGCTGGCCGGACTGCCGTCGGCGCCGGGGCCGCATTGCTCATACGCCTGGGCGATGTTCTTGCCCGACAGCTCCGACGAGGGACAACTCGGGATCCCCGCGAGGTTGATCACGCCGTTGTCGTCGTAGCGAACGATCACCTTCGTGGTCTCGTCACTCGCCGGAGAGAAGACCGAGCGAACGCGAGTACCCAGGCGGATGGGCTCCAGGGCGGCGCCGAGCGGTGGCGTGATTGCCGACTGCGTGCCCCGCACGCACGAATCGCTGCCCGTCGAGGCCTTGGGCGTACAGGTTGGCACCACCGGCGGCGCCGCGGCGGCGCTCGCCGGGAGGGCGATCAAGCCGACCCCGAGAGCCGCTGCCGAAGCCAATAGCAACGCAATACGTCTTCTGGAACGCATGTACAGATCTCCTCCTTGTACCCGGGGCAGCCCCAGCCACCCCTATCCCTGCGGACTAGCTACCCGAAATAGTACCCGTGAAACCCGAGAGGGGCGACACTTTGGCCGCCCCTCTGGTAGATCCTTCGGAACGCGAGAGGGGCGGCACTTGGCCGCCCCTCTGATCCGTCCGCGGAACGCGAGAGGGGCGGCACTTGGCCGCCCCTCTCGTACGTCCTTGGCTCGAACTTGAGCCTAGGAATCCTGTCCTGCTACGGGCACGGATCCGTCGCGACCTTCGTGTCGGTCGGATCACCGGCCGCGGTGTAATCCCAGGTCGCCTGCATCCTGTGGGGACTGGTCCCCGCGGGGCAGTTCGCCCGGGTGACGGCTCCCGCCTAAGGAAGGCGGAGAAGTCGTCCAGTGCGGGACTAGCGGCGTCGGTATTCGGGACGTTGAGCGTCCAGTCATACGGCGACGACGCGGGCTGATGCGTGAGCGCGCCCGTGAAGATCACGCTTACGCTGCCCCCGGTGTTGGTCGCCGGGTTGCCGTTACACGCGGCAGTCGTCTGACGGCGCCCGCGAGTAGATCGTCAGGGTGTTACCGGCACCCTTGAAGATCATCGTGCAGGCGGTCAGGTTCGCCGGCGGCACCGTGGACCCATACCCGCTGACCGCGCCCGGCGGCGACAGGTATGCGTTGCCCTCGCTGGGCGGAGAGCCGTCGGCGCCCGGGCCGCACTGCTCATACGCCTGGGCGACGGTCTTACCCGTCAGCTCCGCCGCGGGACAACGACGGGATCCCGGCGAGGTTGATCGCGATGTTGTCGTCAAAGCGCAGATTCACGCTCGTCGTCTCGCTGTTGACCGGGGTGAACTGCGAGCGAACCCGCACGCCCAGACCGACCGGCTCGAGTGTCGGCCCGATCGGCGCGGCAACCGGGTTGACCCGGAGCGTGGCGCAGGAATCGCTTCCCGTGGTGACCGGGAACGTACACGTCGGCACCTGCACCGGCGCCGCCGCGGCGGCGCTTCCCGGGAAGGCGATCAAGCCCACGCCGAGAGCGGCAGCCGAGCACAGAAGTACTGCGACTCGTCTCTTACTTCGCATAAATGCGTCTCCTCCTTGTCGTGCGCGAGCGGCACGCCGAAGGCGTACCTCTGCTCGTCACGTCGATTTGACTACCCACCGCCTCCCCCCTCTCGGGCAAGACGAACGGGGGACTCGGGGAGCGTATCAGGGATGGTGCGCACGCGCCAGAAATCGTGCAGCGCCTGTCCTATGGCTGCCGTCGCTATGGCTGCCGGCGTACGTGGAGGTAAGGAGTGGACTCGGGGGACCTGCCGATCGACCTGAACGGGCCCTGCTTGGCGCACGGCGGGGCCGGCACGTTGGCGGTGCTGCTCGCGTCGGCGAACGCGTACGACTTGATCCGGTCGTAGAGCTGGCCGGGATCGGGGTGGAGCGGGGGGGTCGTGTAGAGCTGGAAATTCGGGTCGGCGATCGCCTGGGCGCGGGGCGGCAGCGTGGCCGTGATCCCTGCGGAGCAGGGCGTGTTGGCGAACGCCTGAAGGCCGCTCGCCAGCCGGCTATAGCCGAGCGGCTTGAAGTAGGGGTTCGAGCGGTTGGAGATCACCCGTTCCGGGAAGGTGGCCAAACTCTCGGGGTTGAGCGGGCTCGTCGTGCGCAGGATGTGCGAGCTTTGGAAATTTGATTCCGGGATTCCCTGTGTGTACTGCGTCGCCGCGGCGGCGTTGCCGAAGAAGGCGGTGACCTCGTGCTTGTACATGCCGAGCGCCTGGACAATCGAGTTCAGGTGCGCGAGGTAGGGCTCCGCGCCCGCCGACCGTGCCGCCCAGCCGCGCCAGGAGCGGCGTGAGGTCGTCGCTCAGCAGGCGGCGCAGCGCCGGGAACCCCGGGTCGGACGCCCTGATCGCTCCCCGCAGGCCCTCGAAGAACGCCTTCAGGTCGGGCGCGGCCTTCTGGGCCGCGACCAGGGTCGGGCTCAGCTCTTGAGCGGCCGGCCGCAGCTGCTGCACGAGCGGGTCCGCCGTCCCGGCGAACTGGTTCAGGCGTGCGAGAGTCGCCCGCGATTCCCGCTGGAAGGTCGGCAGGATCCTGAACAGGTCCGCGAGCTCCCGGTTGCGCTGCGCCGTGGTGGTGAACACCGCTTCGGAGTTCTGGATCAGGCCACTGAGCTGTCCCTGGCGCTCCGAGAGGGCTTGGAAGACGGTGCCGGTGTCGTGGACGAACCGGCGGACCGCGAGCCGTTGGCTGTCCAGGACGCGAAGCAGCCGGTTGGTCTCCTCGGCAAAGACGGGCAGCTCGGCGATCGCGGCCGAGATGTCCGGGCCTCGTCCATGCAGCCCTTTGGCCGTCCCCTGCATCCACACCTGGAACGCGTCGCGGGTCCGGTCGTCGAAGGTGCGGAAGATCTCATCGAGCTGCACCGAGTCGGCGACCTGGGCCTGCGGCAGCCTGCCTCCCTCCTCGACGGTCGACCCCTGCGCGTCCCCGGGCGTCAGCTCCACGAAGGTCTCGCCGAGGAGGGTCTTGGTACGCAGCATCGCCCGCGTATCTGAGGGGATCGGCGCGTAGTCGCTGTCGAGCTCGATCGTCGCATCGGCGCGCCCCTCGTCGTTCAGCTCGACCGACTTCACCTTCCCCACCGACACCCCCGAGATCCGCACGTCGGACTCGACCGCAAGCTGGGTGGCCTCGTTGAAGGGGACCGTGACGCGGTAGCCCTTGGCCTTCAGCGGCAGGGGGCCTCCGAAGGTGATCCACAGGAACAGCGCGAGCGCGAAGCACGAGAGCGCGAAGCCGATCGCGACCAGGATGCGGGTGATGGTCGGCGGGCGAGTCTCCACTAGCCACAGCCCCCGGCGTTGCGATCTCCTCCGTGGTCGGCACCCGGGTGAGCTGCGAAAGCGTGGCCAGGTCCATGTCGAATGGCGTCACCGCATCGGCGAGGGTCGCGGTGAGGCACGAGAACATCACCAAGCCGTGTCGCAGCGGCCCGGCTGGGCTCTGAGTGAAGAAGAGCGCGTTGGCGTTGTGGTTCAGCCACGAGCCCAGAACAGGTAGCCCTCGTCGGCGGCGCCGGGCGGGTTGTAGGCAAGGGCGTTGAAGAACCGGTTGAGCTCGCGGAAGCTCTAGGTCAGCTGCGTCGAGGTGTTGGCCAGCGGCTTACCCAGCTGCTCGACCTGCCTGAGCGGCTTGCGGACCGCGCGCGCAAAGGGCCGGATCTGGTTGCGGATCGGGCCCACCGTGTTGCGGAAGAGGGGCCGGGTCTCACGCAGGGCAGGGCCTAGCGCCCGGGCGGCCGGGATCAGCCGCCGTGACCCCGGGCCGAGCTGCTGCGCGAAACGATCGCCGCTGACCAGCGCCCGCTGGGTCTCGTTCAGCGTTGCGGGCAACTCGCTGAGGGTGCCCCGGAGCGATGCCTCCTGGCGCGCGAACGACGCCATGACGTCGTTGGAGGAGCGAACGAAGTCGGCCAGCCGAGTGTCGCGACGCCCGAGCTCCTGGCTCAGGAGCCCAAAGTTCGTGATCACGCGCTTGATGTTCTGGCGGCGCTTCTCGAGAGCGCCGTTGACGCTGGCGAGGTCGCGCGCGAAGGGGTAGAAGCGCTTCAGTCCTGCCGCCAGCTTCCGGCCGTTGTTGTGCAGTCCCTCCCCGGCACCTTGGAGCAGGAGCTGGAGGAAGGAGCGGGTATCACCATCGAGCGTCGCCAGGATCTGGTCCGGCGGGACATTCGGCTGTGAGCTCGCGAGCGGCAGCGTCGAGCCTTCCTCGACGTTCTGGTCGCTGGTGCCCGGTTCGAGCTCGATCGTCATGTCCTGGAGTCCCGTCCGCGGGCGCAGCAGAAGCGAGGCGTCCGGATGGATCAGGGACGCGTACTCGTTGTCGATCTGCATCGTCACCACGGCGCGGCCGCTCTCAAGATCCGACCCGGACACCTGGCCGACGTTGATCCCGGAGATGGTCACGGTTTGCCCCTGCCCCGGCGTCACCGCCTGCGCCGAGCTGAACTCGGCCTTCAGCTCGAACCGGTCCTCCCCGAGGATGGGAATCCAGGACGGGATCAGGGTGGTCTGCGACGCGAGGATCACACCCGTGGTGACCAGTCCCAAGACGACCAGGGCCGCAATGGCGACGAAGTCCCGAAGGTGCTCGCGGATCGCGCGGGTCACGGCACCGGCTCCGGGCTCGGGGGGCCGAGGTCGGCTGCGGGGCCGTTGATATCGGGGACGTCCTGCGTGTGGCACGGAACGTCCATCCGGAACGGGGGCTTACCGCCGGCGGGAAGCCGCGGGCGGGTCGCAAGCGGCGCCGCGATGTTGTGCGCGAAGAGGCTGTCGTTGATGAGTCCGCCCTTGGGGTTGTCCATCCTGACGAGCTCTGGGCCGCCACCCGCCTGGAATCGGACGAAGGGGCCGTTGCCGTCGAAGCCCTGGCTCTCGCCGGTGAGCTGAGTGACGCCATAGAAGAACTCGCGGATGTTCGGCTGCCCGGTGGTGAACGGATAGGCCCCCCCGGCGCCGTCGATCACGACGTTGCCCGCCGGAACGAGGTTGTGAGAGACGCAACGGCCGAGCAGGCCGGACTGCGGGAACAGCGTCTGCGCCGCATGCGTCGCCTGGGCGACCGGCGGTCCGGACTTCGCCAGCAGCTCGGCGGTCGCTCCCAGCTCGTTGCGCCTCAGCAGCTTGCCCGCTTGCACGAGCCATGGCGAGCCGGCCTCGATCGTCGCCGGGAGCTGGCGGATCCCCGGCAGGGACTCGCGCGCCAGCGCTCGCGCCGCAGGCAGCGCGTCGTTCAGGTGCCGCAACGACGGCTCCGCCACCTGGAGGGTCGGCGCGAGCTCGCGGAGCGAGGCCGAGAGGTTCGACGACTCCACGGCGAAGGCGCCCGCGGTGGTATTGAAGTTGGTGATCAGGTCGCTCAGCGCGCCGTCGGTCGAGGCGAGCTGCGCGAACAGGTCCCGTTGGCCGCGGACCAGACCCGACAGGTCGTGCGGGTGCAGTCCCAGGAACGCGTCGTTGACTACCGCGCTGGTTCGGCCGGCCTTGCCGCCGTACCGGAAGGTCTCGTTGATCGCCTGGCCCCGGTCAGTCCCTGGACGTCCGGGTCCTGGGTGGCATCCTCGCTGGCGGTCGGGACGGCGTTGAGCGCCTCTCCGTAGCCCTCCAGGGCGCGCTTCAGGTTGGTCCTGGTGTCCGACTGGAGGGAGGCCAGGATCTCGTCGATCTGGACCGCGGTGGTCGTTTGGGTGGCGGGGATCGTCGAGCCGCTCGACAGGTCGGAAGCGCTGGGACTTCCGGGGTGCATGTCGAGGAAGAGATTGCCCTCCAGGAACAGCCGCGGCCGCAGCGCGATCGTGGCGTCCTCGTGGATCGGCAGGCCATCGTCGGACACCGTGAAGGTCACCTCGGCGGCGTTGCCCTTCGGCTCCACCGAGAGCACCTTGCCGACGTTGACCCCGGCGATGCGCACCGGCGAGTCCGGCTTCACGGTAGACCCACGCTCGAAGACGGCATGCAACTCGAAACCCCGGCTGGTGAACGGCACGTGCTTGGTGAAGCCCAGGTAGAAGCCGACGACGAAGAGGATTGCGACGACCAGGCCAATGATCCACGGGCTCAGGCCGCGATAGTGGCGACCGAAGATCCGCTCGTCGGGCCCGGGGTTTGCGGGTCGCGCTTCACGGGGCCCCGCTGCTTTCGCCCAAGCAGCCTCATCTCTGGAGCTGCCCCTCCGTAATGAGGCCCTGATTGCCGGGCACATTTCCGATCACGACCTGATTCGGGAGGTACGGCTCGTTCCCGGCCTCGCACTCGCGCGGATGTTGGCCGGGTGACGCGGTGTTCGGGTACGGGTTGGCGTGGAGGTAGTTGTTGTCGTTGGCGCCACCCGGGTTCGTCTGCGAGTTGGCCGGGGCACGTGACGGGCCGTTCTCGCTGTTCTAGCGTTTCTCGTCGTTTGGATCCAGGACAGCGGGTTCCTGGCCGGCCGACATCACGATGAACCGCTGGGCCGTCCCGATGCCGTCGGGGCTGATGCCGAGGGTGTTCGACGCGTTGCGGACAAGCAGCGTCGCGTAGTTACACACCGTCTGCGCGGGGCCAATGAACCGGACCGCCGGGTTGAGGAAGTTGAAGAGTTGAGTCGAGCGCCGGATGCCGCCCTGGACGCCCGGATTCAGAGCGAACGTCTCCAGCGTCCGAGCGGTCGGCGGAAGCTGACGGTTCATCGCCGGGGCCCCCGGCAGCACGTCGGCGCCCGTTTCGAACGCGGCCGCCACGGTTGGCGAGCTCTCGCTCAGCGCCGCGATCCCGGGACGAAGGTCGGCGAACAGCGTGGCGCTGTGGCCGAGGAAGCTCCTGGTGGGCGGCCCGGTCCTGATCACCGTGTCGAACGTCGGGGGGGCCTCCGAGATCGACTCCTGGATGAACGGGCGCGCCACCTCGGCGAAGGCGCCGAAGGTGGTGTCGAGGACGACGAACATCTGCGCCTGCGTCTCGGCAACCGGCGCCACCTCGGCCGCGCTGTCCGACAGCGCCCGGAACAGGCGGCCCACCCCGGTCTTCGGAGACGCCAGGTTGCGGGCCACCGGCTCCAAGCGCTGTGACGAGCGGCCGGAGCTCGCCGAAGGCCGTGTTCAGGTCGGGCCCGCGGCCGGCAAGCGCGTTGCCGAAGATCACCAGGTTGGCCTGGGCCGCCCTACGCGTCCGCTCGTCGAAGATGTTGAAGAACTGGTCGATCTCGACCGGCTCCGGGTGGGCCGCCTTGAGGGCGATGATCGACCCCTCGGGGTACCCCTCCTTGGAGGTTCCCTTGTTGATCTCGAGGTACTTCAGGCCCAGCGCCGATCGCGACCGCACCACCACGGTCGAGTCCTTCGGGCAGCGGAGCGACGTCGTGTCGAGCTTCAGGTCGACCTGGGCGTGGACCGCGCCGTCTTCGTCCTGGACCGGCTCCACCGACTCGACGAAGCCGACGCGAACCCCTCCGATCCGGCGTCGTTGCCGGGCAGCAGCGTCTCCGCGTTCGGCACCTCGGCCGAGAGCCTGTAGCTCGGCACGAACGGCAGCCCGTTGTTGGCGTTGTACGCGAGGAATACGGCGAGGATCACGATCAGGGTCGTGATCGCGCCGACCATCACCGGGCTCGCGGCCAGGGCGCCGACGCCGCGGCGGGTCATGGGCGGCCTCCCCCGTTCGCGGAGCCGCCCTGGCGGCCGATCATCGTGTCCAGGAGGGCGCGAGTGGCCCGGAGCGATGGCCCGCCGCTGTTGCCGGACGAGTCGACCGGGCGGGAGGCGTCGGTGCCACCGCCGGCGGGTCGCCCTGGGCGTCGAGCGGGAGTCCCGGCTGGCCGGGCGCCCCGCCCGACCTGCCCACCCGAGGACGCCTGCGCCGGCCTGGTCTGGGCTCCTCCAGTACTCGCGGTACGCCGCCGGATCGGACCCAGCCGGCTTCGCAACGCCCGGAGCTTCCCGCTGCTGATCGTCCGCGGCGCGGTGCCCGTCTTGGCCGGCTGGGCCACGTCCCCGTTGAAGTGGCCGGGTCGCAGAAGTCGAGCACCTACCGCCGACAGGAACGTGCAGGCCGAGTTCGGCAACAGCCAGGCGCGGAGGAAGTGGCCGTACTGGTCGTAGCCGTTGATGGCGTCGGTGGTGTTGTAGAGGAACCTCAGCAAGTACTGTGGAAGCCCGTCTCCCGGAGGCTGGCGAGCAGGCCGGCGAGCGCTTGGTCCCCGGCGCCGCTTTCTTGGCCAGGTCGCGGATCTTCACGCAGGATCGGGTGGAGTTGACGAGCGGCTTCTGGCTCTGCCTGCGGCCGCGGTGCCGAGGCGTGGTCAGCGCCGGCTCGGTGGCGTCGGCGAAGGGGCCCAGCGCCTTGGTCGACCGGGCGATCGCCGGCGCCGCCGGCACGGAACTCCGCGAACACCGGCGTTGCCTGGTCGGAGAACTCACGCAGCTTCGCCATCGTCAGCCGGAGCTGGTGGAGCGCTTCAGGGAACTTCTGGAAGCCTGCCTCGAGGTCCTGGCTGCGCTCGGCGGTCGCCTCCCCGGCGATGTTGGCGTTGTTGATGAACCCGGCGACGGCTGCCGCTCGCGGGCGAACGGCGCCAGGATCGTGTCGGAGTCCTTGGCGAGCTTGGCGAGGCGCTGGTTCTGGCGGGCGAGCTCGGCGAGGACCCGGTCGGTCTTGCGCAGGGCCGGGTCGGCCCGCCGGATGATCGCGTCGAGGTCGTCCCCGCGGGCGGCGAAACTGGCGCCCAGGTCGTTCAGGATCAGCCTGAAGCGGTCCGCGTACGGCTGGCGCATGATGTTGTTGACCAGGTCGATGTCGACGTCCTTGCCGTTGTTCTCGACCGGCAGGAAGTGCTGCCCTTCACCGGCTGGCCGTCGGGAATCTCCTCGAGCGGCGGCGGGCGCCGCAGACCCCGGCGGCCCGGGGCTGGGTGGGCTCGCAGTCGATGTACTTCTCGCCGAGCAGCGACGCGGGGCGGATCAGGCAGGACGGCGTCCTGGCGGAAGTCCTGGAAGCCGTTCTCGTCGATCTTCATCACCACCACCGCCTTGCCCGCCATCGGGGCTGCCGTCCTCGTGCGCCGCACTCGCCGGGCATCGTCACGTCCACCGAGCACACCGAGCCGACGTTGGCCCCGGCCACCCGGACGTCCTCGCCGGGGACGAGGAAGTCGCCGTTGTCGAAGATCGCCCGGACCTCGTAGGTGCCGCCGTCGCCGCTCGCCGCCTGCCCGAAGACGAGCAGGCGCGGCCACGCCCACGAGCCCGATGATCGCCGCGACCCGTCCTCATGGCCCCGGCGGAACGTCGGACGTGTCGCACTTCGGGTTCGGCGGACTCGCCGCCGGTGAGCAGGTTGCCGTCGTCGGTGAACGGGTTCGAGCCGGCGTATCGGCTGGGTCGCGCCGCCCGGGCAGCGGGTGAAGAGCCCGAACGTCGAGGTCGTTGAACTGCTCGCTCGGCGGGATCGGCGCCAGCTGTCCGGTGGTGTACGGGCCGCCCGCCGCCGGTGCAGTGGGGGTTGGTGTCGCCGGGCGCGCAGTAGTGGAACGAGGTTCGCCTGGGCGGTCGAGACGCGGGCGTAGTGGCCGTTGGCGTCGTAGTAGGAGGTCACCTGGCCGAACTTCGACAGGAAGCCCATCAGGTCGGGCATGTACGGGCCGGGCGAACTCGATCACCGGCTGGGACGCGTCAGCCCGCCGATCGCCTGAGGGACCGCCGTGCTCGCCTTGCGCTCGCACGCGCGGCAGCTCGCGCAGCGAGTCGGTCACGTCATTGTGCTGCCCGGGGCGGTTCAGCGCCAGCCGCAGGTCGCGGAAGACGGGCACCGACCGCTCGGCGACCGGGCGGAGCTTGCGCAGGAACGGCGCCAGGTCCTTGGTCGCGGGCTTGAACGCGTTGACCACCGGGGTCAGGTCGTCGAGCGCCGCGCGCAGGTTGACGAAGGTGGTGTTCGCCTGGCGCAGCGCCGGCGGGAAGGCCACCAGCGACGGTCGAGGGCGTGCGTTCTGGCTCGCGATCGCGCCGAGGACCTGGTTGGCGTTCTCGGTCAGCGCCGAGAGGTCGTCGCGGCGCTCGGCGATCGCTCCCAGCGCCTTTGAGCCCTGGCCCAGGAACTGGCTGAAGGCCCGGCTGTCGCTGTTCAGCTCGGCGAACAGGCGCCGGGCCGACGACAGCCCGGGGGCGAAGTACTTCTAGGTCTTCCGCGCGCCCTGGTGTTGCCGTCGTAGAGCGCGGCGGAGCCCTGGATCACGTTCCGGAGCGCGAGCCGGGTCCTGGGCGGAAGGTGTTGAAGAGCTGGTCGAGGTCGACCGGCGAGGTCGTGTGCTCCCCTGTCAGGGTCGCCCCGTCCTCGAGCTCCGGGGAGTTGTTCGGGCCCCGGGGTGATGCGACACGTAGCGGTTCGCGATCCCCGACAGCGACGTGGCGCGAATCGACGGCAGTGGTCCCCTCGTGGAGCGGCTCGTCGACCGAAATCGTCACCTCGGCCTGGGCGTCGTCGGTCAGCTCGATGTCGTCGACCTTGCCGATCTGCTGCCCCGCGACCAGCACCTGGTTGCCGTTGACGAGCTGTCCGCCGTTCTCGAACAGCAGGTGGTAGCTCGTGCCCGCTGAGCGCCGCCGAACAGGATGACGAGCACGAGCACGAATCCGACGAGGAGAGCCCACGCCGGCGATCGCCCGGGCCAGCCAGGGCCGCCCGGAGCTCACGGACTGCCATTCGCAGGCGTCACCGTGATCGGGGCCATGCGCCGCCCTCCTGTACCAACTAGGGGAGCGCTCCTGCTCGTGAACGCGGGAGTCATCCTCTCCTTCCCGGCCGGCACGCCGGCGCAGGACTACTCTCCTCGAGGAATCCTATTGCCCGGACGCCGTGGCGCCAGCAACCTGAAAAAGCGCCAGGGCGCGGGGGCGGTGCAAGGGTTTCGCCGTCGCAGGAAACCACCGTGCTATTCACGCGGCTCGCGGCCGGTCAGCTCCCGGTAGAGATCGTTTGCGCCGGTCCCGGTGAGGGCCGCGACGACCGACGCGGCGGCTCGCGGCCGAGCCCCGGACTGAACGAGGCGGCGCAGGGCGTCGACCGCGAAGGCGAGGTCCGGGGCCGGCGTCCCCGGCTGGGCGGGGGCGACGACGACCACGATCTCGCCCTTCACCTCGTCGCGAAAGCGCCTCGCCAGCTCGCCGAGCGGTGCCCCGCGCGACCTCCTCGTGGAGCTTGGTCAGCTCGCGGCATACGGCCGCGGCGCGGTTCGGCGCCAGCGCGGCGAGCGCCGCCAGCGAGTCCGGCAGGCGGCGGGGCGACTCGAACGCGACCACGGTCTCGGCGGAGCGAAGCACCCGCTCGAGCTCGCCCGCGCGCCGCGGCAGGAAGCCCTCGAAGCGCCACCGGTCAACCGGCAGCCCCGAGGCGACCAGCGCGGTGATCACCGCGGACGGACCCGGCAGCACCTCGACCTCGAGGTCGCGGTCGATGCAGGCGCGGATCAGCCGGTATCCGGGATCCGAGATCGCCGGCGTGCCGGCGTCGCTGATCAGCACCACCCTGGCCCCGCGCTCGATCTGCTGGGCGAGCTGGCACGGCCCGCTCGGCCTCGTTTCCCTCGTGGTTGGAGACGAACCGCGGTCGGGCGATCTCCAGCCGCTCGTACAGGCGGCCGGCGCGACGGGTGTCCTCGCAGGCGACCAGGTCGGCCTCGGCAAGCGCCCGCTGGGCGCGGGGGCTGAGGTCCTCGAGGTTTCCGATCGGCGTCGGGCAGACGGTCAGCCGGCCCGCCACTAGGTCCGCCCCTCAGCTCATCCGTTCAGCGGCCGGCGCGCTCCTCGGCCTCCAGCAGCCGCCATGGTCGCAGCGCCGATCATCCCGGCCTCCGGCCCCAGCTCGGCCGCCGCCACCCGGGTGCGGTTCATCGGCGGCAGCGCGCGCGCGGCGAGCTCCCGTCGCGCCGGGTCGACCAGTAGCTCCCCCGCCCTGATCGCTCCGCCGCCGATCACGATCACGTCGGGGTCGAGGGCGTTGGCGAGGCTCGACAGGGCGACGCCGATCCGCGTCCCCACCAGCTCCAGCGATCACCTCGCGGGCGGTCTGGTCCCCGTCCAGCGCGGCGTCGGTCACCAGTGCTGCCGTCCAGCCGCTCGCCCCCGGCCAGCGCGCGGCCGAGCGCGGAGTCCGGCGCGCGCTCGGCCGCGGCCAGGCCCTCGCGGGCGATCGCGGTGCCGGAAGCCAAGCGCCTCCACGCAGCCGCGATTGGGGCAGTTGCCCTGGCATCGCGGCCCGTCGGCCTCGATCACGACGTGGCCGAGCTCCCCGGCCGCCCCGGTCGATCCCCGGTAGAGGCGGCCGTCGAGGATCAGGCCGCCGCCGATCCCGGTGCCGATCGTCAGCATGGCGGCGTTGCGCGCCCCCCGGGCAGCGCCGAACCGGTGCTCGGCGAGCAGGGCCACGTTGGCGTCGTTGTCGATCGCCACCGGCATCCCCAGCCTCTCCGTCATCAGGTCGCGAATCGGCACGTCGGCGAGCTCGAGGTTGACGGCGACGATCGCGACGCCGCGCCGCTGGTCGATCGTGCAGGGATCCCGAGCCCGGCGGCGATGACCCCGGGGTGCGCCTCGATCGCCGACCGCAGCTCCCGCTCGAGCTCGGCGAGCAGCTCGTCCTGGCCGCAGGCCGGCGCTGCGCGCAGTCGAGCGATAGACGACCCGCCGCTCGGAGTCCACCACCCCGACCAGCATCTTCGTTCCCCCGAGGTCGACGCCGATCGCCTCCACATCAGCCAGCCCCCGGACGAGGGCGCGGAGGCGGCGGTCGGGCTCGGGGTGCGGACCATGCGGCAGTATTACCCGCAGATGCAGGACCGGCGCGCGGCGAGGCGAACCCGCCCCGGTGAGCGCTGAAGGGGAACAGCCTCCCGAGCGCCCCGACTACAAGGTCTACAATCGCGCCCGGGGCTGCTGAGTCAGCCTGCGGGCCGCCCGATCTCTCGAAGCTCCGGGAGCGGGCCACGCGCAAGCGGCCCGACGGGCCCGCGATCGCCCTCCGCCGGGAGAGGAGCACCGCAAGCGCGCGCCCTCCGAGCGCCCGCTGTGGCGGCGGGCGCTGAAGTGGGTCGGGATCGTGGCCCTGGTCTGGGTCCTGGTCAGCTTCCTGGCCTTCGAGATCTCCTCGCAGATCCAGAAGTCGAAGCTGGCCGACATGGGCAACACGCTCGACGGCAACCCGTTCCTGGCCGTCAGCCCGCAGACGATCCTGGTGATCGGCACCGACATCCGCTCCGGTCAGTTCGCGGGCCCGGACGAGGCTGCGTCGAAGAGCTGCCTGGAGGCCGCCGGCAGCGGCAAGGCGCCTCCCATCAACTGCACCCCGTATCGATCCGACACGATGATGCTGATCCGCGCCGGGCGGCGGCGCGTTTCGAAGCTGTCGATCCCGCGCGACACCCTTGCCAACATTCCCGGACAGCCGGAGAACAAGATCAACTCCGCCTACGCCAACGGCGGCGCGAAGCTCACCGTTCGCACGGTCGAGCAGTTCCTGGGGATCAACGTCGACCAGGTCGCGATCATCGACTTCGACGGCTTTCGCAAGTTCATCGACACGATCGGGGGCGTGAAGGTCGACTTGCCGACGGATGTGTGCTCGACCGTCTCAGGCGGCGCCTTCAACCTCAAGCTGAACGAAGGGCGAGCACACGCTGAACGGCTTTCAGGCGATCACCCTCGCGCGCACTCGGGAGAACACCTGCGGCTCCGGGGACTTCACCGGGACTGACATCGAGCGGGCCCAGTTCCAGCAGCTGATCATGAACGGGATCAGGGGCCGGCTTACCGACCCCGCTGCGGCTTCCGTACAACTTCGTCAAGGGACCGATCATC
The DNA here is from genome assembly GCA_963755775.1 of uncultured Actinomycetes bacterium. Taxonomy (GTDB): domain Bacteria; phylum Actinomycetota; class Thermoleophilia; order Solirubrobacterales; family 70-9; genus AC-56. The sequence goes on along the minus strand of CAVWKY010000012.1, from coordinate 79,984 downwards.
GGCTGGAACGCGCCCAAGGCGATGGTGTCCAGCATGGGGGCATGGACGATGCCCCAGCTGGTGTTCGCGGCGGTGATCGGCTTCAGCAACGGCACCGACGTGCTCGAGCCCGCGTCCACAACCGCCGCCGGCAACCTGTCATCCCCCAGGACGAGTGCGAGCGGGCGGTGAAGGAGTTCCTCGGCGGGGACCCGCCGCGCAACCCGGACTGCTCGCCGCCGAGCTTAGAGTCTACTCCTCGCTCTTCGCCGACGCAGTGACCTCGGCCTTGTCCTTGCCCGGCTTCGAGTCCTTCGAGTCCTTCGAGTCCTTCGAGTCCTTCGACTCCTTGGAGTCCGCCGCCATCGGCCGATGCCTTGGCGCCGGCCTTGCGCGCGTAGTCGGTGGTGTAGAAGCCCGAGCCCTTGAAGTGGACGGCGACCGGGTGGAACACACGCTCGACCGGCGCGCCGCACTCCTAGCACGCGGATACCGGCTCGTCGGACATCGACTGGATGACCTCGAACTGGTGGCCGTTGACGCAGCGGTACTCGTAGATCGGCATCGTGCACGATTATCGCAGCCGGCCCGGCCCTCCTGGCACTCCGCGTCAGGAGTGACGCCGGACACGATGCGGGTCTGACAGGCAGGCAGACGGGAACTGCGACCGAATCGCTCGGCGCTTCTATATTCGGGTACCGGCCGGCAGACCGGGATCGAGGAGGCAAGACTGGTGATGGGCGTTGTTCGCCGTACGTGGATGCTCGTTCGCGGTGGCCGCGCTCGCTGCCTGGCGCTTGCGCCGGCGGCCCACGCCGCCCTCGGATTCCAGGGCCTCTCGGCAGCGCCCACCAACCCGAACGCCGGGGCCAACAGCGACTTCAACGTCCACATCGGCTTCACCTCCGCCAGCCGACGACGTCAAGGACCTGACCATCGGTCTCCCGCCCGGCCTGGTGGGCGATCCGACGGCGACCCCGCTCTGCACCCTCGCCCAGCTCCAGGGCGACTCCTGCCCGAGCGCCAGCCAGGTGGGCACGGTGACCGCGAACGCGACGGCCCACCTGCTCGACCCGCTGCCGCTGAACCTGCCGCTGACCGTCGATCGGCTCGCTCTACAACGTGACGCCCGCGGCCGGCCAGCCGGCGCGCTTCGGGATCGTGCTGAGGCCGATCGGGTCCGACCCGCTCCCGCTGTTGCAGAAGATCATCCAGGTGTCGGACGTGCAGCTGCGAAAGAGCGACTTCGGGCTCAACACCGTCCTCGCCGAACATCCCCAACGTGGCGCACGCCGCCGGCGGGGCGCTCAGCGTTCCCATCGATATCAACTCGATCGACATCCACCTCAACGGGACCGTGGGCGGCCAGGGGTTCATGCGTAACCCGACGTCCTGCGGGACCAAGACGACCAGATTCATCGCCAACTCCCACGCGAACCCGAACCAGACGGTCTCCGGGCAGGCGTCTTACACGTCGTCGAACTGCGCCGCGCTGCCGTTCGCGCCGATGTTCAAGGCCTGGGTGGGGGCGCCCGGCCGCACGCAGGCTTTCAAGATCGCCGCCGCTGACCACGCAGATCACCCAGGGCCCCGGCGAGGCCGGCTTGAAGAACGCCCAGGTCCTGCTGCCGTCCGGATCTCAATGCCGACATCGCCCGCTTAACAACCCGTGTCCGCTCCCCAGTTCCGGTCCAACGCCTCGGCCTGCCCGCCTCGTCGATCGTCGGCTCGGCGCAGCGCGACCTCGCCGCTCCTGAGCGCCCCCGAAACCGGCCTCGTGGTGATCGTCGCGCCGGCGCCACCCGGCGGACCTCCCCCGGCCTGGGCGTCGACCTCCGCGGGCCGCTGGGCTCCAGCTCATCGGCGTATTCGTGCTCACCCCGTCCGCCATCGGACAGGTCTTCAACGGCCTCCCCGACATCCCGATGTCCAACTTCACTCTGCGCTTCAAGCGGACGGCCTGGTGGTCAGCATCCGGAACCTCTGCAGCCCGGCCCCGTTCACTTCAAGCCAACTTCGCCGGGTGGAACGGCGCCACGAAGAGCAGCACGGTCGCCGCCACCGTTCAGGGTTGCCCAGGCTGACTTAACGGGGCCAGCTGCATCAGGAGGCCACGGCTACGCGCGCGCGTCCGGGCGCGGGGCGGCCCGCGCGCTACTCCGGCTTGCGCGGCTCGACCAGGGTGACGCCGGTCGAGTGCCAGACGACCCAGATCGCCAGGTGGCGGCCCGCTCGTATCGGGGCTGTGACGAGGTTGACCATCGTTTGGCTGAGCACCGCACATGGTCCAGCGGGGATCGGCCGGAAAAGTTACGCGTCCTACCCCACTCTGCGCGGCCGCCGGGCGCGTCATTACCTCGCTTTCGCGAGCCGGGTGCGCGTCCCGGCGATCATCTAGCCTCGGCGCCGCGATGGCGGACTCAGCCGAGACCAGCGACGCCCGAGATCACCCTCGACGAGGTCGTGGCCCTGTGCAAGCGGCGCGGCTTCATCTTCCAGTCCTCCGAGATCTACGGCGGGCTCGGATCCACCTACGACTACGGCCATTACGGCGTCCTGCTGAAGAACAACGTCAAGGGCGAGTGGTGGCGGGCGATGGTGCTGGAGCGCGACGACATGGTGGGACTCGACGCGGCGATCCTCATGCACCCCCGCACCTGGGAGGCCTCGGGCCACCTCGAGGGGTTCACCGACCCGATGGTCGATTGCCGCACCTGCAAGCTGCGCTTCCGGGCCGACAAGCTCGAGGACGCGGCGTGCGGGCGAAAGCCCTCGAAGCACCCGGGAGAGCCGAGGAGTGCGACCTCACCGAGCCCCGCCAGTTCAACCTGATGTTCGAGACCTTCATGGGGCCGGTGCGAGACGACGCCGCGCGGCGTCTACCTGCGGCCCGAGACGGCGCAGGGCATCTTCGTCAACTTCAAGAACGTGCTCCAGTTCGCGCGCAAGAAGCCGCCGTTCGGGATCGCGCAGATCGGCAAGGCGTTCCGCAACGAGATCACGCCGGGCAACTTCATCTTCCGGACCCGGGAGTTCGAGCATGATGGAGATCGAGTACTTCGTGCCGCCCGGCGAGGCCGACGAATGGCACGGGCGCTGGATGGACGAGCGCATGCGCTGGCACACGGACCTCGGCATCCGGCCCGACCATCTGCACCTCCGCGAGCACGGGCCCGACGAGCTCTCCCACTACTCATCCGCGACCTCGGACATCGAGTACCTGTTCCCGATGGGCTGGTCCGAGCTGGAGGGAATCGCCAACCGCGGCGACTTCGACCTCTCCCGCCACGCCGAGTTCTCGGGCGAGAAGCTCGAGTACTTCGACCAGGAGAAGGGCGAGGCCTACGTCCCCCACGTGATCGAGCCGTCGCTGGGGTGGACCGTTCGCTGCTGGCCTTCATCGTCGACGCCTACGACACCGAGGAGGTCGAGGGGCGAAAGCGCACCGTGCTCCGGTTGCATCCCCGCCTGGCGCCGGTGAAGGTCGCCGTGCTGCCGCTGGTCTCGAAGGACGGGATGCCGGAGAAGGCGCGGGAGATCTACGAGGAGGTGCGCAGCCGGGTGGCCGCCGAGTACGACGAGGGCGGCTCGATCGGCCGCCGCTACCGCCGCCAGGACGAGATCGGCACCCCGTGGGGGATCACCGTCGACGGCCAGACGATGGAGGACGACACCGTCACCCTGCGCGACCGCGACAGCCTCGAGCAGGAACGCGTCCCGGTCGCGGGCCTCGCCGACCGCCTCGCGGCAAAGCTCGCCGAACCCTGGACGAGCCCGAAGGCGGGCGGGTAGCCGCCCGTTCGTCGGGCTGTCGCCATCTGCTCAGGCTCGCGGCAGGTGATGCTCGAAACGTCACGACTCTCCGCGTCGATCTATGTGACTTCGATCACAGAGGGTTACCCTGGGTCCCGGTAGGTGCATTAAGCTCAAGGACCGTGTCATCGATCGGTGACGAATAGCCCGGACGGCTGGGCTGAGAGAACATGAACGGGAGTGGAGGCTTGAGATGAGCGTGGCGCAGAAGGACGGGATCGGGCAGCGGTCGTTCGCCGACCAGATCTCCTACGACGACCTCTACCAGCGCTGGGAGGAGGGAAACTGGAAGGCGACCGAGATCGACTTCTCCGAGGACCGCAAGGGCTGGGAGGGGCTGAGCGAGATCCAGCGCAAGTCGGCCCTGTGGACCTACTCGATGTTCTTCTACGGGGAGGACTCGGTCACCGACAACCTCTCCCCCTACATCGACGCCGCGCCGAGGGAGGAGCAGAAGTACTTCCTCGCCACCCAGCAGGTCGACGAGGCGCGCCACGCCGTCTTCTTCCACCGCTTCTTCAAAGAGGTGATCGGCGCCGGCGAGTCGATCGGCTCGACGCTCGCCTACACCGAGCCGCAGCTCGGCTGGGGCTACCGCAACGTCTTCGACCGCCTCGACCGGATGGCCGACGAGCTCCGCAAGGACCGCTCGCTGCCCAAGTTCGCCCAGGCGATCGCGCTCTACCACATGGTCGTCGAGGCGACACTGGCCCAGCCGGGGCAGCACTTCATCGAGGACTACTTCACCGAGGCCGGGACGATGCCCGGCTTCAGCGAGGGGATGCACAACGTCTCCCGCGACGAGCAGCGCCACATCGGCTTCGGGGTCAAGACGCTCGCCGACTGCTTCCGCCAGAGTCGATGAGTGCAAGGCGGCCGTGGTCGAGATCCTGCGCGAGGTGATGCCCTAGTCGATGGCGGTGTTCGTGCCGCCGGACTGGGACCTCGAGTACACGCGTTGCTACGGCTTCGAGCTCGAGGACATCTACGCCTTCGGGATGCGCTCGGTGGAGACGAAGTGGAAGGCGGCCGGCTACCCGATCGAGGAGATGCCCCCGGACGTCTTCCCGTTCGACCTCTCGCGTCCGCACGAGGAGCGGGCGCGGCGCGCGATCACGCTGATGCGCGCCGGCGTCGCCGGCGAGCCGGTGCCCGAACCCGACTCCTCGCCCGAGACGCAGGAGCTGCTGTTCGACGTCATCGCCCGCTCGGCCCACAAGGGACGCGGTCAACGGCCAGCCGGTGACGATCCAGTGGCGGTTCATCGACGCGGCGCCCTGGTACGTGCGGATCGACAACGGCTCCATCCGAGGCCGTCCAGGGCGAGGCTCCGAACCCGACCTGACCCTGGAGACCTCGTGGCGGGACTTGCTCGAGGTCTCGACCCACGGCGGCGACCCGCGCCGGGCGATGCTGCGCCGCAAGCTCCGGCCCCACGGCTCGCTGCGGTGCTGTGGAGGATGCAGCGCATCTTCCCGCGGGCTCGAGCTGCCGGCCGCTGACTCAGCGGGCGTCATCCGAGGTGAGCAGGAAGCGCGCCACCGCGGCGCCGACGTCGACCAGTCGGCGAGAAGTCCCGTTCGGGATCGGTGAGGCGCTGCAGCGCGCCGCCGTCGGCGGCGGCGAACATGTAGGTGACCGCCGCCTCGGCCTCGAAGCGCAGCGAGAGCACGCCCTCGGCCTCCTTCTTGCGCAGCATCTCGGCGACGTGCTCCGCGGTTGCGCCGATAGAGCTCGGCGAGCTCCGCCTGGATCTCGGGGTTCTGCCGGCCGGCGGTGAACAGCTCGTACAGGATCACGTAGAAGCCGGGATCGTTCTGGAGCACCTGCCTCGGCGCCCGCGACGAGCACATTGATCACGTCGTCCACCGTGTTCGCGCCGCCAGCGGCTCGTCGAGCATCGCGATCCGGATCTCGGCGTCCCTGCGCAGGACCTCGATCAGCAGCCGCTCCTTGGTCCCGAAGTAGTAGTGGAGCAGCCCGCGGCTCACCCCCGCCTCGCGCGAGACGTGCTCGAACGTGGCGCCGGCGATCCCGCGCTCGGCGACGCAGCTCACGCATCGCGTCGACGATCCGCTCGGCCTTCTCGCCGCTCGAGCTCGCGCGGATCGCTCGATCCGCCGACTCGCGGTCTCCGATTCCACGCGCTCTCCCTTCTCCACCCGGCGACCGGCCGCGTCGGAATTCCGACGGCGAGTCCGTCGCGCCTAACGCAGCTCGACCGGCGGGTTGTGCCCCGGGATCACCACGGCGGGCTCCAGCTCGCGGATCCGCCGCCACTGCTCCAGCAGCTCGTCGCGCTCGGGGCCGAAGTCCTCGGGCAGATCCATCTCGTCGAAGTACTCGGGCAGCGGGCCGACGCAGTCGGAGGCGATCACCACCAGGCCTTCCTCGGTGTCGACGAGGAGCGAGATCAGGCCGTCGGAGTGCCCCGGCGTCCGCAGCCACCGGACGCCGGGCTCGATCTCGCCCTCCTCGCCGTCGAGGACCTCGAGGTTGGACCATCTCCAGCACGCCGGAGACGATCTGCGCGTAGGGCGCCTCGGTCTCGAGCCGGTGCACGTAGACGCGTGCGCTGCGGCCACGCGGCGAGCCCCTCGGCGTGGTCGAAGTGCAGGTGGGTGAGGATCACGTCCTTGATCGCGCCGGGTCCACCCCCAGCTCCCCGAGGGCCCCGAACACCGGGCCGCCCTGCATGATCAGGCCCGGGTCGACCAGGTAGTCGCGCTCGCCGCGGACCAGCAGGGTGTTCGGAAAGGCCACCATGCCGGCGGCCGGCCTCCCGCCTGGAGCTCCTTGTAGCGGCGAAAGCCGTCGGCCGAGTCGTCGATCGCCGCCACCTCGGCCTCGCCGTTGGACGACGGCGAACACGTAGCGCTGGGCAGGGACCAGGAGATGGACCCTGCGGCAATCGCTCAGGCGGAGGCGCGTCGTGCTCGGCGGCCGGCGTCGGTGCTGTGCGAGGTGTACTCGAACTCCTCCTCGGCGCCGAACAGCCGGTCGAGCACCGCCTTGCGCATGTCCTCGCTGAGCGCGATCGCGAGCGCGGCGCCGACCAGGGCGATGCATCGAGCAGCCTGCCCCAGCGGCGCTTCTTGCGCTTGCCGCGCAGGCGCTCGGACGCATCGCGCAGCGACTCGGCGGCCGAGCGCAGGTCGCGCTGGACCTTCTTGTCCTCGGTCAGCGCCTTCGACGGGCCCCTTGCCGTTCGACATCCGCTGGTAGGCGTGCCGGGCCGACTCGAAGGCCTCCTGGACGTTGTCGCGAAGCTCCTCGTCCTCGATCAGGCGCCGCACGTAGGGGTTCGAGCCCGCCGACTGTGCCGCCTGCCGCGCCTTCTCGCCCTCGTGCTCTTTGCCATCGCCAACTCTCCTCGTCCGCTTCGCTTCGTCCGCGGGAGCATATACCCGCGAACTGGGGCGCCTACAGCGCGGCCTCGAGCGCCTTCTCGATGCTGTCCACGTAGACGAACTCGAGCCCCTGCGCTCGTGCTCGGGGATCTCGTCGACGTCGCCCTCGTTGCGCTCCGGGACGATCACCCGCTTGATCCCGGCGCGCTGGGCGGCGAGCGCCTTCTCCTTCAGGCCGCCGATCGGCAGCACCTGGCCGGTCAGCGTCACCTCGCCGGTCATCGCGACGTCGGCGCTCGACCGGCCTGCCGCAGACCAGCGAGGCGAGCGCGGTCGCCATCGCCACGCCCGGCCGACGGGCCGTCCTTCGGCACCGCGCCCGCCGGGACGTGGATGTGGATGTCGTGGGTGGCGAACCAGTCCTCGGGAAGCTCGGGCGCGAGCTCGCTGGCGTGGCCGCGCACCCAGGACAGCGCCGCCTGCGCCGACTCGCGCATCACGTCGCCGAGCTGGCCGGTGATCGTCAGCTTGCCCGACGCCCGGCATCGCGGTCGCCTCGACGAACAGCACCTCGCCGCCGACCGGCGTCCAGGCGAGCCCGGTGGCGACGCCGGGTCCTTGGTGCGCCGGCGCTGCTCGGCGAAGAACCGGCGCCTGCCGAGCAGCTCGCGCGCCCGCTTGGCCGAGATCGTCGCCTTGCCCTTGACCTTGCCCTCGGCGACCTCGCGCGCGACCTTGCGGCAGACGGTGCCGATCTCGCGCTCGAGGTTGCGCACCCCCGCCTCGCGCGTGTACTCCTCGATGATCGCCCGCAGCGCCGCGTCGGCGAACGAGATCTGGCCGCGCTGCAGGCCGTTCTCCTCGATCTGGCGCGGCACCAGGTAGCGCTTCGCGATGTGGAGCTTCTCGTCGAGCGTGTAGCCGGCGAGCTGGATCACCTCCATCCGGTCCTGGAGCGCCGGCGGGACCGTGTCGAGCGTGTTCGCCGTGGTGATGAACATCACCTCGGAGAGGTCGAACTCGAGGTCGAGGTAGTGGTCGCGGAAGCTGTCGTTCTGGGCCGGGTCGAGGACCTCGAGCATGGCGCTGGCCGGGTCGCCGCGGAAGTCGGCGCCCATCTTGTCGATCTCGTCGATCATGAACACGGGGTTGCGCGAGCCCGCGTCGCGCAGGGCGCGGATGATCGTCCCGGGCATCGCGCCGATGTAGGTGCGGCGGTGGCCGCGGATCTCGGCCTCGTCGCGCACGCCGCCGACCGAGATGCGCTCGAACTCGCGGCCGAGCGCCCGGGCGATCGACCGGCCGAGGCTGGTCTTGCCGACCCCCGGCGGGCCGACGAAGCAGAGGATCGGCCCCTGGATCGCCGGCCGGGCCGTCCCCATCGGAGCCCTCGGCGGCGGCCTGCTGCGCCAGCTTGCGCACCGCGAGGTACTCGAGGATCCGGTCCTTGACCTTCTCGAGGTCGTAGTGGTCCGCGTCGAGGACCTCGCGCGCGTGGTCGATGTCGAGGTTGTCCTCGGTCCGTCACGCTCCACGGCAGCTCGACGAGCCACTCCAGATAGGTGCGGATGACGCCGTACTCGGCGGCGGCGGGCGGCAGGCGCTCGAGCCGCCCCAGCTCGCGCTCGGCCTGCTTGCGGGCGTGCTCGGGGAGGTCCGCCGCCTCGATCCGCTCCCGCAGCTCGTTGATCTCGGCCTGCTGCTCGTCGCCCTCGCCCAGCTCCTGCTGGATCGCCTTCAGCTGCTCGCGCAGGTAGTACTCGCGCTGGCCCTTCTCGATCTCCGACTGGACCTGCGACTGGATCTTGGAGCCGAGCTGGATCACCTCGAGCTCGCGGGCGAGGATCTCGGACAGGCGGCGCAGCCGCCTGCCGACGTCCACCTCCTCGAGCAGCTCCTGCTTCTCCTCGGTCGAGATCCGCAGCGCGCCGGCGATCAGGTGCGAGAGCGCCGAGGGGTCGTCGACGTTGGTGACCGCGAGCTGGAGCTCCTCGGGCAGGTAGGGGATCTGCTCGATGATCTCGGTGAAGGTGCGCTGGACGTTGCGGGTCAGCGCCTCGAGCTCGGGCGAGCGGCTCGACCACGTCGGGCAGCGGCTCGATCCGCGCGACCAGATAGGGCTCCTCGGCGACGTAGTCGGCGAGCCGCACCCGCTCGGTCCCCTGGACGAGGATCCGGATCGTCCCGTCCGGGACCTTGAGCATCCGCGCGACGACCCCCGCGACGCCGACGTCGTAGAGGTCGTCGGGCCCGGGCTCCTCGAGCTCGGGGTCGCGCGAGGCGACCAGCGACCAGCATGCGCTCGCCCGAGAGCACGTCGTTGACGAGCCGGATCGAGCGCTCCTGCCCGACCGCCAGCGGCGTCAGCGTGTCGGGGTAGGTGACCATCTCCTTGAGCGGCAGCACCGGGCAGCGCCGACGGCAGCGGCTGCGCCTGGCGCTCGCGGATCGCCTCCTCGACGTCCGGGGTCTCGACGACCTCGATCGTCGGGTGCCGCCGTCAGCCTTCGCTGCGAGCCATCATGCCTACTCCTTCGGCTCGATCGGGACGCGGCGGCTCGCCCGGCCGCTGGGCGAAGCGGCAGCTCGACCCGCAGGATGCCGTCCTCGTAGGTCGCCTTCGCCTCGCTCGGCGACGACGTCGGCGTTCAGCTCGACGACGCGCCGGAAGGGCCCGGCCTCGATCTCGACCTGCTGGTAGACGCGGCCCTCGGTCTCCTGGACCGGGCGCTCGCCGCTGATCACCAGCTCGCGCCCGACGATCTCGAGGCTGACCGTGTCGAGGCTGACGCCGGCGAGGTCGACCTTGACGACCGCCCGCGGCGGCTCCCGCCGCAGTAGTAGACGTCCACGCGCGGCGAGAAGCCGCTCTGCGGGCGGCCGGACAGCCAGCCGCGCTCGCCCCAGACGTCGCCGAACAGCTCGTCCATCTCGCGCCGCATGCGCTCGAAATTGACCAGCAGGTCGCGGTCTCGTGCCACGCTCCTAGCTTAGCTCGCACCCCGAGAGCGCTCGCGCCTCGGGAGCGCGCGGTCCGCGCTGCCGCTAGACCTCGTAGACGGCGCCCTCGCGGGCGACCTCGACCGGCGCGCCGAACGCCTCGGAGCCCTGCTCGCGAGCCCAGTCCTGGTCGAGCTCGTCGGAGATGTGGGTGAGCACGACCCGCTCGGCGCCGGCGCGCCGGGCGTGGTCGCCGGCCTCGCCGGGGTCATGTGACCGCGGTCCCCGGTGCGCTCCGGGCGCGGCAGCGTCGCCTCGACGAACAAGCAGGTCGGTGTCGCGGGCGATCTCGACCAGCTCCTCGCCCGGGCGGCAGTCGGCGCCGTAGGTGAACCGCCCCGCCGCCGTTCGCGGAGCTGAAGTCGATCGCGTAGGTGATGGTGAAGTGCGGCACCTCGTGGAAGCGAGCGCGCAGTGTGCCGACCTCGACCGTCGAGCCGGCGTCGTACTCCTCGAGCGCGAACGCGTTCTCGATCAGGTCCTCGTCCCCCACGCCCCGACCACCTGGCGGAAGCATTCCCTGGCCCCGCGCGGGAGCGATCAGCCGCGGGCGGGCGGGATCGTCGGTGCCCGGATAGCCGGCCACCGGCACCGGCTGCTGGCGCGGGCGCGTAGGTGAGCGCGTACGCGTACGGGACCAGGTCGAGGAAGTGGTCGGCGTGCAGGTGGGAGATCAGGACCGCGTCCACCTCGGTGTAGTCGCGGAACAGGCGCAGCTTCGAGAACACGCCGTTGCCGCAGTCGAGCAGCAACGCGGTGTCCGCCGTCCTCGACCAGGTACCCGCTGCAGGCCCCGCCGGCGTCCTGCCACGAGGGCGACTTCCCGAGCACCGTGATCCGCATCGTGACGATCAACTCTAGCCTCGCGCCCGTGCGGGCGGGCGCAGGCGCCGGCGATGCAACGCCGTGCCCGAACGCGGGCCGGCGCCGGGCTTCAGGTCGCCGTGGGCGCCGGCTCGCTCGTCCGCTTGACGCACCAGCAGCGCGGGCTGGCGCGGCGGCACGAGGCCGTCGGCGCTGTTTGGCCGGAACGTGGAGCAGGGCTCGTCCAGGTCGAGCGCACAGAGCAGCTGACAGTGGAAGAAGCACTCCTCGCACCGCGGGCCTCCCTTGCGCCGCTTGGCGGGCCGCCGCTTCGCGAGCCCGATCGCCTCCGCCATCTCCCTCGCCTGCTGGTCGGTGTTGATCAAGTCCCCGAACCCTCCTTCGCGTTGCCTTGCTGAGCCTGCGGCCGATCATGCACCGGCCGGCGGTGCCCGCGGGACGCGTTCACGCAATTCGCCGCGATTTTGTCGAACGGGGCCCGTCGCCACGTTCCCGGCGTTTGCGGGAACGGGACGGGGCTTGGCGGCAACGGCCCAATGGGCGTCCCGCCCTGGCGACAGCCGGCTCGCGGGTAAAATCTGGCCAGATGGCTCCCGAGCGCACCTCGCAGCTCAGCGCCTCGCCCCCGCTGTTCCAGAACCGCCTCCTCGACCTCTTCTCGAGGATCCATCCGTCGCGTGCCGGCGATCATCTTCGTGCCGGTCGTCGTCGCCGGGGTCTGGCTGGGCGCCGACGGCGGCTACGGCGCCGTGGAGCTCGTCCTGCTGGTCGGCGCTCGGCCTCCTGATCTGGACGCTGACCGAGTACTGGCTGCACCGGCTGGTCTTCCACTGGGAGCCGGATCACCCCATCGGCGGCCGGCTGCACTTCATCATCCACGGGGTCCACCACGACCACCCCAACGATCGGCTCCGGCTCGTGATGCCGCCGGCGGTCAGCCTGCCTCTCGCGGCGCTGTTCCTGTTGGGATCTCACGCTGATCTTCGGCACGCCCGCCGCGTACCCCATCTTCGCCGGGCTTCATCCTCGGGTACCTGACCTACGACTACACCCACTACCACGTTCACCACCACACGCCGAAGACGATGCTCGGCAAGCGCCTGCGCGAACAGCACATGCGCCATCACTTCCAGGATCATCGCTATGGGTTCGGAGTCTCCTCTCCGCTGTGGGACGTAATCTTCCGTACCCTGCCTCGCAAACGCCGTCACTAAGACGGCGTGCGGATCGTCACACCCTCGGATCCGTAGACTTCATTCACACCCTGGGTGTGTCCGACACACACACCGGCCTCCCCAACGAAAGGAACCACGATGGCATCGGTCTCTGGCGCGGTAGATCAGGCGGCGGACTTGCTGAAGAACCGGATTCGCGAGCTGGAGGGCGAGCTCTCGAAGCTGCAGCGCGCGCTGTCGAGTCTCACCGATGGACGGCAGGGCCGCCGCGGCCCCGGCCGCCCGCGCGGATCGCGTCCCCGCGCCAAGGCGGCCGGCCGCCCACGAGGCCGTCGCGGCGGCACCCGTGCCGATCAGGCCGTGAAGCTGATCAAGGCGAACCCCGGCATCAGCGCCTCTGAGGTAGCGAAGAGGATGCGGATCAAGCCGAACTACCTCTACCGCGTGCTCGGCGACCTCCAGAAGGAGGGTCGGGTGAAGAAGTCAGGCCGCTCCTACACCGCGGTCTAGCGGCTGGGCACACTCACATTTTCGCGGTTCTCAGCGGGGGCGCGGGGAGCGTGCCCGACACCAATCCAGTTGTCCCTGACAATTGTCTGTGACAACTGTTGGCCCCCGCGCACACCCGACAGGCCCGCTCCAGTTGTCATGACAATTGTCGGGATAACTGGAGAGGTGTCGGTCGCGCCCCCCGCGCCCCCGCAGGAATCCCCTAAATCAGGCCCAGCTGCTTGACCGCGTCGCGCTCTTCCTTCAGCTCCTCCACGGAGCGGTCGATGCGAGAGCGCGAGAAGGGGTCGATCTCGAGGCCTTCGACGAGCTTCCATTCTCCCCCGAGCAGGTGCAGGGGAAGCCCGAGACGAGTCCCTCGTCGACGCCGTAGGAGCCGTCGGAGGGGACCGACATCGAGACCCAGTCGTCGGTGGGGGTGCCGAGGGCCCAGTCGTGGACGTGCTCGATCGCCGCGTTGGCGGCCGACGCCGCGCTGGAGGCGCCGCGCGCCTCGATGATCTCGGCGCCCCGCTTGGCCACTCTCGGGATGAACTCGTCGGCGACCCAGGCCTCGTCATCCACCGCCTCCCAGGCGCTTCGTCCTCCGACCTGTGAGTGGACGAGGTCCGGGTACTGGGTCGTGGAGTGGTTGCCCCAGATGGTCATCTTCGTGATCTCGCTGATCGGGACCCCGAGCTTGGCGGCGAGCTGGGCGATGGCGCGATTGTGATCGAGCCGGGTCATCGCGCTGAAGCGCTCGCGCGGCACATCGGGTGCATGTGACAGAGCGATCAGGCAGTTGGTGTTAGCCGGATTACCGACCACCAGGACCTTGACGTCATCAGCGGCGCGGTCGTTGATGGCCTGGCCCTGGGGCTTGAAGATGCCGCCGTTGGCTTCCAGGAGGTCCGAGCGCTCCATGCCCTTCGTTCGGGGGCGCGCCCCAATGAGCAGGGCGACGCCGCAGCCGTCGAACGCGTCGGCGGGGTCGTCGTGGATGTCCACGTCCGCCAGCAGCGGGAAGGCGCAGTCCTGGAGCTCCATCGCCGTGCCCTCGGCGGCTTTGAGGGCGTTTGGGATCTCGAGCAGCTTCAGGTGAACCGGGACGTCCGGTCCCAGCATCTCACCGGCCGCGATGCGAAACAGGATCGCGTAGCCGATCTGCCCGGCTGCTCCGGTGACGGTGACCTTCACTGGGGTGTCGCTCATCGGCCGGTCATCTCCTCGATTACGGCATCGGCAAACGCCGAGGTGCCGACTGCGGTTGGATCGTCTCGGGTGGGCTTCAGGTCATACGTGACCTTCTCGCCGCGGCGAATCACCTCGGCGATCGCGTTCTCCATGCGCTCCGCGGCGTCACCTTCGTCCAGGTGGCGAAGCATCAGCACACCGGAGAGCATCAGAGCCGTGGGGTTGACCTTGTCCATGCCCTTGTACTTCGGCGCCGAGCCGTGGGTTGCCTCGAACATCGCCGCCTCGGTTCCGATGTTCGCTCCCGGCGCCATGCCCAACCCCCCGATCATTCCCGCACCAAGGTCGCTGACGATGTCGCCGTACAGGTTGGGAAGGACGATCACGTCGTACTCCTCGGGCCGCGAGACGAGCTGGTTGCACAGGTTGTCGATGATGCGGTCCTCGAACTCCACGTCGGAATGGCGCTCGGCGACCGTGCGGGCGGTCTCCAGGAACAGGCCGTCGGAGAACTTCATGATGTTCGCCTTGTGCGCAGCCGTCACCTTGCGGCGGCCATTTCGCTTCGCGTAGTCGAACGCGGCCTCGACGATCCGCTCGGAGCCGAACACCGAGATCGGCTTGATCGAGATGCCGGAGTGCTCGCGGATCGTCCCCGCGCCGAGTGAGGCGACGACCTCGCGCAACCGCTCGGCGTCATCGGAGTCGACCTCGAACTCGATCCCCGCGTAGAGATCCTCGGTGTTCTCGCGGACGATCACGATGTCCACCTGGTCGAAGCGCGAGCGCACTCCCTCGTACAGCTTGCAGGGCCGGATGCAGGCATAGAGGTCGAGCTCCTTGCGCAGCTGCACGTTGATCGACCGAAAGCCTGAGCCAACCGGCGTCGTGGTCGGACCCTTGATCCCCACCCGGGTCCGCTTGATCGACTCCAAGGTGCGTGCGGGGAAGGGATCGCCCTCTTCGCGGTAGACGTCCTCGCCGGCCGGCTGCTCGTCCCACTCGAACTCGACCCCCGTGGCCTCCAGGACCCTGCGGGTCGCCTCCGCCAGCTCGGGGCCGGTGCCGTCGCCGGGGATGAAGGTGACTTCGTGCGCCACGGGCCGCGCGATGCTACCGGCGGGGGCCCGGGCGTGCGAGGCGAACGGTGCGACGGCGACTCCTGAGAGAATGGGGGCGTGGCCACGGTCGAGCGCGCTCACGGGGAGCCCACCCACGAGGTCCTGAACCAGCCGCCCTCGCTGGACGGCTACAACGTCTTCGAGGCGGACCGGGTGCTCGTCGAGGCCCTTCGCCGTGAGGGCGCCGAGTGGGCAGAGGACGACGCCCGCGACCTCGGTGCCATCTGCGGCCGTGCCGACGTGATCAATCGCGGCGTGCAGGCGAACGAGAACCCCCCGAAGCTGCGGACGCACGACCGCTTCGGCAACCGGGTGGACGAGGTGGAGTTCCACCCTGCGTGGCACGAGCTGATGACCCTCGGGATCTCGCGGGGCCTTCACGCCTCGCCATGGCGCGACGCCCAGCCCGGTGCGCACGTGGCCCGGGCGGCGAAGTTCATCCTGCTAGCGCAGGTCGAGGCGGGTGTGGGCTGTCCGATCTCCATGACCTACTCCGTGATCCCGGCCCTTCGCAAGCAGCCCGAGCTGGCCGCCGAGTGGGAGCCTCGCTTCCTGTCGCTCGAGTACGACGGCGAGCGGTTGGTCCCGGCGCCGGACAAGAAGGGGGCGCTGTGCGGGATGGCCATGACCGAGAAGCAAGGTGGCTCGGACGTCCGCGCGAACACGACGATCGCCAGACCCCTGAACGGCGGCGGGCCCGGCGCCGAATACGAGATCACCGGGCACAAGTGGTTCTGCTCCGCGCCCATGTGCGATGCGTTCCTGGTCCTGGCCCAAGCCGAGGGAGGGCTCTCGTGCTTCCTGCTGCCCCGCTTCACCCCGGAGGGCGAGCGCAACCGCTTCCACATCCAGCGGCTGAAGGACAAGCTGGGCAACCGATCCAACGCATCGAGCGAGGTCGAGTTCCGCGGCGCCTGGGCGCGACTGGTCGGCGAGGAGGGGCGCGGCGTCCCCGTGATCATCGACATGGTCAACCACACTCGCCTCGACTGCGCGATCGGCGCCAGCGCCGGCTACCGCTGGGGGACCGCGATGGCGATCCACCACGCCACCCATCGCTCCGCCTTCGGCGGGCCGCTGGTCGAGCAGCCCCTGATGCAGAACGTGCTCGCCGACCTGGCCGTCGAGTCCGAGGCGACGACTATCGGCGCCATGTGGCTGGCCCGCGCCTTCGACGAGGCGCACGACGGTGACGAGCGCGCGATCGAGCGGCGGCGGCTGGCGACCCCCGTCCTGAAGTACTGGACCTGCAAGCGAGCCCCGACACACGCCGTCGAAGCCCTCGAGTGCCTGGGGGGCAACGGCTACGTCGAGGAGTCGGGGATGCCGCGGCTCTACCGCGAGAGCCCCCTGGCGTCCATCTGGGAGGGGTCGGGCAACGTCCAGTGCCTCGACGTGCTGCGTGCGATGGCCAAGAACCCCGCCTCACTCGAGGCCTTCTTCGCCGAGGTCGAGGAGGCCCGTGGTGCCGACGAGCGCCTCGACGCCGCCACGGCCAGGCTTCGCCAGGAGTTCTCGGACCTCGAGGAGATCCAGGCGCGCGCCCGCCGTGTGGTGGAGCAAATGGCGCTCGTGCTCCAGGGCTCCCTGCTGCGCCGCTACGGCGACCAGGCGGTTGCCGACGCGTTCTCGACCTCGCGCCTGGGCGGCGACTCGGGCCGCGCCTTCGGCACCCTCCCCGTGGGGACCGACTTCCGCCGCATCATCGAGCGCCACTCACCCAACACCTAGAGCCATTCCTCGTCGAGGCGGCGGATCGCCGCCTCGCTCAGGCGAATCGCGTCGGCGAGGGTTTCGTAGTCCACGTTCTCTGGAGTGTCGGTCGGCCAGTGGTAGTTGGCCGGCTGCTTCAATTGCGTGCAGGAGCAAACCGAGGCGCACTCATAGCCGTTGCCCAGCGGGATCACGCCGTCGGTGGCGTTCATGAGGCGCAGGTTCGGGAACAACCGGATGCCCAACTCCTCGGCCATCCCATCCATCAGCGCGAGGGAGCGCTCCGGGTATTCGCGAAGCCTCACCATCCCCTCGCCGCGCAGCACCAGGAGATGCGGCGAGCCGAGCGTCTCGAGGCAGAGGAAGAACGTTCGATCCCGGGGAAGGTCCGGCGACGACCGGCGAAGCCAGGCCTGCATCCCGTCGCAGGTCGCCTCCTCTGAGGTCGAGAGCAGCACCACCCGCAGGTTTTTCGGCGGGCGCTCGGTGAGCGCCTTTGCGATCGCCAGCATCGCCACGACGCCCGTGCCGTTGTCGTTGGCGCCGGGGGAGACCTCCCGCGACCCGATGTCAGCGAGGACCGCGAGCGCCGCCAGCGCGCCGACCATTCCCCCGGCGGTCAGGCGTTTGCTGCCGGTTGCCGACCCCAGCGCGATCGCCGCGGGAATCGCCGTCACGGGCCCCCCGATCAGGGGTGGACTGGTCGTCGGGCCTCCCGAGATGACGCCGGGAAAGCGCCGCTCGACCGCCTCCGGGATCTCGGGGTTGAAGACTAGGCCACAGTGCGCGGCGTCGTGGTGCGCGGTCAAGACGACCGTGCGCTCGGCGTCCCCTGCACCGAGCTCCGCAACGACCTGGCTTCGCTCGCCCTTGGGCAGCACTGAGCGCAGCCGCCGGCGCCCAAGGGGCGGCAGATCATCGACAGCGGCCACGCCGGCGGCCGCGGCCAAAGCGGTGCCCAGCAAGCGGTGGCCGCGAAGGGCAGCGGCACCGGCCACGAAGCCCGCCGCGGCGGCGATTCCAAGCGGCCACCAGAACGTCCCGTGGGCGGCCTCGGACTCGATCCGCGCCTGAATGCCCAGCTCGCCGAGCTCTCCCACCAGCCATTCCGCCGCGCGGCGCTCGCCGGGTGAGGCACTGGGGCGCTCGATCGCGCACAGCTCATTCAGAAGCCGCCGGTGCCAGCTCGGGTCCAGATGTGGGGAGGCGCTCGCCGTCGCGGCCGCGGACTGAGCCATCGGGGCGTGGACCCTAGCCCACCTAACATTGCTGCATGCCCGCGCGCGGCGCGATGACCTTGTTCAAGGTCCGGGGGATCCGGATCGGGGTCGATTACTCCTGGTTCTTCGTCCTCTTTTTGATCATCTGGATCCTCTCCGGCTTTTACCGCGACCTGCTCGACGCCTCCAGCGGCGACGCGGTTCCCTACTTCCTCGCCCTGGTTAGCGCGCTCGCGTTCTTTGCCTCGATCCTCCTGCACGAGCTCGGCCACGCGTTCGTCGCCATCCGTCGCGGCATCGGCATCTCCGACATCACCCTGTGGATGTTCGGCGGCGTCGCGCGGATGACGAAGGACTCAGACTCGCCGGGAACTGAGTTCAAGGTGGCGATCGCCGGCCCCCTGGTCACCCTTGTGATCGCCATCGCCTGCTTTGCGGTGGGGATGGCGGCAGCCGGATCGGACGAGTTCTGGAAGGCGATGCGCGTCGAGCGCGGAGCGGAAACGTCGGGAATCCTCGCCGTGGTCGCCTGGCTCGCGAGCATCAACGCCCTCGTCCTGGCCTTCAACCTGATCCCAGCGTTCCCGCTCGACGGGGGCCGGATCGCACGCGCGATCGCCTGGCGGGTCACCGGCGATCGCAATCGCGCGACCCGCGGCGCGGCCCGCCTCGGACAGGCGTTCTCGTACCTGTTCATCGGCATCGGCATCCTGATGTTCATCGAGGGGGACGTGATCGGCGGTATCTGGCTGGCGCTGATCGGCTTCATCCTCGGGCAGTCCGCTCGCGGCGCGGTGGCACAGACGGAGTTCTCCAGCCGAATCGAGGGGATCAGGGTCGCCGACGTCATGGACAACGACCCGGTCGCGATCCCCGAGGACGCGAGCGTCGAGCGCGCTCTCGACGAGTACTTCCTTCGCTATCGCTGGCCGTGGTTCCCGGTCGTCGACGCCGCCCAGCGATTCCTTGGCCTGATCGAGCGCGGCGCCGCGGACGCGGTTCCGGAAGTGAGCCGGTCCTCCTCCAGGGTGCGCGACGTGTTCGAGGTTGATTCGACGGAAACCCTGCGAGTGCGCGACGACGCGCCGCTCGAGTCGCTCCTCGGCAACGACGCCCTCCGCCGGCTCGGAGCGCTGATGGCAGTGGACTCGGACGGGCGACTGCGCGGCGTGGTCACGGCGGATCAGGTGGGCCGCGCGCTTCGCAGCGCCATCGGCGGCGCGCCCGGAGCGTAGACGGCCGCCGGCACTTTCCGAGGGGCGTAAGGGTCGGCACCGTTGCCGCCGTCCCGCTGCGCGATGTGGCGGCCGGATTCCCGGTGCCGCTATATAGGATCGCGACTGTGCCGAAGCACGACGTCCTGGTGATCGGAGCGGGCCTCGCCGGCCAGCGGGCCGCGCTCGCCGCGGCGGAGGAGGGTGTCTCGGTGGGCATCGTCTCGAAGGTCCACCCCGTGCGCTCGCACTCAAACGCTGCGCAAGGAGGCATCAACGCAGCGCTTCAGGAAGGCGACACCTGGGAATCGCACGCCTTCGACACCGTCAAGGGCTCCGATTACCTCGGCGACCAGGACGCGATCGAGATCATGTGCCGCGAGGCTCCCGAGGAGATCCTGCACCTGGAGCACCTGGGGGTCACCTTCCACCGCAACGAGGAAGGACGGCTGGGCACCCGCGCCTTCGGCGGCGCCTCAGCGGCCCGCACCTACTACGTGGCCGACATCACCGGCCAGGCGATCATGCACGTGCTCTACGAGCAGCTGATGAAGCACTCGGAGCTGATCTTCAGGTACGAGGAGTACTTCACCACTGAGGTCGTGCTCGACGACGACGGGAACTGCGTGGGGGCGGTACTGCGCAACGTCGCGGACGGCTCGATGGAGCTGTTCGAGGCCGAGAACGTGATCCTCGCGACCGGCGGAAACGGACAGGTCTGGCAGCCGACCACCAACGCGCTGATCTGCACCGGCGACGGGATCTCGATGGCCTACCGCGTCGGTGCGCCGCTGATGGACATGGAGATGATCCAGTACCACCCGACGACGCTCGCCAAGAAGGGATTCCTGATCACCGAGGGCGCCCGCGGCGAGGGCGCCCATCTGCTCAACGCCCGGGGCGAGAGGTTCATGGAGAACTACGCCCCGAACAAGATGGAGCTGGCCTCCCGCGACGTCGTCTCCCGCGCCGAGCAGACCGAGATCAACGAGGGGCGGGGCTTCCCAGACGGCACGGTGGCGCTGGACGTCACGGTGGTGCCCCGCAAGCGAATCCACGAGGCCCTGCGGGAGATCGTGCTGGTGGGCCGCGACTTCGCGGGCGTCGACATCACCAAGGAGCCCATCCGCATCAAGCCGGGCAACCACTACACGATGGGAGGCGTGAAGACCGACACCAACGGGGCCACGCCGATTCCCGGCCTCTACGCCGCCGGCGAGGTCGCCTGCGTGTCGGTGCACGGCGGCAACCGGCTGGGCGCGAACTCGCTGCTCGACACCCTGATCTTCGGCCGCCGCTCGGGGCAACATGCGGCCGCCCGCGCGAAGCAGATCGATTCGGGCGCCCCGGCGCAGTCGGTGCTGACCGATGCCGAGCGGGACGTCGCCGAGCTGGTTGGGCGCGAGCGCGGCAGCCACCGCGTCTCGGAGCTGCGCAAGGAGCTGGGTGAGACGATGGACCGCCACGTCGCGGTGTTCCGAACCGAGGAGGGGATCCAGCAGGCGCTGGAGACCGTGAAGCGCCTCCAGGAGGAAGCGAAGACCGCCTACATCGACGACCGCGGCACGGTCTTCAACCAGGACGTTCTGGGCGCGATCGAGCTGGGCTTCATGCTGGACAACGCCGAGAGCACCTGCGTGGCGGCCCTTCACCGCACCGAGAGCCGCGGCGCCCAGTACCGCACCGACTTCCCGGAGCGAAACGACGACGAGTGGCTGAAGCACGTCGACATCTCCCGCAACGCCGAAGGGCCGGAGGTCAGCTACTCGCCCGTGACGATCACCCAGTGGCAACCGGCGGAGAGGACGTATTGAGGGGTCGATCCGGGGACCTAACGTCGTAGGGTGAGAAGGCGAGATGCCCGAGTACACGCTGAAGGTTCGTAGGTACCAGCCCGAAACGGGCGAGGGGGCGTACTGGCAGCAGTTCGACGTCGATCTCGACCCGGACCTCTCGGTGCTGGACGGGCTGCTCCAGGTCCGTGACCGCCAAGACGGGACGCTCGTCGTCCGCTGCTCCTGCCGGGCGGCAATCTGCGGCTCGTGCGGGGTGAAAGTCAACGGCCAGTCCACCCTGGCCTGCAAGACCCGCATCAGCGACGCCCACGAGCGCGCCAACCGCCGGAACGATCCCGCCGGCAACCGCGCCGCCCCCGGACGCGCAGCGGAGGAGGCGGCGCGCCCAATTGTCGTCGAGCCCATGGGCAACATGCCGGTGGTCAAGGACCTGGTGACCGACATGGAGTCCACGCACTGGACGAAGGTGCGCCGGGTCACCCCGTGGCTTCTTCCCGCCGGTCCGCCGCCGGAGCGCGAGTACGTGGTGCCGGCGGAGTCGATGATCGACATCACCCAGGCGATGGCCTGCATCCAGTGCGGGGCCTGCGTGTCCGCTTGCCTGTCCATGGAGGCCGACCCCGAGTTCATCGGCCCCGCGGCGCTCGCCAAGGCCTACCGGTTCGTCGGCGACCCCCGCGATGCCCAGACCCGGGAGCGCCTGTACGACCTGGCACAGGACCCCCACGGGATCTACGACTGCACGCACTGCTTCAACTGCATCGACGCCTGCCCCAAGGACGTGGCGCCGATGGACCAGATCATGCGCCTGCGGCGGCGCGCCACCCACGACTACGAGATCGACGACCTGAACAACGGCCGTCGCCACGAGGCGGCCTTCACGAAGATCATCGAGAAGAAGGGGACCAACGACGAATCGCTGCTCTTGCAGGAGTCCTACGCGCCGGGGGTCAAGGGCAAGCTGATCCCGACGCCCGGCGCGATCAAGGGGCTCTTGGGCTCGATCCCGACGGCGATCCGTGGCATCCGGACGGGCAAGATGCGCTCATTGCCGAAGCTGATCCCGGGCGTTCACGCGAAGCTGCCTGGCGACGCGCAGGAGCACGTGGCGCGGATCTACCGCCATGCCGAGGAGCACCGCACCGAGCTCAACCTCTACATCGCAGGCGAGGAGGAGCCCGTCGAGCCCGGTGAGGAGCCCACGCCCGAGGCGGCGGTCGAGCCCGAGCCCGACGAGGTGGTCCAATCGGAGCCCGGCGAGGCCCCAAGCGGGGGGTCGGCAGGGTGAGCGCGATGCGGCTCGCCTACTGGCCCGGCTGCGTCTCGCGCGGGTTCACGCCCGAGCTGCACGGCTCGATGGCGCTGGTCGCCGAGCGGCTCGACATCGAGCTGCTGGAGCTCGATCGCGCCAACTGCTGCGGCGCGGGGGTGATCGCCGAGCACAACCAGGAGCTCGCGGACACGCTGAACGCGCGGACCTTCGCGCTCGCCCAGAGCACCGGGCTGGCGATGATGAACATCTGCTCGACCTGTCAGGGCGCGCAGTCGGAGTGCCAGCAGCGGCTGGACGCGGACTCTGCATATCGCGCCCACATCAATGAGGCCCTGGCCGACGAGGACCTCGAGTACGCAAAGGACGAGGACGGCTTCACGAACAAGAACTTCCTCTGGGTCCTGGTCGAGGACTACGGCCTCGACCGGCTGAAGGGGCTGGTGAAGCGGCCGCTCTCAGGCCTTCGGGTGGGGCCGTTCTACGGCTGCTACGTGATCCGCCCCCGCAGCCGGATCGGCTACGACCAGTACCCCGAGCGAGACCTCTATCTCGAGCAGCTCATCGAGACGCTCGGCGGCGAGCCGGTGGACTACGACGGGGCTCGCAAGTGCTGCGGCTTTCCGGTGATCACGATGAACCGCGAGACCTCGCTGCGCCAGGCGGGGACGCACATCCAGGATGCCCTCGACGCCGGGGCGGACTGCCTGGTGACCCCGTGCCCGCTGTGCCACCTGAACCTCGACATGCAGCAGCCGGAGGCGGCGAAGGTCACCGGTCGCGAGCTCGGGCTGGCCGTGTTGCACCTGCCTCAGCTCGTGGGCCTGGCGCTCGGCTTCGAGCCGAAGGAGCTCGGGATGGGGAAGCACATCGCCTCGACCGAGTGGGTCGAGGACCGGCTCGCAGACACGGTGCTCGCCTGACGTCGTGGAGGCCAGCGACCAGACGCCGGAGACCCGCAAACCTCCCCCGGAGGTCGAGCAGGCGGTGCTGCTCGGCCATCTTGAGGAGGCCGTGGGCCTCTACGTCACCCACATGGGCGTGGACGAGGAGACGGCGCGGGCAGCGGTCGAACAGCTCGCCGCCGAAGGCTGACTAGGCCTCTGAGCGACCCATCCGTCGCTCGATCCAGCGGGCGCCGACGGTGTCGGTGAGACCGTGGGCGACGATCGAGGCAACGATCACGAAGGCGGCCACGTCGAAGATCTCCGGCGCGACCCCCACGTCCGACTTCAGGACGAAGAGCGCGAACAGCATCGAGGCCACGCCCTTGGGGCCGAACCACGCAATGAACGCCTTCTGCGGGCCCGGGAGCCGGCTTCTGGCGAGCGCCAGGACGATCGCGAGCGGACGGGCAACCAGAAGCGCCAGGACGATGAAGAGGCACAGGCGCCACAGGTCGCCGTCGTAGCCGGTCGCCACGATCAGCGCCCCGAAGACGAAGAACGTGATCACCTGGAAGATCGCGCTGACGTTCTCGGCGAACTCCACGAAGGCGTCCGGGATCTCGTGCTCGGCCACCCCCATCGCGATCCCGGCGACGAAGGCGGCGATCAGTCCGTTGCCGATCGTCACGTCCGCCAGCCCGAAGGCGGCGAGCCCGAAGCCCAGCGCATAGATGCCCTCGTAGCGAGCCGTGATGCCGCCCCCAGGGAGGTGATGGTGAAGTCGTCCGCCGACCAGCCCGAGGGTTACGCCCACCAGCACTCCGAATGCGGCCTCGCCGAGCAGTGTCGCCGCTTCGGCACCAGCATCCCCTCCCGCCTGGGCCAGGACCAGGAAGAAGAGCACGAACGGGAGCGCGAGGCCGTCGTTGAGGCCCGATTCGAGGTTCAGGGTGTGGCGGACGATCGCCGGCACCCGCTGCGCGGTGACCACCGTGGAGGTAACGACCGGGTCGGTCGGCGTCAGCACCGCGGCCAGCAGGAACGCCTCGGCCCAGCTGAAATCGGGATAGAGCGCCTTCCCGAACAGGGCCAGGAGGACGAGCGTGATGGGCATCGCGACCACGATCGCCCGCGTCACCGGCCCCCAATGCACGCGCAACAGCTCCCGCTCCACGAACAGCCCATCCGAGAACAGGGTCAGGATCAGCGCCAGCTCGATCAGCTCGATGATCGTCTGGTCGTTGGCATCCACCGAGACCACGTCCGCGGCCGCCAGCACGATCCCGAGCGCGACCGAGAACACCGAGATCGACAGCACCGTTCCCCGCATCAGGCCGGAGAGCGCCGCTGCCACCGCGAGCAGCGCACCGAACAGCAGAATGGCCGCGCCGAAACCGATTTCCATGCTGTCCTTATATTTGGTCCATGCACTTGAACCGGCTCACGCCGGGCGCGGCGGGATTGCGACGGCGCCTGGAGCTGGCGTTCGGGGGGTTGGCTCTCGGGACGCTCCTGCTCGCAGCGCTTCCAACCGAGGCGCCGGCCGAGAGCTTCCACGGGAAGGTCACGACCGCCGCCGCGGTGCGCAAGGCCGCGCGCCAGGATCCCAATCGCGGGACGTTGACCCCGGCCGCCAAGCGGGACTTCGAGCGCGGCTACCTGGTCCCGGACGCCGCGCGTGATGAACGCCAGAAGGCCCACGCGGACCGCAGGGCCCAGGCGCGAGAGGCGTCCAGGGCGTCGGCGAGCGGCCCCACCGCCTCAGCGGTGCTTCCCGGCAGGTCCTGGCAGGGGATCAGCAACCCGAACGCGGCGCCTCCCGAGCAGACGAGCGCCGTGGGCACGACGCGATACATCGAGCTGGTCAACCACAACTTTGCGATCTACAGCAAGACCGGCACGACTCCGCTCGCGACCGGGCCGACCAGCGTGCTGGCCGGAGTCGGCGCCGCCGAAACGGTCCGCGACGCGCAGATCATCTGGGATCCGACCACCAGCCGCTTCTACTTCGCGGCGACCCACATCGTCAGCAGCTCGGAGAACAGGCTCGCGTTCGGCTTCAGCAGAACGGCAACGCCGAACGGGGCTGCCGACTGGTGCAAGTACTCGCTGAACTTCGGCGCGATCCTGCCCAACTACCCGAGGCTCGGCGACAGCCGGTTCTTCATGATCGTTGGGGCCAACCTGTTCAACGGCAGCGGCAGCTTCGTGGGGGCCGACCTCACGGCAATATCCAAGCCACCCGCCGGCAGCACCTGCCCGGCGCCCGCGAGCTTCAAGGTGGGCGATGCGGCTCCGTTGATGGTCAACGACAACCGGGCCGTGACCCCCGTCGCGGCGAACCAGATCGACACGAAGGGCGTCGGGTGGGCGGTCGCCCGCGCGACACCGCTCCCCGCGTCGCGGTTGGCGGTGTTCAAGATCGACCGCAACGCGACCACCGGCGAGCCGGTCTTCCAGACCACAGGCAGGCCGGTAACGGTCCCCAGCTATTCGATGCCGCCCAACGCGCCGCAGCAGGGGTCGGTGAATCGGCTCGAGACCCTGGACGCCCGGCTCACCCAGGCGGTCGCAAGCGTCAATCCCCTGGCCGCGGGCAAGCTCACGATCTGGACGCAGCACACCGTGAACGTGAACGGCCGTGCTGCGGTCCGCTGGTACGAGATCTCGCCGTGGGCCGCCAGCGTGCTGCAGAGCGGAGCAGCATCCCACCCGGCGCTCCACGTCTTCAACGGGGCGATCTCCTCAAACCGGCGGGTCAACGCCACCACCCAGACGGGCGGCAACTCGATGGTGTTGAGCTACAACACCTCCTCGGCCACCACCTTTCCGGCGATCGGCATGGTCTCCAAGATCGGCGCCGGCGCCCAGTCCGCGCCGGTCGTCGTCAGGACCTCCGCCGGCCCGCTCTCCGGGCTGGGATGCAACGCGACCACGCACATCTGCCTGTGGGGGGATCAGGCCGGCGCGAGCCCCGATCCGGCGATCGGGAACCGGACCTGGCACGTCAGCCAGTTCGCGGTGGGCTCGGGCAGCGGCACGGCGGGGCCGGCCACCGCCAGGACCTGGAACTTCGTCGCCAGTCCCTAGAGCGTTCCGCCCCGCGGACTCAGGCCCCACCCGACCGGAACCAGTCCACGTAGCGGCCGCAGGCGAGCTGCAGGGGCACCGGCCGCTGCGAGACACCCGGGACCGGGTCGCCTGCGCGATCCGGCGACACAGGCGACAGGGCGATCGCTCCCAGGTGGGCGACCGACTTGGCGCCCAGCAGGCGGCCGGCCAGCGGCGGGCGCTCGACCGTGGTCTCGAAGCGCTTCGGGCCCCCGCTGTGGGACGTAAGGGTGCCGGCCGCGTAGAAGGGGACCGAGCCGCGGTAGTCGAGGTTCGCGGGCAGCGTCGCGTCCAGGCCGGGACGCTCGGACGTGCACCGGCCGCGTGGAGTCGTACTGAAGCGAGACCTCCCATCGTCCGGCGGGGACGGTCAGCGTCTGGGTGGAAGTTGTGCCGCTTTCCACGGTGGAGCTCGACCACGCGGCTCCGGCGACCGGGGGTCGTGTGAACACGATCGCCGATCCCAAACCGCGCTTGGCCCGGTCCGCGCCGGTTGGGCAGTCGAGCACGGCGCCGGGGTGATCTCCCTCGGCCAGCGTCCGCCGCTCGCCCACCGGGCCGGTGCGCTTCCAGAGGACGAAGTCGGGCGTCTTGCGAAGGGGCTCGAAGGCCGGCGGCGGGCCGCTCGCGTAGGCGGCGCGGGTCGTGATCACGAACGGGAAGCGGTCGAGCTTCGACGGGGTGACGGAGTCGAAGTCGAACTTCTGGAACACCTTGTCGAGCTGGAGGTTCGGCTTCACGTAGTTGGGGTCGTAGTAGTTGCGCACCGCGGTGAACGGACGCGACCCCCGCAACTCGTAGAGCGACGAAGTTGTCGCGGCCGAGGAACAGCACCTTGCGGCCTTGGACCAGCGGGCGCAGCTCGGCTAGCTGGTCCGCGTGGTCCTCGGGGGCGACCGGCGCCGGGCGCAGGACCAGAAAGCTGGAGACGGCGATGCCCGCCGCGAGCGCGAGCGCGAGCCCGTTTCGCAGAAGCGCCCCCTTGGCCGGGGAGCGCTCGCGCTGCAGCAGGCCGCCCAGGGAGATCAGGGTGATCAAAGGGGCGGCGATCGCCAGGGCCTTGGCGCTCGTGTACACGGTGCCGAACGCGAGAGCTCCCAGGTAGATCACGATCGCCGCGGCCAGGGCCGCCGGCACGGCGAGCCCGTGGGTTCGAATCCATCCGGGCAGGCCGACGACGAGAGCCGCCGCGGCGATCAGCGCGCCGAGGTAGAAGGCGGCGGCCGGCACTGTTGCGTCGCTGGCCGAGAGGCGGAAGTCGCTGGCCGGCCAGATCCCGAGCGCCTCCAGCGGCGAAACCTGGTGGCGCAGGTTCCCGAGACCGCTGCTGATCGTGTCGCCGCGAAACGCTCGAAAGTGCGTGAAGTCGACCAGCCGCCCCAGCTCCGGGGCGACCAGCGCGACCAGCGCGACGAGGACCGCGGCGGTGGCGATCAGAGCCGGATACGGAGAACGCCTTGCATCCCCCCGGGGCGCCGTCCCGGGGTGCGGGGCGCTGTCTTGGGAACGGGCACTCCGCGCCCCTCGGACCAGCGCGATCGCGACGTATACGGCGCCGGTGCCAAGGAGCCAGAACAGACCCGGGAAGCTGTAGACGTAGACGGCCCCGGCGGCGAGCACCGCCAGGGGCAGCGCCCGGCGGACGCTGGTCGCGCTCGGGAGCAGGAGGGCGAAGGCGAGCACGAACAGTGCCTCGATCGGCTCCTTGAACGCTCCCTGGGCGAGATAGGCGGCGGCCAGGTACGGCAGCGAAACGACGACCGCGACGAGGACGCGGGGAAGCGGGCGAACGCCTCGCAGCGCCTCCACGACGACCAGCGCGGTGAGCACTGGGGTTGCGAGCGTCATCCCGGCGAAGGCCTCAATCAGGCCGGTGCCGAGGCCTTCGCTCAGCCCGGCGGCGACCGCGTGCGGGCCCACCGGATACCCGTGGCGGATCAGGCCCGGCATCTCGCCAACCCGCGTGTTGAGCCAGTCCGCGATCAGCAGGTGGGAGGCCATGTCGTCGTTCACCAAACCCACCCCGAGGATCCCGACGCGCCCGTTGACGATGAATGGGATCGAGGCGACAAGCAGGGTGAGCCCTGCTGC
The DNA here is from genome assembly GCA_963755775.1 of uncultured Actinomycetes bacterium. Taxonomy (GTDB): domain Bacteria; phylum Actinomycetota; class Thermoleophilia; order Solirubrobacterales; family 70-9; genus AC-56. The sequence continues at coordinate 51,736 of CAVWKY010000012.1, read as the reverse complement.
GATGGCGGCAACCGCCAGGTGGGCCCCCGACGGCCGCCTCCACGCCAGGACCATTGCGGAAACGACGACGAGCACGAGCAAGGTGATCGCGACCGCGGTTCCGCGGCCCGGCAGCTTGATCGCGATACCGCCCGCGACCATGAGGCCGGCAAGGCCGACCGGCCCGGCGAGCCAGGTGAGCGCTCGCCATCCGCATAGCGAGAGGATCGCCTGGCCGACGACGAGCGAGGCCGCGACCAGCACCGCGACGGATGCATAGGCGCCTACCAAGGGCGCGGATCGTAGACCGCGCCGCAGCGGGGCTGGCTACGTGCGGGCGGCGGCGGCGGCGGGGCGGATCAGGCCCCGGTCGTGAAGCAGCTCGGCGACCTGGACCGCATTCGTGGCGGCGCCCTTGCGAAGGTTGTCGCCGACGATCCATAGATTGAGGCAGCGCTCGTGCGATGGGTCTCGGCGGATCCGGCCCACAAGCACCTCGTCGCGGCCAGCTGCATCGATCGCCAGCGGATACACACCGTCGGACGGGGAGTCCACCACCACGACGCCCGGCGCGCGGGACAGGACCTCCCTGCATTCCTGGGGCGACAGCGGGTCGCGCGTCTGCACATTCACCGACTCGGACTCGCCGTACAGCACCGGGACCCGCACGCAGGTCGCCGAGATCCCGAGCTCGCTCTCGTGTGCGCCGAGGATCTTGCGCGTCTCGCCCATCATCTTGCGCTCTTCCGTCGTGTAGTCGTCGCCGTCCTTGAAGGTCTCCACCTGCGGCAGCACGTTGAAGGCGATCCGGTGCGGATAGACCTCAGCGGACGGCGGCTCGTCCTCGTGCAGCAGGGCGTGCGCCTGGTCGCGAAGCTCCTGCATCGCCCGACGCCCCGTGCCTGAGACGGGCTGGTAGGTGGAGACGACGATCCGCTCGATCCCGACCGCGTCACGGATCGGCGCCAGGGCAACAACCATCTGCATCGCTGAGCAGTTCGGGTTGGCGATGATTCCCTGATGACCCTCGAGCGCCCCTGGGTTGACCTCGGCGACCACCAGCGGCACGTCCTCGTGCATGCGCCAATGGCTGGTGTTGTCAACCACCACCGCGCCGGCATCGACGAACCGCGGCGCCCATTCGGCGCTGACCGCTCCGCCCGCCGAGGAGAGGACCAGGTCGAGCCCGCGAATCGTCTCGTCGGTAAGCGGCAGGCACTCGAGCTGGCGCCCATTCAGGCTGAGCTTCTTCCCCGCCGAGCGCTCGGATGCGAAGGGCACCACCTCGCTGGCCGGAAAGCGGCGCTCGGCCAGGATCTCGAGCATCGTCGAGCCCACGGCTCCGGTCGCGCCGAGGACACCGACCCTGTAGTCGTCAGCCACGATCGCCACTCCCATCGCGGGCCGGCTGCACGACCGGGCGGTGCTCGCCCGTCGGGTCCTCGGGCCGCACGGCCTCCTCCCCCAGGTCGAACGCCCGATGAAGCGCCCGAACGGCGTCCGGCACCTTGTCGGCTTCGATCACGCAGGAGATCTTGATCGGTGAGGTGGAGATCATCTCGATGTTGATGCCGGTCTCGCCGAGGGTCTGGAACACCTTGGCGGCGACCCCCGGGTGGCTTCGCATCCCGGCGCCGACGATCGAAACCTTGCCGACCCGCTCGTCGGTCTCGAGCTGCTCGCAGATCTCGAGATCGCCGAGCGCCCGGCTGGCCGTCGCCAGGTCGGCCGGGTCGACGGTGAACGACAGGTCGGCCCTGCTGTCCTCGGACACCGGCTCGTTCTGGATGATCATGTCCACGTTCACGTTCGCGTCGGCTAGCGCCCCGAAGATGCTCCCGGCGATGCCTGGCTCGTCGCGCACTCCGGCCAGCGTCACACGGGCCTCGTCGGCATGCGTGACGGCTGTGACCGAGGGCCTCTCCATGGTCTCCTTCTCCGAGACGACGAGGGTACCGGGGCCGTCCTCGAACGAGCTTCGGCAGTGGATTTTGAGGTCGTGATTGCGCGCGTACTCGACCGAGCGAAGCTGCAGGACCTTGGCGCCCGAGGCGGCCATCTCCAGCATCTCTTCGAAGGAGACGACCTGTAGCAGGCGGGCGTCGGGGACCAGGCGCGGATCGGCGCTGAACACCCCCCGAACGTCGGTGTGGATCTCGCACACCTCCGCTCCCAGCGCGGCGGCGATCGCCACCGCCGTGGTGTCCGACCCACCGCGGCCGAGAGTGGTCACGTCGCGACTGTCGCCCGATACCCCCTGGAAGCCGGCGACCAGGACGATCCGGCCCTCGCCGAGCGCCTCCCGGATGCGGTCGGCCCGAACGTCCAGGATTCGCGCCTTGGTGTGGGAGGAGTCGGTGACGATCCCAGCCTGCGAGCCGGTGAGCGAGATTGCGTGATGGCCCATGTCGTGAATCGCCATCGCGCAGAGCGCGCACGAGATCCGCTCCCCGGTGGAGAGCAGCATGTCCATCTCGCGCGCCAGCGGCCTGTCGGAGACCTCGTGGGCCATCCTGACCAGGTCGTCGGTGGTCTTGCCGCGGGCCGACAGCACGGCCACCACCTGCTTGCCGCGTTCGCGCCCCGCGACGATCCGCGCCGCCGCGCGCCGGATGTCGTCGGCCCCCGCCACCGAGGTGCCGCCGAACTTCATCACCACTATCTCGCTGCTCTCGGGCACTAGGCGACGAGGATACGGGCCGCTTCGGCCTCGGCCCTGCGTGACGCCACGCACACACCACCGCGTCCCACGGCGATATATCTCGCAGATACATGGAGCTCTCCCCCACCGCCTACGTGATCCTGGGAATGCTCGACTGGCGGCCGATGAGCGGCTACGAGATCAAGTCGCTGGTTGACAAGTCCACGCGGCTCTTCTGGGCCGCGAGCTACGGGCAGATCTACCCGGAGCTCCGCAGCCTCGCCGCCTTGGGCCTGATCGCGGGCAAGTCGAGCCCCCAGGGAGGCCGCAAGCGAAATGTCTACCGGCTCACGGCCGCAGGCCGGCGGGAGCTGCGCGCCTGGCTCAACGCCGACCCCGAGATCTTCGAGGTGCGCGACGAGGGCCTCTTGAAGCTGTTCTTCGCCGCCAGCCGCCCCGAGTCGGGCCCCAGAACCCTCGAGGCCAAGCGCCGCCACCACCTCGAGATCGCCGAGCGCCTGGCCGAGATCGAGCGCAGCGGCCGGCCCGAGGGCTACGCCAACCTCGTCCTTCGCTACGGGATCGAGTTCAACCGTTGGATCGCCGACTGGTGCGGCGAGACGAAGGAGGCCCTAGACGAGGCGGTGGCGGCCGAGAGGAGGACCGCCTGATGCTGAACGCGCTCGCGAACCTCGCGACCCGGCGCTCGCGAACCGTGATCGTGAGCGCGATCGTGGCCTCCGTCCTCGCCGCTGCGCTGGGAGCCGGCGTCGCCAGCCGCCTCGATCCATACGGCGCCGACGACCCCGCGACCGAAAGCGTCCAGGCGGACGAGCGCCTGGAGGACGCCGGCCACCGCGGTCTCGGGCTGATCGCGCTGGTTCGAGGCGTTGACGTCTCCTCCCCTCAGACGAAGCAACGAGTGGAGCACCTGGCCGCGAGGATCTCGCGTGACCCCGCAGTCGGGCGGATCGACGACTACTACACCACCGGCTCGCGGGCGTTCGTCTCCAAGGACGGCAGCGCGACCTACCTGGCGGTGTCGCTGAAGCCCACCGACGACAAGGAAAGCCAGGACGCGGCGAAGCGGGTCGCCGACCGCGTGGAGGGGGCTCGCGGCGTGACGTTCGGCGGGCCGGCGCTCGCCCAGGAGCAGGTGAACAACCAGGTCGAATCGGATCTCCGCAAGGCCGAGATGCTCGCCTTCCCGATTCTGTTCCTGCTGTCGTTGCTCTTCTTCCGAAGCGGAGTCGCCGCCCTCCTTCCGCCGTTGATCGGCGGCCTCGCGATCGTCGGGACGTTCCTGATGCTGCGGATCGCCAGCGAGCTGACCTCGGTGTCGATCTTCGCCCTCAACCTGGTCACCGGGCTGGGGCTCGGATTGGCGATCGACTACAGCCTGTTCATGGTCTCGCGCTACCGGGAGGAGATCGCCCGCTCCGGGCCCGGCGCCGAGGCGATGCGCCGCACGCTGGCAACCGCGGGGCGGACGATCGCCTTCTCCTCGCTGACGGTGGCGGCAGCGCTCGCCTCGCTGCTGATCTTCCCGCAGCGCTTCCTGTACTCGATGGGCCTCGGAGGGTCCCTCGTGGCGCTGATCGCGGCCGGGCTCGCCCTGGTCGTCCTCCCGGCGATTCTCGCCGCGCTGGGCACGCGGGTGAACTCGCTGGCGCCCGCCTTCCTGCAGCGCCGCGCCGAGCGCGACGCGCGGCCCACGGAGTCGGGGTTCTGGTACCGGCTCTCGCGCGTCGTGATGCGCAGGCCGGCGCCGATCGCAACCGCCAGCGCCGCCTTCCTGATCGTGCTGGGAATCCCCTTTTTCTCGATCGACTTCACCTCCGCCGATGCGACCGTGCTTCCGACCGCGGCCAGCGCCCGCCAGGTGGACACGGCGCTAAAAACCGAGTTCCCCCCGCATCGCGACTCTCCGATCGAGCTCGCGGTAACCGGCGCCAGCCCGGCCGAGCTCCAGAAGCTGAGCGCACGGGCCGAGCGGGTGCCAGGGGTCGCTGCCGTAAGTCCGCCCGAGAGGCTGTCCGGCGGGGTTGTCGAGATCGACGTCATCTCCAGGTACAACCCGCTCAGCGATCGCGGCGAGGAGGTCGCCGCCGCGCTGCGCGACGTGCCGAGCGGCTCGGCGAGCGTGCAGGTGACCGGCTTCACGGCCCACTTCATGGACACCAAGTCGAGCCTCGTCGACCACCTCCCGTCGGCGGTCGCGATCGTGGTCCTCAGCACGTTCATCGTCCTGTTCGTGATGACCGGCTCGGTGGTGCTGCCGATCAAGGCGCTGGTCATGAACGTGCTGACGCTAAGCGCAGTGTTCGGGATCCTCGTCCTGATCTTCCAGGATGGACGGCTGGAGGGGCTGCTCGGCTACACGAGCCAGGGGGCACTGGAGACGACGATGCCGCTGCTCTTGTTCGCGGTCGCGTTCGGGCTCTCCACCGACTACGGCGTGTTCCTCTTGTCGAGGATCAAGGAGGCCCGCGACGGCGGCGCCGACGACTCCGAAGCAGTCGCGATCGGGCTCGAGCGAACGGGGCGGATCGTCACTGCCGCCGCACTGCTGTTCGCGGTCGCGATCGGCGCCTTCGTCACCTCGGACATCATCTTCATCAAGGAGAACGGCCTTGGGACCGCGCTCGCCGTGCTGATCGACGCCACCATCATCCGAGCGCTGCTCGTCCCTTCGCTGATGGAGCTGCTGGGCCACTGGAACTGGTGGGCGCCGGCGCCGCTGCGTCGCCTGCACGCCCGCATCGGGCTCTCCGAGGGAAAGGCGGAGGTTGGAATGGCGCCAAAGGAGGTTTGAGATGTACAAGCTGATCGCCGCTCGCCGGGCGCGCAAGGTGTTCGAGGCGCTGAGCGGCGGGGATCTCGAGGCGGTCGTGAAGGACCTTCCGCCCGACGTCCATCACCTCTTCCCGGGCGACAACGCGCTGGGCGGGGAGCGCCATTCGCGCGAGGCGTTCAAGCGGTGGCTGGAGCGCGTTTGGGCCCTGTTCCCCGAGATCTCCTTCGAGGTCAGGGAGGTCGCCGTGAAGGGGTGGCCATGGGACATGAGAGTGGCGGTCCAATGGACCGACCACGGGCGGGCTGCCGACGGCGAGCCCTACGAGAACCGCGGCGCCCACTGGATCCGGATCCGCCGCGGAAAGCCGGTGCGGGTCCAGGCCTATCTCGACACCGACAAGGTGACCGCGGCGCTCGAGCGGATGAGCCGGGCCGGCATCGAGGAGGCCTCGGCCCCTCAGATCACGGATTGAGACTCGACCGTTGGGCAGTCGCCTCGATGCTGGTCGTCGGGTTGGTGGCCACCGCTCGGTTCGTGGTCCGCTCAGCCTCGAGGTCCACTCATCCGATGGAGCAGACGTGCGGACCGCTTCAAGCGGGCTGCGAGTCGGAAGCGCCGGCTCGCGTGAAGCGCTGTCCGGACGCTCTCGAGCTCCACCCGCAGGTCTCGGTTCTCACGTGAAAGCGACTCCGCTCTCGCCGCCGTCTGCCACTGCATCCTGACTAGCCGCGCCAGCTCGTCGAGTGGGGTCGCCCCGTTACGCTGCGGAGGGACGAAGCGATGGAGGATTGCGGCCAGCTCGGCCGCATGCGGCATCATCCGGTGGTAGCGACTGGCCAGCTGGAAGTTGACGGTTCCCATACGGTGGTCGTAGCCGCGAAAATCGCTGTGCATACGGGCTGCGTCGATCACCTGGTCCGTTGCCCTGCCCGCAAATCCGTCAGCCTCCAGCGCTGGATACGAATCCGCCGTGACCCACCCGTCGCCCCCTTGGGCATCGAACACGTAGGCGGCTCGTCTACACGCCATGCCCTCGACGATGCAGCGGCCGTAGCCAACCACCACATCGGCGTTAGCAATCGCGGTCTCGGGCCTCACTGATGGCTCGCCGTGTATCCCCACCTGCCGCACCTCGAGCGGCAATCCAACGACTGCTTCCTCCACCAGCTCACGGGCGCGCCCGGAGAGCCGGTTTCCGAGCAGAAGGATGCGGCCAGGGCGCTCGCGGATCGAGCCGCGCGACTGAAAGCGATCATTGTCGATTGGCTGGCGCATCCGAAACATCTCCAGCTCGACAGCACCTGCCTCGAGCTGGAGCGCGACTCGATCGTTTAGGACCACGGCGCCGGCTACGACACTGGGAAGCTGGGGTGGGCGCTGAAGGACGATTTCCTCGGAGTGTGCGACGAAGAGCTGCGGCCGCTCCGGAAACCGATCCGCCAGCAGATATGAGACCGCTCCGTCTTGCACGATGAGCGCGTCGCAGTCACTCGGGAGGTCGGCGCCGCCCCGCGCTACGTTGATTCCCTGCCCCGTGGCGAAATCAGCCATCTCGCCCACCCTGAGGGCGTGAATCACGACCTCATGCCCGAGCCGCTCCAGCGCCTTCGCGATCGTCAGCAAGTACGTCTCGCTACCGCCGACGTGGTCGAAGTCATGGGTCGCGAGAACTAGCTTCAACGCGATCGACCTCGAGAGCCCTCCACGCCCCAAGTGATCATTGTGTCGCGCTCCGTCCCATGGCCGATTCGTTTGGCGTGAGCTGGCTCCCTACGAGCATGACACCTAGAACACGGTTTGGTCGAGGTAGTTGCCACCTGAGCGCTGTGCCGCGACGCCCAGCGGTCGGCCGTGCGAAGGCAATCGCGGGCGGCCGGGATGCGGGTCAGCCGGCCAGCGCGCGGCGACCGGCGAGGGCGCGGCCCAGGGTGACCTCGTCGGCGTGCTCCAGGTCGGCCCCGACTGGGAGCCCGCTTGCCAGCCGGGTGATCGTCACCCGGTCGCGCAAGAGCTCGGCGATGTGGAGCGCTGTCGCCTCGCCGGTGGTCGTCGGGTTGGTGGCCAGCACCACTTCGCTCACCTCCTCGCCGTCGATGCGCCGAACGAGCTCGCCGATCCTCAGGTCCTCTGGGTCCACGCCGTCGATCGGCGACAGGGCGCCGCCCAGCACGTGGTAGAGCCCGCGGTACTCGCCCGTGCGCTCGATCGGGATTACGTCCGAGGGCTCCTCGACCACGCAGATCAGCGACCGCTCACGGGTCTGGTCCTCGCAGACCCCGCAGCGCGGGCCCTCGGAGAGGTTGAAGCAGACTTCGCACAGCCCGACCTTCGCCTTCACCTCGCGAATCGCCTCGGCGAGCGCCAGGGCCTCGGGCTCGTCGGCGCGCAGGATGTGGAAGGCGAGCCGCTGCGCTGTGCGCTGCCCGATCCCCGGCAGCCGGGAGAGCTCGCTGATCAGTCGCTGGATCGGCCCCGCGTACACAGAGTGGGAACGTAGTCGCTGAGGCGGCGCTACATCCCGGGCAGCCCGAGGCCGCCGCCGCCCGCGATCCCGCCCAGCTTGCTCGAGGCCAGCTCCTGGGCGGAACGGATCGCCTCGTTGACGGCGGCCAGCACCATGTCCTGAAGCAGCTCGGGATCCTCCGGGTCGATCGCCTCGGGATCGATGGCGATCTCCAGCAGCCGCAGGTCGCCGCTCATCTTCACCTTCACCATGCCCCCGCCGGCGCTGGCATCGACGACCTCGTCCTTGAGCTTCTCCTGGGCCTCCATCATCTCCGACTGCATCTGCTGGACCTGCTTCATCATCGCGTTCAGGTCCAGTCCTCCGGGCCCCCGGCCGGGGTTGGGCATGCGCGTCATCCTTCCGCCTCCTTTGCCTCCTCGGCCTCGAACTCCTCCGCGTCGAACTCCGAGCGCAGGAGCTCGATCAGCTCCTCGTCGTTTAGGGACTTGCCGGTCCCCTCCGCCTCGACCTCGTGGTCGCCCTCCAGTAGGACGTAGATCGGCCGCAGCCGTTCGCCCGCGATCGTCCGCACCGCCTCCGCCAGGCGCTCGCGCGCTTCCTGCGCTTCTGCCTTTCGCTTGTTGAAGGCGGCGCTCGCCGGAAAGCCAACCTCGAGCACCGCCTGCTCCACGTCCACGGCGACGGGGCGGGCGGCGGCGAGCACCGTGGACAGGAGCTCCGACCCGGACTCGCGGACCTGCTCGACGACGGCCGGCCAAAGGCCGCTGATCCGGTCGAGGTCCACCGTCGCGGCGACCGCGGCGGCGGGGGCAGCAGCGGTGGGCCCCGGACTGCCCGAGGGCTCCTCACGCTCCGGCTCATGACGGGGGGCATCGGCTGGGCTGTGCTGCCCCTCCAGGCGCTCCAGGCGCTGAGCCAGGGCGGCGCGGGAGGGGTCGAGCTCGGGCCGTGCGGCGCGCAGGATGGCGAGCTCCAGCGTCATCTTGGGCTCGTCGCCTTCCTTGATCGCCGCCAGCGCCGCCGCGATCACGTCGATCGCCCTCGCCAGTCCCAGGTCCGAGAAGGCGTCGGCCTGCGCTCGCAGCCGGTCGGGGTCGGCGGCGGTGACGCTGAAGCTGTCCGAGACCTCGCCGATCGTCCTGATCACGAGCAGCTGGCGAAGGTGGGCCAAGAGATCTCGCCCGAATTGCGAGACGTCGCGCCCCGAGCGGGCCAGCCGCTCACTCGCCTCCAGGGCTGCCTTCCCGTCCTCCGTGGCGATCGCGTCGCCGGCGGCGAGGATCAGCTCCGCCTCCGCCACGCCGAGCACGGCCAGGACGTCGTCGGTGGCGACCTGCTTGCCGCCGTAGGCGACCAGCTGGTCCAGGGTGGCGAGCGCATCGCGAAAGCTTCCGGTCGCCGCGCGGGCGATCGCCGCGACGGCGCCATCTTCGATCTCGATCGACTCGGCCTCCCCCACCCGGCGGACCACCTCGGCGATCTGCTCCAGCGAGGGGCGCTGGAAGTCGAACCGCTGGCAGCGGTCCACGATCGTCGGCATCACCTTGTGGGGCTCGGTGGTGCAGAGGACGAAGACGGTGTTGGGCGGCGGCTCCTCGAGCGTCTTCAGGAAGGCGTTCCAAGCCTCGCGGGTGAGCATGTGCGCCTCGTCGAGGATGTAGACCTTCCACCGTCCGGCCGCGGGCGCGTAGCCGACCCGCTCGCGAAGATCGCGGATGTCGTCCACCGAGCGGTTCGAGGCGGCGTCCATCTCGATCACGTCCAGGGAGCTACCGGCGGCGATCGTGCGACACGACTCGCACTCGCCGCAGGGGGCCACGGTGGGCCCCTGAGTGCAGTTCAGCGAGCGGGCGAGGATCTTTGCCAGCGACGTCTTCCCGGTTCCACGCGAGCCAACGAACAGGTAAGCGTGGTGGACGCGATCGTGCTCGACCGCGTTTCGAAGCGTGCGCACCACGTGCTCTTGGCCCACCACCTCGTCGAAAGCCTGCGGGCGGTGGCGCCGGTAAAGGGAGGTCTCGGACACAGCGAGGCCAGTCTAGCTGCGGCCTCGGCCCGGCCGGCTGGGAATTTCCGCTCCCTCGGAGATCCCTTTCCGGGATTTCAGGATCCGCCGGATCGTGCCGATGCTGAGTCCCAGTGGCAGGCAGACATGGGTTCAGATCCAGTCGCTCGGCTTGCGCCTCGGTTGCGCTGGCGCTGATCGCCGTGGCGGCCACGGCCCTCCCCTCCGTGGCGGGGGCCGAGATGCGAAGCAAGGTGATCGGTCCTCACCTCTGCAAGACCGTGCACGGGGGACGCTTCGTGCCCATTCCCGGCTTTCCCGGGGAGAAGATCGACCGCCGGCTGCTGCCCGACCTCCGCTGGATGAAGCGCCGCTTCGACATCTTCATCACCGATGGGTACTCCCCCGACCGCCGCGTTCATGCGTGGAGGGGCGAGCACCCGATCGGGCTGGCCCTCGACATCGTCCCCAACCGGGGCAAAGGGGGAACGTGGAAGAAGATCGGGAGGCTTGCACGCAAGACCGAGCCGCGTCAGAACTACCCCATCGCGCCCTGGCGCTGGGTCGGGTGGAACGGCGACCCAAACCACGGTCGCGGGAATCACCTCCACCTCTCGTGGATGCACACTCAGACCAAGCCGAAGCACACGGCACGGGTCGTGTACACGCGCCGATGCCCCGATCGGCCCGAGGAACCGGCCCCCTCGCCACCCGTCAAGCCCCGGACGGGCGGCGTCTCGCCGACCCGCATCCGGAACTCGACCGGCGGGACCGCGCCGACCCGGCTGCCCCACAGGCTCGAGCGAAAGCTCGCGCCGGTGGTCACCGAGCTCCGCTGAGCTCACTGCCCCTGTGGTCAGCAAGCGGGCAGGACCGTGCGGCCCGACCTCGAGAGCGGTCCCCGGGCGTTCCCGTCGTGGCTGGCTCGAGCCAGGCTGATCCGCGGCACATGCCCGCTACCGCTTAAGGCTGCTTCCTTCCGGATCTGACCTGATTCACGGGCGCGCATTGCGCGGGACCTGGCCGTCAACGCCGCCCGCGACGTACTGACCCCGAAGGCCGCGACCCTCGGACGGGCGTTCAGCCCCGCTAGAGCGGATTGCGGGTGACAGGGCACCGCTACCTCCCCGCCTAGCACGGTCCGAGGCAATCCTATCGGCCTTCGGCCTCCCTCTCCCGCAGCTCGACGCGGCGGATCTTGCCGGTCAGGGTCTTTGGCAGGTCGTCGACGAACTCGATCTTCCGCGGATAGGCGTAGGCGGAGAGGTGGCCGCGGACGAAAGTCTTGATCTCACCGGCCAGCTCGTCGGACGGCCGCTGTCCCTCCCCCAGGACGACGAACGCCTTGACCACGTGGCCTCGCTTGGGGTCGGGCGAGGCCACCGCGGCAGCCTCGAGGACCGCCGGATGCTCGATGCATGCCGACTCGACCTCGAACGGCCCGATGCGATAGCCGGCGGAGATGATCACATCGTCCGCGCGACCCGCGTACCAGTAGTAGCCATCCTCGTCCTGAAGCGCGGCGTCCTTGGAGTGGAACCACTCGCCGCCGAATGTCTCCTCCGACGCCTCCGGGTTGTTCCAGTAGCCCAGCGGGTAGTGCGGGTTGGAGCGCGCACGGAGGCAGATCTCCCCGCGCTCGCCCGGCGCGACCGGGTGCTCGTCCTCGTCCAGGATCTGAACGTCCCAGCCTGGCATCGGCTTTCCCATCGACCCCTCGCGAACCTCCATGAAGGGGTAGTTGGCGCACAGCGGATACGACTCGGTAAGGCCGTAGTAGTCGAGCACCGTGATCCCGTACTGGTCGCGAAACCACCGGATTGCCTCTGGGTTCAGGGGCTCGCCGGCAGAGCAGACGACGCGGAACTTCTGCGGATAGCGCTCGCCTGCGTCCTCGATCGCCATCATCGCCCGCATCGCGGTGGGCGTCGTGAACACGCGCGTCACCTCGTGCCTCGACAACGCCTCGAGCTGCTTGGCAGGGTCGAAGCCGCCCTCGCGGACGTAGACGAATTGCGTCGCGCCGAGGCGCCACGGCCCCAGGAGCGGCGCGATCCCCGCCGCCCACGCCCACTCGCCCATGCCATGGAAGAGCTCTGAGTCGCGGACGTCGTGGCAGTAGACGAACTCCTCGTGGGCCAGGATGTAGCGGTGGGCATGGAGGATGCCCTTCGCGAGCCCGGTGGTTCCCGACGAGTAGTAGAGCTGCGCCGGGTCGTCGGCCGCGGTGTCCACCGTCTCGAAGTGATCGTCGGCGCCGGCCAGGAGCCCTTCGTCGAGCAGCAGCACCTCGCTCACCAGATCGCCGGGCATTCGCTCCGCCTGGTCGGGCGAGCAGACGATCAGCTTCGCACCGGAGTCCTCGACCCGGTGGCGGATTCCCTCGTCTCCGTAGAGAACCGACATCGACAGGAGGATCGCCCCGGCCTTCCAGGTCCCAAAGAAGACCGCCGCGGTCTCCGGCGTCGCCGGCGCTACCACGGCCACCCGGTCGCCACGCTCCACGCCGTGGGCCCGGAGGACGTTGGCTGCCCGGGCGGACAGCGATTGCAACTCACCCCAGCCAACCTGGCGCTGGTTGCCTAGGAAGTCCTCCCAGACCATCGCCTGCTTGTCGCGAGGGTGTCGGTCGCAGACGTCAGCGGCGATGTTGTAGCGGTCGGGGACCTCCCAGCGATGGGCGGCGCGGGCCTCCTCGTACGAGTTGATCCGTGTCGGCGCGCCGGTCGTCGCCATCGCCTTCCTCCGCTAGCGAACAGGCCAAGTCTCCCACCTCAGGGCCGCCGCCGCCTCGTCGGATTGCCCCCGCCGGACGACCTGCGGCAACTCCTAAGATGACCATCTCCAGGGCGCGTAGCTCAGTGGGAGAGCGCTCGCTTCACACGCGAGAGGTCGCTGGTTCGAAACCAGCCGCGCCCATATCACGATCCACGCGGCGTCGCGTGCGGTTTGACGCGGCGACTCAACCCACGCGCCGCTCAGCCCCCCAGATACCGAGCAAGCGCGAAGTCCCTGGTTCCGTCGGTGCCGAGGCCAACCCCGACCGTGACGATCTTGCCGTCGCCCTGGATCTTCACCCCGGTCGCCCCGTCGTTGCCCCCGAAGTCGGTCGTCTGCTTGCCGTCGCCGGAGAAGCTCGTGTCGAGCGAGCCGTTCGGGTTGTAGCGCGCGAGCGCGAAGTCGCCGCCGGCGACGTCGCCGACCGCGACGATCTTGCCGTTCGCCCTGGAGCGCCACCCCGTTGGCCTCGTCGTCGCCCCCGAAGTCGGTCTCTGCTTGCCGTCGCCGGAGAAGTTGTGTCGAGCGACCCGTTCGCGTTGTAGCGGGCGAGCGCGAAGTCGTCGGTTCGGCTTTCGCCGTTGCGCCCTGCCGACCGCGACGATCTTGCCGTTCGCCTGGAGCGCCACCCCGTTCGCGGCGTCGTCGGAGCCGAAGCTCCCCGAAGTCGGTCGTCTGCTTGCCGTCGCCGGAGAAGCTGGTGTCGAGCGTGCCGTTGGGGTTGTAGCGGGCGAGCGCGAAGTCGCTCGCCGCCGACGTCGAAGCCGCCGGTGCCAACCGCGACGATCTTGCCGTCGCCCTGGAGCGCCACGCCGCTCGCCCCGTCAACGCTCCCGCCGAAGTCGGTCGTCTGCTTGCCGTCCCCGGAGAAGCTCGGGTCGAGCGAGCCGTTCGGGTTGTAGCGGGCGAGCGCGAAGTCGTCGCCGGGCCGCTGCCGACCGACCGACGATCTTGCCGTCGCCCTGGATCTCCACCCCGGTCGCCCCGTCGTTGCCCCCGAAGTCGGTGGCCTGCTTGCCGTCGCCGGAGAAGCTCGTGTCGAGCGAGCCGTTCGGGTTGTAGCGGGCGAGCGCGAAGTCGCCAGCTCGCGCCGCACGACCCACCGCGACGATCTTGCCGTCGCCCTGGAGCGCCACCGCGGTCGCCTCGCTCGTGAGCCCCCGAAGTCGGTCGTCTGCTTGCCGTCGCCGGAGAAGCTCGTGTCGAGCGTGCCGTTCGGGTTGTAGCGGGCGAGCGCGAAGTCGCGGCTGGTGGGCAGGTGCCCGCGCCGGTGCCAACGCCGCCGACCACGACGATCTTGCCGTCGCCCTGAAGCGCCACCCCGTTCGCCTGTCGAAGCCCCCGAAGTCGGTCCTCTGCTTGCCGTCGCCGGAGAAGCTCGGGTCGAGCGAGCCGTTCGGGTTGTAGCGGGCGAGCAAGAAGTCGCCGGTCCCGACGCCGCGTCGACCGCGACGATCTTGCCGTCGCCCTGGACGCCACCCCGTTCGCCCCGTCGTAGCCCCCGAAGTCGGTCGTCTGCTTGCCGTCGCCGGAGAAGCTCGTGTCGAGCGACCCGTTGGGGTTGTAGCGGGCGAGGGCGAAGTCGCCGAAGCCGCCGGCGCCACCGAAGCCGACTGCGACGATCTTGCCGTTGACTTGGAGCGCCACCTCGATCGCCTGCGTCAGCTCGCGCCGAAGTCGGTCGTCTGCTTGCCGTCGCCGGAGAAGCTTGTGTCGAGCGACCCGTTTGGGTTGTAGCGGGCGAGCGCGAAGTCGCTGAAGCCGGGCCCGGCGGCGCCGCCAACCGTGACGATCTTGCCGTCGCCCTGGATCGCCACCCCGATCGCTGCATCGTTGCCCCCGAAGTCGGTCGTCTGCTTGCCGTCGCCGGAGAAGCTCGGGTCGAGCGAGCCGTTGGGGTTGTAGCGGGCGAGCGCGAAGTCGTTCTCGTCGCCGCCGGCCAGCCCGACCGCGACGATCTTGCCGTCGCCCTGGAGCGCCACCGGTCGCCCGGTTGGTCCGCGCCGCCGAAGTCGGTCGTCTGCTTGCCGTCGCCGGAGAAGCTCGGGTCGAGCGAGCCGTTGGGGTTGTAGCGGGCGAGCGCGAAGTCGGCGCCGCCGCCGCCGAAGCCGACCGCGACGATCTTGCCGTCGCCCTGGAGCGCCACTCCCGTGGCGTCGTCGTCGCCACCGAAGTCGGTCGTCTGCTTGCCGTCGCCGGAGAAGCTTGTGTCGAGCGAGCCGTTTGGGTTGTAGCGGGCGAGCGCGAAGTCGCCATTGAGACCACTGCTGGTGCCGCCGACGACGACGATCTTGCCGTCTGCCTGGAGCGCCACCCCGGTCGCCGTCTCGCCTTGCCCGAAGTCGGTCGTCTGCTTGCCATTACCGGAGAAGCTCAAATCGAGCGAACCGTCTGGGTTGTAGCGGGCGAGCGCGAAGTCGCTGCGGATGCCCATGCCGACGACGACGATCTTGCCGTCTGGCTGGGTACGATGGCTTCGGCGCCGCTGAGACCGAAGCCGAAGTCGGTCCTCTGCTTGCCGTCGCCGGAGAACGTCAGGTCGAGGTCTCCCGGGGCGGCTTGCGCGCCTGCTGAGAAGAGCGACGCGCGACCACCAGTGCAGCGACGAGGGCGCCGGCGCTCCTTAGGGGCCTTCGCGCGCTCATCCTCTTCGGCTCACTCCTCTCACCCCTACCTCCGGGGCTTCCCGAGCGAACCTACCACCGAAGCCTGGGGGCGGTCAACGTCCCCCCCGAAACAAGGTATGGCGGCTCGCGCGAGACGACGAGCGGAAGCCGGTTTGCCGCTCCCGGCACGATTGGGCACCAGAGCCGTTCTGGTGCCCGTTAGCGCGCACATCCGCGCACATCGACGCACATCCGCGCACATCCGGATGCGCGTAACGACGCCCATCCGTGCCTGAGGGACCGCCGCTTCACACGCGAGAGGTCGCTGGTTCGAAACCAGCCGCGCCCATCTCATTCATCGCGCCTTATCGGCGTGTGCCACCAAAAGGGCATCGTCGCCGAGATATTGTGGCCACTCCAGATGGGGGTGGACATGAGTGAAAGAGAGCAGTTCCTGGGATGGGCGAGATCTCGCCTCAGGGACGCGGAAGAGGCGCTACACAGTGGGGACGCGGCACCCAGGCTCGCGATCTGGTCCAGGAATGATCCGGTCACGGTCCTCGGCGCATGGAAGTCGGCGAATGGGCAAGAGGAATTAAGGGAGCTCTTCCGGCATCTGGAGACCACCTTCTCGGACTGTACGTCGTATTCGCACGACATCGTGGCGGCTGACGTGGTCGGCGACATGGCCTATACCGTTGGCTACGAGCACACGCAGGCGTCGGTCAACGGTGAACCCCGGCGCTACACGCTGCGGGCCACGCAGGTCTATCGCCGCGAGGATGGCGAGTGGAAGGTCGCCCACCGCCACGCGGACACACTGCCGGAGGCCGAGGGGTCGTAGGTCAGGCTGCGCGAAGCGGAGGCGAATCAACCCGAAATCGCCACGAAGATGGGAAGATCACCTTCGTGGTTCGACTGGGCTGCGATGTGCCGTGAACCAGGCCGCGGAGATCCGCTATACGAAGTCGGGCAACGTCTCGCTCGCCTACCAGGCGTTCGGCACGGGCGATACCGACCTCGTGCTGGCACCCGGATACATCTCGAACCTCGAGGCCAACTGGGAGGAGCCCAACTACGCGCGTTTCCTAGAGCGCCTCGCCTCGAGGTTCCGCGTCGTCCTGTTCGACAAGCGTGGGACGGGCCTGTCCGACCGGATTCCGGCCGCGACGCTCGAGGAGCGAGCTGATGACGTACGGGCCGTGATGGACGCCGCTGGCGTCGAGCGCGGAGCGCTACTAGGCTGGTCGGAGGGCGGCAGCTACAGCGCATTCTTTGCCGCCCGAGAGCCCGAGCGCGTCTCGCATCTCATCCTGTACGCGGCTCCACCGCGCATCTTGCGGACTGACGACTACCCCGCGGGTTGGCCCCTGGAGATGTTCGAGGAGATCCTTGCTGAGACCGAGGCCAGTTGGGGAACCGACGCGGTCGCGGGCTGGGTTAACCCCAGCGCTGCGGAGGACGAGGCCTACCGGCGGTGGTTCGGTCACATGCAGCGCCTGGCCGCGAGCCCCGGGAGCGCCCGAGAGATGATGGCTGGCCTGCGGGACCTCGACATCCGCGACCTCCTCCCCTCCCTCCGGGTGCCGACGCTCATCCTCCATCGGGTGGAAGAGACCTGGGTTCGGGTGGAGCACAGCCGGTATCTAGCCGAGCACATCCCGGGTGCCAAATACGTCGAGTTGCCCGGCGGCGACCACTGGCCATGGATGGGCGACCGCGACGCCGTCATTGACGAGATCGAGGAATTCGTGACCGGAGCTCGGCCCGTGCGCGAGCCGGATCGGGTGCTGGCCACGGTGCTCTTCACCGACATCGTCGATTCCACCCGGCGGGCCGCGGACCTCGGCGATCGCCGTTGGCGTGACGTGCTCGAGCGCCACAACCGGGTCGTCCGCCAGAGCCTCGAGCGCTTTCGCGGAGACGAGATCAAGACCATGGGAGACGGCTTCCTCGCGACCTTCGACGGCCCGGCGCGCGGCATCCGCTGTGCAAGGGCGGTCGTCAACGAGCTGGGGCCGCTTGGCGTCGACCTACGTGCCGGCCTGCATACCGGAGAGTGCGAGGCCATGAACGGCGACCTCGGCGGGGTCGCGGTTCATATCGGCGCGCGCGTAGCAGCGAAGGCTCAGCCGGGGGAGGTGCTCGTATCGAGCACGGTCAAGGACTTGGTCGCGGGGTCCGAGATCGATTTCCAAGATCGCGGCGAGCACGAACTCAAGGGCGTCCCCGGCCACTGGCGGCTGTTCGCGGTGGCTCGCTGAGCGACGCCGCCCCGCTATCGCACCCTGGACGTCGCGGCGAGTCTGACCAGGTCCGGAGCGCGATCTAGGACGCCTCAGGCAGAAAGCCGCCCTCTCTGCCCGAATCCCCGGTAATCGCGCGTAATCCCTGATAATCCGCCAGCCAAAGCGACAGGGGCAGATAGCGGCGCACACCGCTTGCTGATGCGGTTTCTGTACTCCTCAGGATCGCCCCTTCACACACGAGAGGTCGGTGGTTCGAAACCACCCGCGCCCATCAGATAGGTAAGTGCCGCGTCCGCGCAGCCGATGACCACCAACTGCGCGACCGCGGCAAGCTCCCCGTGATCAGTAGTCGCCTAGTACATCAAGCACCGGGTCCCCGGCGCCAACGTCGTAGTCGTGAAGGGTCGAGCCGAGCGCGCTCCACGCCCACGCGAGCTCGCCGACTATGCCGGCGGCGAATTGTGCACCCAGCTTGGCATCGAGGGCGTCGGCGCGGGCCTGCAGGGTCCCGCCAACCTCGTTAGGAATGATTCCCGTCTCGCCCACGAAGAGCGGCTTGCCGAGCGCATTGCACTGATCGATGCGCACTTGGAGCCCGTTCCACTGATCGCCGGGCATAGGGTCGTGCGGCTGATGATAGTCGTGGTACTCGCAGAGATCGATAGTCGCGACGCTATGTAGATCCTGGTACTCGACCGACTGCGCTCCGCACTGCCCGCCACCCATGGTGCCCAAGCTGACCAGGTGGTTCGAATCGATGGACTTGACAAGCCCGGACACGTCGGTCGCAAACGACTTCAAAGTCGCGGCTGCACCTGGGCTGCAACCGACCGGGCCGGAGCTCGGCTGGACCTCGGCCTCGTTGACCAGTTGCCACGCAAGGATCGTCGGGTCATTTCGATAGCGGGACACGACCTCACTGACCCAGTTGCGATACGAAACGGTCCCTGCTGGATCGGTCTGCTTGTAACCAGTCGTATACCAGCTGTCCGTCTTGTAACCGCCGACTTCGCAATCGCCCCATTGGTTCGTCAAGGTCACGATGACCTTGACGCCATGAGCGCGAGCGACCGACAGGGTGTGGTCAAATGCGCTCCAATCCCGTTGTCCGCTAGTGGTCGCCAGGGATTGGAAGAACCAGGCTCGGAAGGCCTCCTTTCCGGAACCGATCGCATCGAGGGAGTCGCCAAGGGTCGAGCCGCTCGACATCGCGTACCAGCAGCTTCCGCTGCTGTTCGCGTTGTAGATGTTCATGCCGGTAAACCGATAGGGCTGGCCGTCAAGGGTCAGCCCGGTGCCAACACGTTCTACGAACGGTGAGGGCGCCCGGTTGAAGCGCGCCACGGCGCTGCTTTCGCGGGATGCGACGTAGACGTTCTTGCCGTCGGCGCTGACCGCCACCGACTGCGGGGCCTTGAAGCCCATGGCCATCCGCGCACGGCCCCGACCCCGTCTCGCTGACGCAGCCGGGGGCCCCGATGGGCTGGGCGATCGCGCCGGTGGTCGTGTTGCGCGTGAAGAGCGCCACCGCGTTGCTGCCTCCGAAGTCACTGGAATGGGGCGAGGCGACGTAGACGCTTTTCCCGTCCGCGCTGACCGTCACGGAGTACGGATTGTTCAGTCCATGGCCATCCGCGCACTGCCCGGCCCCCGTCTCGCTCACGCAGCCAGAGGCCCCGGCGGGCTGGGTGATCGCGCCATTGGTCGTGCTGCGGGTGAGCCGCGCCACGGCGTCGCTGACGAAGGAGGCAACGTAGACGTTCTTGCCATCCGCGCTGACCGCCACCGACTGCGGGGCCTTGAGCCCATGGCCGTCCGCGCACGGCCCCGCCCCCGTCTCGCTGACGCAGCCGGGGGCCCCGATGGGCTGGGTTATCGCCCCCGTGGTGGTGTTGCGGGTGAGCCGCGCCACGGCGTCGCTGACGAAGGAGGCAACGTAGACGTTCTTGCCGTCGGCGCTGACCGCCACCGACTGCGGGGCTTGAAGCCCATGGCCATCCGCGCACGGCCCCGACCCCGTCTCGCTGACGCAGCCGGGGGCCCCGATGGGCTGGGCGATCGCGCCGGTGGTCGTGTTGCGGGTGAAGCGCGCCACGGCGCCGCTGCTGGCGGAGGCGACGTAGACGCTCTTCCCGTCTGGGCTGACCACTACTGACCGCGGATTGATGAGACCGTGGCCGTTGGCGCATGGCCCCGCCCCGTCCTCGCTAACGCATCCGGCGGCGCCTGCGGGCTGGGTTATTGCCCCCGTGGTCGTGTTGCGGTTGAAGCGCACCACGGCGTTGCCTAAGTCCGAGACGGCGTAAACGCTTTTTCCGTCTGGGCTGACGGCCACCGAGTAAGGGGTGAGGAGCCCGTGGCCGTCGGCGCACGGCCCCGCCCCGTCCTCGCTCACGCAGCCGGCGGCCCCGGCGGGCTGGGTTATCGCTCCCGTGGTCGTGTTGCGGGTGAGCCGCCCCACGGCGTTGCTGTCGTAGGAGGCCACGTAAACGCTCTTCCCGTCTGGGCTGACCGCCACGCCACCCGCGCCGAAGTGGGCATGGCCGTTGGCACAGGGCCCCGCTCCCGTCTCGCTGACGCAGCCGGCAGTGCCGGCAGGCTGGGTGAGGCCACCGGTCGCCGCGAAGCTGCTCGCGGTCACGCAAAGCAGCACCAGGCCCACTAAGGACAGTGCGGCTACTCCCCTTCGCGCGCGTCGCTTCAACATTCGGCGCGAGTTGCTCCTCGCGACGCTTCCTCTCCCATTAGGCCCCTTTCGGCTGGCCAGCGATCCTCGTCGCCAACCGTACACCCGACCTCCCTGCTGTCAAGCAAGCTGATTGTGAGGCTGAGTGCTTGGCATGAACCCGCGCCCGGCCTCATGGGCAGAAAGCCGCTCTCTCTGCCCGAATCCCCGGTAATCGTGCGTAATCCCTGGTAATCCGCAGGCCAAAGCGACCGGGGCAGATAGTGGCGCATACCGCTTGTTGGTGCGGTTTCTGGCCGCCTTAGGATCGCCGCTTTACACGCGAGAGGTCGGTGGTTCGAAACCACCCGCGCCCATATCAACGAGTGCCTGGGCTGATTTCTTCACCCGCTCGCCGTCCTGGTTCCCTCGCCAGCCACGCCCATGGCAAGGGGCGGGCGCCTAGCTGAGAGCCTCGAGGTCCTGGGCGGTTAGCTCAAGATCGACTGCGGCGAGGTTTTCCTTCAGGTGGTCGATCGAGCGGGTCCCGGGAATCGGGGCGACCACCGGGGAGCGCGCGAGAAGCCAGGCGAGCTTCACCTGGTTGGCCGTCGCCGCGCGGCGGTCGGCCACCTCCGAGACCGCGCCGGAGTTGCCGTGCAGGGGGTAGTACGGAACGAAGACGATCCCCTCTGCCTCGCAGTGGTCGATCACCGCATCCCACTTGCGCTCCACGAGGTTGAACTCGTTTTGGACGGCGGCGATCGGGGTGACGGCCCGCGCACGCTCGATCTGCTCGACCGAGACCGCGGAGAGCCCCACGTGCTCGATCCGCCCGTCGTTTACGAACTGCTTCAGCACCCCGACGGACTCCTCGACCGGGATCTCCGAATGGACGCGGTGGAGGTAGTAGAGCGTGATCCGCTCGGTGCGGAGGCTCTCAAAGCTCTGCTCGATCTGTGAGCGCAGCTCCTGGATCTGGGTGCTGCTGTAGCCGGCCTTGGTGGCGACCACGAGGTCATCGGAGAAGGGCGCGAGCGTGGCGCCGATGGTCCTCTCGCTCTCGCCGTCGGTGTAGACGTGGGCCGTGTCGATGAAGTCGAGGCCGGCGTCGACGGCCTCCGCGAGGAAGGAACGGTTCTCCTCCGTATCGGTGAGGCGGTTGGTGCCGAGGCCGATGCGCTTGATGTCCCTATCGCCGAGCGTGACCGTGCGTGCCTGTTGCCTGTAGGGCATGTCCCCCGTCTACCCGCTTGGTGGCCAAGCCACGCTGGCCGGCTCGGGGACAGTCCCCCATCGCGCGAGAAGGAGCAGGGTCGCGCTTCGGACCCCTACTGCTGGTCCGGCGGTTCGAGAACGTCCATCCGGACGATCAGGCCATCCTCGAGCCGATAGCGGTGGAGAACGCGCGAATTGGAGATGAGCTCGCCCGAGTTCACGTCGTGGACCACCTGGTGGACATCGACCGTGATGGCCCCGTCCGCCTCCTCGGTGAAGCCCTCGGGCTCGACCTTGCCGGAGATGGCGGCGAACTGTCTGTTCCAGTAGTCGCGGACGGCCGCGCGGCCGACCACCCGACCGCCCTCCCAGGCGTTGGGCCAATCGACCTGGGGATCCATCAACTCGATCGCGGCCTCGATATCGCGCGCGTTGAACGCGCGGTAGGCGGACCGCAGCAGCCGCTGGACCTCCGACATGCAGCCAACTTAACGGGCGGCGACGAGCGCGGCCCGCTCCTCCTTCGCGCGAGCAGCGGGACGCACGCGGACTGCGGGATTCAGTACAGGACGCTCGGGAACCACGAACCGCGCGGCTCCTGGTACTCGCCGAGTGCCATCAGGTTCATCGGCTTCACCAAGCGAAGGCCTGCTCCCAGAGACCAGCGGAACAGCTCGGAACGCAGAGGCACGAGGAACGCGATCGGCTCGTCCACCGCAGCTGCGGCCCCGAGTAGCAGGGCGTGCATGTCGTCGTCGCTCTCGGCGACGCCGTGGTTCATTGGCCAGAAGATCACGCTTGAGGCGTAGGCGACAACGCGGCCATCGCGCACAGCGACGAACGGCTTAAACGCCTGGATCGAGTCGCGAAGCTCGTTCGTGCGCTCGAAGCCATGGATTCTCTTGCAGAGTCCCTCGCACTCGTCGAGGTCGTCGGCCTCGAGCGGCCGCACCTCGATCTCATCTCCCGGCCGACTCGAGGGCTGCCCAGAGATCACTACAACCGGCTCCTTAACGTCGAACCCGAGGGATTCGTAGAGCGACAGCGACCGCATGTGGAATCCGTCTTGAAGCAGGCGGATCCCCGGCGCTCCCTCCCCGCGTTCAAGCACGGCCTCCATCAGCCTGCGCCCCACGCCGGCGTTTTGGCCTCGGGGGTCGACCGTGATCGGGCCAACCCCCCGGATCGGATCGCGCTCATCGAGGAAGTTGGAGCCGACGATTCGCCCGTCGAGCTCGGCGACGATCCCCCAGATCGAAGGATGCGGGATCCACACCCCCATCAATCCCGTGGCGGCCTCGAGCACCGGGAAGTCCCTCGGAAAGCTGTGGTGATCCTGAATGTCGCCAAAGGCGTCAAAGCAGATCTGGGCACACGCTTCGGCGTCCGCGGGCTCCGCTTCTCGGATAGTCAGCTCTCCAGTGGCCGCAGTCGAAGTCGTCCGGGTCATAGCCTCCTCCTCCCGTGGTCGGCGCTGAGTCTAGTTCCGACCTGGGCAGGCAGGTTCAAAGCATGGTGCAATTCTGTCCAGAGTTGACCGCGCCCGGGCACTCTTCGGCTACACGAAGACCACCTCGCTTCACATCCGAGAGGTCCGTGGGTTCGAAACCACCCGCGGCGAGGTCGCTCTCGGCCCCGCCGCGCTGCACGTCGCGTCGGTCAACAGCACCTCGCTGCCAGCAGCGGTGTAGGCGATTTCGCGCTTATGGTTAGGCCAATTCGATCCAACGGGGGAAACATGAGCACCACCGACGACTTGCTGAAGAACAACAAGAGCTTCGCGCAGAGCTTCAACAAGGGCGACCTGCCGCTGCCTCCGGCGCGAAAGATTGCGATCGTCGCCTGCATGGACGCGCGCCTCAACCCGTATCCGATCCTGGGCCTCGAGTTGGGGGATGCCCACGTGATCCGCAATGCCGGCGGCGTGATCACCGACGATGAGATTCGCTCGCTAGCGATCTCCCAGCACCTCCTCGGCACCGAGGAGATCATGCTGATCCACCACACGGACTGCGGGATGTTGACCTTTAACGATCAGGAGTTCGCCGACAGGCTCGAGGCGGAGACCGACCAGCGGCCCGCCTGGGTCGCGCGCTCGTTCCCCGACCTCGACGAGGACGTCCGCGACTCGATCCAGCGCATCAAGGCCAGCCCGTTCATCCCGCGCACCGACAGCGTCCGCGGTTTCGTCTACGACGTCGGCAGCGGCGAGCTTCGTGAGGTGAGCTGACCTCGGTGCTTCTCGCAGCCGGCGAGGATGCCCCTACGTAATGCAGCGGGGGCCAGACCGACTCCAAGGTCACGTTCGGTGTCGATTTGCAAGTGATGATCCGAAGGGACGGCGAACGGACACGCACTCGAGCACTGGTGGATGGGCCACTGGTCCTCACCGACGGCGAGCCGCAAGCGACTCCGCCGGCTCAGCCATGTCGCAGCAATCTCCTAACGGCGCCCATCATCTCCTCGGTCAGGGCGTCCTGATCGCCGTTCCTGGCATCCAGCACGCAGTGCTTCGTGTGGTCCTCCAGCAACTCGAGAGCGACCTTGTCAAGCGCCGCCTGGATCGCGGTGATCTGCGTGACCACATCGATGCAGTAGCGGTCGTCCTCGACCATTCCGTTGACGCCGCGGACCTGCCCCTCGATGCGGTTGAGGCGGTTGCGGATCGCGTCCTTCTTCTCGGTGTAGCCGCGGGTCTCGGTCATCGGGTCACCTCCCGGGTGAACTCGGCCGTCTGGACTTGGCCCTCGTGTTTGAACTGGAGGAAGAGGCGAAAGCGGCCCTCGCTCGGAAAGCGGGTCATGAACCGGATCGCATCCTTGTGGCCGCTGGCCTCTGCTCCCTCCTCGTGACCAGCCGGATGGTTGTGCAGGAAGGCGAGATCACCTTCGCGCAGGGCCACAAGATGGCCATCGGCGCCGAGATAGGGCTCGACGTGGACGGTCTCGCCACCGCGGGTGACTGAGAAGGCGAGCTCTGACTCGGCGCCTGCCTTCGAGACCGTACCGGCCAGCTTCACGTCGTAGGCGTCCGCCGTAGCCCTGGAGCTGGGCGGCGGCATGGCCTGGTAATCCGCTGGACCGTCGACCGCCAGGTCAGCCCCCAGGGTCTCGCTGACCCCGGCATGGTTGAAATCGGCGAACACCCGATATGAGCCGGCCTCGGGGATCTCGATCGGCGTCGACCAGGTCCCGTCGCCGGCCATCTCCGGGTGCAGGTGCTGGAACCCGACCAGGTCGCGTCGGACGACGATCAGGTGCATCCGCTTCTCGTGCTCAACCTCGAAGTCGCGTACTGCATCGCCGTCCTCGCCGATGATCTGGAAGCTGAGCTGGCTCGGGCGCCCCCTCTCCAGCTCGTTTTGCCCGAGCTCGAGCCCTAGGCCCCCGTCGGCCACAGTCACCCCATGGACAGCGTCTGCGTCGGCCGTCGCGGGCACGGCGCCCCCCTCGCTGTGATCGGAATGTCCGGCTGCAGCGGGCCGATCTGTTGACGTCGCTGCCGAGACTTCATGACCCCCGTGGCCGGTGTCGTCGCTGCTCACGGCTTCCGTCACGAGCACTGCTATGCCGAAGATCGCCGCGAAGATGGTGGCCGCGCCGACGATCCTGGTGTCAGGCCCGCCGTGGATGCCCGTCTCGTGAACCGCAGTATGCCCCTTGCCCCTAGCGAGCAGCCAGCGGTTGACCGGCACGGTCAAAACGAAGGCCACCGCAAGGGCGAAGGAGAGGGCACCCCAGAACAGCACGTCCCCCAGGCCGGCATGCATCGCGCCCGGGACGGCCACCATGATCGCGTTGTCGACGACCTCCATCGTCGCGATCGAGAGCGTGTCGGAGGCGAGGGCGATCGGGATCACCGCCGAGAGAGCGAGCCCTGCACGAAGCAGCGGCAGGCTGGTGAGCGTGTAGCCGAAGAGGAAGGCCAAGGCCACAGCGAGGGCGATCGTGCCGAAATCTGAGAATCCAAGCGCGGTGCCGATCGCCATCCCCGCGACCTCACCGATCGCGCATCCGGTCAGACAGTGCAGGGTGGCGCTGACCGCAACGCCAGTGAGGGCGCTGCCCTCGGTCGGCATCTCATGGTGGTGGGCGGGGTCGGCGTGGGCTTCCATAGGGGCTCCTGTATTGTATACCCCCTACCCGTATAGTGCCCGATGACGAATGCCACTACGCGGTGCCTGGGTCCTCGTGCCTGGCCCAGCATATATTGGTGCCCGCTGGGGGATGAAGGACGCGAGACAAGGTCGCCGACAGGGGTCGGTCATCACACCAGGCCCCGATCGGCCAGGTCTGCCCGTTGATCCTCATCCGAATGTCCACCCATGCGGGGGGTGGATGGCGAGTTGTGGGCTGGCGCCGATCACAGACAAGCGAGGAAGCGAAGGCGAAATCATGGGAAATGGCTGGTTCAGAAGCCCCATTCGACTAGGCTGGACGAGCACGTGGAGCGCTTCGGCCGGGCCCCCGGGAGCCGGGCTCCCAGGAATACCGTCCCATCTCCTCAGGGTTGGCCTTGCCTCCCCTGACCATCGGAATTTCCCGCGACTAGGACGCCCAGTGAGCTGGCGCTTCCGCTTTCACGCGGAAGCGCAAGCCCGTGGCGGCGCTCGCCGCCGATTGTCAGAAGACCGTCGCAGAGTGCGAGTATCCGGCGACCGCAACCGACAGGAGGTACGGCCTGATGGCTGATCCCAAGCGCGTCGTCGAAAGGCATGTCGAGGCGTTCAACGCACACGACGCGGACGCCGAGCCGTGGAGCAAGGACGCCAACTTCGTCGCACCGAACGCGTCGATGCACGGCCGCGAGGAGGTTCTGGGCTTCCTCGGTGTGTTCTGGGACGCGTTCCCCGACGGGCGTCTTGAGACGTCGCGCCTGCTCGCCGAAGGATCCGTCGTCGCCGCCGAGGGCCGGTTCATCGGCACGCATACCGGTGTCATGCGCGCGCCGGCGGGCGATGTCGCGGCCACGGGACGGAACGTCGACTTCCGCTGGATGTCGAGCTATGAGGTTCGCGGCGAGGAGCTGGCCTCGGAACATCTCTACTTCGATCAGGCCGAGCTGCTCGGTCAGCTCGGACTGATGCCGGCGACCTGAGCGCGCTCCTGCCTTGCGCGATTAGCGACTGGCGCCCGCCCCAGGCAGGGTGGTCCCACTTCTGCGTCTCGTCCAACCCGAGCGCGACGGGACATCCACGCACACTCTCGCGTCCCTGAGCGAAGCAAGCACGTGTTCCGCGTGAAAGGCAGCGGGACAACCCTCGGCTGCTGGCGATGAGTCCGAGGCGGTTACCGAGTCTGATAGGCAACCGGCCTCGTCGCTTCGAGGCTCCGGAGAGCGGCGGCGAGCGGAGTAGCAGCGTGGCCGAGCGAATGATCGAAGCCAACGGCGTCGAGCTGTGCACCGAGGCGTTCGGTGACCCGGCCGGCCCACCGATCCTGCTCATCATGGGCATCGGGGCGTCGATGCTTTGGTGGGAGGAGCGCTTCTGCCGGATGCTCGCCGGTGCCGGGCGGTTCGTGATCCGCTACGACCACCGCGACACCGGCCGCTCAATCACCTATGAGCCCGGCCAGCCCGAGTACACGGGGGCGGACCTCACGGCTGACGCCGCCGGCGTGCTCGATGGCTTCGGTATCTCGGCCGCGCACCTGGTCGGCGTCTCGGCGGGTGGGGGGATCGCCCAGGAGGTCGCGCTCGACTCCGCCGACCGGGTGCTCTCCCTCACGCTGATCAGCACCTCCCCCGCAACCCCCGGCGACCGCGACCTGCCGCCGCCTACGGCGGAGTTCGGTCGCTTCGTCGCCACGGCCGAGGCCGATTGGTCGAACCCCGACTCCGTCATCGATTACCTGGTCGATTACTCGCGCATCCTCGCGGGTGGCGAGCGGGCGTTCGACGAGACCCGAGTCCGAGAGCTCGTCCGCCGCGACGTCGAGCGGGCGCGTGACTTCGCCGCGGTGCAGAACCACGACCTCATGTCCCACGGCGAAGGATCACCCGAGCCCCTGTCTTCGATCACTGCGCCGACGCTCGTCATCCACGGCACCGCCGACCCGATGTTCCCGGTCGAACACGGCGAGGCGCTGGCCGGGAGATCCCCGGCGCCCGGCTGCTGCGCTCGAAGGCGCGGGCCACGGGGTCGATCGGGCCGACTGGGAGGTGATCGTCGCCACGATCCTGGGGCACACTGCAGCTGCCGAAGGGACGCGGCGGTGATCCCCGCATCCCACCAGTCCCATTCCCTCAGGGTTGGCGCTGCCGGCCCTCACCATGGGAATTCCCCGCGACTAGACGCCAGTGAGCTGGCGGGGTCCCCTTTTCACGCGCGGACAGAGGCATGCCGGCCGTTTCGCCGGAGTGTCGCTTTGCATGGAAACTGATACTTCGCGACACGCGCTATTCGGGTCAGCCGCGAGTGCCCCTTCGTGCTACGCCGCATCTGGCGGTCCGACCCCGGTGGTCGAGCCTCAGGGAGTCCCAAGTGGGTTCGGTCTCCACCCAGGCGACATATCCGTCGGGCCGAAGCAATACGGCAGTGGGAGCACCAACCGCACCGAGGCGCCGGAAGCTCCCCCACCCCAGCTTGGCATCGAGGGCGTCGGCGCGGGCCTGCAGGGTCCGCGAACCTCGTTAGGAATGATTCCCGTCTCGCCCACGAAGAGCGGCTTGCCGAGCGCATTGCACTATCGATGCGCACTTGGAGCCCGTTCCACTGATCGCCGGGCATAGGGTCGTGCGGCTGATGATAGTCGTGGTACTCGCAGAGATCGATAGTCGCGACGCTATGTAGATCCTGGTACTCGACCGACTGGCTTCCGCACTGCCCGCCACCCATGGTGCCCAAGCTGACCAGGTGGTTCGAATCGATGGACTTGACAAGCCCGGACACGTCGGTCGCAAACGACTTCTCCGTTCGTTCGACGGTCCCCGGTTGGGACCGCGTTGATCGGACGAAGTCATCCACGGTGAGGAAGCACGGACAGTCGCGCGAGCGGGGCTCGGACGCGGTTTGGCGCTGCCACGCGAAGTCAGAAGTGCTGCCTCGCATGGAAAGCGACAACCTTAGACCGCCTCTCCCGCATGCGGGCGAGCGCAACGACTACTCTGGAGCCTGGCCTGGCTAATCCGCCAGCGCCTCGGCTTCCACCTCCTGCAGGCGACCATCGGGGAACCTGAGGTGAGCATCGTCGCCAAGGCAGACGACGCTCTCGGCCTCGTCCCCGAGCGCCATCGAGGCGATTAGGATCGCGGCGATGCGATGGACGTCGCGGACCACTCCGAGGGCAAGCAGGGAGCGCGTCCGTTGGCGACGTCGCCGTCGCCGACTCGCAGGACGACGCGGACATCCTCCTCGATCGCGCGGGCCGTCATCGCCGCTGAGATGTTCTCCAGATCGTCCCCGGTCACCGCGGCAACGGCTCGCGCCCTGTGAAGCGAGAGCCGTCCCATCAGCGAATGATCGGAAGCTCGGCCGATCACAAGCGGCAGGCCGAGCTCGCGCGCGCGCCCGATGTTGCGGCCATCCTTGTCCTGCTCCACGACGACCACCGGGACACCGCAGCCTCGAAGCAACAGGCAGAGCCGCATTCCCACCTGGCCCAGGCCGGCCACGACCACGTGGTCGCGGCGTGGGACGGCGCGCCGGCCAATCAGGCCGGTGAGCCGCCGCTCGACGACCCGGTTCACGAGCCCAGCCGTGAACCCAGCGGCGAAGACGAGCGCGATGATCATCGTCAGCGAGATGAAGACCTTGTGCCAACCGGGTCCGTCGTCGACGTCGAGGTTGGGGTCGACGGTGACCAGCGTCTTGGCCGCACCGTAAAACGCATCCACGATCGAGTTGTCGAGGACGAGGACGGCGCTCAGCGTCTCGAGCAGCAGGATCGCGACCAGACCAATCGCGCCGTAGAGAAGAAGGCCGGCGCTCTTGTCGTAGGGGGTGAAAAGCGCCCGCGCGAGCGCCTCGAATCGGTGCGCCTTGAGCTGAGGAACGGGTTGCTCGGAGACCTCGCCGTCTTTCTCGACAATCAGGAGCGGACGCTCGTCTTCGACGCGCACCCCCGTGCCGCGCTCATCGATGCAGGGTCCGGCCAGCGACGGCGCGACGATTTCGGCGAGGGAGGTCACGCGAGTGTTCGCCATCTCGCCGGTCACCCGTTCGGCCATCGTCTCATCGAAGATCGTCAGCAGGAGCGGCACCTCCTCGTTGACCGAGCGCACGAGGAGCGCCATCCGCAGGACGAATGCGTCCTCGCGCGCCACCACGGCGATCGATTCGACGGCCTCACCATCTAGCGCCCCGGCAATATCGTCGCGCTTCGGGTTCGGGAGGTGCTCGACTTCTGCTCCCGCGGATTCGAGTGCGGTTACGACCTCGCCGCTCAGGTCGCCCTCGCCGATAACGACGACCGTGCGACCCCCGCCATCCGCCGCCTCGCTCACCAAGCGCAAGCTAGGGACGGGTGCGGATACAACGGGCTGAGCGCGGCCGCGAAATGTCCGCTTTGGACGAAAAGCGGTACTTCTGCTTCGCGCGACGAGAAGAAGCAATCTGCGCCGGTCCGGTTGGGGCCCACGGTGACTTCCTCTACGCCGTCCCGTGCCGCCGTTGCGCGATGGAGGTGTGTTGCCCATCGATCAGCACGATCAGCAGCGAGCGGGAGCCCGGCCCCAGATGCGCGACCGCGACAAGGCCAGTCCCGAGGAGTCCGTTACGAGTGGGCTTCGATGGCCTTCGCCGTATCCAGGAAATGGCGATAGGCGTTTATCTTGCCGTCGGAGCCGAACTCCCAGAGGTGGATCTCCTCGTCCCGGACTCGCTTCCCGGTAGCTTTGACGGTGAGGTCGTACTCGATCACCGCCGCGACGAGGCCGTCCCCTTCGAGGAATGCATGGGGGTTGAAGGAGTGCATCTCGAAGTCCTCGTCGATGTCCTGGAAGAACCCGGCTGCCGCCTCCCGACCACTTCGGGGTCTCATGTACGGGACGTCTTGATCCTGCGCAGCGTTTCCGGTCGAGTGATGCTCCCACCGGACGTCCTCTGCCAGCTGCTTGAGAATCGCGGGGACGTCCCCGCGACCGAATGCCTCGTAGATCTGCTGCACGGTCTCGACGTTGCTCATGGTCTCCTTCACCTATCGGGGCCTCGCCCAGCGGGCAGACCCACATCATTGGGCCAAGTCGGTCGGTGGCTGCGGTCGAGCAGGCCGCAAAACGTTGCTGGTCGGAGGGTAGGCAGCGACCTCCCCGCGACCAGCGAGCATTACTGCTGAGGTAAGGCAATCTTGGCTTCGACTGGGGTGAACAAAACTTCGCCGACTGCTGGACGAGGCGCGTGAGGCGTCTTGGGAGCTGGGCGAAGTAGGGAGCTTGAGCCGCTGCTCCTTGTCGCGCAAAGCAGACACGGCGTCAGAGCTTTATTTCAAAGGATGCGTTCGAGGACGAGCATCCTCCGGCTGGACACCAGATGCTCCAACTATCCGCCAGTCCTGACCCGTAGCTCCGCTTGTTGCTGCCAGTGCTCGATGTTGACGATCTCCGCGATCAGCACGTAATCGGCTGATTCAATCGCCTGTCCGGGTAATCCACCGGCCGCGTCAATCGCCAATCCGACATCGTGTCCAGCGAGCCATGGACGATTCCCTCGCTGGCCATCAGACGCTCAAAGTCCTCGGCCAGCTCCGGCGAGCGGAGGCGAAACCACATGACGAGTGTCGCCGCGGCCGCCATCAGCAGAGCGTAACTCTCTAAGGGAAAGTTTGCGAGCCTCGGAATGGCCGCTAAGACGGAGAGAGGGACTGAAGCCTCACTTCTGCTTTCGCATGAAGCGAGGAGCTCATGGAGCTACAACGTGAGCTATGCGCTGCGGTCGTTCAGCGCGTCCTCGAGGAGCCCGAGGACGATGCCGAACACTGCGTGGCGGATTGTCGCCTGGCCGAAGGCTCGGGGGTTGGCGGCGAGCTTCGGCAGCTCCTTGCGGGCGGGGTGGTAGCGGTCGACCAGCGCGACCAGCGGCCAGGTCGCAACGTGCTCGATGAGGCCCACCAGTAGGCCGCGCAGGACCGCCGGCCCCGGCAGAGACGGCTTGAGCCGCGCGTATGCGGCGCCGAAGATCGCGCCGTTTTGCACGTGGAGCGCAAAGCCGATGGGTTGCCAGTGGTCGCCGCGCGTTACGAGCTTGCCCAGGATCTCGACGTCGTCGTACTTGGAGTCGAAGAGGCGTTTGTCGATGGGCTGCTCGAGCGTCATCACCACCGTCGCGACTGCGCCCGCGACTCCCCCTCGCAAGCTCGTCAGCAGCATTAACCAAGCATGTCAGTTCTGCGCCGTTACGACCGCCGCCGACCAACGGAATCACCTCGGCGTTCTCGACGACCGGATGCGACGAGGGCATTGTCCTGCGCGGTGCCGCGGCGTGCCATCCCCGATCGCTTGCTTATCCTCGCGGCGTCACGACCGCTACGAGCCCGATCATCCCGGAGCTTCCGATCATCCGCGCCCAGGGCGAGGGCGAGCAACGCGCGACGTTCTTCGAGCTGTTCTTCGACCTCGTCTACGTCTTCGCGGTCACCCAGCTGTCGCACCATCTGCTCGTGCACCTCGACTGGTCGGGCGCCGCCCAGACGGCTTTCATGCTCGTCGCGGTGTATTGGGCGTGGAATTACACAACGTGGATGACCAACTGGTTTGACCCCGACACAGCGCCGGTTCGGCTCGTGCTGGTGTTCGTGATGCTCGCGAGCCTGTTGATGTCGGTCGCGATCCCGGACGGATTCGGCGAGTACGCGCTGCTGTTCGCGTGCGCGTACTCGGGTCTTCAGATCGGGCGAAACGCGTTCGTCGTCGCGGTCACGCCGCGCGGCAGGTTCAACCAGAACTTCCGCCAGATCCTTGCGTGGAGCATCCTCTCAGCGCCGCTGTGGGTCGCGGGCGGCATCGTCGACTCGGAGGCGTTGCGCTGGGCTCTGTGGCTGGGTGCTCTCGCGCTTGACCTAGCCGCACCGCTCGCGACGTATTGGCTGCCGGGCGTCGGCGCTACCCCCATGAGTCAGTGGCAGATCGAGGGCGCCCATTTCGGCGAGCGCTTCCAGCTGTTCGTGATCATCGCACTCGGCGAGAGCATCGTTCTCGCGGGCGCCACCGCCTCGGATACGGGACTGAGCCTCGACATCGTCGCCGCGCTGCTGCTCGCCTTCCTCTCCTCGACGGCGCTCTGGTGGCTCTACTTCGGCCAGGTCGCTGGCAGGGTGCTGGAGGGGATTCGCGCCGCCACCGTCCAGCAGCGGGGCAAGATCGGCCGCGACATCTACACCTACCTGCACCTCCCGATCGTGGCCGGCATCGTCCTGGTCGCGGTCGGCGATGAGCTCGTGATCGCGCACCCGACGGACCCCCTGCACGATTCGGGAGCGCTCGTCACTTTCGGCGGCCCGGCCCTCTTCCTCGCCGGGCTGATGGCCACTGGCGCCAGGCTCGGCCACGCCCAGAGCCTGCGGCGAGCCATGGTGATCATCGCGCTCCTCGCAGCCGTGCCTCTCGCCGCCGGCGCCGACGCTCTGGTCACGGCGGGGGTGCTCACCGTGCTGCTGGCCGCGCTCGTGATGGCCGAGCAGTTGCGCGGCGCGCCCTGAGCCAAACGGCCGGGGCGGTGCAGGCCCCGCACTATTCCTGCTCGCGCGAAGGAGGAGCGACTTGAGGTCGGCTCCCGGTCTAGCACCGACGAGCTGACGCGACCATGCGATCGGAGGGGTATAGGGTCGCCAAGACACGTCAAGGGGGGGATAGGAGGAGTCATGGCAGCCAAGGAAGAAGCTGAAGAGACGCGGATGACAGACAGCACGCCGGACACCATCGTCCTCGTTCACGGTTTCTGGGTTACGCCCCGAAGCTGGGAGCAGTGGATCGAGCGTTATGAGGCAGCCGGATACAAGGTTCTCGCCCCGGCCTACCCCGGCTTCGAGGTCGAAGTCGAGGCGCTGAACGACGATCCTTCGCCGATTGAGGCTGTGACTGTCCCCGAGATCATCGGCCGGTTCGAGCAGGTGATCGGCGAGCTCGATTCTCCCCCGATCATCATCGGCCACTCCGCGGGCGGTGCGTTCACCCAGGTCCTTCTCGACCACGGACATGGAGCCGCGGGAGTAGCACTCAATTCCGCTCCGACCGAAGGCGTGCGGGCGGTCCCACCCGCTCAGCTCAAGGCGACTCTGCCGGTGCTGAAAATCCAGCGAACCACCACAAGGCCGTCGGCTTCACCTTCGATCAGTGGCGCTACGCCTTCACGAATACCTTCCCGGAGGATGAGGCCCGGCGACTCTACGAGCGCTACCACATCCCAGCCTCAGGCAGGATCTTCTGGGACAGCATCCTGGCGAACCTGCAGCCGGGTCACCAGGAAACGTGGGTCGACTATCACAACGATAGCCGTGTGCCGCTGCTGTTCGTCTCAGGCAGTGAGGACCATCTCATGCCGCCGAAGGTCCAGCAGTCAAACGCCAAGCACTACAAGTCCGACACGATCACCGAGATCAAGGAGTACGAGGGCATGGCACACTTGATACCGGCCCAGGAGGGCTGGGAGGAGGTGGCCGACTACGTCCTGCAGTGGGCGGTCGAGCACGCCACCGTCCCCAGCCAGGCGTGACCGAGGTTCGGCTTACGCACATCGGCGGTCCGACCGTTCTCCTAGAGATCCTCGGTTGGCGGCTGCTCATCCGGCCCATTCGACCCACTGATTCCTAAGCCGCATGGCACCTTCGACGCCGTAGGTGGGCGTGAGGTTTTCCTCAATCGGGAACCACTCGATTTCCGGATGAAGGGTGTCGCGGAACGCGTCGGTGTCGCTGTCGAAGGTCTCGAAGAACCTACGCACCACCTCGTTGCGGATTTCGACTTCCTCCTGCGACATCGCCCGCGCAGTATCTCGCCTTGGGGGTGGCGGGAACCCCCTTCGGGCCAGAGAGGGTGAACCCGGCTAGCGACGCGTGGCAGTCACGATCGGTGTCGGCCCAGCAGGCTTCGCGCCGCTCTCAAAGCCCTGTCGCCTGTCGCTGGAAGGAAGAGAGGAACGAAGAGAGCCTCAAAGCGACTGTGGCCTAATCGGCCTACTACGGACGACCTGCCACCTGTGAACCGTCTGCACCGTCCGCGTCGTGAACCGCCCATCCCACACGCTCAATCAGCTGGGCAGAGTGGTGCCCGCTACGCAGATCGGCGGATGTGACCTGCTCGTCGAGGGTGATCGCACCCTCACCCTCGGTGCTCTGATCGCTCATCACAATAATTCTCGGCATGACCGTCTCCTTCTGGTGGATAGGACCTCCTCGCGGTACCACCAGGGGCCGGTCAGGCATGAATGGCGATTGAGGCTGTCAGCAAAGCTAGCAGCTGGGACCCGCATCGATCAGGAAGTGTCGCCGGATGCCTTCAGCGATCGCCGGCATGTTCTCGAGGTCGATCTTGGGCTGTTGGGCGGTCACCTCACGCTCCTCACTTGATTGCCGTAGTAGCCCCGGCGGCCCTGGCCTCCTCCTCGGCGTTGATCTCCGGCAGCTCGACGCCCGCAACTTCGTAGGCCTCCGGTTGGTCGAGCGTCTCGCGCTCCAGCAGCGCGCGGGCCAGCGCCTCGAGCCGTCCACGTTCGCGCTCGAGCAGCTGGATCACTTCGTGCTCGGCTTCGTCGACGATTCGCCGTACCTCCTCGTCGACCAGCTGCTGGGTCGCGGTCGAGGCCGGTACCGCGCCGGGCAGCAACGCGCCGTCCTGGCGGCCGTCCGTGACGGCGACCGCGCCGATCGCGTCGCTCATCCCCCATCGCCCGACCATGCCGCGGGCGGTCTGGGTGAGGTTCTGGATGTCCGACTCCGCGCCCGTGGTCATGTCGTCGAAGACGATCTTCTCCGCCGCGCGTCCGCCGAGTGCGACCTTGATCTTCGCGAGGAGCTCGTCGCGGGCGTAGTTGAAGCGATCGCTCTCCGGAGTCGCGAGCGTGACGCCCAGCGCCTGGCCGCGAGGGATGATCGAGACCTTGCGCACCGGGTCGGCGCCGGGTGTGAGCATTCCGACCAGCGCGTGGCCGGACTCGTGATAGGCGGTGCGCTCGCGATCCGCGTCGGTCATCACCACCTGACGCTCGGCGCCCAGGATGATCTTCTCGATCGCGTCGGTGAAGTCCCGCTGCTCCACGGCGGCGTGATCGCGGCGCGCGGCGAACAGCGCCGCCTCGTTCACGAGCAGCGCGATGTCGGCGCCGGTCGCACCCGGCGTCGACGCCGCGATTCGGTCGAGGTCCACCTCGGGCGCGAGCGGTACCGAGCGGGTATGGATCTTCAGGATCTCGACGCGGCCCTTGCGGTCGGGCGGCTGGACCGCGATGCGGCGGTCGAACCGCCCCGGGCGCAGCAGCGCGGGGTCGAGGATCTCGGGGCGGTTCGTAGCGCCCAGCACGATCACGTTCGTGCCGGGCTCGAACCCGTCCATCTCGGTCAGGATCTGGTTGAGCGTCTGCTCGCGCTCGTCGTGGCCGCCGCTGATCCCGCCCACGTTGCCGGAGCGCGAGCGGCCGATCGCGTCCAGCTCGTCGATGAAGACGATCGCCGGCGCCGCCTCCTTGGCCTGCTTGAACAGGTCGCGCACGCGCGAGGCGCCGACGCCCACGATCGCCTCGACGAACTCCGAGGCCGACAGGGAGAAGAAGGCGGCGTCCGCCTCGCCCGCGACCGCGCGGGCCAGCAGCGTCTTGCCGGTCCCGGGCGGCCCGTAGAGCAGCACGCCGCGCGGGACCCGCGCGCCGAGCTTCGTGTAGCGCTGCGGGTTCTTCAGGAAGTCCACGACCTCGACGAGCTCGTCCTCGGCCTCATCGATCCCGGCCACGTCGTCGAAGGTGACTCGGTCCTGCTCGCCGGGCTTGACGCCGCCGCGCGGTGGAGCGGCCGAAGCCGCCGAGCACGCCGCCCCCTCCCGCCCGGCTCTGGCGGCGGTAAAGCCAGATGAAGAACGCCACGAGCAGGATCGTCGGGAGGAAGCCGAGCAGGAGCGTGACCAAAGCGACCGGCCCTCGTCCGGCGCCTTGGCGTTGATGACGACGTCCTGCCGGTCGAGCACCTTGGTGAGCTCGGCGCGATCGATGAAGGCGGGAACCTCGGTCTCGAAGCCCGTCACCGTCACCGGCTCGGCGTCGCCGGGCGGGTCGTAGGTCGCCTCGCTCTTCAGCTCGCCCTCGATCGAGTCCTCCTGCGAGCTGATCTCGCTGACGTTGCCGGCCTCGACCTGATCGACGAAGAACGGCTGGTAGGGCACCCGCTCGCGCTCCGCGGGGCCGCCGGTGACGAACGAGATCACGAGGTTGACCGCCAGCAGCCCGAGCAGGATCGCGACGAACCGCCAGCTCCGGGGGATCATCGGCGGCTTGGCCTCGGGCGGGGATCCGCGTCCGTCGGGCGCCGGATCCACGCGCCAGCCCGACGGGTCCGCCTTCCGAGGCGGCGAGCTCTCAGCGGACGAGTCGGGGGCCAGGTCGCTCACTCTAGCTCGCCCCGCGCTTCACGCGTCTCCCCTTTGACTTGTCGATCTCCCATGCGGCGGTGATCAGGCCGATGTAGTTTCAGCGCATCCTCCGCTGACCTCGGGGCGCTCGAGTCTCAGGGAGTGGCTTGTTCTCGCGGGAGCTGGTGCTCTCTCTCGCTTTCACGCGAAGGGAGCAGCCAAGTAGCTCAGCTGGAGGTCTCCACCTCCCGCCAGAAGGCGTCGACGCGGGCGTTCCATTTGTCCGGAACCTCCTGGAAGGGCTGGTGGGACTCCTCTTCCATCACCTCGAACTGGGCTCGGGGGATCAGCTCGGCCACGCGACGGCCGAGCTCCGGGCGGGCGCCCGGGTCGAGACTCTAGGAGCCCATGGGAGTTCGGCGCAGACGAGCGAACGGCGGCTCACGCCCCGCGACCTTCCCCCTGGGGAGCGGCCTCCGCGGAAGTTCCAGGGCTTCCTGCGGAAGGTTGTATCGATGCGCCCCGATCGTCCGGTGCGAGTACGCGCACAATGGCGTCGTTAGCGCAGTGACCTGAATGCTGCCCGCACCTCGGTGGAGAAGAGCTCCGGCTCCTCCCAGGCGGCGAAGTGGCCGCCCCTGTCGACCTCGTTGAAGTAGGCGAGACCGGGGTAGACCGTCTCAACCCAGCTGCGCGGGGTAGCCCAGATCTCGCCAGGGAACGCGGTGAAGCCGACCGGGACGGTGACCGGCGGAGGAGGCTGGCCGCTCGCAAGCGATGCGGCCAGCGCTCGTGCGTCCTCCCAGTACGACCGGGCCGCCGACGCTGCGGTGCCGGTCAGCCAGTACAGCGTGATGTTGTCGACGATGGTGTCCCGGGTGAGATTGCCCACCGGCTCGCCGTCGACGAACGCGCGGGAGATCTTGTAGTAGCTGTCCGTGTCGTGGTCCAGCAACCAGGCCGCCAGCGCGACGGGTGAATCCAGCAGGGCGTAGCTGATTGTCTGCGGCCGCGTTGCCATCTCGAGGAAGTAGCCGAAGCCTTCTTCCCTGAACGTCGCGACCGCCGCGGCCGCTGCGCGTTCCTGTTCGGATTCCTTGGGCAGTTGATCGCCGATCGCGAGCACCGCCGTAAGCAGGTTCAGGTGGTAGCCGACCAAACCCTCGACCGCCTGACGACCCATCAGGTCGGTGACGAGGGCGCCCACGTCGCCCCCCTGGGCGACGTAGCGGGTGTAGCCGAGGCGGTGCATCAGCTCCGCCCACGCACGCCCGGTGCGGGCGGCGTCCCAACCGAGCTCGGTCGGCTCACTGGAGAACCCGTAACCGGGCAATGACGGCACCACCAGGTGGAACGCGTCCCCGGCGCTGCCGCCGTGCGCGGTCGGGTCGGTCAGCGGGCCGACGGTTTCGAGCAGCTCGATTACCGAGCCGGGCCAGCCGTGCGTCATGATCAGCGGCAATGCGTCCTCGTGCGCCGACCGCACGTGGATGAAGTGGATCTCGACCCCGTCGATCTCGGTCGTGAACTGCGGGAGCGCGTTGAGCTTCGCCTCCACCTTGCGCCAGTCGTAATCGGTCGTCCAGTAACGGGCGAGCTCCTGCAGCGTCGCCAGCTGCACGCCCTGGGAGCGGTCTGCAACGAGCTCTTTTTAGAAGGCCAGCGCGTCGCCTCGATCCGGCGGCGGAGGTCAGCGAGCTCCTCTTCGGGAATCTCGACCTGGAAAGGGCGTACGTCGGCGCCGGTCTCGGCGGTAGTGGCCATGACAACCTCCGTTCTGAGGGCGGGAAACCACGATCTTCCTCTGATGGGGACAGTCGCACACTACTCCTGCTGGCGGGGCCTAGCCACGACACAAGGCCGGGCCTCCCGAGAGCGACATAGGACGCCTCAGGCAGGATGTCCGCTTCCTGTCCGAATCCCTACAACGTGAGTAATCCCACGGCGATCCGTCGCGCAGAACGGCCGCTTCCCATGCGAGGCTAAGCTCGATTGAACCCCGATCGAAGGAGCGGCGCGATGACGGACCAGACCGAGACGGCGATCCTTGCTGGAGGGTGCTTCTGGGGCGCGCAGGAGCTGCTGCGCAAGCGTGATGGCGTGATCTCGACGCGGGTCGGGTACACGGGTGGGGACGTCCCCAATGCCACCTACCAGAACCACGACGGCCACGCCGAGGCAGTGGAGATCGTCTTCGACCCCGAGCGGATCTCCTATCGGGACATCCTCGAGTTCTTCTTCCAGATCCATGACCCGACCACGAAGGACCGGCAGGGCAATGACGTCGGGACCAGCTATCGCTCGGAGATCTTCTACACGAGCGAAGATCAACGCCAGGTCGCCGAGGAGACGATCGCCGATGTCGACGCCTCGGGCCTTTGGCCAGGCAAGGTGGTTACCGAGGTGAGCGAGGCCGACTCGTTCTGGGAAGCCGAGCCCGAACACCAGGACTACCTACAGCGGATCCCTAACGGCTACACGTGCCACTTCGTGCGGCCTGAGTGGAAGCTGCCGCACCGCGAGAAGGCCGCCTAGAACCTGGCCGCGACCCTCGCCGAACGTGGGCCGCCAGTTAGCGCGCGCCGGCGCAACCCAGGATTCGACTCGTCAGTAGTCGTTGGCGCCAACCCCTGACGCCATGAACCGAAGGTAACTCGTTCGAGCCCGGTCGGGCGCGCTGTCCCCTAGGCGTATGGTGCAGAAGTGCCTTCCGTCGAGGGGCTAAGGACAGCGGACCTGGTGGATGCGATTGGCCGTCTGCACCGGCACCGCTGCCACCTGCTCGACCTTGTCAGCCCGACGCCAGGACGGGTGCTGTTCGGCCCGGCGGTGACCATCTCGTATTACCCGACTTGCTCGGCGGGGCTCGATCCCGACACCTACAACCTTGCGAACCTCTTTTATGAGGCGGTCGATGGGGAGCCGGAGGGGAAGGTTGTGGTGCTCGCGAGCAACGGCTATCCGGAGGTCTCGATGGGCGGCGGGACCAAGCTCTCGCGACTCCAGGACCACCGCTGCGCGGGTGTGCTGACGGATGGTCGCCTGCGCGACTTCGAGACGCTCGCCGACTACGACTTTGCCGCCTACTGCGCCGGCGAGGCGACCAAGTGGGGCGGCGGGGAGGTGACGCCGTTCCAGGCGAACGTCCCGGTCGTTCTGAATGGCGTCGGGGTCTTACCCAGCCAGTATGTGTTTGCCGATTCCTCTGGCGCCGTGGTCTTCCCGGTCGGTCAGCTCGACGAGGTGATCGAGGGAGCGCACGCCGTCCAGGCCGAAGACGCCGACAACCGCCAGGACATCGAGCGCGAGCAGCCTCCGAAATCCGACCACTGGTCGCGGCGGAGGCTCAGCGGGTGAGCGGACATCTGCGTGCCCGTACTCGGTCAGAGTCGCCCGAATCCCCGGCAATCGTGCGTAATTCCTGGTAATCCGCACGGCGAAGCTACCGGGACAGGTAGCGGCCCATACCGCTTGTTGATGCGGTTTCTGGGCTCCTTAGGATCGCCGCTTCGCACGCGAGAGGTCGCTGGTTCGAAACCAGCCGTGCCCATTCCTAAAAGGCTTTGTAAGCAGGGGCTTCTTGGACAAGGAGGCCCAGGCGCGACGTGCCACCACCAACTTAAAAGAAGCTTCTCTGCCCAAAGGAGTATCCGGCCTCGGGCTCCACTGCTGCTTGCAGGCGATAGCGATCGGCGGGCTCACGGGTACGCCTGCTCGTGCAAGGGTGTCGGGACCTGCCGACGACAAGCACGAGGAGAAGGCTGATGGGCACGATCACCACGAATGACGGCGTCGAGATCTTCTACAAGGACTGGGGCTCGGGCCAACCGGTCGTCTTCAGCCATGGCTGGCCGCTTTCCGCCGACGACTGGGATACCCAAATGCTGTTCTTCCTACAGCAGGGCTACCGCGTCATCGCCCATGACCGGCGCGGGCACGGACGCTCCACGCAGACCAGCGACGGTCACGACATGGACCACTATGCCGATGACCTAGCTGCGCTGACTGCCCATCTCGATCTCAAGGACGCCGTCCACGTCGGACACTCCACCGGTGGCGGCGAAGTCGTGCACTACATCGCCCGACACGGTGAGAGCCGCGTGGCTAAAGCGGTACTGATAGATGCGGTGCCGCCGCTCATGGTGCAGACCGACGCCAACCCCGGCGGCCTGCCGAAGAGCGTGTTCGACGACCTCCAGGCCCAGCTTGCCGCCAATCGGTCCGTGTTCTACCGGGACTTCGCGTCCGGCCCCTTCTATGGCTTCAACCGGCCCGGCGTGGAATCCTCGGAAGCGATCATCGAGAACTGGTGGCGCCAGGGAATGATGGGCGGGGCGAAGGCACACTACGACGGCATCGTCGCCTTCTCCCAGACCGATTTCACCGAGGACCTCAAGAAGATCACGGTGCCGGTCCTGGTGATGCACGGCGACGACGACCAGATCGTCCCCTACGCCGATTCCGGACCACTGTCCGCCGAGCTCCTGCAGAACGGGACGCTGAAGACGTACAAAGGATTCCCGCACGGCTCCCCGACCACGGAGGCCGAGACGATCAACGCTGACCTGCTGGCCTTCCTGCAGTCCTGACGGGCTCGGCGGCTGGTGCCGACGCCTACGCGGCGGGGGCGTCGGCGTTCGGGTCCGGCAGCACCGCTTGACCTGGCCCGGGTGGACCGGCCAGCGGAGCCTGGGCGCGAAAACGATTGACTGTGCACGACACCGAGCTCCTGATCCTCGGCCTGTGCGTCGCGATCCCGACGCTGGGCGTCATCGCTCGGCTGCTCGGCATCCCGTACCCGATCGTGTTCGTGCTCGGGGCGATTCCGCTCGGCTACCTGCCCGGCGTCCCCGACGTCGAGCTCCACCCCGACCTGGTGCTGGTGATCTTCCTGCCGCCGCTGCTCTACGTGGCGGCCTTCTTCGCGGATCTGCGGACGCTGCGCGCCAGCGCCCGCGCGTTGTCGCTGACCTCGATCGGATTGGTGCTGGCTACGACCTGTGCGGTCGCGGTAGTCGGCCACGAGCTCATTGGCCTGCCCTGGGCGGTCGCGTTCGCTCTCGGCGCCATCGTCTCGCCGACCGACCCGGTGGCCGCGACCGCGATCGCGCGCCAGCTCGGCGCCCCGCGCCGTCTGGTGAATCTGGTCGAGGGGGAGAGCCTGCTCAACGACTCCTCGGCGCTGATCGCATACCGAGTCGCGGTGGCCGCCGCGATCGGCGGCAGGATTCTCGCTGTTCGACGCCACGGTCGATTTCGTGGTGGCGGTGGTCGGCGGGATCGCGATCGGGCTGGTGGTTGGGGCCGCGATCGCCGAGGTCAGGCGGCGGCTCGACGACATTCCGGTCGAGATCACGATCTCGATCTTCAGCGGCTTCGCGGCTTACCTGCCGGCCGAGGCGCTCGGCGTCTCGGGTGTGCTTGCTGCGGTCACCACCGGGATCTACCTGGGCTGGCTCGCGCCCCAGATCTCGACCGCCCAGATGCGGATCCAGGGGTTCGCGGTCTGGGAGCTCATCGTGTTCCTGCTCAACGCAGTCCTCTTCGTGCTCATCGGCCTCCAGCTCCCGAGCATCCTCGACGCGGTCGCGGAAATCGACGAGGCCGCCCTCGCCGGCTACGCAGCGGC
This sequence comes from uncultured Actinomycetes bacterium, assembly GCA_963755775.1. Lineage (GTDB taxonomy): Bacteria > Actinomycetota > Thermoleophilia > Solirubrobacterales > 70-9 > AC-56. The sequence continues at coordinate 9,216 of CAVWKY010000012.1, read as the reverse complement.
CACGATCGGCGTGGTCGTCGGAACCCGGTTCCTCTGGCTATTCACGATCCCGTACATCCTCCGGGCGCTCGACCGCCGCCCGAGCCAGGTCGAGCGACGGGTCGGCGCCGCCCCGCGGGTGGTCGTCGGCTGGGCCGGGATGCGCGGCGCGGTCTCGCTCGCGGCGGCGCTCGCGCTGCCGCTCGAGACCGACGCGGGCGCGCCGTTCCCCGAGCGCGACCTGGTGATCTTCCTCGCCTACTGCGTCGTCCTGTTCACGGTCGTCGTCCAGGGGTTGACGCTGCCCACAATGATCCGCCGGCTGGGGGTGGTTGACGACGGCACGGAGGAGGAGGGCGAGGAGCACGCGGCCCGAATCGCTGCCGCCGAGGCGGCACTCGAGGCGCTCGACGGGCTCGCTGAGGAGGAGTGGACGCGCGAGGACACGGTCGGGCGGCTGCGAGCCCAATACACGTTCCGCCGCCGTCGCTTCGCCACCCTGCGCGGCGACCTCGAAGACCAAGAGGGGATCGTCGACCGTTCGCTCGCCTACCAGCGCTTGATGCACGACGTGATCGAGGCCCAGCGGGCGGCGATCGTGCGGATGCGAAACGAGGGCCTGATCTCGGCCGACATCATGCGCCGGGTGGAGCGCGACCTCGACCTCGAAGAGACGCGGCTGGAAATCTGAGCGCCGTGGCGCTGCTCCGGGACCGAATCTACGGGCCCTTCTTCTGCGGCAACCTCGTCTTTAACTGCCGGAACTGGATCCACAACGTCGCCGCGGCGGTGGTCGTGTTCGAGCTCACGGACTCGGCGGTGGCGGTGGGGCAGTAAGCGGTTACATGTCGCCGCTCCGACTCTCCGGAGCTCAAGTAGCAGTGAGCTATAGACAGCGCAAAGTGCTGGAGGTCAAGTAGTCCGTCGCGCTGTCCTGAGCCCACACTAGCCTCGGCGATCGCGGATGGCAACCGATCCTCAGAGGGCGTGGGCGCGCGACGCGAGTCGCTGCCCGGACTGCGCGCGCGGTCAACATTCTCGGCTAGCCGCCCGAGCCTTCCAGAGTCCGGCTTAACGAACCCACGCGTCCCGCCTAACGGCCAGGCACGCGTTCGGTCTGGGCAGAATCCGCACTCTCTGCCCGAATCCCCGGTAATCGCGCATAATCCCTGGTGATCCGCGGGCTGAAGGTACCGGGGCAGATAGCGGCGCTTACCGCTTTCGATGCGGTTCTGAGCTCCTCAGGATCGCCGCTTCACACGCGAGAGGTCGCTGGTTCGAAACCAGCCGCGCCCATGCTCCGCAGGGCCGGCTAGGGCTGGTTTGTCAATGGACGGGCGGCGGAGTGCCCTTTGCGCTGCCGGCGAGCTCCGGATCCCACTCGCATACCGCGCAGGCGTGTTGAAAGGCCGCGTGGGCGAAATCAAGGGCCAACCCGCGGGGGTCGACCTCGGAACGGACGTCCTCCCAATCCAGCACGAACTCTCCAAGTTCCGGATCCCAGTGAGCGGCGACGGGATCGATTTCGGCATCCGCGAAGCCATCGCGCTGTGGATACGCCAAGGCGAAGAAGGCCGCCCTCGGATACTTCTGGTCGCCCGGCCACCAGCCGATCGAGATCTGCTCAGCGTCCCCTGAGTTACGCATGATGTAGTCGTCCGACGGTGGATCGACCGGCTTCCCCGAGAAGAAGGACACGGCGAGGTCGAACGTTCCCCACCAGGCGTTGACCGGCGTCGAGCGCCCGCGATAGGGCGCACGGAACTCTGCGAGCGCGAACGCCGCCTGCGTAGCGGCGGTGAAGTAGGACTCGACCTGATCGGACTCGTACGTCGCGTGCTCGGAGTCCTCGTCCAGCGGAACCTTCCACGGAACCTCCTGAGGAGTTGGATTGATCTCGATGGCTCCAGCCAGGCGCCCAACCTCCCCCAGCACGTCGCGGGTTACGTCTGCCACCGGCCGGTGCGGCGTCAGCGGGATCCGCGCTTCACGCCCGTCGCTGTGATCAATCGTTGCCTCATGGGTTCGCAGGTCGAGCGCTGCGACGATCGCGCCCGAGCCATCAGGCGCCGGCATTGTCGGCGTCTCCCAACCGCGCGCGGTCAGCGCAAGCGCGGTGTGTTGAAGCTGTGGCTCGGGAGGTGCGAGCTTCACAGCGAGCTTGCCGAGGATCTGGGTGTGGGCATGAAGCGTGTCGCAGGTCTCGCTCCAGGCCTCGTAGGAGAGGGCGGGCCAGCTGGAGGACACCTTCACGCCGCCATTCAGAAGCTGATCGAGGCTCTCATCCGCCAAGCGGGGACGGCGGGATGCGGGTCTCGCCTTCGAGCCCCTCGATCAGAAGTGGGATGTCGTCGACGAAACACCACGACCAGTCCTCGGCAGGCTCCAGCGAGCGGATGATCGGGTGGCCGCTGCTTTGTGCGTGAGCGGTGGCGTGACGGTTGGGTGAATCGTCGCAGCAGCCAACCTGTCCGCACTCGAGGCAGATCCGCAGGTGCAACCAGGGCTGGCCCTCTGCCAGGCACTCCTCGCAGCCGTCGACTGCCTCGGGAAGCCGTGTGATCTGGACGTGATCGAGATGGGTACAAGCAGGCATTGGATTCACCCCTTCACGCGGCCGCTCCCACAGGTGCGGCCAATCGTTGATGGATCAGTCGCACCGCCATCGAGCCTTCGCCGACCGCAGAGGCGACCCGTTTGATCGAACCCGAGCGGACATCGCCCGCCGCGAAGATCCCCGGCCGACTCGTCTCCAGGAAGAGCGGTCGCTCGCTGTTGTACTCGGCGAGGTCGTCGCCATCGACATCTCTACCGGTCAGCAGGAACCCGGCGCGGTCCGTGGCGAGCTGATCCTGGAGCCAGTCAGTGTGCGGCGAGGCACCGATGAAGACGAACAGCGCGCGAGCCGACGACCGCGAACGCTCATCCGACCGGGTGTCGGCGATGGTCACAGCCTCCAACTCCCCCTCACCGTGTAGCTCGACCACCTGCGAATGCTTGACGACCTCGATCGCGCCGTTGCGTTCGATCTGATCGACGAGATAGCGCGACATCGACTTGCCGAGGTCACCGCTGCGGATCAGCAGGCGGCATTGGGCGGCTCTCTGGGAGAGGAACATCGCCGCCTGGCCGGCGGAGTTGCCGCCCCCCACGATCACCACCGGATCGCCGGCGCACAGCTGCGCCTCGGTCTGGGTCGCCGCGTAGTAGACGCCGCCGCCCTCGAACTCCTCCAGCCCTGGCACATCGAGACGCCGATACTGCGCCCCCGTCGCGATCACCACGGTTCGGCCAGTCGCGATCTCACCGTTCGAGAGTTCGATCTCGTGCTTCCCGGGCTCGCTTCTCAGAGCTACCGCTGCCGCCGGCACGTTCAAGCGCGCGCCGAACTTGGCCGCCTGCACCGTCGCTCTCTGAGTCAGCTCGCTGCCGGAGACACCGGCCGGAAAGCCGAGGTAGTTCTCGATCCGGGCCGACGTACTCGCCTGGCCACCCGAGGCGATCGCCTCAACGCCCTGGATATCGAGGCCCTCTGAAGCCGCATAGAGGGCTGCAGCAAGCCCGGCTGGGCCAGCACCCACGACGACGACGTCGCACAGCGGGGGCGGCGAGCCCGCGGACCCAAGGCCGATGGCTCGTCCGAGGTCAGCATTGCTCGGATTGCGCAAAACCTCCCCTCCGCCGGTGATGGCCACTGGTGTCTCGTCGGGGTCGATGGCGAGAGCGCTGAGCAAGGCCTCGGCATCCTCATCGTCGTCGAGATCGATCCATTGGTAGGGCATCCTGTTCCGCGCCAGGAGCTCGCGTAGGCGACGAGAGTCAGGCGAGAAGCGCGAGCCGATCAGCTTCGTACCCGTCCCGACGTCGATCAGAATCGAGCGCCGAGCGATGAATGCGCCGAGGATCAGATCGCTCAGGGCCTTGTCCTCATCCACGATCTCTCGGAGCTTTTGGAGGGGCACCTGGATCACCTCCCCGGCGTCCCGAACCACTCCGGAGAGGTACAGGCGTTGTCCGGCGATCAGGCTGAGCTCGCCGAGGAAGCGGTGGGCCCCATGGACCGCGATGACCCGGTTCTCCTTCCCGAGGCCTTGGACAATCGCCACCGCACCCGATTCGATCGCGAAGAAGTCGCTGCTCTCATCCCCGGCGGCGAATAGGACCTCGCCTGGCTCCACCCTACGACCACGGCCGAGCCCCCGCAACCGAGCCCGCTGGTCATCGTCGAGACGCGGAAATGCTCCGTCGCGCTCAACCGTCTCGGGAACCCCTGTACCGATCGGCTGGCCCGTGTCAATCACCATTTCGACCCGCGATCTTGGCCGGAATGATCTGCGCGAGCTGGCGCCAATGCCCTTCGAGCCGCTTCCCGTTCACGAAGAAGGTCGGGGTGCCGCGGACGCCCGCTTCTCTGCCTCCGGTGACGTCTTCGAGAACGCGCTCGCGAAAGGCACGCTCGCCGAGTGCCGTCTCCACCTCATGCCTATCCAGCTCGAGTCGCTCCGCCGTCGAGAGCAGATCCTCATGCGTGAACTTCTCCCGCCCGGCGAGTAACAGCGAGTGTGCATCCCAGAACTTTCCGTGGACCGCGGCGAGCTCGGAGAGCTCCGCCGCAAGGTCCGCTCCGAGATGCAGCTCGGGGTCGGGGGAGTGCCGCCAGACGAGGCAAAGGGCCTCGAAGCGATCCAAGAGCGACCTCACCGGCACACTGGCTGCGAAGCAGTACGGACATCCGAAGTCCCCGTACTCGACCAACGTCACGCTGGGGGAGTCGGAACCCGTGGCGTGATCGCGACTTTCGACCGGTGGTAGCGGACTCGACGGGCCCTCGGACACCCGTTCAACGTTACTCACCGCCCGCCGCTCACCGAACCCAGCGCGGCGATCAGGATGAGCAGGTTCGAAAGCTAGAGGAAGGGCAGCGAGAAGACGAACGGGGCGGGGACCTCACTGGAGGTCAGGCTTCCGCTCACATGCGACAACCGCTGAGGCGCTCCAGCCGCTTTACACGCGAGAGGTCGCTGGTTCGAAACCGGCCGCGCCCATGCCCGAGAAACGCCTGCTAGGGGGTTGTTCGCGGGCGAGCCAGCTGCGTTCTGTCGGTCCCCAAGCGCTCAATCGGAGCGGACCTTGCGCTCCTCCTCGACCGTGCGCTCGGCGGTCGGAAAAGCCTCGAGTCGCTCGTCGGGAATCGGATCCCCGCTCGAAATCGAGAGTCCGTAGGTCCCGGCAGCGAGCCGGGCCTCGGCCCGCTCCAAAGCCGCGAGCTGCTGCTCGTAATCCCTGGTGCGGCTCGCTTCGAACTCGTCCTGGTAGAGGCCCTCGTCGCCCTCGTCGCCGGACTCGATCTGGCTGTCGGCCTCCGCTGGTGCCTCGCGGCGGAGGTCGGCGATAGCTCCCTCGATTCGTTCCCGCTCGCGGGCCAGCAGTTGGCGTGCGCGCTCAGAGTCCACCGCGAGACAGTACCGCTGCGCGGGCGATCGCGTGGATTCCAACGAACGGCAGGGCCGCACCCATGGGGCTGTCAGCACAAACGCGTTTCTGCCTCCACGCCCGTACGGTGTCGGCTGGCAGCTGCGACATCAGCTAGAGCCCCGGTCAAAAGCCGGCCGTGGCGAGGGAAGGCCTCGATCGGCAAGCTGCTGGCCGCACGCATATGGCCCGCCAGCCATAACTCCTTTCGGGCACATAGCACCATCAAGGCATCGCCACCGAACGCGACATCAGGATTTCGACGCCTTCGCCGGCCGAGCTGCCGCGGGAGTTTCAGCTGCGCACTCTTCGCCGCCGCGCGCTCCAGGCGATCGCAGCGCTCGGGGTTCTCGTTGCGATCTTCCTATTTGCACCGGGGCTCGGTGAGGTCCGTGATCAGCTCGCGGGCGCGACCCCGGGTTGGCTGGTCCTGGCGACACTCCTCGAGGGACTCTCCTTCGCCTCCTACGTGGTCATGTTCGGGCCGATCTTCTGCGCCGGGTTGAACTGGAGGCGAAGCTGGCAGATCGGTGGGTCGGAGCTGGCGATGGGCTCACTCGTTCCTGCCAGCGGCGCGGGCGGGCTGGCACTCGGTGCGTGGGTGCTTCACCGGGGCGGCATGGACGGCCAGCGGATCGCCCGCCGCTCCGTCGCGTTCTTCTTGATCAAGAGCGGTGTCAACTTCCTCGCGGTCGCGGTGCTCGGGACGGTGATGGCGCTCGGCTTGGTCGGCCCGCAGCTGTCCCTCTGGCTGACCGCCTTTCCGGCGGTCATGGCGACGTTGACCATCGTCGCGGTCGCCGCGCTTCCACGCCTAGGCCCGGGCCGAGCCCCAGGTCCGGAGGACACCCGCCTTCGCCGTGGGCTCGCCGCATCGCGGCTCGCGATCATCGACGGCACGGCTGAGGCGCTTCGGATCCTGCGCTCGGGAAACAGCCGCGTCCTGGCGGGGTCGATTGGTTACTGGGCGTTCGACAACGCCGTCCTCTGGGCGACCTTCCATGCCTTCGGCCTGTCGGTCCCGCTCACGGTCATCCTGATGGGCTATCTGATCGGTCAACTCGGCGGCCTGCTGCCGATTCCGGGCGGGATCGGGGGCATAGACGGGGGGCTCATCGGAACGCTAGTCGTGTATGGGGCGCCAGCCGCGGGCACCGCCGCGGCGGTGCTCGCCTACCGCGTGATCCTCTTCTGGCTTCCCCTGATCGCCGGCGGCATCGCCTTCGTCGCACTCCGCCGCGATATGCCGGGCAGCTACGAACTGGCCTCGTGTGCTCCTGCAATCGCCGCCCAGTCCGCGTGACGGTTGACCACTGCGACGATCACACGCGGTATGGCCGCCGAAAGGGACGACCTCTTCGGCCGAACCCCGCCCTAGAACGCGGTTCACACGCGAGAGGGTGGTGGTTCGAAACCACCCGCGCCCATCCAGGAAGAGGACACGGTTTCAGAGCCTCCGGCTTAGCCGTCTTCAGCCCCTGCTCCAACGGGAGCCCTAGTGTCCGGTGATCCGTCGCCGGCCGACGGCGTACAACGTGCCTCGCGCGCCGGGCGCAGTGGGGTGCCGGCGACCGCGCACGAATAGTCCGTCGCCGCGCGCTCCGGAGTCTCCCCGTCGGCCGCGGGAACCGCCTCGAGCACGGTGCTCGAGATCGTCAACCAGGCCAAGATTGCCCCCAGCACGGCGAGCACTGCGCAAGCCACCATCGCCACGTGGAACCCGTCGGTCATCGCCGTCGGGTCATAGAAGCGGTCCCCGGTGAGCCCAGCGATCAAGGGCAGGACCGCGACAGCAAGCAGACCAGCAACGCGGGCGACGGCGTTGTTGATCCCTGAGGCGATCCCTGAGTGGCGAGCATCGGCGGAGGCGAGCACCGTTGCCGTCACGGGTGCCACAACCAGCGTGAGGCCGAGCCCGAAGACGATCACGGCCGGCAGCACGCTTGAGACGTAGCTATCGCCGGGGTCTATCCGCGTCATCAACAGCAGCCCCATCGCAATGACCAGCGGGCCGATGGTGAGCGGAATCCTCGCGCCAATGCGCTGGGCGAGGGCCCCCGACCGGGCCGATAGCAGGAGCATCAGCGCGGTTATCGGCAGCGACGCGGCTCCGGCAGCGATCGGTGAATAACCGAGCGAGACCTGCAGGAAGGCGACGAGCAGGAAGAAGACGCCGCCCAGCGCCGCGTAGACAACGAACGTGACCAGGTTGGCGGCGCTGAACTGCCGCGAGGAAAAGATCCCGAGCGGCATCATTGGGTTTCGGCTTCGGTGCTCCCAATACAGGAAGGCGACCAGGGCCGCTGCGCCCCCTGCGCCGGCCAGCAGGATCGGCGCCGAGGCGCCCCTGCCGGGGGCCTCAATCAGAGCGTATGTGGTCCCGGCGAGCCCGAGCCCCACCAAGGTCGCGCCGGCAAAATCGAGATGCCCGCTCGCGGTCGGATCACGGGTCTCGGGCACGTGGCGGCTGGCCAGCGCCATGACGAGGAGGCCGAGCGGGAGGTTGATCAGAAAGATCGCCCGCCACGACACTGCCTCGACCAGATACCCGCCGATCAGCGGCCCGAGCGCGGTTGCCACCCCACCCAGCCCCGACCAGGCACCGATCGCCGGCGCGCGGTCGGCGGGGCGAAAACTCGACTCGATCATCGCCAGGCTCCCGGGGGTGAGAGAGCTCCGCCGATTCCCTGCAAGAGCCTGGCGGCGATGAGGAGCTCCACGTTTGGCGCGATCGCGCAGAGCAATGAGGCCACGGTGAACAGGCCGGTCCCGATGACGAAGATGCGCCGGCGCCCGTGACGGTCACCCAGCGACCCACCAAGCAAGATCAATGACGCGAGCGTCAACAGATAGCCATTCAGGATCCACTGCAAGGAGCTCGTGGATGCACTGAGGTCGCGGCCGATATCGGGCAGGGCGACGTTGACTACAGTGCCGTCGAGGAAGGCCATCCCCGATCCCAAAACGGCGACCGCGAGCACCCAGCGACCGGCTGAGCTCCCGAATGCCACGCCTTCGGAAGCAGGGGAAGTATCGCCCGCGACCGCGGGTCCACCGCGCGTCATTCGTTCGCGCTCACACCAGGGACGCTACCTGGCCTTCCGCGCTAGACGAACCGCGTCACAAACACGAGTCGAGGGCCCGGCACGGTCTGCCCGCCGGTTTTTCGAGTGGCTGATCGCAGCCGCTATGCCGGCGCTTCGACGGCCTGCTTGATCCGCTGTGCAAATGCGTCAGCGTCCTTGCGCGCCGCGCGCAACGCCAGGGGAGCGAGGAGCTTGCCGAGACCGTGCCCTTCCAGCTCGTTGTAAACGGTCAGGCGTGTCCCGCCGTCGTCCGGGGCAAGTTCATAGCCGCCTTTGGGGGCAGTCACCAAGTTCTTGGAGAGCTCCGTCCAGCCGATCCGCGTCGGCGGGTCGAACTGTGTCAGCTTGAATTCGCGATTGGTCTTCATGCCCGCGTCCTTGACTGTGCTCGCGTAGGTGGTCCCGATGGCCGGAGGCCCGTCGCTGGTTTTCGCAATCTCGATCACCCTTGGGCTGAACTTAGGATCGTTCTCGCCATCGGCGAGAAACTCGAAGACCTCCTCGATGGGACGATCGATGCGCGCGGTTCCCTCAAAGCGACCAGCCATGCGGCCTCCGTTCCGTGCTTGCCGAAGCTCGCTGCGGGATCATGCCGTCTGCCGGGGCCGCCCGATCAAACGAAAACGGCCACTGCACCCGCGTCGCATCACTGGCCGGGTTCCTCCCCACGCTCATGCAG
>CAVWKY010000011.1:0-115451 GCA_963755775.1 uncultured Actinomycetes bacterium | reverse complement strand
CGCGGCAATCCCTGCTCGAGGGCAGGTCGCTGAGTTCGTCTGCTGGGTCAGCCGGCGCCCGCGCCGCGGAAGGTTCCGGCGAGCACCGGGACCAGCAGTCGCTCGACCTGCTTCTCGGACCTATTCCTGAGCTCCGCCCCGACGGGCGCGAGGACCAACCAATTCAACAGTCCAGCGACGCAGCGGGTGCGGAAGTTCAGCTCTTTGTCCTTGACATCAGGAACGTTTGCCTTCAGCACCCGAAGACAATCGGCACGGATCTGGTCGAACCTGGCGGAAAACCGACCCCATCCTTCCCGGAGGATCGATTCCGACCCGCGCCACGATGCGCATCACGGCGAGTTCCCGACCTCCCGCAGTCAGAGCGCTGATCATCGGTCGAGCGAACGCTGCGGGCCGTTCTCGAGCGTGGACTCGGAGACTAGCGCGCTCACCGCTTCCTGTTGAGCGTTCAGGTAGCGCTCCAGCGCATGCTCGATCGCCGCGTCACAGAGCGATTTCAGCGAGCCAAAGTGGTAGCTGACCGCGGACCACGTTGGCCTCGGCCGCATCGGTCAACGCGCGGAGAGTCACGCCTTGTTCGCCGCATTCAGCGATCAGATCCAAAGCAGCACCCATGAGCCGGGTCCGCGTCTGCTGACCCGCCTCGCGACGCTGGTCCGCCGTTCCGGTTGCATCACAACTTATTCAATCAGATGCTTGAACAGGCCTTAAGCAATCCACTCAACCGCAGAACCGCTTGCTGCCTGCTGAAGGTGCGGGGTCAGTCGTTCTGCTCGTGCTCAACGGGGAGCGGAGGCGTCCCGGTACCAGTGCCGCGCTGTGGCGGCCTGCCACCCAGAATGCCCAGGCATGAGACCGAATCCGCTGATGGTCCTCTGCCCGCCGACCTGGTCGGTGAAAGCGGTTCGGTGTTGTTGGTCGTCTAGTTCATCCCGTCTGATCTCACGACGCGGCAGCAGCCTTCTCGATGAGTGCGGCCACTGCTGTCGGCTGCGAGACATAGACCGAGTGGCTGGCGACAGCCTCCTCAATGGTTGCGCCCGCTCGTCCGGACATCTCGCGCTGGGCCGGGGGCGGGATCATCCGATCTTCGGTCGTGAGGAGGTACCAGCTTGGCTTGTTCCCCCACGCGGCCTCGCTGATTGTGCCCAGGGCGCCCACTCCCCACGGCACCTGCGAGTCGGCCATGAACGCCGCTTGGTCTGCGCTCACGTCGCCTGCAAATGAATCGGGGAACTTTTCCCGGTCGAGGAGAAGGAATCCATCCTGCGGCGGCAGGATCGGCGGCGCAGGTCCGTCCTTGGGAAAGCCGCCAATCAGGGTGTTCACCGACTCGCCCTTGTCCGGCGCGAAGGCCGCGATATAGACAAGCGCCGCCACGTTGGGGTCATTGCCGGCCTCGGTGATCACCGCTCCGCCGTAGGAATGGCCGACGAGGATCACCGGTCTCGTCCTGCGCGTCGATGACCCGCTTGGTGGCGGCCACGTCGTCTTCCAGCGAAAGCGTCGGATTCTGTACGACGCTGACCTCGTAGCCGTCCTTTTTCAGGAGGTCGTAGACGCCCTCCCAGCCGGAGCCGTCCACGAAACCGCCGTGAACGAGAACGACGTTCTGGGATGCCATGCTGAGTCTCCTTCCATGGGTCGGTGGCGATGCCATCCTACGCCTGCGTTGGAGCCAGCAACGGACTGGTCGCAGCAGAGCGGGCGATAAAGCTGAATCGGGAAGGAACCGGGCTTTAGCTCACCATCCCTCGCAGTCGCCCAGGAACTTCCGGGTCGCCGGGTCGAGCGGCGGCGGCTTCGGTTCCGCCCGGGGCGGCGCTTCGCGCCGGCGACTCGAAGCTGCACGAGCGTTTGGGTGACGAATCCGGGGGCGGCAGAACTCGCCTGATCCCCAGGGGCGTGGTATGGCCCACGTAATAGGATCGTGCCCAACGACCTCGAACTCGTTCCTCGCCATCATGCCGCCGCAAACGAGAGCGGCGGCAACTACGGAAGGAGCAAACATGAGAGGTGCCGGACGCGTTGTATTCGCAGGTTTCCTGCTGTCGTTTGTGGGGGTGATCAACATCGTCTATGGCATCGGCGCCCTGGGCAATGCGAATGTCTTCGTTAACGACGTGAGGCTCGTGTTCGACAACCTCAACACGCTCGGCTGGGTTCTGATCATCCTCGGGCTGATTGAGATCACCGCAGGGTTCTCGCTTTTCGCTGGCGGGACCTATGGTCGGGTGATCGGGATCATCGCCGGCAGCCTTGGCGCGCTTTCCGCGCTGCTGTCGATTGGCGGTGCCTACCCATGGTGGTCGCTCGCCGTTTTCATCCTGTGCGTGTACGTGGTCTACGGCCTCATCGTCTTCGGCGAGGAGGAGGCACCAATGCCTCCAGGTACCCCACGGGCTTGAGCTGACGACTGCGCGGGAGCCCGGTTCGTTTCCGGGCTCCCGTTGCCGCCCTGCTGTCGAGATACTGCGCGGGCGATGTCGCAGGAGAACGTCGAGATCGTTCGAGATGCGGCTGTGGCCTTCAACCGTGGCGACCTGGATGCCTGGTTCGAGTACTTGGCGGACGACATCGACTACCGGGCGGCCGAGGGTGCGCTCGATGACCGGGGCCCGATGCACGGCAAGGACGCCATACGCGCCTACATGCAGGACTGGCTCGACCTGTTCGATGACTTCAAGTCGGAGCCGGTGGAGTTGATCGACGCGGGAGAGGACCAGGTCATCGCGGTCGTGCGGATCAGTGGACGCGCCAAGCTGAGTGGCGTCGAGACCGACCTGACCTACGCCGCCCTCTACACGATCCGCGACGGGAAGGTCGCGCGGGGTCGCGAGTACTGGACGAAGGAGCAGGCCCTCGAAGCCGCCGGGCTTCGGAGTAGGCGATGTCGCAGGAGAACGTGGAGATCGTGCGGGGTTTTTTCGGCGACAAAGCCGGTTCTTCGACGTTCTCGACGAGGAGGTCGAACTCGACATCCGCCCGATGACCCCTGGTTACCAAGGGATCATCCACGGCAAGGTTGCCGTGATCGACTTCTGGCGCGATTACTCGGATACCTGGGACGAATACGTCTTCGAGCCGATCGAGATCCGCGAAGCTGGCGAGGACCAGGTTGTAGTCGTCGAGGACGAGCGCGGGCGGGGAAAGGGAAGCGGGGCATCGTTTGAGCTTCGTTCGGGGACCATCTTCACGCTTCGGGGCGGGAGCGTGGTGAAGATGAAGTTCTTGCCGAGCGCTGAAGCTGCCCTCGAAGCCGCGGGGCTGTCGGAGTAGGCGATGTCGCAGGAGAACGTGGAGCTGATTCAGGCGTGCCTACGACCACGTTGAGAAGACCGGAGAGATGCTGCGTGACGATGTCCATCCCGACTTCGTCTGCGGACACGACGACGTTTCGACGCGCAATGCGTCCGGGGACCTTCGTCGGGGTCGATGAAACTAACGAGTGGCTCTCGGACTGGGTCGACACCTTCGAATAGCTGGTCGATCGATATCGAGGAGATGGTCGACGCCGAGGATCACGTGGTCGCAATCGTCCGCCAGCGAGGCAAGACCAAGCACGGCAGCCCGGAGGTGGAGATGCGTCTCGCGCAGGTGTGGACGTTTAGGGATGGCCTCGCAGCGCGAATGGAGATGTACGACGACCGAGCGGAAGCCCTCGAAGCCGTCGGGCTTTCGGAGTAGGCGATGTCGCAGGAGAACGTGGAGGTTGTGCACCGATTCTTCGAAGCGTTCGCCTCGACCGAGTTCGTACGTCTGCGAGGGGCCCTGTCCACACTCGTCGTCGTTCTCCGAGGCCGTCGAGCGGGTCGATGGGCTTTGCCTTCATGGCCGATGTCCTCGACCCGGAGGTGGAACTTGACTTCTCTTCCATGCCCGCCTTCCCGGAAGGGAACCGGATTCCAGGGACACGAAGGCTGGTTCGAGCTGTGGCGAAGCTGGCTCACGCCTTGGGAAAGCTTCGAATACAGCACGTCTGACTGAGCACGCGGTTGGCGACCAGAGTCTTGGTGACAGATAAGAGCAGCGGGGACGGGTCGGGGATGGTGCCGAGCTCTCGGCGGTTGTTGCACAACCTCTGGACCTTCAAACGGAAAAAGGTCATTCGACTTCAGTTCTTCTCGACGCGGGAACAGGCCCTCGAAGCGGCAGGGCTTTCGGAGTAGGCGATGTCGCAGGAGAGACAGTGGAGATACTGCGCGGGGGCTTTGACGCGTTCGCCCGTGGAGACATCGACTCCGTGCTCGACCGCTTGGACCCGGACGTGGACTGGAGCGCGGCGATCGCTCCGATGCTCGGTGTGGAGACGGTGCATGGGCGGGAAGCCATGCGCCGATTCCTGACCCGCGATCTGTTCGACGGCTTCGACCAGTTCCGGGCCGAGCCTCTCTCCATCGAAGACCTCGGCGGGGAATACGTCCTGGTGATGGTCCGCTATACGGGCAGGGGCCAAAGCAGCGGGATCGAGATGGATATGACGTCTGCTTCGCTCTATCGGTTGCGTGATGGCAAGACCGTGACCATGCGGGACTACCCCACGAGGGCAGAGGCCCTCGAAGCCGCCGGACTGCGGGAGTAGGGCTCCTAGGAAGGTCACGCGTCCGCTCTTCCGTTGCGGCGTCGGGGCGCCCCTCGCCGCGAGATACTGCGCGGCGATGTCGCAGGGAGGTTTGACTCTCCGCCCTTCCGGTGAGAGGCTGGTCCTTCTGGGCGGACGGACGGACTCGCCGACGAGCCTGGCCTCCGCCTACCGCATCCAGGGAGGTCCCATGCGTCGAAAGCTTCTCTCTCATCTCACTCCACGGCCTTCGCGAGTGGTGATCGTTGTCGTGATCGTCAGCCTCGCCTTCTCGGCGGTGGCCATCGCCGCCGCAGGCGACCTCGATCCGAGCTTTTCCGGCGACGGCAAGCAGATGACCGACTTCGGCTTCGGAGCCGACGACGGGGCCAGCGACGTTGTGTTTCAGGCAGACGGCAAGATCGTCGCGGCTGGCACCGCTGCCGGAGGCGCCACCGGGAACGACTTTGCCCTGGCCCGCTACAACCCGAACGGTTCGCTCGACCCGAGCTTCTCCGGGGACGGCAGAAAGAGGCTCAGCTTTGGAGGCGACGAGCGGGCGTTCGGGATGGCGATCCAGGCGAACGGCAAGATCGTCGTGGTCGGCCGCGCTGGCCCCACCGGCGACGACTTCGCGATCGCCCGCTTCAACCCCAACGGCTCGCCCGACCCGAGCTTCTCGGGCGACGGCAAGCAGACGACCCACTTCGCCGGGGGCCGAGGCGCGCTCGAGGTGGCGATCCAGGCAAACGGCAAGATCGTCGTCGTCGGCACTCAGTGCGCCGACAACTGCGTATTCGCCATCGCCCGCTACAACCCCAGCGGCACCCTAGACACAAGCTTCTCCGGCGACGGAAGGCAAACGACAGACTTCGGCCTCTTCGACCAAGGCGCGACGGGGGTGGCGATTCAGAATGACGGCAAGATCGTCGTGGTCGGCAGCGGCGGTAACGACTTCGCCATTGCCCGCTACAACCCCAACGGCTCCCTGGACCCGACCTTCTCCGGAGATGGCAGACAGACGACCACCTTCGGGCCTCCTGGCTTTGGGACCATTGACTTCGCGAGCCAGGTGGCACTACAGGGCGGCAAGATCGTCGCGGTCGGCGGCACGACCACGCCCTCAGGCGGCGGCGGCTTTGCTTTGGCCCGCTACAACCCCAACGGGACGCTTGACACCAGCTTCTCAGGCGACGGCAAGCAGATCACTGCCTTCGCCGGTTTTGCCAGCGGGGTAGTGGCGACGCCGAGCGGCAAGATCGTCGTCGTCGGGAGTAACTGTCCCAACGATTGTGACTTCGCGATCGCCCGCTACAACCCTAACGGCTCCCTCGACCCGAGCTTCTCCGGCGATGGCACGCAGACGACTGACTTCGGCGGCGAGGACGGGGCTGCCGGTCACGGGGTGGCGCTCCAAGGCGACGGCAAGATCGTGGCGGTTGGGACGGCCGGTGGCCCGACCCTGGGAGACGATTTCGCGCTCGCCCGCTATCTGGGGGGCTGACCAAGGCGCCTGTGGACGGAGCGGCCCCCGTCGGAGGGGAGCAAAGAGGAGGTCCTCGAAGCCGCCGGGCTGCGGGAGTAGGTCCTTCCAGCAACGTCACGGGTCTGCTCGTCCATTGCGGCGTCGTGGCGCCAGCTCATCCAACTCGGCCCATGCGCCGGAGGTGGGTGCCGGCGGCTTGATTTCCAGCAGGGTCCTGATCGCCGTGCAGCGCGCCGTGGGATTGGTATCGGGATTTCGGATGATTTCCTCGAGAATCTTGAGCCATCTCATTTCGGTCCAGGGGTCGGCGTTCGCTCATAGCTCCATTCCTTGGGGGGAGTTTTTTAAGCGGCGAGTCATGCGGCGGTAGTCGGAACACGCGCCACGCGGTCGCGACCCTCCCCTCGTCGCGAGATACTGCGCGGGCGATGTCGGAGGAAAACGTCGTGCGCGGAGTTCGGTATCCCGTCTCGCTGCCGAGTAGAGAGCGAGTCAGCGCCGGACCGTGGACGAGCACCTGTACGTCCGCTTTCCCGCCCTTTACCACCTGATCGCCGACCGCGTGATGCGGCTGCCGCCGGAGTCTCGGCTTCGGCGGCTCATCCTCACCCGCTACATCGGGCGCGGACTGGGGGCCGTCAATCGTCGCGACTTCGACGTTCTGCTTCTGGGCTTTGACCCCGGCATCGAGTATCGCCCCGCGCCTGACCAGCGGCCTCCGGGCATGGACGAGGTTCGCCACGGGCATGACGGCTACGCAGAGGTCTGGCGAGAGATGATCGACGCGTTCGAGGACTTTCACGCGGAACCCGAGGAGCTCCTCGACCTGGGAGACCAGCTTCTCGCCACGATTCAGTACAGGGGACATGGAACGGGCAGCGGCGTCCCGGTGAACATCCCGACCTTCCAGCTCTTCAGGCTGCGGCGGGGCCTGGTGTTCTGGCAGAAGGATTTCTCCGACCGCGCCGAGGCCCTCGAAGCTGCGGCGCGGCGGGAGTAGGCGATGTCGCAGGAGAACGTGGAGTTCCTGGAGGGCCTGTTCGCCGAGGGCTAAAGAGATGGACAAACATGCGCTGCTCGACGCCCTGCCCGAAATGATCCCCCAGATGTGCGATCCCGAGATTGAGTGGATAGAGGACCCCGGCGGGCCGACAGGCGCATCTATCGCGGCCACGAGGGCGTGCGCGAGTCCTTTGAACGTTGGCTTGAGAACTTCGAGGAGTACGGAACCGAAGTCGAGCGGATGGTCGACTGCGGCGACAAGGTTCTTGCCTATGCCCGCGAGGAGGGACGCGGAAGCCTCAGCGGCGGGACCATCAGCCAACGCATCTACGTGGTCTGCACGTTCCGGGAAGGCAAGATCGCTCGCTACGAGGAGTTCTACGAGGAGCGGGACGCCCTCGAAGCCGCAGGACTGTCGGAGTAGGCGATGTCGCAGGAAGGCGTCGAAGTGGTGCGTCGGGCGTACGAGGTGTTCGACACCGACCTGGACGCACTGCTGCGGTTGCTGGACCCGGCCATCGAGTGGATCAGTCCGAGCGATGCAATCGAGCCCGGCCTCCGTAGTGGCCACAAAGGGGTCAGGGACGCCTTCGCGGCAACAGCGATGGCGTGGGACGAGCCCACGCACACTCCGGAGGACTTCATTGACGCGCACGACAAGGTGCTCGTGACGGTCACCTTTCGCGGTCATGGCCGAGGAAGCGGAATGGAAGCGGAGCGACCCGAATTCCACATTTGGACCGTCCGCGGCGGAGCCATTGTCCGATTTCAGTGGTTCTACCAACGACGCGAGGCCCTCGAAACCGCCGGGCTCTCGGAGTAGGCGATGTCGCAGGAGAACGTGGACCTGATGCGGAGGGTGCTGGAAGCCTTCAACAGCGGCGATCCAGACACCGTTGCTGAGTTCGCCCACCCCGAAGGGCAAATGGAGGAGAACAACTCCGTTTTTCCGGGACTTGATCGCGTGTACGTCGGGCCTGAAGGATTTCGCCAGTGGTACAAAACGGTCGTAGTCGAGGCCTGGGAGGACTTCAGTGTGGACGTTGAGGAACTCCGCGCCCTCGACCATGAGCAAGTGCTCGTTCGCGGCGTCTGCGGGCGCGGGGCCGTCAAAGCGGCGTCGAAGTCGACATGCCGACCTTTCAAATCTTCGGCGTCAAGGATGGATTGGTAGCGAGGCGACGTCTGTACTTCACAGAGGCCGAAGCCCTCGAAGCCGCAGGCCTGTCGGAGTAGGCGATGTCGCAGGAGAACGTCGAGACAGCACGGCGAGCGTTTCGACGCATGGAATCGAGACGACCTCGACGCCTTCCTGGCCGAAATCGACCCCGAAGTGGTGTGGCACACGGCCATCGAGGGGACAGCCGAGGGCGAGGAAACTGTGTTCCGAGGCCACGACGGGGTGCGGCAGGTTTGGAAGAACTACCGGGGCGAGGTGTTCGGTCGCATCGACGCATCGGAGACCGAGTTGCTCGACCTCGGCGATTCGGTCCTGCGGCTCGGTCGTTTCAGAGTCATCGGACGGGCCAGCGGGGTGGAGGTCGAGAGCGAGTTCGCCCAGCATGTCGTGATGCGCGACGGGGCAATCGTCGCTTCGCGCGACTACCTCAACCACGACGAAGCCCTCGAAGCCGCTGGGCTCTCGGAGTAGGCGATGTCGCAGGAGAACGTCGAGGTTGTCCGTGAAGCTTGGAGGGCGTACAAGGATCGAGGCATCGAAAGCTCTCTCGACTACATCGCTGAGGACTGGGTCGGTGAGGACGTTCCGGAACTGCCCGACCGCGCGACCTATGAAGGGATGGAAGGCCTGCGAGAGAGGTACTGGCGCTTTGTCGAGATGTGGGGGGATTTCGTAGCGGAGCCGGTGGAGTTCATAGACAGGGGCGACATCGTGGTCGCCGTGATTTCGATGCGCGGTCGCGGTAGGGGAAGCGATACTCCGTTCGACTTTCTGCCCGCCTTCGTCTATGAGGTGCGCGACGGCAGGATCGTCCGGGATCGCCCCTTTATGTCCAAGAGCCAAGCCCTCGAAGCCGCCGGGCTTAAGGCGTAGGCGATGTCGCAAGAGAACTTGGAGATCGCGAGAAGGGGGATCGATGCCGTGAACCGCGGCGACCGCGACGAATGGCTTGCCGGATTCGCGCCCGACGCCGAGTGGCATACGACCGGTCGGTTCGCCGATGAGGGCGTCTATCGGGGGCGTGCCGGGCTTGAGCGGCTCTGGGCGGAATTCCGGGGGGACATCGAGGAACCGCGCTTCTCTGTTTCCGACATTCGGGCTGTCGGCGAGGAAAGGGTGTTCGTCGCGGGAGCAATGACGGGTCGAGGCAAGCAGAGCAAAGCTGGCTTCGAGGAGCCGCACTGGTTCGTCCTGACCTTTCGCGATGGCCTGACCGTGCGCGTTGAGACCTACAGAGATTCCGTGCGGGCCCTTGAAGGTGCCGGGTTGCGGGAGTAGGGGTTCCGGGAAGTCATGCCCTTCCGTTGCGGCGTCGTGGCGCCAGCTCGTCTAGGTCGGCCCATGCGCCGGAGCTAGGCGGCGGCGGCTTGATCTCAAGCAGGGTCCGGATCGCCGTGCAGCGCGCGGTGGGGTTGGTATCGCGATCTCGGATGATCTCTTCGAGAATCCGAGCCATCTCGTTTCGGTCCAGGGGTCGGCGTTCGCTCATAGCTCCATTCCTTGGGGGGAGTTTTTTAAGCGGCGAGTCATGCGGCGGTCTGGGGGGGGGGGAGGTCCTCTCGCGATTTGCAGGCTTCAAGCGATCGACCGTCCCTCTCCCCCGGACGCGCCTCCAGCGCCGCGCCGCGAGTGCGCGACGCTTCGCTCGCGCCTTCGGCCAGGCGGTCGGCGCGACTGCGAACCGGCAACCTGATCTCCCAGCCACTCATCGCGTCGGCTCCAGCAGCCGCTCTACGTCCTTGGAGTGGATCAGGTGCCGACCCTTCGGCTTGACGATCTGCGCCGAAGGGCAGGGTGCCGTCAGCGATCAACTGCCGGATGCGGGCCTCCGAGAGCCGAAGCCTGTCGGCTACCTCGGGAATCGTGAGAATCTGTTCGGCCACAGGGCACCTCTTGGTCGTTTAGCTCCGACCGCCGTGGTGGCCCAGCGAACCTTGCTTACGAAAGATTAGCGACGGCACCCGACGGCTAGATGTGGCTGCGGGCGACCCAGCGTGCGCAGGAGCGGGTTCGGTCATCGCGACCTCGCCTCCGTGGCTACGGCGTGGCTACGGGATGGGTACGGGACTGACCCCGACTGACCCTCACTGACGCCTGTTCGTGGCCCGACGCCGTGCCTGACGCGGGGAAAGTGCAGGTAGGATGCCGCGCCTGTGAGCGCCGAGCACTCAAAAGGAGATTGACCCTGGGCGAGGCGCGAACCAGGTGACGCTGACCGGAGAGCGGGCCGAGAGGTTCGTCGTCCTCAACCTCCGCCTGCTGGCGGCCAGCTTCGCGGTCGTCGGGATCCTGTTCATCGCCACACCGGACGGGGTCCTGGACGTGATCTCCGATTTCGGAAACTGGCTGCCACTGGGCGACTTCACGACGGCCCCGGAGACGACGGAGCAGTTCTGGCTGGCGCTCGCCTTCGCCTACATGGTGGTGATCACCGGCATCTGCCTGGTGGTCCAGCTCGACGTGGTTCGCTACCGCCCGCTCCTGCTGGTGCTCGCGGGCGGAAAGACGGCATCGTCGCTTGCGGCACTCGGGTTCTACCTGTTCGACCAGGACGTCTTCATCTACCTCCTGAACTTCTTGGTCGATGGGTTTCTGGCCGTGCTGGCGTTGCTGCTCTGGTCGGTGGCAGGGCGCGTCGGGGCGCCGGCGGCGCCGTCCTGAAGGCGCCGGCCGGGGCTGGGGGTCGCCGAGCTTCGCATCCTGCGGGCCTTCGCCGAGGCGATGGCCCCTGGCTTTGGCGCATTGCCCCCGGCCGCGAGCGCCGGCGGGCTTGCGCATGGGCGCCGCGCAGACGCGGTCGAGGTCGCGGAGCCGCTCAACCGTTATTTGGAAAACCTTCCGGAGCGAAGCGTCCGCCAGGTGAAGCTCGCCCTGCGCGTCCTCGAACTGATGCCCTTTCCGTGGCGGTTCAGCCGCGCCAGCCTCGAGGCACGACAGGACTTCCTGGCCCGGCTGGAGGGGTCAAGCATCCCGCGAGCGAGCGACCTGCTGCTGTTCCTCAAGGTGCTGACGGGCCTGGGCTACGGCAACCACGCACGGGTGCGCGGGGCGGTCGGATACGAGATGCGCTGCGAGGTCCCCCACGGCGATCTTCCTGCCGACGGGCAGGGCCCGAGCCTCGGTGACCTGAGCGCGCCCAAGGGCGGCGAGGAGTGCGACATCGCGATCGTCGGGTCGGGCGCGGGCGGTGCGGTAACGGCGACGATCCTGGCGGAGGCGGGGCTCGAGGTCGTCGTGCTGGAGGCAGGCCGCCACATGGACCGGCGCAACTATCCCGACGAGCCGCTGGCGGCGTTGACGGCGCTGTACCGCGACGGTGGCCTGACGATCGCCGAGGGCCGCCCCGCGATCCCGACGCCCGTCGGCCGCGCGGTCGGCGGGACGACCGTGATCAACTCCGGAACCTGCTTCCGAGCCCCGGAGCAGGTCCTGGCGAACTGGCGAACCGAGTGCGGGATCGAGTGGGCCGGCGACCTCGACGGCGAATACGAGGCCGCCGAGGAGATGCTGCGGGTTCGCCCCGTGGACCCCGAGCGGATGGGCCGAAACGGGCAGCTACTGCGCGAGGGCGCCGAGGCGCTCGGTGTGCGCCACGAGCCGCTGCACCGCAACGCCGGCCGCTGCTTTCAGTGCAGCTCCTGCCCATCGGGCTGCCGGCTGGACGCAAAGCAGGCCATGCACGTCTCCTACCTACCCCGCGCGGTGGCGGCCGGAGCCCGAGTCCGAGCCCAGGTGGAGGCTCGAAGGATCGTCTTCGAGTCGGATCGGGCCAGCGGCGTCGATTGCATGGTGCAATCGAACGGCACGGTGAAGCCGTTCGCGGTGCGAGCCCGCCGCGGTGTGGTCCTTGCCGGGGGCGCGTTTGGCACCCCCGAGCTCCTGCTCAGGTCCGGCTTTCGCTCCCCGAGCGGGGAGCTCGGCCGCAACCTTCGCATCCATCCCGCCTGCTGGGTCGGGGCTCGGTTTGCTGAGGAGGTGCGGGGGTGGGACGGCGTGATGCAAAGCTACGCGGTCAACGAGTGGGAGGACCGTGGGATCCTGCTCGAGGCGACCTTCACGCCCCTGGCCTTCGGGGTCCAGTGGCTCCCGGGCACCGGGGTGGAGCACGCGGAGCGAGTGTCTGCCTACGACCACATCGGCTCAACGGGGGTCCACCTGTCCGACCGCTCGGCCGGGCGAGTCGGGCTGGCGGGCGATGGCTCGCTGCGCATCACGTACCGCCTGACCGCCGACGACGCCGCCCGGCTCGTGTTCGGAATCGCCCGGGCGGCCGAGCTGCTGTATGCGGCCGGCGCAAGCGAGGTCTATCCCCAGATCGCCGGCATCCCCACGATCCCGAAGACGCGGATTGGTGACCTCGAGGCATCACCGCCAGCCACCGGCGCGTTGCGACTGGAGGCTTTTCACCCGATGGGCACGGCCCGGCTACACGCGGACCCGGCCGCCGGTGTCGTGGGCACGGACGGCGCGGTGCATGGAACCGAGGCGCTCTACGTGGCCGACGGCAGCCTGCTTCCAAGCTCGATCGGTGTCAACCCGATGATGACCATCATCGCGATGGCTTCCCGAATCGCGCGCGGGCTCGCCGAGCGTCTGGGCTGATGCCGAGGAAAAATCGCGCGACCGTCGCCTGATCAAACGCGACGACCGCCCGAAGGCGGCCGTCGCGGTGAGGGTTCTCCACCAGGGGACGCGCGTCCCGAGAGGGGCTCCTATGGGGCTTGGCTGGGGGATGTCGGCGGAGGGGACGAAGGAGGCGGCGGCGGTCCGGCGCCGGGCTGTTCCGGAGCGACGCCGGGCTGTTCCGGAGCGACGCCGGGCCGTTCCGTGGGCTGGCCTCGGAGGCGATCCGCCTCGCTTCCGAACGACGTGCCTTCTTCCTGCATCGCGCGCCAGCCGCCATAGGCGACGCCGATCGCGGCGAGCAACCCGAGCCAGACGCCGATCTTTCGGGTGTGATCGACAGCGGTGCCTGACAGGTCGAGACCGAAGTCAGGCGGACTGACGATGCTGATGACGATCAGGACCACCGAGAGGATCCCGAGACCGGCGACGACCGTGCTCACGGCCACGGGCAGCCCAACCTCGCTGTCGGAGGCGCTGATCGGGGCCAAGCTGACGGCTGCGAGCACCGTGATGAACAGGACGATGTCTATGAAGCCGTAGGAGCCCCAGGCATTGCGTGAGCCCAGGTCGACGCCTGAGAACCCAACTCCTCCCAGGTCGCCATTGAGCTCCAAGCCGAACCACTTGAAGATGAACATGATCAGGATGAGTGCGAGTCCCGAGGCCCCGGCGATCTTCTCGCCCAGGGTCAATCTGGCGAAGTCCATTGAATCTCCCTCTGGTGGGTTGACCTCGCCTCCTTCCACCCGCAGTGGGTCGATCCTTCCCGATCAAAAGCTCGCGCCCAGGCTTGTAGCAGACGGCACTACTTCTGGGAGAGATTCCGTCCCTGGACGGGTTACTGCCGCTATCCGGCAACGACCCGTCCATTAGCCGGTCGGGGTGGCGCCTACTCCCGGCGGGCGTTCGCGGCCGTCAGCGTGTTGCGCAGGAGCATTGCGATGGTCATCGGACCAACTCCGCCCGGGACTGGGGTGATCGCGCCCGCCACCTCGCGCGCGGCCTCGAAATCCACGTCGCCCACCAGGCCGTCGTCGGTGCGATTGACTCCCACGTCGATCACGGCGGCCCCGGGCTTCACCCAGTCGCCCTTCACCAGCCGGATCGACCCCACGGCGGCGACGAGAATGTCGGCACGGCGACAGACCGCGCCGAGGTCGCGCGTCCGCGAATGGCAGACCGTGACCGTGGCGCTGTCGTTGAGAAGCAGGCTGGCGAGCGGCCTGCCCACCAGGATCGAGCGGCCTACCACCACCGCCTCCGCCCCCTCGGCCTCCACCCCGGCGCGGCGGAGCAGTTCCATCACCCCCTGGGCCGTGCACGGGACGAGGCCCGGGCGACCCTGCGCCAGCAGGCCCGCGCTGCCGGCGGTGAGCCCGTCCACGTCCTTCCGCGGGTCGATCGTGGCGATCACCGCGTCCTGGTCGATGTGATCCGGCAGGGGAAGCTGCACCAAGATCCCGTCCACCTCGTCGTTCGCGTTCAGATCGCGCACCAGGCCGAGTACCGACTCCACCGCGGTCGAGCCATCGAGCTCGTGGTGAAGGGAGCGCATCCCGACCTCCTCCGCCTGCTTGCGCTTGTTTCCGACGTACACGTGGGAGGCCGGGTCTTCTCCCACCAGCACGGTCGCCAGCCCCGGGACCCGGCCGCCGTTCGCCGCTGCGAACTCCCTCACCCCTTCGGCGACCTCGGAGCGGATCTCGGCCGACACCGCCTTACCGTCGATCACCTGCGCGCTCAACTGCGTCCTCGACTCGAACTCAGAATTTCTTCAGCGGCGCATAGTCGGCCATCAGCTTGCGCTCGGTGGCATCAGTCGCGAAGCGGACCACGATCACACCGCCCGGCTCCACCGCCGTGACCACACCCTCGCCGAAGGCGGCGTGGACGACGTCGTCGCCGGTTCTGAACTCGAGCGGCGAGGAGCGCGGCTGCGGTCGCTCCGGAGGACCGATCCCCACGCCCGCGCCGAGGCCGCCGCCCCAACCGGTCGGGGGCGCCGTGCCCTGTCGCTCCACCAGCTCGTCCGGGATCTCACGCAGGAACCGGGACGGGAGGTTGTGTCCCCGGCCACCGTGCAAGGTGCGCCGGCGCGCGTGGGTCATGTACAGGCGCTGCTTGGCCCTTGTCACGCCGACGTAGCAGAGCCGGCGCTCCTCCTCGAGGTTGCCCTCCTCGATCGAGCGCATGTGCGGGAAGACGCCCTCCTCGCAGCCGATCATGAACACCGCCTCGTATTCGAGGCCCTTGGCGTTGTGGAGGGTCATCAGCGTGCAGAGGCTCTCGTCCGTTCGCATCGCATCCTGGTCGGTGTAGAGGGAAATCTGGGCGAGGAACTCCTCGAGGGGCTCCACTTCACTCTTCCCCTCGATTTCCCGGTTGGCGTCGAACTCGCCGGCGACGCCGACCAGTTCCTGGAGGTTCTCGACCCTGCCCTCCGCCTCGATCGTCCGCTCGGACTGAAGCGCTTCCAGGTAGCCGGTCTCGTTCAGCACCGCCTCGAGGAGCTCGGCAACGGACCCGGAGCCCTGGGCGGGAAGGGCGGCGCCGAGCGGCGCCACACCCCCCGTCGCGCGTTCGCGCAGGCCCTGCATGGTGTCGGCGAAGCGCCTCACGGACTTGACGGCAGCCGCCCCCAGCCCGGGTACCCGCTCCGGCGTCGAGAACACCTCCCAGATGCCCTGGCCGATCGTGTTGGCGTGGGAGAGGAGCCGCCCCTGAGTCGTCTGGCCGATGCCCCGCCGAGGCGAGTTGACGATGCGCGCAAAGGACACGGCATCCGCGGGGTTCGCGATCAGGCTCAGGTAGGCGATCGCGTCCTTGATCTCGGCGCGCTCGTAGAACTTTGTCCCCCCGATCACCTGATAGGGAATCTCGAACCGCACCAGGGTGTCCTCCAAGACCCGGCTCTGGGCGTTAACTCGGTAGAACACCGCGATCCGGTCCCGGGGAACGCCTTCTTCCGTCGCCAGCTGCTCGACCTCCGAGGCGACGTAGCGCGCCTCGGTGTGCTCGTCGTCGAGCTCGACGATGCTCACCGGCTCCCCCCGACCCGCGTCCGTCCACAGGTGCTTGGGCTTCTGTCCGTGGTTGTTGGCGATCACGCCGTTGGCGGCGTCGAGGATCGTCTGCGTGGAGCGGTAGTTCTGCTCCAGCTTGACCACGGTCGTGTCCGGGAAGTCGCGCTCGAACTCGAGGATGTTGCGAATATCGGCGTGCCGAAAGCCGTAGATGGACTGGAAGTCGTCGCCGACCACGAACAGGTTGCGGTGCTCCCCGCAAAGGAGCTGCAGCAGGCGGTACTGCACCCGGTTGGTGTCCTGGTACTCGTCCACCAGCACCCACCGGAAGGCCCGGCTGTAGCGGTCGCGAACGTCCCCGAACAGCTCCAGCAGGTTCACGGTTCGGACCAGCAGGTCGTCGAAGTCCATCGCGTTGGCCTCGAGCATCCGCCGCTCGTACAGCTTGTAGACGTCCGCGGTGGTGCGCTCGAAGTAAGAGCCCTGGGCGCCGGCGTACTCCTCGGCGTCGATCAGCTGGCTCTTGGCCGCCGAGATCTGCGAGCGAACGGCGCGCGGCGGAAAGCGCTTCGGGTCGACGTCCAGCTCCCCCTCGCACCGCTTCACCATGCGCAGGGAGTCGGCCTCGTCGTAGATCGTGAACGCGCGCTTGTAGCCGAGCCGCTGGGCGTCCGCCCGCAGGATCCGCGCGCAGGCCGAGTGGAACGTCATCACCCACATGAGCCGCGACACGCCACCGACCAGCCCCTCGACCCGCTCGCGCATCTCCCCCGCCGCCTTGTTGGTGAAGGTGATCGCGAGGATCTCTCCCGGCTGAGCCTGCCCGGTGGCCAGCAGGTAGGCGATCCGATACGTGAGCACGCGGGTCTTTCCGGACCCGGCGCCGGCGAGCACGAGCAGGGGTCCCTCGCCGTGGGTGACCGCCTCGCGCTGGGGCGGATTCAGCTCCGCGAGCAGGCGCTCGACCTGGCTCACGCCAGGCTCCAGCGGCCTCAGCTCAGTCTCGGTGGCCACCGAGCGAGCATAGCTGCGGGCGCGGCGACCGCCGCCGCGCTCAGCCGCCGGCCGTGGACGGCCCGTGCTTTGGGTTCAGGCGGTGAACCTCGCCTTCGGCCGACTGGCCGTCGAGCTCGCCGATCCGTCGCTCCAGCACGCCGATTCGCTCCGACAGGGCCTTGATCGCGTCGGCCACCGGATCCGGCAGGTGGATCCAATCGGCATCCGGCCCCTCGACCTTGCGACCCTCCACCCGAACCGGGTGACCGGGGTTCCCGACCACGGTGGAGTCCGGTGGGACGTCCTGGATCACCACCGTGTTGGCGCCGATCTTTGCCCGGCGTCCCACGGTCACCGGCCCCAGCAGCTTCGCGCCGGAGCCGATCGTCACGTCGTCCCCCACCGTGGGGTGGCGCTTGCCGCGCGCAAAGCCCGTACCGCCCAGGGTCGCACCGTGGTACAGCGTCACCCGATCGCCGATCTCGGCCGTCTCGCCGATCACCACGCCTGATCCGTGGTCGATGAACAGGTCGGCGCCGATCCGGGCCGCGGGGTGGATCTCCACCCCGGTCACCGCTCGGCTGGCGTACGAGAGCGCCATCGGCACCATCGGCACGCCCGAGTCGTGCAGAGCGTGGGCCACACGGTGGGCCAGGATCGCCTGAACGCCCGCCCAGTTCATCAGGATCTCGGTGGTCCCGACCCCGCGGGCCGCCGGGTCGCGATCACGCGCCGAGGCCACGTCCGCCCGGATCTCCGTGACCACGCGCTGCAGGGTGCCGAGCCCGATCATGGTGAAAGCCTAGGGGCTACTCGGGGGCGAAGAACGGCAGGGACATGTATCGCTCGCCGCCGTCGGGGACGATCACCACGACGCGCTTCGCTGACAGCTCAGGTCGCCCCGCGAGCTGCAACGCCGCCTCGATTGCCGCCCCCGCAGAGACCCCCACCAGAAGGCCCTCCTTTTGCGCTGCCTCGCGGGCTCGCCGAATCGCGGTCTCGTCGTCCACGCCGATGACCTCGTCGATCACCGAGCGGTCGAGCACGTGCGGCACGAAGCCGGCACCGATTCCTTGGATCTTGTGCGGCCCGGGGAGCCCGCCCGAGAGCACGGGCGAAGCGGCTGGCTCCACGGCCACGACCTGGACAGAGGGGCGGCGCTCCTTGAGCACCTGCCCAACGCCGGTGATCGTGCCGCCCGTGCCGACCCCGCAGACGAAAGCGTCGACCTCTCCGTCGAGCTCTCGCCAGATCTCCTCGGCGGTCGTGCGGCGGTGGACTTCGGGGTTGGCGGGGTTGTTGAACTGCTGCGGCATGAACGCATCCCGCTCGCCGGCGATTCGCTCAGCCAGCTCCACGGCCTCGTTCATGCCGCCGAGGGACGGCGTCTCGTGCACCTCGGCGCCGTAGGTCCGAAGCAGGGCGGTGCGCTCGCGGGACATCCCCTCGGGCAGGGTCAGGACCAGCTCGTAGCCCCGCGCCGCACTGACCATGGCCAGCGCGATCCCTGTGTTGCCGCTGGTGGGCTCCACGATCACCGAGCGCCCCGGCTCGATCAGGCC
This sequence comes from uncultured Actinomycetes bacterium, assembly GCA_963755775.1. Classification (GTDB taxonomy): domain Bacteria; phylum Actinomycetota; class Thermoleophilia; order Solirubrobacterales; family 70-9; genus AC-56. Next base: position 97,012 of record CAVWKY010000011.1, on the reverse strand, counting down.
GTCCCGCTCGGCCGCATCGACCATGGCGACCCCGATTCGGTCCTTGACGGACCCGCCAGGGTTCAGGTACTCGAGCTTTGCGACTACCTCGGCGCCCACCCCTGACGCGAGTCGGCGCAGGGCGACCAGCGGGGTGTTGCCGACCACCCCCGAGACCTCCCGCACCACCGCCCCCGGCTGATCGCCGCGCGGCGGTGCTGCGACGCGGGTCCGCCCCCCCGAGCCTGTTTGCGCCTCTCCGCCCACGATGAAGCCAAAGTACCTGGTACGGAGGCGGTCGGGGACGCTAGGGCAGGCGGCGGTCGGGCCGGTGCAGGACGCACTGTGCCCGGCGCTCGGCGCGGCTCAGCGCACGCTGCGAGCCAGGTTCAGGTAGGCGGCCCCGGCCGGCTTGAGGCTGCCGTCGCGCCGAAACAGGCCCGAGCCGTAGCAGAAGTCGCACGTCGCTCGGCTCTGCTCCGGATCCCTCCAGGAATACCAGGCGACGCGCCGCAGCCGCAAGCTCGCCGCGTGATCCAGGAGCAGCCGATAGAGGCGGGACAGGAAGCGCCGCTGGCCCTGCTCGTCCTTGGCGAGGGGGTTGTTCCGGCACCGGGAGGGATACGCGGAGCCGGGCTGTCGGCAGCTCGACCAGGCGACCTCACTCACCCAGAGCCGCTTCCCCCCGGCACCGTGAGCCCTGGTGGTCCGCCGGAGCTCTCTGAGGAGCTCGAGGGCGCTCTGGGGCGTCATCGCGTAGGCGTGCTGGTCGAAGATATCGACGTGGCGGTTGAGGCGGGGCACCGCCCTGTAGAGCTCCCTCAGGAAGTCGCTCGACTGGCTTCCGGTGAGCCCGCCCAGGACCGTGTTGGCGTCCGGGTTCCTTGACTGGTTGATGGCGCTGTCCGCCGCCACCAAGAGCTTCCCGTAGCCCCGCGCGGTAGCTGCCTGATCCCCCCAAGAGGTCATGATGTTCGGCTCGTTCCAGACCTGCCAGCTACGGGCGGGCCACCTGGGCACGCGCCCCCTGCCGTCGAGGCACTGATGCGGTTGCTTCCAGTAGGAGCCGCCCACGCCGTACCGGGCCACGACCCGGCGGATCATGGTCTTGAACTCGGGGAAGTAGGCGGGCTGCGGGGGAGCGATGAAATAGGAACGCCCTGAGGCCCATTGCGGGGCGCCGAGGAACATCGGCAGGGGGACGAGGTGATTGCAAGCGGCGGCGGCAAAGAAGCGGTCCGTGCTGTACCAGGTGTAGTTGCCCTTCGTCCGCTCGATGAACCACCAGTAGACGCCGAACCGGACCCAGCGGGCCCCCGACTTCCTGATCCGCTTGTAGTTCGCGTGCAGGGTGGCGTCGTCCACCCCGCCAAAGTCGGGGGTGAAGCCGAAGAAGTACGGCGGTGCAGCGGCGGCAGCGCTGGCCGGCGAGCCGCCGCCGGCACCCGTCGGCAACCCCCAGCATGCAAGCGCGGCCGAGAGCGCCAGCGCCCAGAGGAAAGCGCGCCGCCGGGAAGGCAGGAGAGCGCCTGGTTTCCGCCGGGCCTGAGGGGCTGGTTCCGTTCTCACACGCCTCGCTCTTTCGGTCGCTTACGGGGTTAGCTGACGGGCTCGCGCCGAAAGAGATGGCGCTACGCGGCCCACTGTCCGCGACTCGCCCCAAACAAACCTTTTGGGTCCCCCGATCCCGCCTCATGAGGCAGGGATTCAGCCGGAAGCATCGGGATCGTAACAGAGGGTCAAGCGGAAGTTTGCGTTTGGTGAGCGTCCGCTAACGACGTTGCAGGCAGTCGGCTGGCCTGCTTCGCGAGATACTGCGCGGGCGATGTCGCAGGAGAACGTGGAGATCGTGCGCTCGATCTTCGCGGCGTGGGAGCGCGGCGACTACAGCTCGGCCGAGTGGGCGCACCCCGAGATCGGGTTGGTGGTTCCCGACGGCCCCACACCCGGCAGCTGGACTGGGGTGGCCGCGATGGTGGAGGCGTGGCGCGACGCCCTGAGTGCCTTTGAGGAGTTGCGCTCCGAGGCCGACGAGTACCGCGCGCTCGACGACGAGCGGGTGCTCGTGCTCATGCACTTCAGCGGGCGCGGCAAGACGAGCGGGCTGGAGGTCGGGGACATACAGATGAAGGGGGCGAACCTGTTCGATGTTCGCGGCGGCAAGGTGACCAGGCTCGTCCTTTACTGGGACCGCGAGCGCGCGTTCGCCGACCTCGGCCTTGAGGAGCAGGCGATGTCGCAGGAGAACGCGGAGATCGTCCGGCGGATAGCCGAAGCCTTCGAGGCGGGAGTCGAGCGCGGGGACTTCGGCGCCGCGTGGGAAACAGGTGCGGTGGCCACGGATGTCGAATTCATCGCCCTTCCCGAGATGATGGAGCAGAGGAGCTACCGAGGCCAGGAGGGATTCGTCGAGTTCATGCGCAGGTGGACGGAGGATTTTGAGGGGTATTCGGTCGAGACGGAGCGATTGATCGATGCCGGTAATGATCGCGTGGTCGGGTTCCTCACTCAATCGGGGACCGGCACGGGAAGCGGGGCGTCGGTCGTCCAGGAGTACGCCGTCATCTACGACCTGAAGGATGGTCAGCTCGTACGGTTGCGGGCCTATCTCGACCGCGACGAAGCCCTCGAAGCCGCCGGGTTGCGGGGGTAGGCGATGTCACAGCGGAACGTCGAGTTGGTTCGCAAGTCCATCGAAGCATGGAACCAGCGCGACCGTGACAGGCTGATGAGCTACACGACCCCTGACGTCGAATGGGAAGCAGGGGGACCTGCAGCGGTGGAGCAGCCCCTTTACAGCGGCCGCGCTGAGCTCGCCAGAGGAACGGAAGCGCTCTGGGAGACATGGGAGGAGTTTCGTTTGGAGGAGACAGAGGTCCGCGACCTCGGGGACTCGGTGCTTTGGATGGGGCGCATGGACCTGAGGGGCGGTGCCAGCCATGTCGAGCTCGACCAAGAGTTCGCCATCCGATTCTTGGTGCGCGAAGGAGAGATCGCACGAGGGCAAGCGTTCCCCTCCTGCCATGAAGCCCTCGAAGCGGCCGGGCTCAAGGAGTAGGCGGGAAGGCTGTCCCCAGGACTAGATGTGGTACATGCCGGTGTCGGCCTCTTCGGCCTCGCGGCGGGCGATGTCGGCGACTGTCGTGGTCCGAAAGACGTTGCGAAGCGCCTCCACCCCCTCCTCCCAGATCCCGCCGGCCTCCTTGGCCTCTTGCCCCACGCGACCGTCCAGGGACTGCACCACCTCGAGCACGGTGATCTCCTCCGCCGGCCGCCCGAGCGTGTACCCGCCCTTGACACCACGATGGCTCTGTAGGAGCCCGTCGCGCCGAAGGGTCGTGAAGAGCTGCTCCAGGAACTGGACTGGCATCGCCCGGCGCTCGGCGATCTGGGCGATCGGCACCGGTCGTTCCCCAGAGCGAGCAAGCTCGGCCATGGCAACCACCGCGTAGCGCGACTTGGAGGTGACCGAGATCATCGCTGGGGACTTGTATCGGAAGTGACGGCGTCGAAAAAGCGCGGTGTTTCCGCGTCATCCTCGACGACGTCCCCCAAACCGACGCTAGGATGCTCCACGGGAGCGAGGGTAGGTCCACTCGGGGAAACTGCGACCCGCGGCTTATAGCGGCGGATGGCCGGAGTGAGAGCTTGAGCGAGGAGCGACGCTGCATGGTCATAGACGCCCTGCCCACGGTCCGCCTGGGCGTGCGCGAAGTGCTCGGACGCCGATACGACGTCGACGAGGCCGAGGACGGGACCGGCGCCCTCGAGCTCCTGACCTCGATCGGGGACTTCGACGTTGCGATCGTGGACGTCTGCCTCGGCACGAACGGACACGGAACCGGCGATCTTTCCGGGACCGAAGCGATCCGGGCGCTGCGAAAGGCGCAACCGGACCTCGGGATCGTCGCTCACGGGCCGCAGGCCGAGCATCACGCCGCGACCGAGGCGATCAGGGCGGGAGCCACCGCCTACGTCGTCAAGAGCTCGCCCGTGGAGGCGCTGCACCAAGCCGTGGATGCAGCCGCGGAGTCGGAGCGATTCGTGGACCCTGCGGCGGGCCGATCCCGGAGCAGGCCGGCGTTGACGCGCCGCCAGCGACAGATCCTTCAGCTCTACGCGGACGGTCAGTCCACCGCGCAGGTCGCGAAGCGCCTCGGGCTCAGCGCCGAGACGATCCGCACGCACACGAAGGCGATCCTGTCGCGCCTGGCGGCCCGGGACCGGACCCACGCGGTGGCCATCGGCCTGCGCAGCTGCCTGATCGAATAAGCGTGCCTAGATCCAGCCGCGGTCGCGGGCGATGAGCACCGCCTGCGCTCGATCGACGGCGCCGATCTTCCGATACACGTTGTGCAGGTGAGTTCGAATCGTGCTCACCGACAGGGAAAGCTCGTGGGCGATCTGCTTATAGACCTTGCCCTCGGCCAGCCCCGTCAGGGCGTCCACCTCGCGAACGGACAACGGGCACGGATCGGCGGCACGCCGCCTCGTCTGGCCCGAATGCGGGAACTCGTACACAAGCGCGCTGAGCCGCGCTTCGTCGATCCCAAGACGCGCTGCGGCCGCGACGATCGTCTGCGCGGGGGCCGCGTCGCCACTCACGTGATGGACGATCAGGTCGGCAAGCCGGATCGCCGCGGCGGGCCCGCTTGCGTCCGGTGAGTGATGTCGTTCGACGGCGCCGGCGACCCCCGGCGGAAACCCCCAACGGCGAACCAGCACGGCGCCCACGAGGGCGTGATCGATCCCAAGCTCGCGACGCTCGCGGCGAACCCGCTCCTCGGGAGCCGTGCGCTCGGCGTTCGGCCCCTCGAATTGCCCGTACATCTCGCCCAGGACGAGGTGACCGAGGTCGTGAACGAGGGCCGCGACCGCCAGCTCGTCACGGTCGGAGAGCCGCACCAGCTCGGCGATGCGGTCGGCCGCATGGCGGGTGGCGACGGCGTGTCGTCGAAACCGCTCGTGCCGTGCCGCCAGCGCGCTCGGCGACTGGAGGGGGTCATAGACGTCGCTCGAGGCCACGACCTTGCGCACGGCAGGCTCGCGAAGCGCCTCGATCGCCTGCCTGACGCCCCCATCGCCGCGATCCGCGGCGTCGCCCGCCGCGCGCATGACGGCGATCGTCAGCGCCACATCGCACTCGATCACCTCGGCGAATTCGGCGGGCGAGGAACCCGGCCGCTCGCTGAGCGCCAACAGGCGGCGGCGCGTCTCGGCGAGGGCGGGGAGCCGCGACGCCTCGTCGAACGCTTCGGCCAGTCGGCGACCACCCTGGCCGCTGCGACGATCCACCGATGCCTTCATCGGAGCGGCGGTCGGTGCCTGCTTCGCGGCGGCGCCGTTCCGCTTCGCCGATGCGGCCCGCGACGCCTTGCCGCGCCTTGGCGCAGCCTTGCCCCGAGCGGAACCGCCGCCCGCTGGCGACGTCCTCCCCTGCCGATGCTTGGTGGTTGCCTTGGTCGTGGGCATGGTCACCCATTTGGATGATCGGCAGCCTGGCGGCTCACGTTTAGCCTCGCACCGGCGCGGGCGTCTATGCAGCGCGCTTCGGCTCAGCCGACGGGCTCGCGCTCGTCGAGCCGCTTCAGCGCCCCGGCGATCCTGCGCAACGACTCCTCGCGTCCGAGCGCGGCCAGGGAATCGAAGATGCCCGGCGAGACCGTCGTCCCCGTGATGGCGACGCGAAGCGGCTGGTAGACAGCCTTGGCCTTGCGCCCCGAGCGCTCCACCACTCGGCTCAGGACCGCCTCGGTCGAGTGCGCGTCCCAACCCTCGGTCCCCCGCAGCGCCTCGAGCGCCTCCGACAGCGCCGTCCTGGCGTCGCCGGTCATCACCTTCTCCCAGGCGGCCTGGTCGTCGGCGGGCTCTTCGAACAAGAACCTGATCAGCTGCCACACCTCGTCGAGGGTCTGGGCCTTGTCCCGAACGATCTCGCACGCGGCTCGCCGCCTTTCGGGCGGGGCGGACAGGAACGCCTGCCCCGCCCCCGGCCGCAGCGGCAGGTGATCACCCAGGCGCCGCTCGTACTCCTCCAGCGGGAGCTCGCGCATGTAGCGGCCGTTCAGCCACCGCAGCTTGCGCTCGTCGAAGATGGCCGACGAGCGACCCACCCGCTCGATCGAGAACCGCTCGATCAGCTCGTCGGTGCCCATGATCGTGGTGTCGTCCTCGGTCCCCCACCCGAGCAGCGCGAGGTAGTTGCGGACGGCCGCCGGCAAGTAGCCGAGGTCCCGCAGCTCCTGGACGGAGGCGGCTCGATCGCGCTTCGAGAGCTTTCGCCCGTCGGGGCCGTGCAGCAGCGGCAAGTGGGCGTAGCGCGGCGGAGTGGCGCTGAGCGCGCGCAGCACGAGGAGCTGCTTCGGGGTGTTGGAGAGGTGATCGTCGCCGCGAACGACGTCGGTGATCGCCATGTCGGCGTCGTCCACGGCAACAGCCAGGTTGTACAGGGGGGTGCCGTCGCCCCGGGCGATGACGAAGTCGTCCTGCGTGCGATTCTCGAAGCGCACCGGTCCTCGGATCAGGTCCTCCACCACCGTGGCGCCCTCGTCGGGCACTCGCAGGCGAATCGCCGCCCCCGGGCCCTCCCGCGGCTCTCCCCGATAGCCGGTTCCCCCGTGCGCCCCCTTCCAGGCGCGCACGTCCGCGGCGGTGGCGTCATCCGGATAGGCATGGCCGGTGGCGACCAGCTCCCGAATCCGCTCCTGGTGGCGTTCGCGGCGTTCGTATTGGCTCAGCGGCCCCTCGTCCCAGTCCAGCTCGAGCCAGCGCATCGCGTCGAGGATCTGATCGACGTTCTCGGGCACCGAGCGCTCCCGGTCGGTGTCCTCGATCCGCAGGACCAGCGTCCCCCCCACCTGCCGCGCCAGGAGCCAGTTGTAGAGTGCGGTCCGTGCGCCGCCGATGTGCAGCGCGCCGGTCGGGGAGGGCGCGAAGCGAAGGCGAGGCGGCGAAGAGTTACCCACGATGCTGATCGGCGCGCATGTTTCCACAGCCGGTGGGATCGCCAAGGCCGTCGAGCGCGGGGTCGACCGCGGGTGCGAGGCGATCCAGGTCTTCAACCAGAGCCCGCGCATGTGGCGGCCGACCCGCTACGGGGAGCCCGACTTCGAGGCCTTTCGCGCGGCAATAGACGGCTCGCCGATCCAGGCCGTGGTGATCCACGCCGTATATCTGATCAACTGCGCCAGCAAGGAAGCCGAGATCCGGCGGAAGTCGCTGACCTCGCTCGAGCATGCCCTGCGGGTGGGCGACGGCATCGGGGCCCTCGGCGTGGTCCTCCACGCCGGAGCGCGCAAGGGAGAGCCCCACGGTCCCTCGGTGAGGCGGGCCGGCAAGGCGATCCGCGAGGCACTGGAGGGGTCGGATCGCTGTCCGATCCTGCTGGAGAACACGGCGGGGACCCAGGGACCGCTGGGGCGCGACTTCGACGAACTCGCCGAGCTGATCGAGGCGGCGGGAGGCGGCAACCGTTTGGGGACGTGCCTCGACTGCTGTCACCTGCTGGCTTCCGGGTTCGAGATCAGATCTCGCGAGGCGCTCGACTCGGTCCTCGACGAGTTCGACGCCAAGGTCGGGCTCAGGCGTCTGGGTTGTGTCCACGTCAACGACTCGGTGGTCCCGCTGGGAGCCAACCGCGACCGCCACGCCAACCTGGGCACCGGCGAGCTCGGCGCCAAGGGCCTTCGCACCTTCCTGTCGGAGCCCCGCTTCGAGCGGCTGCCCGCGCTGATCGAGACCCCGGGACCGGACGGCCATGGCCCCGATCGCAGGGAGGTGCGAACGGCGAAGCGGTTTCGCCGCGAAGGACTCATCCGTCGGGGCTAGGCACGAAGTGCCGGTTCGCGCGCTTGCGGCCTGCCACCACGCAACGAGCCCTAACCCGCCGCCCCCAGACGCGGGAGCAGATGTGAAATGCCCGAGCCGCAGGCGAGGGCAAGTTGTTCGGGGCGGGAGCGGAGGAGGCGGCGAAGTTATTCAGGCGAGGGCGTCGCGCAGGTCGAACACGTTCGGCGCCCCCGCCCCCGCGTCGCCGCAGTCGAAGAACCCGGGGTTGACGCACTCGTGAGCGGGGCCCACCTGCTCGTAAGCCGGCTCGACTCGGAACTGGCACTGCGGCAAGGGCTCGCCGGTCATTTTGATGCCGCCGTAGCCGCCGTTGCGCTCGGCCGCCTCGAACATCGCTATGTCGATCTCGGCCCGAAAGACCTTGCGCATACAGCCCATGAAGTGGCCGCCGCTGGGCGGATCGACGTAGCTGTAGAGGTAGCCACAGCGAAGCTCGAGGCACCCCCGGGGGTCCACCAAGCGATCGCAGAAGGTGCGGCACTGGCGGCACTCGCCGGCCTGCGCGGCCTCCTGCTGTCGATTCGCCAACGGCATGGGGAGAGTCTAGACGGGCGAGCGGGCCCCGAACACGGTTGCCATCAGGCCGCCAACGCCCTGGGCCCGAGCAGCTGGTCGAGCTCGGCGCGAAGCGCCTGGGAGGGAGAAACGCAGTACTCCGGGCCGAAACGAAGCCGGCGCGTCCCCTCCCGGGTCTCCATCTCGAGCACGACCTCGCACTTCCCCGGAAAGCCCTCGAAGACCGACTTCAGCTCCTCCACGAGTTGAGCCCCGAACTCCGCGGCGTTGACACGAAGCAGGATCCGCTCGGGCTCGCGGGCATTCGCCTTCGCCCGTGCCGCCGCAAGCTCGTCCTCCCCCGGCTCGAACGGCTCCGCCTCGGCAACCACCAGGCTGGTCTCGCCGCGTCCCTTGTGATCCACGCGCCCTCGCACCAGGATCACCCGGTCGGGCTCGATCCGCTCGGCTGCCTCGCCTGCCGCATCGCGCACGAAGAGCTCCACTCGTCCCTCCAGGTCGTCGAGGGTGGCAAACATCACGTACGCGCCGCTACGAGTGCGCACCCGCTTGCGCTCGCTGACGATGCCGCCGACGGTCAGCCAGGCGCCGTCCTCCTTGCCGGTTACCTGGTCGAGCGAGCAGTCCACCCGCTGGCGCAGCGCGTCGCGGACCTCGGTCAGCGGGTGCGCGGAGAGGAACGTGCCCAGGGTGTCCTTCTCGAGCCGCAGCAGCTCGCGCTGGTCGAACTCTTCGGTGGGGACCGGCGGGCGATGGCTGCTGCTGCCTGCGCCGCTGATCGGCTGTGGATCGCCGGGGGCCTCGCCGTCCAGATCGAAGATCGAGCCTTGGCCGCGCCGAGCGTCCTCCTGCGACTTCGAGGCACTTGCCTGGGCGGTCGACAGGACCTCGAGCATCCCCTTGCGCGTGGCCTCGGTCGAGTCCAGAGCCCCGCATTTGACCAGGCACTCGATCGCCCGCTTGTTGACCGCGCGAGCGTCCACCCGGTCGCAGAAGTCCCAGATCGAGGAGAACGGACCGCCCCGCTCGCGCGCCTCGATCACCGCCTCCACCGCCTGATGGCCGACGTTCTTCACCGCGTCGAGCCCAAACCGGATGGACTTGCCGCTGACCACGAACCCGTGGTCGGAGGAGTTGACATCGGGCGGAAGGACGTCGATCCCCATCTCGTCGCAGCGGTTGACGAAAAAGGGCACCTTGTCCTTGGTGGCCATCACCGAGGAGATCAACGCCGCCATGTACTCGGCCGGATAGTTGGCGCGCAGGTAGGCGGTGCGGTAGGCGATCAGCGCGTAGCAGGCGGCGTGGCTGCGGTTGAAGCTGTAGTCGGCCGCCGCCGTCATCAGCGACCAGAGGTCCTGCGCGACGCGCCGGTCGGTGCCCGAGTCGGCCAATCCGGCCAGGAACATGTCCCTCATCTGCGCCATCAGGTCGCGCTTCTTCTTCCCCACTGCCTTGCGCAGGTCATCGGCCTCCGCGGGGCTGAACCCGGCCATCTGCTTGGCGATCTCCATGAGCTGCTCCTGGTAGATGCAGCAGCCGTAGGTGGACTCCGTGATCGGGCGCAGCCGCGGGTCGGCGTAACGAACCGAAGCGGGATCCCGCTTGCCGCTCGCGTAGTCCTCGATGAAGCGCATCGCTCCGGGCCGGTACAGCGAGACGAGGGCGACGATGTCGTTGAACTCGGTCGGGCGCACCCTGCGCAGCGCGTCCCGCATGCCGTCCGACTCGAGCTGGAAGACGCCGATCGACTCGCCGCGGGCAAGCATCTCGAACGTCTTTGCGTCGTCCAGCGGGATCGCCTCCATGTCGATCTCCGACCCCCGCGAGCGTTTGATGATCTCGACCGCATCCTCGATCACGTCCAGGTTCCGCAGGCCCAGGAAGTCCATCTTCAGCAGGCCGATCTCCTCGATCGGCCCCATCGAGTACTGGGTCACGATCTTGTACGAGCGCTCTGGTTTGCCCCGTGGCGCCTGGCCGTCCTCGCCCGCGGCCGAGCCGTTGGCAACGGCGCGCTCGCTCGGGCCGGCGCGGTCCTCGGCCAGCTGCAGCGGCACGATCTCGGCTAGCGGGCGGTCGGCGATTACCACCGCGGCGGCGTGGATGGAGCTGTTGCGGACGATCCCCTCGAGCCCGCGCGCGACGTCAAGGATCCGGCGCGCGTCCGGGTCGGTGTCGTAGGTGCGCTTCAGCTCCTCGCCCTCGGCGAGGCAGTCCTTGAAGCTGGGGTTGCGACCCAGGACGGGCTCGGGGATCTGCTTCGCGACCCGATCGCCGGTCCCGTAGTCGAACCCGAGGACCCGGGCGGCGTCGCGAGTTGCCGCCCGGGGAGCCATCTTGCCGAACGTGATGATCTGGGCCACTGACTCGCGCCCGTACTTGTCGGCGACGTAACGGATCACTTGCTCGCGCCCGCGAACCGAGAAGTCGATGTCGATGTCCGGCATCGACTTCCGGGCGGGATTCAGGAAACGCTCGAACAGCAGGCCGTTGGCAAGCGGGTCGAGGTCGGTGATGTTGAGGCAGTAGGCGACGATCGAGCCCGCGGCCGAGCCGCGTCCCGGCCCGACCGCGATCCCGCTCTCCTTCGCGTAGCGCACGAAGTCCCAGACGATCAGGAAGTAGGACTCGAAGCCCATCTCCGCGATCACGGCGAGCTCGAACTCGAGCCTCTCCGCGGCCTCGGCCGGAGCCGGGTCCCCGTAGCGGCGGCGCAGGCCCTCGGTGGCCAGCCGCCGCAACATCGCGGCGGGCTCCTCTCCGTCGGAGGTCCGAAACCGCGGTAGCAGCAGCTGCCCGAGCTCGATCTCGACCTGGCAGCGCTCGGCGACCTCAAGCGTGGTCGCCACCGCCTCCGGCCAGCGCGAGAACGACTCGCTCATTTCGGCCGGGCTCTTGAGGAAGAACTCGTTGGTCTCGAACCGCAGCTTGGGCTGCTCGATCGTCGACTTCGTTTGCACGCACAGCAGCGCGGCGTGGTTCGAGTAGTCCTCGCGGCGCAGGTAATGGACGTCCGCGGTGGCAACCAGCGGCCGCCCCACCTCCCTCGCCGCCCGCACGATCCCCTCGTTGGCCTTCTCCTGCTCCGCGAGCCCGTTCGCCTGGATCTCCAGGTACACGTTCTCGTGGCCGAAGACGCCGAGGAGGTCGTCCAGGTGGGCCCGGGCGTCCGCGGGGCGCTCCTCCACCAAGCGGCGGCAGAACCGGGACTGAAGGCAGCCGGTGAGGGCGATCACACCGTCGGAGTGGCGGTCGAGCAGCTCGATGTCCACCGCGGGCTTGCCCCGGGCGAACCCCTCGAGGAAGCCCCCCGAGGTCAGCTTGACCAGGTTGCGGAACCCCGCCTCGGTGGCTGCGAGCAGGGTCAGGTGGTTGCGCTCCACTCGTTGGTCCACCCGTCGGCGATCGTCGACCAGGTATGCCTCGAGCCCGACGATCGGCTTGATCCCGTTCCCGCGGCAGGCCTTGTAGTGCTCCACCGCGCCGTTCATGACCCCGTGGTCGGTGAGCCCGAGGGCCGGCATGCCGAGCTCCGCGGCCCGGGCGGCCATGCGCTCGATCTTGCAGGCGCCGTCCAGCAACGAGTACTCGCTGTGGACATGCAGGTGAACCGCGCTCACGCGACGATGATTTCAGTCGGCCCAGATGCCACCGGCTTCGAAAACCGCAACCTGGGCTACATTCAGCGCGATGATCTGGTTCCTGCGCCACGGGGAAGCGGAGAAGGCTTCGGACGACGACGACGCCAGGCGGCTGACCGAACGCGGCAAGGCGCAGTCGGCGGCCGCCGGCAGTGCGATCGTGGCGCTCGGCGTCCGCCTCGACACCTGCCTCACCAGCCCAAAGGTCAGGGCGCGGGACACGGCCGCAATCGCTTGCGAGGAGCTGTCCCTCGAGATCGAAGAGAACGAGGCGCTGCGGGAGGGCGACTTCGACCCCGTCGCTCTGGCGGCGGGGCGTGCGGAGATTTTGCTGGTCGGCCACGAGCCCGCGCTCTCGCGCGCCATCCGGGCGGTCACCGACGGACGGGTGAAGCTCAAGAAGGGCGGCTTGGCAGGCGTCCGCGACCGCGAGCTTGCGGTCCTGGTGAGCCCACACGAGCTGGAAGCAATCGCAGCAGGCCGCTAGCCGGCCCCGGATAAGCTGCGCCGCTCATGAACGCGCTCGTAACTGGCGGCGCCGGCTTCATCGGCTCACACGTGGTGGACGCGCTTCTCGATCGCGGCGACCACGTCGTCGCCCTCGACGACCTCTCGACCGGTCGTCGCGAGAACCTCGACGACGCCCTCGCAAGGGGCGCCGAGCTGATCGAGGCTGGAATCACGGACGCGGCGGCCGTCGCCGAGGTGTTCGAGACCAGGCGCCCCGAGGTGGTCTTCCACCTGGCCGCCCAGATCGACGTGCGGCGCTCGGTCTCCGACCCGGTGTTCGACGTCGGCGTGAACGTGGGCGGCACCGTCAATCTGCTGGAGGCTGCCCGCAGGAGCGGCGCCAGGCGGTTCCTCCTCACCTCCACGGGCGGGGCGGTCTACGGCGAGGGCGAGGGACGCGAGCTCCCATTGGACGAGGGCGCCGAATGCCGGCCCGACGCCCCCTACGGCCAGAGCAAGCACGCGGCGGAGGGCTACCTTTCCCTCTTCGGCCGGCTGTACGGCCTGTCGGCCGCCTCACTGCGGCTCGGCAACGTCTACGGATCGCGGCAGGACCCGCTCGGTGAGGCGGGCGTGGTCGCGATCTTCTGCGGGGCGCTCTTGGGGGGTGGGACGCCGAAGGTGTTCGGAGACGGCAAACAGACCCGCGACTACGTCTACGTGGGCGACATCGTCGAAGCGTTCCTGGCGGCCGCGTCCTCCAACGCGCGCGGCACCTACAACATCGGCACCGGCGTGGAGACCAGTGTGCTCGAGCTCGGCCGCCTGCTGGCGACGGTGTGCGATCGCGAGTTCGAGCCGGAGATGGCGCCGGCCCGGCCCGGCGAGGTTCAGCGAATCGCCATCGACAGCGCCCTGGCCGAGCGCGAATTCGGCTGGCGAGCCGGCACTCCGCTTGCCGACGGCCTGCGCGCAACCGTGGCCGCGCTGGCCTGAGCGGCGTCGCCTGGCCGACCAGTAGCTTGCGCTCCATGCTGGGCGGCCCCGAAGCCCCCGTCGCCCCCACTGACCGCGAGGAGGAGGCGCCGGTCCGGCGCCGATCGGTCGAGCCCGCCGGGATCTTCTTACTGGCCGTGCTGGCGATCGTCTGGTCCTGGTGGGCGGTCAAGTACGGCGCTTTCTTCGGGACCGTGCTGCTGCCCGGGACGATCGTGCTCTGCGCGACGACCGTCCTGCTCGCTTGGACCGCGCCATGGCGGGCGAGCCTTCGTCCGTCCCGCCCGGCGACGATCGCCTTGGGCTCCCTCGCCGCGCTCGGCGCCTGGGCCACCTTGTCCGCCGTCTGGAGCCCGGCGCCCGACGTCGCGATCGCCACCGGTCAGCGAATCCTCACCTACGCGCTCGCCTTCGGGCTCGGGATCTGGCTCTGCACCCTGATGGGCGAGCGCCAGCATCTCGCCCTCCTTCCGCTCGCCCTGGCGGGGGCCTTCGCCGGCGTCTTCACGGTCGTCGGGATGCTCAACACCGACAGTGTGGGGCGCTACCTCGAAACCGACGCCACGCTGCACTTCCCGCTCGGCTACCGCAACGCGAACGCCGCATTCTTCGCGATCGCGCTGTGGCCGGCGCTGGGACTGGCCTCCCGCAGGGCCACGGCATGGCCGGTGCGCGCGGCGGCGCTGGCGACCTCGACCCTGTGCATCGACCTCGCCCTGCTGAGCCAAAGCCGGGCGTCGGTGCTGGGAGGCGCGGCGGCCCTCGCCGCCTACCTGCTGTTCGGCCATGATCGCGCCCGAAGGCTCGGCTGGCTGGCGCTCGCGGTCCTGCCGGTGCTGCCGATCATCCCATCGCTGGTGGACCTCTTCGACGCGGGAACGCGCGACGCACCGCTGCGCACGGCACTCGACGAGCTGCACACGGCCGGTCGCGTTGTCGCGCTGACCTCCCTGCTGTCGCTGGCGATCGGAGCCGTGGCGGGGCTGGTAGGCACCCGAATCCCCAGTTCGCCGCGGCGAGTCGAGCTCGCCAACCGAGCCGCCCTCGTGGGGCTGGTCGTGGTCGCGATCGGCGGCTCGGTCACCTTCGCCGCCGCAGTCGGCAGCCCGATCGGCTGGATCGACAAGCGTGTCTCTCAGCTCGGCAGCGGACACGACATCGACTACGCGGGGAAGTCCAGCCGCTTCTCCTCGCTGAGCGCCAGCACCCGGCGGCCGGCGATCTGGCGTGTGGCGCTGCTGGACGCGCGGGATCATCCCCTGCTCGGGGACGGCGGGGGCGGGTTCCGCTACACGTACCTGCGAAAGCGCGAGCCCAACAGCCCAGGGGCGGTTCAGGACGCCCACAGCGTCGAACTGGAGAACCTTTCGCAGTTTGGCTTCCCCGGACTGATCCTGTTCGCCGCCGCCGTGGTCGCGGCCGCGGTGGGGGCGGTGCGCGCCCGTCGCCTTGGGCCGGAGCCCGCCCTGCTGTCGGTCGTCGCGCTAACCGCGGCGGCGTACTGGCTGGTCCACTCGTCGGTGGACTGGTTCTGGCCCTACCCAGCGCTGGTGGCCCCCGTGTTCGCATTGCTCGGCTCCGCCTGCGCGCCGGCGCTGCGAACCGCCGGCGACGCCCCACGAGGTCGCTGGCGGCTCGCCGTGATCGCTGCCGTCGCGGCGTTGGCGATCTCTGCGGTGCCGCCCTTCCTCAGCGAGCGCTACGTCAACAGCGCGTACGGCGAGTGGCGCTCGGACCCTTCGAGAGCCTACGACGACCTCGACCGAGCGCAGTCGTTGAACCCCCTCAGCGCCGATCCACTGCTGGCGGAGGGCGCAATCGCACGGGCCAACGGGGATCGCCGCCGAGCGATCAACGCCTTCCGCGATGCGATCGACGTCCGCCCCGCAGAGTGGGCCTCGTACTACAACCTGGCCCGCCTATACGCTCGGACGTCGCCGCGGATCGCCCGCGAGCAGCTGGCGATCGCCAAGGAGAAGAACCCGCACGGCCCCGAGGTCGCCGCCCTTCGGCGCAAGCTCACTTCCTCGAAGTAGGACGAACCTCCGGCGGCCGGCGGCCGAGGCGCAGTGAGCGGCCAGCGTCGAGCGCGCTCAGGTGGGGCTGATCATCCCGTGCTGCAGCGCCATCGCCACGGCTTGGGCACGGGTTCGCGCGCCGAGCTTGGCCTTGGCGTTCCGCACATGCGTCTGCACGGTGGCCGGCGACAACCCGAGCATCTCGGCGATCTGTTCGTCCGTGGCCCCTGCGGCCAGGAGAGCGAGCACCTCGCGCTCACGCGGCGTGGGCCCGCCACGGCCAAAGCGGTTGCCGGAGCTGTTCACGACCGGCGCGGCAGGGCCGGGGGCCCGCGCCTGCACGGCGTCCTCTGCCTCGGCAGGCCCCGAACGCGTTGCCGAGAGGATGAGCAGGTGTCGGCCCGGAAGGACATTGGCGACCACGCTGATGTTGACCTCGGGGGTCTCGGCGGACTGTGAGCCCAGCTCAAACGGTCCGGCGTGGCCTCCCCCTTCCCGGAACGCGCGCCAGACGTGGTCGAGCCGCTTGCGCATCCCGGAGACGAGGAAGTCGTCCACCATGCGGCCGAGCGCTGCACGGCGCGGCAGCCCCAGGAGCCGGCAAGCCGCCAGGTTGGCCTCCAGACACCGGCGCTGGTCGTCAACCACCAGGATCGCCAGCTGCGACGGAACGCTCGACAGCCCGGTGCTGCTCGCGACTTCCGCGCTTGAGCTATTCACTGACCTCACCAACCAGGAAGCGCTGCCGCGGGGCCCGCAGCGCCCGGTGGGCGTCACGTCCCGCCTGGAACGCGGTCTCGACGATGATCAGCCAGTCCGCGAGGATCGATCGGCGCTTGATGTAGAAGAGGTCGTGACAGAGCTTCCATGCCGTTCCGAGGTCCGACCCGGCGTAGCCGCAGCGAAGCTGAGCCCAGCCGGTGATCCCCGGCTTCACCAGGTGCCGGCGAGTGTAATGCGGGAACCTGCTCTCGAGCTCCGAGCAGATCTCCGGCCGCTCGGGCCGCGGGCCCACCAGCGTCATGTCGCCGCGAAGGACGTTCCAGATCTGGGGCAGCTCGTCGATGTGGGCTCGGCGCAGGAACCTCCCCAGCGGCGTGACCCGATCGTCGCCGCGCTCGGACCAGCGGGGACCGCTCGTCTCGGCATCCTCCACCATGGTCCGCAGCTTCACGATCTCGAACTCCTTGCCGCGCTCCCCGACCCGCCGCTGGCGGTAGAAGACCGAGCCACCGTCCGTGAGCTTGATCCCCACCGCCGCCGCGGCGACGATCGGCAGCGCGATCGCGGCCATCCAGCCTGCGTTGACGAGGTCGAAGCACCGCTTCCAAAGCGGTGACGTCGGCCGGAAGCGCGGATGCATGATGTACCTGAACCATGCCGAGTCCGTAGTCCCGAGCGGCACGTGACCCAGCAGCTCCTCGTAGAGCTGGTTCGCCTCGATCATCCGCACCGGGAGATCGAGGCAGGCATCCGCGATTAGCGCGTAGAGGTCCGTCTCCTCATCGGTGTGGTGCTCGTCCTCGACCGGCTCCATCCGGGCGCAGACGAGCAGCTCGATCCTGCGCTCGAGCACCGTGGACCGCACCGCCTTGAGGCCCCCGAGGTAGTCCAGTCGGCTGGCCGGCGCCTCGGGACTGTGCGGGGGCACTCCCTCGCGGCCGAACCACCCGATCACCTCATAGGAGCGGATGCCTGCGGCCTCGAGCTCCTCCGCCAGGTCGGACGCGAACCCGGACGACCCGATCACGGCGACCCGCGCTCGCAGGTCGTCCTCGAAGCGGCCCCGCATCCACGCTCCGAGCGCGAGCACCAGCCACGCTCCGGCCACCGGCGCCTGCAGCTCGCCGATCGCCATCTCTTGGCCGGCCGCCAGCGCCAATCCCGCCGCGAGCGCGGCGCCGAGCACCGGCGCCAGCAGATTCAAGCCGAACCGAGCCGCCGGCATCAGCTCCAAGGGGAGCGTGGAACGCTGTACGAACTGGAGCGCGCCGAAGATCGACACCGCCACCAGGGCCGCTGATCCCACCTCGCCCAGGTGGATGTAGGCGATCAGGCCGGCCACCAGGGCGGGGCTGATCTTGAACGCGATCACGGAGACCAGTCGCTGCGCCTCCAGCGCCCTCAGCGTCACCGGCACGATCGCCTTGCTTTCGCTCGATTTCAGCATTCGCTCACTCTCCGCTGACTCTGCGGCTCTCGTCTGGGTCGGCTTTCCTACCCCCGATTAGGAGGAGGTCCGCCTGGACGGATCCGACAGTCTGCGCAGCGTGAATCCGGTGCCCAACAGGGCAACCGCCGCGAGCGCGAGGACTCCCACGTCGAAGCCGGTGAACGGAAGCCCGCTGACGAGCTCGTTCGAGTTGCTCGAGGGACCCGGTGGGGTCGGACCGCCGCCGCCTTGGGGACCGCCGCCGCCACCGCCCGCCGCAATCTGCTGCGGAGTGCTGCTGTACTGCTTGTCAGTGGGCGAGCCTGCGATCGCCGCAGATGGGACCGCCAGCGCGCCGACTACGAGCGCAACGACCAGCCACTTCCCCCACCTAGGCCCACGACGCTGGCCTGCAATTCGATTCAACATTCTGTTCTCTCCTGCCGTCCACGACGGCGCTGTCGCCCCCCTACCCGCATTAATCTGCTGCCACGAGGTACGGAGGACTGAGGGCGACCCCTGCCATGGGATCCGCCCCATCTGGGTTTTCGGGACACGACTAGGATGCCCCGAATCCTGCGCATTAGTCAATGGGTACGGGGTCGAATACCTAGAATTGGCTCCTGCATTACCGCAATACGGTTAGTGGTAGCCGAGTGACTAGGTAAGCTTTACCATCGTGACGGACGGGGGGCCGCGCGAGATGGAGGGCATTTGACCGACCACGGGAACGGATCCGCGCGCGAGGAGCCGGGAGGCGGCCAAGGCGGCCATCTCGAGCGGCCCGAGCCGCGAGAGGAGGACACCGGGGCAGCCGCCGCCGAGGCGAGCCCGCCCGCCGCCCGGCGCGGCCACGGCGCACCGCTGTCGGGCCGCGAGCGGGAGATCCTCGGCTTACTGGCGGCCGGTGAGAGCGGGGCGCAGATCGCGGAAGCCCTCGTCCTCTCGCCCGAGACGGTCCGCACCCACATCCGCAACGCGATGTCGAAGCTCGGCGCCTCCAGCCGCGCCCAGGCGGTCGCGCTCGCGTTCCAACGCAACGAGATCGGCGACGGGGCGTCGGGGGAGGCGCCGGCACCGGCGCGAGGCTCCTCGTCCGGCCCGGCGACGACGCCTGCCGGCGGCTGGGCGCATACCCGCGCCGCCCTGGTGGCAGGCGAGGCCGACGCGACCCTCAGCGCTCTGCTCGCCGGGCTGGTGTCGCTCTATGACGTCGACGGCGGGACCGTGTTCCTGGCCGACGAAGACGGGCTGTCGCTTCGTCGGGCGGCGATCCTCGGCGAACCGGACGAGAGCGGAAACCATCACCACCCCGAGCGGATATCGCTCGGAGAGGGGGCCCTCGGCCGGGCTGCGCTGGAGCGCCGCGCCCAGGTGATCCAAGGCTCCGGTTCCCGTGGCGACTTCCGCGGCCGGTCCACGATCTGCGCGCCGATGATCTCCGCGGGCAGGCTGGTCGGTGTGATCTGCCTGACCACTCGTCCCAGCAGGCTCACCGGACGCGGTGAGCTGCTGCTGCTGCAGGCGTTCGCGAACCGGGTCGGCGAGATCCTCGTGTCGCCCGGGGCCGACCAGTCGCGGCGACTGAAGGAGACGCTCGGGCGCTTTCGGGCCTCCTGGTCCACCGCCGACGGCGGGCCCTAGCTACGGATTGACCATGCCCTCCAGCGCCGCCTCAACGGTGGCGTCGATGGGCGCGGCCCGTTGGATGTCGCACAGCTCGAGCACGCGCCGCATCGGAGCGTCGGTCGGGACCACCAGCCGCAGCCGCTGGCGATGCGTGCGCAGGCGCCGGGCGAGGTCGAACAGCAGCTCGATGCCCGCGCTGTCGAGGTAGCTGACGCCCGACAGGTCGATTACCAACCCGGTCTTGTCACTGGACAGCTGGCCGGCGAGCGCAGCGCTCATCTCGTCGGCATTGACGCTTTCGATCTCGCCCTGCACGCGGCCCACGACGATGTCGTTCACCGCCTCGAAGGTGAGCTCTGCCAGGCGGTCCCTCATGCGCCATCCCCCCGCAGGGCACGCCGAAGCTTCACGGTGGTGCCGCCTTCCGTGGCGTCGATCTGAACGTCGTCCGTCAACTCCCTCATCACCGCCAGCCCCCGCCCACGGCTGTCCTCGCCGGGCGGGCGCCAGTGGCCGGTGTCACGAACCGTGATTTCGATCTCGGGTCCCTCCTTTCGCGCGCGGACCTCGAACGAGGCGTCGGACAGGGCGGGATGGGCGTGGGCCACCGCGTTGGCGCACGCCTCGCCGCAGGCGACCAGCATCTCGTAGACCTCATCCTCCCCGGCCCCGGACAGGCGCAACCACTGCGCGACCGCCCGCCGCATCGGGGCCAGCGCCGAGGGACGTCCGGGAAGGGCCAGGGCGAGGGTCTTGCCCGGCGGCGTCAGCTGGACGGCGAGCAGGGCGAGGTCGTCCTGGGAGCCGGCACGGATGTCGAGCGAGCCGAGCACGCTCTCGCACAGGGCCTCGGGCTCGCGCGGCCCGCCCCGCGTGGAGTCCCGCAGGCCGTCGAGCCCCTGCCCCAGGGGAAGCTCCGGGCCCTCCACCAACCCATCGGTGTAGAGCAGCACGGTCGACCACGGGTCCAAGGTCGCGATGCTCTCCTCATAAGAGGGATAGCGCGTGACGCCGATCGGGCTGCCGGCCGGCGCCTCGGCGAACGTCGTTCCGCCGTCCGGATCGAGCACGAGCGGCGGCGGATGTCCCGCGCTCGCGACCTGGACCGTGTGCCCGTCGGGATCCACGATCGCGTACAGCAGCGTGACCATGCCACCCTGCTCCCCTTCGAGGACGAAGCCATTCATGCGTTCGAGGACCACGGCGGGTCGCAGGGCCTCGAGGGCATACGCGCGAAGGGCGCTTTGCAGGTGGGCCATCCGGGCAGCTGCCTTGACCCCCCGTCCGACGACGTCCCCAATCACGATGCCGACCTTTCCGCCCCGCAGCTCGATCGCGTCGTACCAGTCCCCGCCGATCCTCGTCTCCGCGCTCCCGGGCCGGTAGCGCGCCGCGAGCCGGAGCCCGGGCACGATCGGCAGCTTCGGCAGCAGGCTCCGCTGCAGGGTCTCGGCGACCCGGCGCTCGATCTCGACCCCCTCGGCGGCGCGCTTGAGCGCATGAAGGGTCGCCCCCAGGATCGGGTCCCCCTCGCGCGGCTCCGACCCCGGCGGCGCCGAGGTCTCGCCGGCGGCCGACTCCGGGTCGGCTCGTGCCTGTGCCGCTGGGTCGTCTTGCTCCCGTTCGGCCATCGCGGGCCGAGTGTATCCCCGCTGCCCGGGCGCCTCCCAGGGGCGAGGGCACGGCAGCTGGTGGCCGCGAGACGTGCCTCGAGGGCGGTGGGAGGTCGCGCGTGGGCGGTCCACAGGTCGAGTGCGGTGTTCGTGGGTCGATGTCCGGCGAATCACGCACTCGTCGCCGCGACCGGATCGAACCTGGCTTTGGCTACCTATGAGGGCGTCAATCCCACACTCGCGGCCGAGGGGACCGGCCCGGGCGCCGCCGAGCGGCCGAGGGGACCCGCCCCCGGCGGCGGGCGCCCGGGAACCACATCCCCCACCCAGCCATTAGCCCCGTCGGGACTCCCCGCAACTCCGGGGTGGTCGAATGTGGGCTTGCAGGGGCGATGCGGGGCTTTCCCGCGAGCCCCCCGAATCGCAACGCGCCCTGCACGGTGGCGGGGCCTGGGGCGTTCGGTTTCAGACCCGCCTCGAGGCCGTTCTCTGCGGCGTTTGGCGCCCTTCGCTGGCCACGTGGCACGCCCAGCGGCGGCGCCAAAGCCGGCTGGGAGTTGCTAAAAGCTATGAAAACTGCAAAAAAGTTGTCGCAGCGCCGCACCTATGTGGCTTTTATCGTTTTAGGGGTTGCAAGTACCCGAAACCATTACCGAAGGGAGGGACGAATGCGATTGCTGAATGTGGGCCAAGCCGCCGCCTATCTGGGCGTCAGCGCGGCCTCGCTGCGCAGCTGGGCGAATCAGGGCCTCGTACCGGTCTACCGTACGCCGGGAGGCCAGCGACGCTTCTCGACCACCGACCTGGACCGTTTCATGCGCTCCATGCGTGAGCCGTCCTCGGAGGCCACCAAGCAGGTCGCCGCCACCCGCGGCTAGAAACTTACTCAGGCGAATGCCCCCGGGTCGCCCCACCAAACGGGTTATCACCCTCGAGCTGGCCGCCCTTGCGGCGGCGGCAGTCGTTGCCGTCCTGAGCAACGGCAACTCGAACTGGGACCTGGCGCTCTTCGGTGTACTCCTCGTCACCTCGGTCGTCGGGGACCTGACGGCGGTCGACACACCGGCGGGGCGCATGGTCATCTCGAGCAGCTTCCTGACCATCGTCACCGCGACGGTCTTCCTGGGCGAGACGCCCGCCGCCTTGATCGGCGTGGCCACGATCGCCGCCGGCTGGCTGCGGTTCCGCTACGCGCCGACGACGCTGCTGATCAACGTGGTGACCTACGCCTGGTTCCCGCTGCTCTCCGGGATCGCCTTCGACCGCACGCTCCAGGCGACGGGGGTGGCGCAGACGGACGCCCTCTTCTACCTGTTCGTGTTCGGGCTCTTCGTCGTCGCCCTGGCGATCGACTTCCTGCTGATCGCGGGCTACTTCAGCTACGTCGAGGGCACCTCGCTGTGGACCAAGGCGCGCCGCGCGCTTTCTCCCCTGCTGCCCTCCGAGCTCGCGTCCGCGCTGCTCGCGGTCGGCGTGGCCTACCTGTACGTCCAGCTCGGCCTGGCGACGGTCGCGCTCTTCGCCGTGGTCGTCCTCGTGTTCCAGAACCTGATCGGCGCCCTGCTGCTATCGCAGCAACGCGCCGACGAGCTCGAGCTTCGCGCCAAGCAGCTCGCCGGCTTCCAGGTCGCCCTGCTGAGCGCCCTCCTTCGCACCCTGGACCTCCGCGACCGGATGACCGCCCGCCACAGCGCGGCGGTCGCCCGCTATTCGCGTGAGCTCGCGGCGGCGGCGGGCCTTCCCGAGGAGGACCAGGAGCTGGCCCACACCGCCGGCCTGCTCCACGACATCGGCAAGTTCGTCCTCCCCGACCGCATCCTGAAGGGGGACGTCGAGCTGACCGAGGCCGACTGGATCGAGATCCGGAAGCACCCCTACGAGGGCGCGCGCATCGTCTCCCAGATCGACGGCTACCAGCCGGTCGGCGACATCATCCTCGCGCACCACGAGCGCCCTGACGGGCTCGGATACCCGCAGGGCCTGCGCGACGGCGACATCCCGGAGCTCTCGAAGGTGATCGCGGTCGCGGACACCTACGACGTCCTGACGGCGCGGGACTCCTACCGCCGCCCGGTCAGCACCTTCGAGGCGATCGCCGAGCTGCGCCGCTCGGCCGGCACCCAGCTTGACCCCAGATACGTCGAGATCCTTGCCGACCTGCTCGTCGACAAGGATCTCCCTTACCGCCACGGGGAAGACGCGGACTTCGAGACCGAGCTGGCGCTCGACCGCCGAATCCACGAATACGCCACGGCGGGTACAACGCAAGGCCCGCGACTGTCGATTTGAGCCGCCCCGACGCCAAGCGCCGAAGGAGGCCAGCGATCAGCCGGGCCCTACGACCAATTACTTAGCGACCGCGATAACCCATGACCATCCCTTCTTCCGTGAAGGCCCATCCGTAAGGAGCCTGCGCTTACCTGGAAAACGCTACAGAAACCGGTAGAAACTTATCACTCTCGCGTGATTAATGTAGTGCAGTGCCAGCGGCCTTGCGTCCCCTTCGCCTGTCGGCCTTCCGCCGGCTGGCCTTGGTCCGCTTCGTGGACGAGCTCGGGGACTGGCTGGGAGAGATCGCCCTGGCGGTGCTGGTGTTCGACCAGACGGGCAGCCCGATGGCGATCGCCGCCCTGTTTCTCGCGTTCCAGTTTGCGCCGGCGCTTGCGACGCCGCCGCTGGTCGCCCGCCTCGAGGCGCTCCATACCCGCGTCAGCCTCCCAGCGCTGAGCATCGTCCAAGCCGCGGCCTTCGCGGGGCTGGCGCTGATCTCGACCGACTTCGCGCTGGCACCCGTGATCGCCTTGGCCGCCCTGGCCGGCGCCCTCGCGTCCTCGGGTCGTGCGCTGACCCGCGCGGCGGCGGCCACCATGCTGGCGCCCCGCGGACTGCTGCGCGAGGGCAATGCCCTGTTGAACATCGGCTTCACCGCCGGCGCCGCGGCAGGGCCCGCGCTCGCCGGCGTGGTGGTCGCGGTCGCCGGCCCCCGCACCGCCCTGCTCGCGGACGCCGCCTCCTTCGCCGCGGTCGCGCTGTTGCTCGCCACCGCGTCCGGCCTGCCGCGAGCGAGAACTGAGGCGGCGGGATGGATCGCCCGCCTGCGGGCGGGGCTCGGCTACGTGCGCTCGCACCGCCAGCTCCGGCTGCTGCTGACCGCCCAAGCCGCGGCCTTCATCTTCTTCGCGATCGTGATCCCGATCGAGGTCGTGTTCGCGAAGCAGACCCTGGGAGCAGGCGATGCGGGCTACGGCGCGCTGCTGGCGAGCTGGGGCTCCGGCATGGTGGTCGGTGGGCTCGCGTTCGCGGTCCTGCGCCGTGCGCCGCTTCCCATCCTTCTCGCGGCCAGCACCCTCGCGGTCGGCGGCGCCTACCTGGCGACCGCCGCCGCGCCGACCCTGCTCGTCGCCTGCCTGGCGTCGGTGGTTGGCGGGACGGGCAACGGGATCCAGTGGGTCGCGCTGATGACCGCCGTGCAGCAGCTCACCCGCGGCGATCTGCAGGCTCGCGTGATCTCCCTGCTCGAGTCGCTGGCCACCGCGATGCCGGGACTCGGGTTCCTGATTGGTGGCGCAGTGACCGCCGTCTTCAGCCCCCGCACCAGCTATGCCGTCGCGGGAGCCGGGGTCCTGGTCGTGTTGGGGATCGCCGCGCTCGCTCTGTCGCGAGCGAGCTGGCCCGGGGAGGCGGCCGACGACCTCGCCACGACCGACCCCGCGCATCAGGGGGCCTCCCCCCGGGGGCCCGGGGCGGGCGGGATCAAGGCCCCGGAGGGAGCCTCGCGCTAGCCGGCGGCTACTGCGCGCACACCCAGGCGCTCGACCCGGAATCGGCCCAGATCTGGGCGGCGATCTCGCTCTGGCGCTGGGGCGAGGCGTCCTGGGGCGCGCCGCGGCCTCCGTAGAGACTCCAGGTCGAGGGCAGGATCTGGTATGCGCCCCCGGCGCCCGAGGACGGGTTGACCGCCCCGAAGTTGCCGCCTGACTCGCACATTACGATCGCCTGGGGGATCGCCCAGTCGCCGAACCAGCTCGAGACGGTCTCCTGCGCCTGCGTGGCCGAGACCTGCTGTGCCTCCTGGACCTGCTGCTCCCACGTGGACACCTGGGCCTGAAGGCTGGAGAGCGCCGCCGCCTGGGCCGCGCGGGCCTGCTCGAGCTGCGCCGCCTGGGCCTCGGCGTTGGCGCGAACGGCGGCAATCTGGTCCCGAGCGACGGCGATCCGCTGGTTGAAGGCGATCGCCCGGGCCCGCGCCTCCTTGACCGCGGCGAGCTGCGCGGCGACCTGGTCGCGTAGCCATCGCACGCGAGCGGCGAGGGTCGCGTCCGCCTCCTCGATGTGGCTGAGGAGTTCGGCACGGTTCGCCAGGTCGTCGAAGCCGTCTGCGCTCAGCAGCAGCTGGGTCGCATCGGGGGAGTCCCCCTTGTAGATCGCGACCAGCCGGGCCGCCAGCCGGCCGAGGGCGCTTTGCAGGCGAGCCCGAGTCCGCTGCAGGTGCGACTGGGTTTGCTGGACCTGGACCTCGAGCTCGGCCTCCCGTCGCTGCCCCTCCGCCAGGACTCCCGACAGCTCCGCCTCGCGAGCCGCGGCGGCCGCGGCCTGCGACTGCGCGGCCGCCAGCTGGCCCGCCTTGGCGTCGATGTCGGCGCCGAGGCTGTCCGCCTGGGACTGGGCCGAGGCGATCTTGGCATTCAGCTCTTCGATGCCCTGCGCCCCGGGGCGGGCCGCGAACACCAGGAGCGCCGCGAAGATCGCCAGCATCGCCGCAGCGGACACGCCGAGCCGCCTCCGTGCGCCGGCGGGAAGGGTGCGGGCAGGTGTGTTGTGGCTGGGGTCCATCCCTCACTGCCTACGGGGTTAGCTGACGGGCTCGCGCCGAAGGACTCGCGCTACGCGGCGGTGGCCGCGATTCGCCCCACGAGGCGGCACGGCGACGCGCCGGCCTCAATGGTTCCCCCGCCCCCCCGGTCACCGGAGGGCTCGGCGGTTTTGCGGGCGGCATCCTAGCGAATGATTAGGAAGTTATGAAGCCACCCTCGTGAATCGGTCGCGCGGACGCCGCACCCGGAGCGGCTCCAGGCACAGTCGCCGTGGAGTCGAGACCTACCCCTCGGGCGGCCGGCGGGTCGCGATCACCCAGGCGCCGGCGGCGAGCGCCGCAACGCCCACACCCAGTGCCACCCGTAGCTGGCGCTGATACCGCGTCCGCACGAACCACACCACCAGGCGACCGATCAGCTCATAGATCGTTGACGTCATCCTCGCCCCCATCCTCTCGCTTTTCGTCCCGGCGCGCGCGGACGCGGTGGGCCATCCGGCTCTGCAGGGTGAAGAGCTCGATGAAGCCCGGGCTCGCAGCTTGGCTGAATTCGCCGCCGGACTCCCCAAAGGAGGCCAGCGAGCGGTCGTAAAGCGCGTACGGCGAGCTGCGCGCGACCGGGCTGGCGAGGCCCTTGTAGAGCCTCATCGTCACCTCGCCGCTCACCAGTTCGTTGGCCGACTCCATGTACGCATCCAGATCGAGGCGCAACGGCTCGTGCCACAGCCCCGCGTAGCAGAGGTATGCCCACCTGTCCTCGAGCGCTCGCTTGAAGCCGTTCTGGTGGATCGTCGAGACGAGCTTCTCGAGCTCGCGATGCGCCGGGAGGATGATCGCCGCCGCCGGGACCTCGTAGACGTCCCTGACCTTGAGTCCCACCACTCGATCCTCGATCTGATCGACGATCCCCACCCCGTGGCGGCACCCCAGCTCACCGGCTCGCTCCAGCAGCTCGACCAATCCCAGCCGCTCGCCATCCAGCGACACCGGACAGCCGCCCTCGAAGCCGACCCGCACCAGTTGCGGCTCGTCGGGGGCATCCTGGGGGCGCGCGACCAGGCCAAAGACGTCGTCGGCGGCCGGGGAGCCCAGGTCCTCGATCGCCCCTCCCTCCGAGGACCGGCCCCACAGGTTGTCGTCGATCGAGTATGGGGGGCTCTCGGTGCCGCCCTTGACCGGGATCCGGTGCTCGCGGGCATAGGCGACCTCCTCCTCGCGGCCCATTCGCCACTCACGCACCGGCGCGATCACCCGCAGACCGGGGTCGAGGGTCGCGACGGTGGCCTCGAGCCGCACCTGGTCGTTCCCCTTCCCGGTGCAGCCGTGGGCGACCGTGTCGCACCCGGTGCGCCGCGCGTGCTCGACCGCGAGCTTGGCGATCAACGGCCGCCCGAGCGCGGTGAACAGCGGGTAACCCCCACCGTAGACCGCGTTGGCCTTGATCGCCCGCAGCACGTACTCGGATGCGAATTCCTCGCGGGCGTCAACCACGATCGCGTCGAGCGCCCCGAGATCGCGGGCCTTGCCCACCACGACCTCCCAGTCCTCCCCGGGTTGACCCAGGTCCACGGTCAAGGTGACGATCTCGGCCCCGTAGCGCTCCTGGATCCAATGGAGCATCACCGACGTGTCGAGCCCTCCCGAGTACAGCAGCAGGACCCGCCCGACCTGGTCGGGGTCGGCCTGGTAGGAAGCGATCCGCTGCGCTGGGACCTCGCTCACGGGGCGCGAAGTCTCGCACGGTGTCGCCAGGAAGCGCCCGCGTAGCTTCCGGCGGTCCGCAATCATTGCCGCCGTGGCGTCGGCACTTCGCATCGTCTCGGTGGCGCTGATCACCGCCGGTTTGGTGGTGCTGGCCGACGTCGCCACGACCCTGGCCTGGAAGGAGCCCGTATCGACCATCTACGGCTCGATTCAGCAGGGCAACGCCGAGGACCAGCTCGCCGACCTGGAGAGCGAGTTCCCTTCGCGCGCCGACCTCGACAAGGTCTCCCGCGTGCACGGCGTCCGCCGCAAGGTGGAGGTGCTAGCCGGGCTGTTCTCGAAGCGCGTCCACACGGGCGAGGCGATCGGGCGAATCCAGATCGACGCCATCGACGTAGACGTGGTCGCCGTCGAGGGCACCGACACCGCCAGCCTCCAGAAGGGGCCAGGCCATTACCCCGAGACGCCGTTCCCCGGGCAGCCGGGAACGACCGCCTTCGCCGGCCACCGCACGACCTATCTGGCCCCGTTTCGCCACCTCGACGGCCTCGAGCCCGGCGACGAGATCCGCATCAGCATGCCGTACGCCAACTTCGCCTACCGCGTCCAGAGGACCAAGGTGGTCGACGACTCGGCGGTGGAGATCATCCGCAACCGCGGCTACGAGCGGCTGGTGCTGACGGCGTGCCATCCGCTGTACAGCGCGGCACAGCGGATCGCCGCGTTCGCGAAGCTCCAGCAGGTCAGCTTCTTCTCTCTGGGGAACCGGAGCTGGCTCGACCCCTGAACCCGGCCGTGGGTGGCTCGCTCAAGAACCGAGCCACCCGCGCGACCTCGGCGGTCGCGGTCCGGTTCACCGCGTAATCGTGACCCGAGCGGATCAGGGCCTCCCGCAGGGTCCGGTCCGCGGCAATCCGCTTGAGCTCACCGGCGGCCGCGGCAGCATCGCCGGGGGGAATCAGGCGAACCGCTCCACCGACCGCCGCCGCGACGCCCCCGACGTCGGTGGCCACGACCGGGAGTCCGGCGGCGAACGCCTCGACGAGCACCTGCGGAAGTCCCTCGGTCCACGACACGTGAAGCAACGCGTGGCTTTGCCGGTAGAGATCGAGCAGCCGCGGGCCGAACGGGACGTAGCCGAGAACCTCAGCTCGGTCGGCGACCCCCAGCTCCCGAAGCCGGTCCTCGAGCGCGGCCTGCATCGCGCCCTCGCCGCACACGACGAGGCGCCAGCGATGCCGGTCATCTCGCAGCTCGGCGAGCACGTCCGCCAAGAGCAGGGGGTTCTTCTCCTCCTCCAGCCGCCCGACGCTGATCACTCGGATCTCGTCCTCGTAGGAGCGCCGAAGCGCCTGCTCCACCGGGACCAGTTCGCGGTCGTCCACCAGCGAGACGTTGATCTCGAGCAGTGACCTGGCGCCCGTGTACTGGGCGGCGATCTGCGGGCCCACCACCACGACCGGGAACCGGCGGGCCAGGGTGCGCCACGCCACATCCAATGTGGCGGCCGCGAGTCCGAGCAGGCGCCGGCCTGGATGTCGGGACCCGACGTAGGCCCGTGTGTCCTGGCGCACTCCGAGCGCGATCCGCTTGCGCCGGACCGCGGCCAAGGCCGCGAAGGCGACCGCGAGCGGATGCGGTCCCAAGAGCCAAACGCCGTCGACGCCCGGCAGCGCCTTCCAGAACCTGACGAGCGACTGGATCGAGGCGCGCAGCACAGCCCACGGCTCCGACAGGCTGCGGTAGTACGGAAGCGACACCAGCTCGACCC
The DNA here is from genome assembly GCA_963755775.1 of uncultured Actinomycetes bacterium. Classification (GTDB taxonomy): domain Bacteria; phylum Actinomycetota; class Thermoleophilia; order Solirubrobacterales; family 70-9; genus AC-56. The sequence continues at coordinate 67,879 of CAVWKY010000011.1, read as the reverse complement.
CCGATCCGACGGCGTAGCGGGCCCGGCTCGGCTCCGGAGCCTCGCGTCCCACCAGCACAAGGCGCTCGAGCTCGGCTGCCAGGCGGCCCAGAAACAGGGCGAAGGCGCGCTCGGCGAAGACCTCGCCCCCCACCCGGTGGTAGGCGTAGTCCGTATATACGGCCAGCCGCACCGCGCGAGGGTAGAGGTCCCCCACCGACCCGCGCGTGGCGCCCGGAGCCAATGCAACAATGCCGTGCTCATGGACGGGCCCAGCCCCCAGCAGCGCCGCACGCCCGCCGCCGACTGGATCCAGCCTCCGCAGGAGGAAGGTGGCCTCAGGCGATACCTCGAGACCCTGCGCGAGCGGGCGTGGATCGTCGTCGCGGCGGTGGCGATCACGACCGGGATCGCGCTGCTCTACGTGCTCACCGCCAGCAAGGTCTACGAGGCGGAGGCGCATCTGCTCATCACCCCGATCTCCAGCGAGGACCCCGCGTTGGTCGGGTTGCCGGGGCTGATCCCGCCGTCCAACGACCCCACCCGAGACGTGACCACCGCGTCCCAGCTCGTGACCAACATCGAGGTGGCAGACCGGGTCAAGAAGGCGATCAACTCGGACCTGAGCGGTCGGGAGCTGCTTCGGAAGGCCACCGCGGAGCCGGTTGCCTCGAGCAACATCGTCGCCGTCACCGGCGAGGCCGGCTCGCCCGGCGAGGCCACCGAGATCGCCAACGCCTTCGCCACCCAGGCGGTCGCGAAGCAGAACCAGCAGCTCCGCGATGCGATCGACGACCGGCTCCCTCAACTTCAGCAGCGCCTCAGGCAGGGGGCGGGTGACCCAACGGCGCTCCGAAACTCGATCGGCGCGCTGGAATCGGTGCGAGCGGGCACCAGCCGAGCGGGCACCAGCCCGAGCATGAGCGTCGAGACGGAGGCCGATCCCCCGTCGAGCCCGGCTTCGCCCCGCCCGGCGCTGACCATCGCGGGCGCCCTTTTGGCCGGCCTCGTGCTCGGGATCGGCGCGGCCTTCGGCTCCCAGGCCCTGGACCCGCGCCTGCGCCGCGAGGAGCAGCTGAGGCGCCTGTACCGCCTGCCGATCCTGGCCCGGATCCCCCGGCAGGCCCGTTCCCATGGAGACCGCCCCCTCGGTCCGCTGGAGCTCTCCCCCGCGACCTCGGAGGCCTACCGGACGCTGCGCGGCACGCTGGCCGTCTCGCGCCGGGCGGCGGGCGCGGAGTCCCACGCGATCCTCGTCACCGGGTCCTCCCCCTCCGAGGGGAAGACGACGACCGCGGTCAACCTGTCCTCCTCGCTGGCGACCGCGGGCCACAACGTGATCCTGATCGAGGCCGACCTGCGCCGGCCCGGGATCGGCGCGGCGCTCGACCTCCAGTCCCAGTACGGCGTCGCCAGCGTCCTGGTCGAGAGCATCGCGCTCCAGGAGGCGCTGGTGACGACGCCCACGTTCGGGTCGAACCTGGGCATCCTGCTGGCCGACTACGAGGGAGGCTGGATCAGCGACCTGTTCGCGCTGCCGGCGGCCGCGAGGAGCTGATCGCCGAGGCGCGCCGCATGGCCGATTTCGTGATCATCGACTCCCCTCCGCTGACCGATGTCATCGACGCGCTGCCGCTGGTCGACTACGTGGACGACGTCGTGCTGGTCGCCGGGGTCGGCAAGACGCACCTCGAGAAGCTCGCCCAGCTCGGCGAGCTGCTCGCCGAACACGGCATCAAGCCGGCCGGCTTCGCGGTGGTGGGTACGCCCAGGCCCAGCCGCTCCGACTACCACTACTACGCGGGCCGCCAGCCGCGGGCCACCCCTCCGCCCTCCTCCGAGCAGCCCGCCAGACAGGAGAGCACGGAGGCCGAACGGCAGCCAGCCGAGCGCTAGGCCGCGGGGCCGCGCTTCATCGTCAGGCAGAAGGCGCTGTTCGAGCAGTAGGCCGCCACGCGGTTCCCCAGCAGCAGCCTGCCCGGGCGCCGCAGCGAGTTGAAGGACTTCCAGCGAACGTGCGGGTCGCGGAAGCCGACGCTCTCCAGCAACTCCACCCAGAGCTGGGGTGGCTGGTGCTTGTGCCACTCGATCGCCGGGGCGACGGGGTTCCTGACCCCGAGCCGGGCGAAGAGGTTGTGCCTCGAAACGTCCGAGACCATCAGGTCCGCGCCCGGGGAGGTAAGGGCGGCCAGCTTCGAGAGGATCGCGAGATACCGCTCGCGCGCCTGGGGGTCGTGCCCCAGCCGGCTGACTGCGTCCTCGTCAACGTGGTTGATCGACGCCATCGAGACCAGCACGTCAAATCTGTCTGTGCCGGGATCGAAGTCCCGAAGCGACTCGGAGCGGAGCTCCACGCGCTGGCTCGCCGGCAACTCGCGAAGCCGCCTGAACCGATCCTCCAGGGCGGAGTGCGACCCGTCCTCGAGCTCCACGACGACCACTCGGGCGGCCCCCGCCGCGGCCGCGAAGAAGCCAGCGGTGCCCTTCCCCGCCCTGATGTCGAGCACCGACCGCCCGGCGAGGTCGATCCGCTCGAACGTGGTTTCGAGCAGGTAGCGAAGGTTTCCCGGGTTGTCCCCGAACTCCCGGGCCATCGTCTGGAAGTAGCTGTCGAGGGCCTGCGCCGTCGGCGCTTGGGAGGGTCCGTTCACGGCCGCGGAGCCTAGAGGTCCACCGCGTCAGTCCCCCGGCGGGCGCCCGCGAGCCGCAGGAACCCTCCCAGCAGTCCCGCCCCCCAGGCCGCGTGGATCGTGGCCAGGACAGCGAAAGCCCGCCACCCGCCGCCGGCCCGCCGCGCGACGACGGCGAGCGCGCCGCAGTACGCGGCCAGGGCGGCGCGAGCCAGGCGCGCCAGCCGCGAAGGCATCGCGGCCGCGCGGCCGCGCAAGCAAGCCGACGGGCCCGAGCTGGCGTGGCGCCAGGGAGTGCGGATAGGTCGCGACCATCAGGGCCTTGAAGCGCCCGAAGTCCCAGTACTGGCGGGCGATCGCACCAGCGACTCCCGCGGGTGGTAGATCGACCAGATCGCGGGGTCGAAGACGATCCGCCCGCCGCTTCGCCGCAGCCGGTAGTTGAGCTCGAAGTCCTGGTTGCGCACGAAGCGCTCGCTCCAGCCGCCGAGCGCGCGAAGGTCCTGCGCCCGCCAAGAGCCGAGATTGAACGTGTCGACATCCACCCGTCCCTCGCCTGGTCCTGGCGGCGCCACAGTCGCGGATTCCCGATGCCGAAGCGTGAAGACAGCGCCGCCGCCACGGCGCGCCCCAGGGCCCGTTGGCCTCGACTCGCCGCCATCCGCCGGCGCCGACCGCGCCCGGCTCCTCGTCCAGCGCCTTGACGGACGCCTGGACGTACCCGGGCGGCATCACCGCATGGGCATCGAAGCGCACGATGACGTCGCCCCGTGCCGCGGCGAGCGCCGCGTTCAAGCCCCCCGGCGTGATTCGCAGGGGGTTGTCGACGACGGTCGCGCCCGCCTCGCGGGCGAGGCGGGCGGTCTCGTCCGAGGAGCGCCCGTCGGCGATGATCACCTCGAGCCCTCCCGAGACCTCTTGGGCGACGATCGACCGCACGCAGGCACCGATGTAGTCGGCCTCGTTTCGGGCCGGGACGATCACGGAGACGCGCGGCCGCGCCGGTGGGTCGCTCACGATGCCTGCGCCGGTGCCCGCCGGGTCGCGAGCAGATCGGAGATCGCGGACCAGCGGAAGTCGCGCAGCAGGGACTCGAGCCGCCGCTCGCAGCGGTCGAGGCCGACGTAGTGGCGAAACCGGTAGGTGGCGGGGATGCCGCCCACCCTGGGCTGATCGGGGTCGATCTCCCAGGGATGGATGTAGAAGACGTAGGGCCGGCCCGTGCGGAGGATTCGGGCCACGCCGCGCCGGAAGAGCGCTGTAGGGCATCGAGCCGGAAGTACCCGCCGCCGCCCCAGGCAGGCCATGCTTGGCCACCATCAGGCACGAGATGCACACCTCGTGGAAGCCGGGCGCGAGCTCCACGATCGGCTCGTCCGGCCGCGATGCCCGGAGGCGTGCCGTACCGATCGTGGGCGACGGTGGGAAGACGGACGAGTCGTAGCGGAACCCGAGCTCCTGCAGGATCGGGATCGCCCATTCGGTGATCGAGAAGCTGGGCGCCCGGTAGCCGAGCACCTCGGCGCCCGGCGAGGTCCTCGAGCAGCTCCTTGGAGCGCTCGACGTCCGCGCGGAACTCGCTCCGGTGACAGCGAGTAGACCAGCTCGTGCCCGTAGCCGTGCGACGCGATCTCGTGGCCCGCGGCGGCGATCCGCCGAACCAGAGCGGGACCGCTCGGCGACCCAGCCGAGGACGAAGCACGATGCCCGCACGTGGCGCCCGGTCGCAGGAGCTCGAGCATCCGGTCGGTGTTGCGCTCGACCCGAAGCTGGCGGTCGTCCCAGGTCTCCCGCGGGATCGCCCGGCTTCAGGTTCTCGACGTGGAACCAGTCCTCGACGTCGATCGACATCGCGGCCGGAGGCGGTCATCGATCCGGTCTCTGGTCGAAGGTTCGCCTGAAGGCTAGGTCGAGTCGCCTCCCGCCCGGGTGCTAGAGCAGCCTGTGGCCGCGTCGCAGGAGCTCCCGCGCGTCCTGCGGGTCGGGAACGAGAAGTAGGAGGCCTCGGCCATGTCGAGCGGCGCAGGCCAGGCCGGTCCCGTCCGCGAGCTCGCCGCAGGACGCGGATCACAGGCCGCGCACCTTCCCGCTTGCCTTCGCTCATCACGCGGGCGAGGCGGTCGCGGGCGCGGATCGGGTAGCCTCAGCGTCCCCAGGACGCGCGCCGGCATCGATCTCGCGGCGCCATCTCGTGGACGGTGACGGTGGCCTTCGACTCCGCCGTCGAGCATCTGCCAGAACGTCGGCATCATGCCGCGGTACTTCGGGCAGCCGGCCGGAGTGGAGGTTGACGCAGCCGAGCCGGGCCGCGCGAAGAGCTCCTCGCTGAAGATCTCGGGCGCCGCGACCGACACGATCACGTCGGGGCGCAGCTCCCGACCCGATCGACGTAGCCCGGGTCGTTGACCGACGCGGTCGTGACCAGGATGGCGACGCCGTCGCGCCGGCCAGGCGTTGCGATCGAGCGCCGTCGCAGCTTCGCTGCGGCGAACCGCACCAGCCAGGCGCGCTGACGTCCGTCGACGCCGTAGAAGCGCAGCACTCGCCGGGCCGTGGCGATGCGCGACTCGTCGAAACGGCGCGGCGATCGTGATCCCGACGACCTCGAACTCCTCGCGGGGGTACTCCGCGAAGAAGATTCGAAGAAGCGGATCACGTAGAGGGGGTCGTCCTCGGTCACGAACAGGACCCGAAGCCGGAGGCGGGACCCCGGCATGCCGTCGCTGGAGGCGCGCGCGGCCGCGGCGGCACCCTGCGATGTGACCCGCTCTCCCGTCAGCTCCACGACTCTCCAAGGATGCTGGACCTCGATCGACGAGTCAACTCCACCGGTGGCCGAGGTTGTCCCCGCATGGATGAAAACCTCGGCCACACGCGCGAAATGCCGCGTCGAGGGGGGTCCAAAGGGGGGGCGCCGGATGCAACCGGCCTTTGGGGACGGCCCCGGCTGCCAGAATTCCCGCATGCCGACGGCGGCGCAGCTGGGGAGATGGGGCCTCGCCGGGGGGATGGCCGCGGCCGCCGCCGCGGTCGGCCTGCTGGCCGGCATCGATCCGCGCTTCGCGATCGCGGCCGCGCTCAGCCTCGGGTTCCTGCTCCTGGTGCTCGGCGACCTCTACGTCGGCCTGATCCTGTTCACGCTGCTCACCTTCATCGCCCAGGTGCCGACCGTGGCCGGGCCCGGGCTGAGCTTCGCGAAGATCGCCGGGCTGCTGCTGGCGATCTCCTGGGTCGCGACCTTGGCCACCAGGCAGCGACGCGAGGTCGGACTTCATGTCGGCGCACCCGGGGCTCACCTATCTCGTGGTGCTGTTCTTGAGCTGGGCCGCGGTCAGCCAGCTCTGGGCGGAGGACTCCGGGGAGGCGCTGACGGCCTTCTCGCGGCTGGCGCTGAACGCGGTGCTGTTCCTGATCATCTTCACGGCCGTTCGCACGCCCAACCCAGGCGATCGGGTTCGTGGGCGCGTTCGTCGCCGGAGCGACGCTCAACGCCCTCTACGGGATGCTCTTCGCTCCCTCCGACCCGGCGACCGCATCGCGCCTCTCGAGCTCGATAACCAACCCCAACGAGCTGGCCTCCGATACTCGTGGCCGCGCTCGTGCTGAGCTTCGGCCTCGCGGCGGCCTTGAAAGACCAGCCGCTGGCCCGCCTGGCAGCGCTGTGCGCGGGAGCCCTGTGCACCGCGGGCATCTTCCTCACGGGCTCGCGCGGCGGCCTGGTCTCCCTGGCCGTCGCCCTGGCCGCCTTCCTGGTCGTCGGCGCCCGGTGGCGCGGCCGCCTGGTGCTCGTCGTCGTGGCCGTGGCCCTCGCCGGGGTCGGGTACTTCAACTACGTCGCCTCGCCGGAGATCAGGTCCCACGTCTCGACCGTGGGCAGCGGCACGGGCCGGCTGGACCTGTGGACGGTCGGCTGGCGGATGGTCGAGGAGGAACCCCTCCACGGCGTGGGCGCGGGGAACTTCCCGGTCTCCTCGGTGCACTACCTGCTTCAGCCCGGGGCGATCGAGCGAAGCCGACTACATCGTCGGCGCACCCAAGGTCGCCCACAACACCTACCTCCAGTTGTGGGCGGAGCTCGGCCTCGTCGGGCTGATCCTGTTCGTGTTCCTGGCGGGCTTCTGCCTCTATTCGGCCCTCAAGGCGGCGCGCTCCTTCGCTCGCCAGGGAGATGCTCGGATGGAGGTCATCGCTCGCGCCCTCTTCGTTGCCCTGGCCGGCCTGCTCGCGGCCGACTTCTTCGGATCGAGGCTGACCAACAAGGAGGTCTGGCTCCTGCTCGGGCTCGCGCCCGCGCTGCTGGCCATCGCGCGCTCCCGCGAGGGCCCGGCCCGCTCTTGAGGGACGTACTCGTCCTCTGCTACCACGCGGTCAGCGAGCGCTGGCCCGCCGCGCTGTCGATCGCGCCGCGGCATCTGGAGGCAGCACGTGCGGCTGCTCGCCGACCGGGGCTTTCGGGGCGTCACCTTCCACGAGGCCGTCCTGCGACCGCCGGGCCCGAAGACGCTGGCGATCACGTTCGACGACGCCTACCGCTCGGTGATCGAGCTCGCGCTTCCGATCATCTCGCGGGTGGGATTCGTGGCCACGGTGTTCGCGCCCACCGCCTTCGTGGGCACCGAGGAGCCGATGGCCTGGCCGGGCATCGACCACTGGCGCGACACCGAGCACGCCGGGGAGCTGATGCCGATGTCGTGGGAGGAGCTGCAACGCCTCGCCGAGGCCGGCTGGGAGATCGGCTCCCACACCCGCTCTCATCCGCGCCTCCCCACCCTCGACGACGACGCGCTCGAGCGACGAGCTGGTGAGTCGCGTCGGGACATCGAGCGTCACCTGGGCGGCCGTGCCCGTCTCTCGCCTATCCGTATGGGGACCACGACGCTCGCGTCGTCGAGGCGGCCGAGGCAGGCGGGCTATGAGGCCGCCGGGACCCTCCCCGCGAGGCTCACGCGAGCCCACCGGGCCTCTGGACTGGCCTCGGATCGTCGTCACTCACGCCGACGACCCGCGCCGTTTCCGCTGGAAGGTCTCACCCGTCGTCCGCAAGGCCAGGGCGACCGCGGCGTGGAGCCTGCTGCACGCGGCGCGGCGGCGGCCAGCCTGACGGCGCAGTCAGCGCTGGACCCTGACGCGGACTGTGCGTGATTGGCCGAGCGCGTCCCGACCCTGGCCCGGAACTTGAGCGCCCGCCCTCGCGTTCGAGCGCGCAGGCGAAGCGCGAAGTGTCCGTTGCGGATCTTGGTCGCCCTGACCCGCTCGCCAGCGGTCGCCGTGGCGCTTTCGGATCACGGCGCGCCCGGACGTGCGCGCCGAGCGCCCTGCCCCTCAGCTTCAGCGTCGCCGCCGCAGCCGGACGGAGCGGTCGAGCTGGCCCGCAGGGTCACCGTCGCGGAGCCGCTCGCGGGAGGCGGCGAGGGCGCCGGCGGAGGCGGCGAGCGTGGCGCCGTCCGGCAGCGACATCGTGCCCGTGTACTTGGCCAGGCAGGCTCGCCCGGCTTCAGGCGGAAGTCCCCGGCCGCCGGATTCGACGAAGCCGGGCTTGGCGATCAGGTTGCCGGCCTCGCTGAAGACTTCGAGCCGGGATCATCGACGCCGCCGTTCTCGTCGTATGGCGACCTCCCGCCGGCTGGCCCAGACGCAGTTGTCTGCGCAGCACGTTCCCGTCGCCCGCGGGCCCGAGTGGCCCGGAGTAGACGTTGCAGCCGCGGTAGGAGCCGGCGATGATGTTGCCCTCGACGACGTTGTCCTCCGAGCCGTGGAGCCCTCACCGTTGACGACCATGCCGTCGCCGTTGCCGACGATCACGTTGCCGGTGATCCTGGAGCCGTCGGCGTCGAGGTACAGCTGGATGCCCCGGTCGGCGTTGTCGTAGATCCAGTTGTCGCGGACGATCGCGTCGCGGGCCTCGGACGAGGTAGATGCCGTGGTCCTTGTTGGTCGACGGGAGCTCGCCGCAGTCGTGGATGCGGTTGCGCTCGATCACCACGCCCCGGGGCGCCGGGTCCGAGTACCAGCGCGCCGACCTGGACGCAGATCGAGGTGTGCCCGTTGGTGATCTCGTTGTCGCGCAGCACGCACGCCGTCGGCGTAGATCTTGGGGCCGATCGTGGTGGCGCCGCCGCGGCCGTTCAGCTTCATGCCCTCGATCGTCGAGTCGTGGCCGGCGGGCTTCACCTTGATCGCCCCCTCGAGGGTCACCGCTTCGACCCGTAGGGGCGCCAGGGTGATGCTGGGCTCGGTCACGCCCAGTCTCGGAGAACGTGTAGGTGCCGGCGCGAAAGCAGCCGGTCTGCCCGGGCGCCAGCGAGTCGACCAGCTCATGCGGCGTCCTGAAGGGCTCGCGAGCGTACCCGCGCCGCCGTCGGAGCCGCTCGGCGGGCGAACGCGGTCGCAGCCCGTCTCGGCCGCGGCGGGCCGGCCGCGGCCAGCGCCAAGGACGTCGCCAGCGCCAGAGGGCGATCGAGCGGCTCCCACGAGCTCCATCACCATCGCCGTCGACCGAGGCCGTCGACCGCCTCAGGCGGGCGGCCCCCGCTGGACGGATGACCGAGGCCGCCGGCGTCTGCGTCCCTGAACGGCGCGCGGCTGCTCGCGACGACTGGCGGCTCGGGCGGCTCGGCGTCAGGCGCTGTCAGCCGAGCGCCTCGCGCAGCGCCGCGGCCCACCGCTGCTCCAACCGCCTCGGGGGAGTGGACCCTGCGCGACGTAGCCGCTGCTCGCGGTCGCCGATCTGGCGGCGAAGCTCCGGCTCCGTCCACAGTCTCCGCGCCGCGGCGACGAACTCGTCCCAGGAGCCGTCGGCGAACAGCCCCAGGCCCTCGCCGGCAATTCGGCCGTCAGGGTCGAAGTGCAGCGAGATCACCGGCACCCCCCTCGCCCACGCTTCGAGGAAGACGTTGGGCATCCCCTCGTGGCGGGACGTGACCACGACCGCCGTCGAGCGGCCGATCAGCTCGAGCACCTCCTGTCGCGCCATTGGTGGGGCAGCAGCTCCAGGTTCGGAGTGTCGCCGGCCGCCTCCGTCAACTGCTCCAGAAGCGCCTCCGGCGTGTCGGACGTCCACGGCGCGACCATCCAGAAACGGGCCTCCGGGACGCGCACGAGCGAGCTCGACGTATCGCAGCGGCTGCTTGTACTCGACCAGTCGCGCCGCCCACAGGAACGCCTCGGGCTCGGGCGGCGGCGCCGAGCGGTCGACCTGCTCGGCGAAGCTCGGGATCAGCTCCACCCGGCGCCCAGCCCCGAGGCCGTCCCGGGCGAGTTCCAGCTGCTGGGCTGGTTGCACGACGACGCGATCGGGAGCGCCGCAGGGCCGCTCGATACAGCGCCTGACCCCAGCGGCTGCGGTCGGGACGGTCGAAGATGAAGTCCAGGTCGTTGGAGGCCGAGACAGACCAACCGGCGGCGGCGCAGGAGGCAGAATGCCGCGCCCGACGATCAGGTGAGCCCCGCCGCCGCGAAACACGTACAGGCGGGCATCCGCTTCGCCCTAGCGACCGCCATACTCGAATCGCCTCCGAGACCTTGCCCCGGCAAGCCCACGGCGACCGGCCCACGGCTCGCGCTCAACGAGCTCCAGGCACGGCACGGAGACCGGCGCCGGATACTCGCGTCGGTAGATGATGTGGGCGACCTGCAGGCCGCGTTCCGCGAGCGCCCGCGCCAGCAGCGTGGTCTGCAGCTCCGCCCCGCCGCCCGCCGTGCGGGACCCGGTCCCCGTGGGTGGCCCGGTCCTCGTAGAAGATGAACGCGAACGGCGAGTAGATCGCGATGTCGTTGCGCGGCGCCAACCTAGGAGCCGCCCCTCAGAGCCACATGTCCTCGGGGAGCAGGTCGAGCTGGAACAGCACCAGGCTGCGGTCACCGGCGACCAGGAAGCTGTCAACCACCTCGCGGCGCTTCACGTCGTAGCTGACGATCCGGCTGGGCTGCTTGCGATGGCCGTGCCTGACCCGGAAGCCGTACTCCCGCCACCGCGAGAAGCGAAGGATCGAGAAGGCGACGAAGAACCGGTTCGGGTCGCGCGGATCCTCGCAAAGGCCACGGCACCACCCGAGCGTCTTGATCCCGGGCGTCATCGCTCCGAGATCGTGGGCCGCGACGACCTCCACCGTCTCGGGGTCCACCAGCACCACGAACCCCCTCACGGTTGTGAACGCGAGCCTGCCGCCGATGTAGCGGCCGTCGTGCGGACCGTCGTAGGGCACTCCGGTGTCGAACGTGAGCCGGCGGCGATCCCCCCCACCTGCACTGCGCCCGGAACCTTCAGCCCCGTCGCCCACAGCTCGCCGTCCCGTGCCCAGAGATGGTTCGGGATGCAGGACGTGCGGCTTCGTGTCGGGGATCCGCCGGTAGTCGACCTCGGGATCGATGCGCCGAGCGTCGGGAACGCCCTCGAGCAGGTCCCACCGGTGAAGGAGCTCGCCGTCCAGCGACATGTGGTCCACGGTCTCGAGGCCGGTGTTCGCCACCGCTAGCCCCCCATCCCATGGGATGCAGTGGTGCAGGTCGTTGAATCCCGGGGATGCTGATCCTGGCGGCAGGGCGCGAGGGAGGCCATTCGTCGAACCGGACGATCTCGTTGTGCGAGCAGGCGTAGATCCGGCCGTCGGCCCTGCAGAAACCCGTGAACTGCATCTTCTGCCCGGGCGCTCGCAGCTCGGGAGGTGTCCCGTACTCGCACAGGTGAAGGATCTCGCCGCTGTCGGCATCGACGACGCCCAGGACCGCGGTGACGCCGCGGATCTCCTTGGGGCCGGGTATGGCGCCCGAGAAGAGGATCTGCATCAGCCAGGGACAGCTCGGCTGAGGGCGACCCTCAACGCTCGATCAGCCCGACCGCGCGGCGTCGGCCAGTAAGGGCGAGTCAACGGCGATCACCCCCTCCAACTCCGGCAGGCGATCGGGCGCGGTCGAACGGACGTGATCGAGCAGCGCCTCCTCGCTCGAGAACTCCCGATCGGCGTAGGAGAGCGAGACGAACGCGAAGTAGTCGCGCCGGCTGATCGGCATCGCGTCGAGGATCCTGGCCGTCTCGTCCCGGGGGGTGAGGACCGGTGCGATGTGGACACGGTACATCCGCGGCTCGAGCACCTCGAGCCCGCTCGATCGCAGCCATGCGAGCCGATGGCAGCCGTCGCCCGCGAACAGCCGCCGAGCCAGGTGCTTCCCCGTCGCCGTCGGCGTGATCTCCCGTCCCGTCCGAAGGATCATCGGCCGCCGCGTGTCGTAGCCCGTGGACTCGAAGGAGTCGTGAAGCTCCACCGACCTCCGAACCCGGCGCTCGAAGGCCGCGGCGAGCCGCTCCTCGTCGTGGACGATCTCGGGGTGGTTGCCGCTGGGGACGACCACCCGGGTGAACCAGGTGTAGTAAGGCTGCTGCCGCGAGAGCTCCATGAAGGCCTGGAAGTCCTCGTCCGCCAGCGAGCGGTGCTCGCGAACGACCTCGAGGTAGCGCTGGCGCACCAGGATGTCGTACCTCAGCGGGCTGACCAGGGCGTCGATCGGGACAGGCTCCTTCCCCGCCTGATAAGCGAGCCGCACCAACCCCGGGATCCGGCGCCGGAAGCCGTGCGAGCTGCGTTCCATGTACGCCGTGATCGCCCGTCTCATCTCATCGAGCCTCCCCCGCCCGCGCGAGGCCGTGGATGAATGCCGTCCCCTGTAACCAACACCGGCACGCGTCCGCGGTGAGGATAGCGACGCCCACGCGGCTGCGAGCCGGAGCTCCGGGGCCGGGCGGCCTTTTGCCCTGCCGTTCGACCCCATGGGACGCTCGAAGCGATCAACGCTGACACTGAACCCGTGCCACTCAACCGCTTCGAATCGCCCGCAGTGGCCGCGCAGAAAGCGCCCGGAGCTCGCTGGGCCGGACCTCCCTTGTGAGCAGCAGGACGGCCACGTAGGCGCCGCCGCCTCCCACCAGGCCGACGACCCACTCGACCGGCGAGAGGTCCCCGGTCCCCATCAGGACCAAGATCCCCGCCAGCGCCCCGGCCGCGAGCAGCGAGCGAAGCAGGGTCACGGCCAGCGGCCTAAGCGGTAGGCCCAGCACTCGATGCGAGAGCCACAGGTTCGAGCCCGCGTACACGGAGTAGGCGACGTCCGAGCCCACAGCGGCGCCGAGGATGCCAATCGTCGGGATCAGGATGACGTCGAGCACCGCGTTGACCACCAGGGCGGCGAGGGTGACGGGGATCCGCCGCCTTCCCTCGCCGGCGTAGTTGAGGGGCGAGACCAGGAGCGGGTTGATGCCGGACAGGAACACCAGCGGGGTCAACGCCCTCAGGACCTCCGCCGATTCCGAGAACTTCGAGCCCAGGGCGAGCTCGCACGATGGGGTCCGCCCAGACGAGGAGCAGGACCACGATCCCTGTCTGGAAGACCACCAGGTAGCCGGAGCCCGAGCTGGAGCGCCCCGAGGCGCGGGGCGTCGTCACGGTGGCGAGCGAGCCGGGGCGCAACGCCCTGCGAAAGGGCCATGGCCGGGTAGGCGAGAAACGCGACCAGCCGCAGCGGCGCGCTGAATAAGCCGACCGCGGTGGTGGTGAGGAACGCCCCGAGGAGCAGGACGTCGATCTGGGCGAAGGCGGCACCCGCGCCCTGGACGATCAGCATCGCCCCGGCGTAGCGCATGAACTCGCGACCGCTTCACGGGGCTCGGCCCCGTGCCGGACAGCGGCGAGCGCCCGAGCAGCCTCGCGAGCAGGACGATCCCCAGCAGGGCGCCGAATACGTAACCGATCGCGCGGCCGAAGGCCGCTCCCGTGACGCCACCACCCAGGGCGACCAGCGCGACCGTGGCGGTGAACTCCATCGCCGACTCCGAGAACACGATCGAGAAGGTGCTGGAGGTCCGGCGGAGGGCCACGAACACGGACTGCGTAAACCGCATCACCGCCTGCCCGAAGAGCGCGATCGCCGCCCCCCGCAGCACCCACATGAGCTCCGGAGCGTTGTAGAGGTCGGAGATCGGACCGGCGAGTGCAAACAGCGCCACGGCGATGCTGGTCGCCGTGAGAGCTTCATCCGCAGCGCCATGCCCAGCACTCCCCTGACCCCCGCGTCGTCCCCGTGGCGCTCGGCGACGTAGCGGGCCGTCGCCTGGGTGGTGCCGATGTCGGAGGGCTTCAGCACCAGCCCGGTGATCCCGATCGCGAGGGCGAGCGTCCCGTACCCGGCGGGGCTCGAGCTGCCGCGGACGAGGTAGAGGGTCAGCACGGCCGTGAACGCGCCGTGCTCATCTGCGTCGCCAGCCCGAAGAGGGCGTTCCGGCTGATCGTGTCGCCCTGCTGGGACGGCTCGCCGTTGGAGGCGTCGCGATTCATCTCTTGGCGGCCACCGATTCGACCACAGTCCTCGGATACACGGTCGCTCGCGCGGTGGCGATGCGCTAGGCCGAGGAGGCGTCTCCTGCCGCGGTCGGCGCGACGGCGCCGTCGAGGCGGCGCGGCACGATGGCCACAGGTCCGAGGTCGATCTCGGGAACCAGCTGCCTTCACCCTCACCGCGTCGCGCAGGATCATCGCCTGTGCCGCGTCCGCTGAGCCGCCGCGGTGAGCTCCATCCGGGGCTTGCGCGCCGCCCACGCGCTCCCGCAGGGCCGCGGGGACGTGGTCGACCGGGTCCGCGCCCGACGAACTCGTACGTTCGCCGCAGCTCGGCGGCGGGGTCCTGGACGCAGCGCTCGAACTGGAGCACCAGCACCGGCTCGGTCGAACTGCTCCAGCAATCCGTCTCGAGCTGCCGGCTGTACAGGCTGCGGGCGAGGGACTCGTTCGCATCCATGGCCCCGAAATACTCGACGCCGTCCGCGGCCGCACCGCCTGACCGCACTATCGCGAGCTCGTGCCTGAGCCCCGACTGGAAGCGCTGCAGGGGATCCCTCAGCAGGACGAGGATCCTGGCCTCCGGCGCCGCCCTGCGCAGCAGAGCGGGCGTCCAGAACCCGTGCATGTACTCGGGCGACCACTCGCCCGATCAAGGATCCCCTCGGCCGGGGAAACAGCCGGTGGTAGGCGTCCACGTCCGCGTCGGAGAACTCGCGTCCGAAGTAGCTCGTCGAAGAAGTGGGTCTCCTTCCCGCGGCGCGCTGGATGCGGGGTGGTCACACAGCATCCGGTACCACCAGGTCGTCCCCGCGCGCTGCGCCCCCACGCCCACGAAGTCCGGGGGCCGACGACCCAATCGCGCGGCCAGGGCGGCGGCCGCCGGTCGGGCCCGATCCAGCCCCCCGACGCAGGCGGCGCAGAACCGGCCGGCCGACCGGAGCCAGCACGCGCTTGATGCCTCCTCGCATCGCCCGCTAGTCGCGCCCTGACTCGTGCCCCTCGACCGGGGCGGACAGATGAGCTGGTACCGCGCCGACCATCGCGCGATCATAATCCTCGCACCGGATCGCGCAGTCAGGGGATCGGGGCTGTCGAACCATGACCGAGGGGTCGAAACACGCTCGCATCTTGCTCGCCGGCCAGTCGGTCGACGACTTCCGGCACCGGCGCTCCCGCAACTCGGGCCTGTTCGCGGTCCTCGACGACCGCTACGAGATCGCCGGGACGGTCGAGCCACATCTGCCCCGGCTCGAGGACTACGCGATCAAGCTCCGCTACGTGCACCCGAATCGCGACGCGTGGCGCGCGCGCGCCGGGCTGAGCCCCTGGACCTTCCGGCGCCTGACGCAGGTCGCGGAGAAGGAGCTCCGGCCGCTCGACGGCCGCTACGACCTGATCCTGCTCGTGCAGACGCTGTTTTCCCCCGGGCTCCTGTCTCGAAAGCGCCGCTATGTCGTCTACACCGACAACATCCACGTCGCTGACCGCCCGCTACTTCCCGGCCTGGTCGCCGCTCAGCCGCCGAGACCGGGCCAAGCGCATCCAGCTGGAGCAGCCGACCTGCCGGGCGGCCCGCTACGTGTTCGCGAAGACCGACTTCCTGCGCGACGCCCTGATCGAGGACTACGGCTGCGAGCCGGATCGCGTGGTCCGAGTCGGCAGCGGCTCGAACATCATGGTCCGCTCGCTCGACGGAAAGCGCTACGACGGGCAGGCGGCGCTGTTCGTCGGGATCGACTTCGAGCGCAAGGGCGGCCCCGTCCTGCTGCGAGCGTGGAGCGCGGTCCGCGAGCGGCTCCCCGACGCCGAGCTCTGGGTGGTCGGGCCCAAGCGCCGGCCGGCCGCCGCCGAGCAGCCCGGGGTCCGCTGGCACGGCTTCGTCTCCGACCGCGACGAGCTCGCCGACCTCTACGCGCGGGCGACGCTCTTCGTGCTCCCCTCGCTGTTCGAGCCGTGGGGCGGGGTCCTGATGGAGGCACAGAGGCCACGGGCTGCCGTGCATCGGAACCGACCGAGGGGGCTTCCGGGAGAGCATCGACGACGGGGTCGAACGGGCTGCTCGTTCCCGCCGGCGAGCCCGAGCCGCTCGCGGATGCGCTGGTGTCGCTGCTCGGCGACCCGGAGCGAGCGGCGCAGATGGGGCGCCACGGTCACGCGGAGGTGCTCACCGAGCACACCTGGGACCGGGTGGCCGACCGCATGGCCCCGTACATCGAGCGGGCGGCGTCGGAGCCCCTCGCCCTGACCAGAGCCCGCGGCTCGCGTGGCCCCCGGGCCGCTAGCCGCGTCGCCGTTGCCCGGCGGAGGGCCGCCCTGGGTCACCGTGGCCGTCGTCGTCTCGGTCTCGGTCACCGTCTTGTTGGTCTCGGTCGTGTGGTGGTCGTGACCGGCGGCGGGACCGATCGTCACCACCGTGGTGGTGGGCTGCACCCGCTTGACGCTGGTGGTGGTCGCGGTGCTCGTCTTGACCACCTCCCGCGGGCCCTCGGCGACGATCACGGCGACCGCCACGCCCAGCCCCAGGGCGAGCGCGGCGAGCAGGGCCAGCGGCGACCTTGAGCCGCCTCTCGCCGGCCTCATCGCCGGCGGGGCGGCCGGCGGCAGGCGCAGGGAGCGACGAGCGCTCCGAGAGCACCCGACGCGGGTCCGGCGGCGGCGGAGGTCCCTCGGGCGAGGGCATCGCGCACGGCCTACGGGGCTTCCGTTCCGCCGCCGCCGCGTCGTCGCCGGTCTGCGTGGTCGTGGTGGTCGGTGGTCGTCGTGGTCGTGGTGGGTTCGGTGCCGGTGGTCGTGGTGGTGCTCGGTGGTCGTGGTGGGGTGGCCGTGGGCGTCGGTGGGAAGCGTCGTGACCGTCGTCGTCTCGTCCCCGCCGCCGTCGGCCGCGATCACCGCCAAGGCCACGACCAAGCCGAGCACCGCCGCCACCAGCAGGGCGATCGCCCACTTGGCGCCGCGGCTCATGCCGCCAGTCGGCGGCGGACCGCGTGACCCCGGACCCGGCTCGGGCTGGCCCATGTGGCGGGTCGGATCCTCGTGCACTGGCGGGCGAGTCTAGCCGCCGCTGCGGCGCCCTTGGTGGAGCTCAGCCGACGGTGGAGCGGCGCGGAACCGGGCCGCGGCCCGGCCACAGCCGCGACCACTGCAGGATTTCTTCGGTTGCCGGTCGTTGCCGCGGGAGCTGCCTGTAGCTCGTCCTGCAGCATCGGCCGGGCCCAGCGGCGGTACGCGAACCGAGCCACCGACGCCGGACGGCGGGCGTAGGCCCGAAACCGACGGTGCTCGCGCTCGCTGGTGGCGAAGGCCAGCTTGTACTCCTCGGCGTCCCCCGAGCAGCTCCACCGCCTCGAGGCCCAGCTCGAACGAGCGCTCGATCTCCCACAGGAGCAGCACGTTCCCGGGCGACAGGCGGCTGAAATGCTCGTTGTAGGAGCCCTTCAGCGTCCACAGGCGGTTTGAGTTGAGCAGGCAGACGTCGAACGCCGCCAGCTCGCCGTCGAGGGTGATCGTGGACAGGCGAAGCTCCCCGAGGCCGCTGGTAGGCGTTGGCCACCGACCGGTAGAAGCGGGCCGTCTCTTCGGCCGAGGCCATCGCCGTGCCGGCCACGCCCTTCCAGCCTGCGGCCTCGAGCTCGAAGGCGCGGTCGAGCTCGGCGTCGAGGTTCTCCGGGACCTCCATCAGCGCGACCTCGGCCTCGTAGTCGCGCAGCATCTTGCGGCCGAGCTTCAACAGCTTGCGACAGCGGCTGGGGTGAAGCTTCCGGTATGCGGCGAAGTCAGCTTGCAGGTCGATGATCGGCGAGGTGTGCACCGTTTCGACGAGCGGCAGGCGCCCGGCGCCGCGCGAGTCATGAGCCAGCGCCGGCAGGGCCGAATCGGTCGCTGCGAGCGCCTCGATCTCGAGCGCCCCGGGTGCCGCCTCGAGGGCGGCGTGGAACGCGGAGCGCGCGCGCCTGATGGTCGCATGCGGGGACCTGGAACACAGGGGTGTGGACGTTCGCCATCGCCCGCAGCGCCCCGTCCTGCCGCCACAGCGGAAGCACTGCCACCAGTCGCCTGCCACGCCACACCGCGCAGACGCTGAGCTCCTCCCCGGCCCCGAACGCGTCCCACCACGCCCAAAACCAGGCGTGGCGGGCGAACGGGGTCGGCTGCCTGGCGGCCAGCCAGTCCCACTGCTCCTCCAGCTCGGCGAACCGCTTCGGGTCGTCGATCCACTCGACGCGATGCACGGCGGGCGCGAGGTGCTCGCCGTGGCGGGTCTGAGGCCATGAAATAGCCGGCTTGGGCAGGCGACGAAAAGCCGGCTGCGCGAGCTCCGTACCACCCGATATAGAGGAGGGATTCATGCCTGGCGTGCGATTAGTGATTACCGACAACCAGGTAAACAATCCGTCCAGGCGGAAGTTGCGGTCCTCGCTTGGCACCTGCCGGCGAACATTGGGGCCGGCGCGGCGAGATGCGGGGTCAGCGCGATGCGGCGCTGTCCTGCATTTGCCTCGGTATCCGAGGGCTAAGTGGGACAGCGCCCGGCGGGGGCCGGTCCTGCAAGCAACGTTTGTCCCTCAGCCGCCGATGCTGCGGGCGACGATCGCGCTCGCGCGATCGATCTCGTCCGGGCCGACGATCAGCGGCGGCAGGAAGCGGAGGGTCCCGGGCGCCGGGACGTTGATCACCAGGCCGGCGGCGAGCGCGTTCGCGGCGACCGTCTCCGCCTCGTGGCCGTCGCCGAGCGATGCCCCGACCATCAGCCCACGCCCGCGAACCTCGGCGATCCCGTCGATTTCCGCGAGCGCCTCGGCGAACCGGGCTCCGAGCTCCCGGACCCGGCGCAGCAGGGCGGGGTCGTCGATCACCTCGAGGGCGGCAAGCGCCGCGGCAGCGGCGATCGGAGCCGCCGGCGAAGGTCGAGCCGTGGTCGCCGCGCCCCAGGACGTCGCCGAGCCCGGCGGAGGCCACGCAGGCGCCAACCGGGAGGCCGCCGCCGAGCGCCTTCGCCGCCGTGATCACGTCCGGGCGCACGGGCAGCTGCTCGTAGGCCCACAGCGACCCGGTCCTTCCCATCCCGGCCTGCACCTCGTCGAAGACCAGCAGCGCGCCGCGGGCATCGCAGGCCTCGCGCGCGGCGAGCAGCACGTCGTCGGCAATCGGGAAGACCCCCGCCTCGCCCTGGATCGGCTCCACCATCACCGCCGCGGTGCGCTCGCCGACCGCCGAGCGAAGCGCCTCGGGGTCGTCTCGGCGAACGGCCACGAAGCCCGGCGGCAGAGGCCCGAACAGGTCCTCGCGGGCGAGCTTCGGCGTGGCGGCCAGAGCCCCCAGCGTGCGTCCGTGGAAGGCGCCTTCGAGGACGACGATCTCGGGCGCGGCGACCCCGCGCAGGTGCGCGTGCTTTCGGGCCAGCTTGATCGCGCACTCGGTCGCCTCCGTCCCCGAGTTGCACAGAAAGGCCTTGCCGCCGAGGCTCGACTCGACCAGCCGCTCGCACAGGCGCATCGCGGGCTCGGTGTAGTAGAGGTTGGAGACCCCGGCCAGGGCGCCGGTCTGCTCGCGGATCGCGGCGACGATCCGGGGGTGGCAGTGGCCGGCGTTGTGGACCGACAACCCGGCGAAGAAGTCGAGGTACTCGTTTCCCTCGGAGTCCCACAGCCGCGCCCCCTCGCCGCGCACGAACTCGACCGGCGCCCGCGCGTAGGTGGGCATCGCGTAGCGCGCCTCCAGGGCCTGGAGTTCGGCGAGGCTCACCGCTCTTGGGCTCGGGCGACGGCGACGAAGCCGCGACAGGAGTGACTCACGCGGTGACCATGGTGCCGATGCCCGCATCGGTGAACAGCTCGAGCAGCAGCGAGTGCGGCCTGGAGCCGTCGATTATGTGCGCCGACTCCACGCCGCCGCCGATCGCTTCCACGCAGGCCGCGAGCTTGGGGCGCATGCCGCCCGCCACGGCATCGATCGCCGCGCCCACCTCGCGGACGGTGGCCCGGGAGACCAGCGAGCCGGGATCATCCGGGTCCGCGAGCCAGCCGGGGACGTCGGTGAGGAAGATCGCCTTGTAGGCCCGAAGCGCCGCGGCCACCTTGCCTGCGGCGGTGTCGGCGTTGACGTTGTAGGAGTTGCCGGCCCGATCCGTCCCGGCCGAGGCGACCACGGGGATGTAATCCTCCGCGATGTGGTTCAGGACGTCCACCTCGACCCGCTCGACCTCTCCCACGAACCCCACCTCGTCGGCGTTCGGGTGGGGCCGCACCTCGAACAGGGTCCCGTCCTCGCCCGACAGCCCCACCGCCGGCTGACCGTGGCGGTTGAGGCGGCTGACGATGTCGGAGTTGACCTTGCCCAGCAGGACCATCTTCGCCACCTCGACCGTCTCGGGGTCGGAGACGCGGACCCCCTCGACGAACCGCACCTCCATCCCGAGGCGCTCCATGTAGCTGGTGATGTCGGGGCCGCCCCCGTGCACGATCACCGGGTTCAGCCCGACGTACTTCAGGAGCACGACGTCGGCGGCGAACGCCTCGCGAAGCTCCTCGTCGCGCATCGCCGCACCCCCGTACTTGATCACCACGGTCCGGCCATGGAACTCGCGGATGTACGGCAGCGCCTCGAGCAGCGTTTCGACGCTGACACTCCCGCTCACGTCGCGTACTCCGCGTTCAGCCGCACGTAGCCGGGCGTGAGGTCTGAGAAGTACACGTGTGCGGCGTCGCCGCCGCGGTCGAGGCGCAGCACGATCTCCGCCTCCGGCCCGTCCGAAGCGACCTCCTCAGCGTCGATCGCCTCGGGGCCCAGCTCCAACTCCTCGCCCGCCAAGGCCATCCCCGCCGCCTGGGCGATTCGCCCCCAGTTGTGGTGGCGGCCGTACAGCGCCGCCTTGACCAGGACGGAGTTGGCGATCGCCCGAGCGACTCGCTCAGCCTCATCGCCTGACGCGGCGCCGCGCACCTCGATCCGGCCCACGCGCGTCGCCCCTTCTCCGTCGGCGACCACCTCCAGCGCCAATTGGAGCAGCACGGCGTCGAGGAGCCCGTCGGGAAGCTCACGGCCTGAAGACCCGGTGGCCTGGAGGAGGATGGTGTCGTTGGTGCTCATCTGCCCGTCGACGGTGATGCGCTCGAAGGAGACGGCCGTGGCGCCGCGCAGTGCGGCTGGGGGATCGGCCAGACGGGCGTCCGTCTGGACGAAGCACAGCATGGTCGCGAATTGCGGCTGGATCATCCCGGCCCCCTTCGCCTGGGCGCTGACCGTGACCCCCCCGGAGCGCACGCTGCAGCGCTTCGGCCCCCGGTCCGTGGTCATGATCGCCCGCGTGAAGTCGTCGGCCCCACGCGGCGACAGGGCGCCCGCGGCCTCGTGGATGCCGCGCCGGACGGCGTCGATCGCCAGCGGGACCCCGATCAACCCGGTCTCGGCCACGATCGCCGCCCGTGGGTCCACCCCCACGGCCTCGGCCGCGGCGTCGCGCATCGCGCGGGCGTCCCGGTAGCCGCGCTCCCCCGTGGCCGCATTGGCGGTCCCGGAGTTCACCACGGCTGCCCGCACCCCGGCGGGATCCGCGTCGTCGCGGCAGACGCGCACCGGGGCCGCTGCGGCAGCGTTACGGGTGAGCAGCAGGGCCGATGCGACCTCGTCCGCCCGGCAGGCGAGCAACCCGAGGTCGGTCCCACCCCCCTGCTCGAGGCCGCACGCGACCCCCGCGGCGACGAACTCCGGGGCGAGCTCGGCCGGGTCGAGCTCCTCGACGCCGGCCGGCGGAGCCACCCAGCGGGAGCGAAAGAACGTCATTCGAGCCCCTCCGTCTCCGGTAGCCCCAGCATCAGGTTCAGGTTCTGGATCGCCTGGCCGGCGGCCCCCTTCCACAGGTTGTCGATCGCCGCGAAGGCCAGCACCCTGCCGCTCCCCGTCGAGGGCGACGTGCACCCGGCAGAGGTTCGTATCGCGCACGTCGCGAACGCCCGGCGGCTCGTCCACGACCTCCACGAACGGCTCGTCGGCGTAGCGCTCGCGGTACAGCGACCGCAGCTCCTCCTCCCCCAGCTCCCGTGCCGGGCTCACGTAGCAGCTCGCCAGCAGGCCCTGGTCCAGGGGCAGGAGGTGGGGAACGAACGTGGCCTTCGTCGTCACCCCGAGGCCCCGGAGCTCCTGGTCGATCTCGGGAGCATGGCGATGGCCGTCCACCCCGTAAGGGGTGAAGTTCTCGTCCACGGCCACGAAGTGGACTCGCTCGCCACCGTCGCGGCCGGCTCCCGAGACCCCGGAGGCGGCGTTGATCACCAGGTCCTCGGCCACTCCGGCCTCCGCAAGCGGTGCGACGGCCAGTAGCGCGGCGGTCGGGTAGCAGCCCGGGTTCGCGACCAACCCGGCCCCGCGAATGGCCTCGCGGTGGAGCTCCGGAAGCCCGTAGACCGCGTCGCCGAGGAGCGCGGGAGCGCCGTGCTGGCCGTAGGTGTGCTCGTAGCTGGTTCGATCGTGAAGGCGGAAGTCCGCGGAGATGTCCACCACGGGCACGTCGGCGCGACGAAGCTCGTCGACGACGGCAGCCGCGGCCCCGTGTGGATAGGCGACGATCGCCGCGTCGGCCGCCACGGCGCGGTCGAGGTCGAGCTCCTCGAGCTCCACCGGCACCTGGTGGCGCGGATACAGGCGGTCGAGCCGCGTGCCGGCATCCCCCCGCGCGGTCGCCGCGGCGAGCTCGAGGCCCGGATGCCTCCATACCAGGGCCGCCGCCAGCGCTCCCGCGAAGCCGGACGCGCCGGCCACCAACACCCGAGCCTCACCCACGGAGCGACCCCCCCACCTCCGCCAGCGCCGCCTTGATCGCCTCGCGCCGCTCGGCCACCTCGTCGTCGGTGAGGGTGCGATCCGGTGCCCGGAACTCCAGCCGCAGCGCCAGGCTCTTGCGGCCCTCCCCCACCTGCGCGCCGCGGTAGAGGTCGAACACCTCGGCGCTGCGCAGCAGCTCGCCGCCGCCCGCCAGCACCGCCTCCCGTACCCGAGCCGCGGGCACTTCGTCGTCGACGACGATCGCCAGGTCCTGGTGCACCGCGGGGTAGGTGGTGACGTCCTCGTAGCGCTCGGAGCCCAGCGACGCGGCGGCGGCGAGCTCGGCGAGCTGGACCTGGAAGCCGGTCGCCTGGTCGAGGTCCCACTCGCGGCAGACCAGCGGGTGGACCTCGCCCAGCCAACCCGCCTCCACGCCGTCCACGAGCACCCGGGCAGCGCGCCCGGGATGGAGGAAGGGCTCGTCGTCGGGCTGCAGCGCGAAGGAGGCCCCGAACTGACGGGCCAAGGCGGCCAGCACGCCCTTCAGGGCGAAGAAGTCGGCCGCGTGCTCGTCCGCTCCCCAGCTCGCAGGGTGCAGCGGGCCCGTGGCAAGCGCGCGCGATGCAGTGCGGCTCGAATGCCGGTGGCCGCCGCTCGCCCGCGAACTCGCCGCCGAGCACGCCACCGGCCTCGGACCTTCCGCTGGACAGGTAGGCACGGCCGGACTCGAACAGCGCCACGCGCCCCGCGCCCCGCGCGACGTTGTAGCGCGCCGCATCGAGGAGCGAGCCCAGCAGGGTCGTGCGGAGCTCCGAATGCTCCACCGACAGCGGGTTGGAGACCCGAATCGGGGCGCTCCGCGGATCGGGCGCGAAAAGCCGCAGTCGGTCGGGCATGTCCGGGTCCACGAGGCTGAGGGTCACCACCGAGTCGAAGCCGAGGTCGCGCATCATGTCCTCGGCGTGGCGACGAAGGGCCTGCTCGCGACGCAGGGCACCACCCCGCGGGGCGGTCTGCGGCAGCGTCGCGGGCAGGTGCTCGTCGTACCCATGGATCCGCCCCACCTCCTCGACCAGGTCGGCTTCGCGGCTGACGTCGTAGTAACGGTGAACCGGGACCTCGGCAAGAAGGTCGTCGTCGCGGCGCTCGACCGCGAAGCCGAGCCGCTCCAGATAACCGGCGCAGAGCTCCGGCTCGATCCGCATCCCGAGCAGCGAGGCGGCGCGGGCCGGGCGCAACCCCACACGGCGCGGCGAGGGGCCTCCGAGAGGACGTCGATCGTCCCCGGCACCAGCTTCGCCCCGCACAGCTCGACGAGGAGCCGCGAGGCAACGCGCTGGGCGCGCAGCGCAAGCTCAGGGTGAAGCTGCTTCTCGAACCGGTTCGAGGCCTCCGAGCGAAGGCCGAGGTTCCGCGAGGTCCGCAGGATGTTGACCCCGTTCCACGTCGCGGCCTCGAGCAGCACGCGGGTGGTGGACTCGGAGACCTCCGATGCCTCGCCGCCCATGATTCCGGCGATGCCGGAGGGCCCATCGCGGTCGCAGACCACGACGGTCTCGGCGTCGAAGCGCCGCTCCACCCCGTCGAGCGTGGTCATCGTCTCGCCCTCGGCGGCAGTGCGGACGATCAGCTCGCCGCCCGGGACCTGGTCGAGATCGAAGGCATGAAGGGGCTGGGCGGTGAGCAGCATCACGAAGTTCGTGACGTCGACGACGTTGTTGATGGGGCGCTGCCCGGCAGCGAGCAGCCTCGCCTTCAGCCACAGCGGTGATGGGCCGACCGTCACCTCGGTGAACACGCGCGCGGTGAAGCGCGGGCAGAGCTCGGGGGCGTCGACCGTGATTGACGCGTAGTCGCTCGCGGCCCCGTCGCCGGCGGCCTCGGCGTCGTTCTCCCATGGCGCATTGGCGAGGGGGGCGCCCGTGAACGCATGCACCTCCCGCGCCACGCCGTAGACCCCCAGGCAGTCCACCCGGTTGGAGCTCACCTCGAGCTCCAGGACGTGCTCCGCCAGGGGCAGTACCTCGGCCAGGGGCCTGCCCGGCACCCCGACGTCACCGGCGGCCCTCTCTCCCCCCGCCGCGCCATCCCCGTCCGGCGCCGACAGCACCGCGATGCCATCGGCGTCCTCACCCATCTCGAGCTCGGCCTCCGAGAGGATCATCCCGTCGGAGGTGATGCCCCGCAGCTCCACCCGCCCGAGCTCCCTGCCGCCCGGCAGCACGGCTCCCGGCAGGGCCACCGGGACGGTCTGCCCGGCCGCCACGTTCGGTGCTCCGCAGACGATCGTCCGCCTGGCGCCGCCGGTCTCCACCTCGCACACGCGCAGGCGGTCGGCGCGTGGGTGCGGCTCCACCGAGACGACCCTGCCGACCACGAAGCCCTCGGGAGACGGCGGGCCAACGGCCGAGATGCGCTCGACCTCGGTGGTTCGAAGCGCGAGCAGCGCGCCCAGCTCCTCCACGGACAGGCCGGGATCGCAGTACTCACGCAGCCACGAGAAGGGAACCCTCACCGGAACTGCTCCAGCACCCTGACGTCGTTCTCGTAGAACTTGCGCAGGTCGGGAACCCCGTGCTTCAGCATCGCGATGCGCTCGATGCCCATGCCGAACGCGAAGCCCTGGACTCGCTCGGGGTCGTAGCCGTGGTCGCTGACGAAGCCGAAGACATTCGGGTCCACCATCCCTGACCCGAGGATCTCGATCCAGCCGATCCCCTTGCAGATCGGGTCCCGCGAGCCGTCGGGCAGCTCCCCCGATCCGCCGCAGCGAAAGCACGACACGTCCACCTCGACGCTCGGCTCTGTGAACGGGAAGAAGCCGGGACGAAAGCGGGTCCGGCGCTTGGGGCCGAACAGGGACCTGGCGAGCTCGTCCAGCGTCCCCTTGAGGTCCGCGAGCGTGATCTCCTCGGCGACCGCCAGACCCTCGACCTGATGGAAGATCGGGCTGTGGGTGGCGTCGAACGGGTCGCTTCGATAGCACCTGCCGGGAACGACGATGAAGATGGGCGGCTCCTGCGCCTCCATCGCCCTCACCTGCATGGGCGAGGTGTGGGTCCGCAGCACCACGTCCTCCGGCCCCGGCGGCAGGGCCGCCCCGTCCGCCACCGCCCCGGGCAGGGCCGGGGCCGGCTCGATCCGAAGCTCCGGGTCGAGGCTGGCGGGGTCGACGTAAAAGGTGTCCTGTGCCATTCGCGCCGGATGCCCGGGCGGATGGTTGAGGGCGGTGAAGTTGTAGTAGTCGAGCTCCACCTCGGGGCCCTCCATCACCCGGTAGCCGAGGCCGATGAAGACGTCCTCGATCTCGCGCATCGTTCGAGCCACGAGGTTGCGTGCGCCGACCGTAACCGGGGTCCCCGGCAGGGTCACGTCCACCGCGTCCACAGCGAGCTCACGCTCGAGCTCCGCCGCGTCGAGCGCCGCCCGCCTGCGGTCCAAGAGACGCTCGAGCGCCTGTCTCGCGTCGTTCGCGGCGCTGCCGACCGGCCCGCGCTCGGCGGGGGGAAGCTCCCCGATCCCGCGGAGGATCGCGGTCAGCTCGGCCTTGCGTCCCAGGTAGCGGACCCGCAGCTCGTCGAGCTCGGCCGCGCTCGAAACCTCGTCGATCGCCGCCACCGCCTCACGGCGCAGCTCCTCGATCCTGGCTTGGGCGTCAGCCATGGTCGGCCATCCTACGTCCGAGCTCATACAGCGCGACGGTCGCGGCCATCGCCACGTTGAGGGAAGCCGGGCCGTCCGACCGCATCGGAATTCGGGCGCTTCGCTGCGCGATCGCCGACAGCTCGGTGGCGAGGCCGGCGCGCTCCGATCCCAGACAGACGACGAGTGGGGGCGCGGCCTCCACCCCGTCCAGCGCCACGTCGGCCCGCTGGTCCAACGCGAGCATTGTCCCGGTGAGGTCCGTGGCCTTGGCCCGCGCCGGCGGCCGGGCGAACACGGACCCCATGCTGGCGCGGACCGCCTTCGGGGAGTAGGGGTCGGCGCATCCCGGGCCCAGCACCACCGGCCCATCGCACAGCGCGTGCGCGGCCCGCACTATGGCGCCAACGTTCCCGGGGTCGCGGACGCCGTCCAGGTAGACGCACAGCGCTCCGCCCGGCTCGGCCCACCGCTGGCGATAGACGCCGATCGCGCGCGTCCCCGAGCCGAGCGTGCTGGCGGCTGCCAACAGGTTCGGTTCGACGTCCCGCCCCGCCACCAGCAGCAGCTCCGGGTTGGCCCCCGCGGCCTGCGCGGCCACGACCAGGTCCTCCCCCTCGGCCGTGAACAGGCCGGTCCGGCGCCGCTCGCGGGCACCCCGCAGCTTGCGGATCAGCTTCAGCTTCTCGTTGTCGGGGGAGGTGATCAAGGCTGTCTCGTCGGAGGCGAAAAAAAGGCGGGCCGCTGATCGCGGTCCGCCCGGGAGTCAGTGGGACATGTGCCGTCGCGCTACGCGGTGGCCTCCCGGGCTAGCTCGGCAAATCGGCGAAACGCCTCGCGGTCGTGCACGGCGATCTCCGCCAGCATCTTGCGGTTCACCTCGACCCCGGCGCGGTCGAGGCCGTGGATCAGCTGCGAGTAGCTCATTCCCTCGCGCCGCGCGGCCGCGTTGATCCGCACGATCCAGAGGCGCCTGAAATCGCGCTTTCGGGCCCGGCGGTCCCGGTACGCGTAGCTGCCGGAGCGCATCACCTGCTCGTTGGCGAGCCGGTAGCTGGAGTGCTTGCGCCCCCAGTAGCCCTTCGCCTGCGCGAGGACCTTCTTTCGACGCCGGCGCCGAGCGACGGAGTTTGTGGTCCGGCTCATCTACCTCCCCCGGCCAGCCAGGAGGGTCCGCACCCGCTTGCGATCCGGGCGCGCGACCTGCGTGGGCAGCCCCATCCGCCGCTTGCGCTTGGGCGACTTCTTCTCGAGGATGTGGGTCGAGTAGGCGCGCCGCCCTCGCAGCTTGCCCGTCGCCGTCTTGCGGAACCGCTTCTTGGTCCCCGAGTGGGTCTTCATCTTCGGCATCGGACGGCTATTGAAGCAGACGTCCTGGTGGCGATGGACCCGCCCGGGCCGCAACCCGCTCAGGCGGCGGGACGCTCCGCGTCGCCGCCCTTGGCGCGCACCGGGGCGAGCATCATGCTCATGTTGCGCCCCTCCTGCTCGGGGTGCTGCTCGATCGTCGCCAGGTCCTCGATGTCCTCGTAGAGGCGCTGAAGCAGCGCCCGGCCGCGTTCGGGGTGCGCCTGCTCGCGCCCCCGGAACATGATCGTCACCTTGACCTTGTCCTGCTGTCGCAGGAAGCGCTCGACGTGCCCCTTCTTGGTCTCGTAGTCGTGAGAGGCGATCTTCGGCCGCAGCTTGATCTCGCGGACGTTCACCTGCTGCTGGTGCTTGCGCGCGGCCTTCGCCTTCTGCTCCTGCTCGTACTTGTACTTCGAGTAGTCGAGCAGCCGGGCCACCGGGGGCTTTGCGTCAGGGGCCACCTCGACCAGGTCGAGGTCGCGCTGCGAGGCCAAAGCGAGGGCCTCCTCGGTGGGAACGATGCCGACCTGCGTTCCCTGCTCGTCGATCAGGCGAACCTCGGAGACCCGGATCCGCTCGTTGATCCGGGTGGGGTCGCGTTCGGGCGGCGACCGGTCGAACCGCGGGTTCGCCACTAGCTGGAGTGGACGCGACTGATCAAGCTAGCGACGCGTGAGTGGAATCGGACGGACGAGACGAAACGGCAGCAAGGGCACGGGCGCTAGCGGCAGCGCGTAGTAAAGGTGCCCTTCATGGACGGCCAGTATAGAGGGGACCATCGATGGTTTCGGGGCCCGGGCAAGGGAGCAGCAACAATACGGCGATGCGCAGGCGGGCACGCCATGTGGTCGCGCGGCCGGGGCCCGGGCCCGCGCGGGCTCTGCTCCTGCTCGCGCTGGGGGCGGCTTCCCTGGCGTCCGGATGCGGGGGGAACGACCAGCCCCAGGCAGCGTCCCAGCCGGGGGGAATTGGCCGAGGCGTGCGAACGGCGTGCGACCTGTATGCGGCGGAGGGCGGCTCGGCGTCGGGGTCGGGGACGCGGTCGAGGCCGTTTCGCTACGCGGAGCAGGTGCTGGATGCCCTGAAGCCGGGGCAGACAGGTTGCTTTCGCGCCGGCACGTACTCGTTCGGCGACATCGAGATTAGGACACCCGGGATCACCCTCGCCGCCTACCGCGACGAGGCGGCCACCCTGGAGGGAGAGATCAAGGTGCGCCCCGGCGGAGCCGGCACCACGATCGAGGGGCTGACCCTGAACGGCGCCAGCGGCAGCGAGGAGATCGGTCCCAGGATCTACGCCGACCAGGTGACGCTTCGCGACAACGAGATCACCAATGACCACGCGAGCATCTGCGTCTCGATCGGGCGCTGGTACTCGCGCCCGCCGCCTCAGGGCGTGGTGATCGAGCGCAACCGGATCCACGACTGCGGGGCGCTGCCCTCGACCAACAAGGACCACGGGATCTACGTCTCCGAGGCCCGCGGCACGGTGATCCGCAACAACTGGATCTACGACAACACCGACCGCGGCATCCAGCTCTACCCCGACGCCGACGGCTCGAGGATCACGGGCAACGTGATCGACTCGAATGGCGACGGGATCGTCTTCGCGGGCACCGGCGCGGAGGTGTCGAGCGGCAACCTGGTCGCCGCCAACGTGATCTCGAACTCGAACCTCGGCTGGAACGTGTACTCCAACATCGAGGGCGAGAGGCCCCAGGGAAACCTGCTTCGCAACAACTGCCTCTGGGCCGCCGATGCCATGCCCGAGTTCCGGGCCAACGGGGGCGTGGAGCCGTCATCCGGGGCGTCCGGGGACTTCTCCGCCACCGGGAACGTGGTGGTGGATCCGCGCTACTCCGACCCCGAGAACGGGGACTACTCGCTCTCGCGGGACAGCGACTGCCCCCTGGCCGGACGCTCCGACTACCCCGCCTTCACCGGGCCGGGCTAGGTTCGGCCGTCGCGGCGATCCGGCTCGCGAGCTCGTCCACGGGCATCGCGCCGAGGTCCCCCTCGTCGTGGGAGCGGACGGAGACCAGCCGCGCTTGCTGCTCGCGGTCCCCCACCACGAGCATGTAGGGGACCTTGGCCTCCTCGGCGTCGTGCACCTTCTTCCCCACCGACTCCGAACGCTGGTCCACTCGCACACGGACCCCACGCTCGCGCAACGCGGCCTCGACCTCGCGCGCGTGGTCGAGGTGGCGATCGGCCACCGGCAGGACGGCCGCCTGCGTGGGTGCGAGCCAGACCGGAAACCGGCCGGCGTGGTGCTCGATCAGGATGCCGGCGAACCGCTCCATCGAGCCGAGCAGGGCCCTGTGGATCATCACCGGCCGGTGCTCGGCGTTGTCCGAGCCCTGGTAGGTGAGCTCGAAGCGCTCGGGCATCTGGTAGTCGAGCTGGCAGGTCCCGCACTGCCACGAGCGGCCCAGGGCATCGGTGACGTGAAAGTCGATCTTCGGCCCGTAGAAGGTGCCCTCGCCGGGGTTCACGTCGTACTCGCGGCCCTGGCGCTCCAGGGCCTCTCGCAGGGCACCCTCGGCGAGGTCCCACTGCTCCTCGGTGCCGATGTGCTTGTCCGGCCGGGTCGAGAGCTCGACGCGCACCTGGTCGAAGCCGAAGCGCCGGTACAGCTCGTCGATCGCCTGGCAGATCGAATCGACCTCGTCCGTGACCTGCTCCGGGGCGCAGTAGACGTGGGCGTCGTCCTGAGTGAACGCCCGCACGCGCAGGAGCCCGTGGAGCACGCCCTCGCGCTCGTTTCGCGATACGAGGCCGAACTCGGCCAAGCGAAGTGGCAGCTCGCGATAGGAGCGCCGCACCGACGCGTAGACCAGGCAGGCGCCGGGGCAGTTCATCGGGCGAAGCGCGAACTCCCGGTCCCTCCACGGAGGTGAAGAACATGTTCTCGCGGTAGTTGTCCCAGTGGCCGGAGCGCCGCCAGAAGTCCACGTCGAGCACTTGGGGAGTCTTGATCTCCGAGTAGCCGCGGCGCTCGAGCTGAGCGCGGACCTCGCGCTCCATCAGGCGCAGCAGGACGGTCCCCTGGGGCAGCCAGAAGGGCATTCCGGGGGCTTCGCCGGAGAGCATGAAGAGGCCGAGCTGGGGGCCGAGCCGGCGATGGTCGCGCGCGCGCGCCTCCTCCAGCATCCGCAGGTGCTGCTCGAGCTCGCGTCG
This sequence comes from uncultured Actinomycetes bacterium, assembly GCA_963755775.1. Taxonomy (GTDB): domain Bacteria; phylum Actinomycetota; class Thermoleophilia; order Solirubrobacterales; family 70-9; genus AC-56. Next base: position 37,014 of record CAVWKY010000011.1, on the reverse strand, counting down.
GTCGAAGAAGGCGGTGCCGTAGATGCGGGTGAGCATCTGGCGGTTCTCGTCGCCGCGCCAGTATGCGCCGGCGACCGAGCTCAGCTTGAACGCCTCGATCCGGCCCGTCGAGGGGCCGTGCGGCCCACGGCACAGGTCCACGAACGGCCCGTTTCGGTACAGCGAGACGGCCTCCACCCCCTGGTCGCGGACCAGGTCCTCGATCAGCTCCACCTTGTACGGCTGGTCCTCGGCCCGGAAGCGCTCGATCGCGTCCGTGGCTGCCAGCTCGGAGCGCTCAAAGGGCTCGTCGGCTTGGACGTGGAAGGCCATCCGCTCCTCGATTCGCGCCAGGTCCGCCTCCGCAGGGCGAAATCCGTCGGGGAACTCGAAGTCGTAGTAGAAGCCCTGCTCGATCGGCGGGCCGATCGAGACCTTGGTGCCCGGCCACAGGTCGAGCACGGCGGTGGCCAGGACATGGGCGCAGTCGTGGCGAAGGACCTCGAGCGCCTCCGGACGGCCCGGGGTGAGGATCTCGATCCGCTCCCCGTCGGTCAGCGGCACTGCCAGGTCGCGGACCTCACCGTTCACCCTGACCGCGAGGGCGTCCTTCGCCAGGCGAGGGCCGATCGCCGCCGCGGCGTCGGCGCCGGTCGCGCCCTCCTCGAGCTCGAGCGCGGACTCGTCGGGCAGCTTCACCGTCAGGTTGGCCATCGCGGCCATGCTACCCGCGGTGGAAACGGCCGAACCGGCCTCGGTGGGCATCGGGACGCTCAGGAGTTTGTGCGTGCTGTAGACGCACAAAGTCATCACCGTCGCGGCTGGGGCTCCCCCCTTGCCCAGCCTTCACCCCGGTCCAGGCCGTAACGACCTCAGAGGTCGGCGCGCCCGCCTACCGAGATCAGCGGGCAGGGCCCGTGGGTGCCCGGCGGTGGCCGGCGCTCCCACAAGGTGTAGGGGCTCGCGCGGCGGGCCGGCCGCAGACCCGCGAACGGCGGGGCTCGCGGGGGGCCTTGGGTGATCACCCACGAGACCCCGGAGGTCGGCGGGTCGGGGGACGGAGCGCCCGCGGCCTCGACGCACACGCGCCCGCCGCGAAGCTCCCAGACCAGGAAGTCGCGCCCGTGCTCGTCGGCCAGGACGTGTGCCGGGGCCAGCACCAGGGTGGAATCCCGGCCCACTGTGGAACGCAGCTCGGTCAACGCGGTCGAGTAGGTGGTGGGCCCCACCGGTCCGTTGACGAGCGCCAGCGCGCTGCTGGCTGCGGCGGCGCAGAGGAAGGCGACCCCCAGGGCCACGTGCACGGCCCGTTGCCGGCGCACGAGAGCGCCGGCAATGCCTGGGCGCCGGGCGGCCACCCCCCCGCGCAACCGGCCAAGCGCGACCAGCGGGGCAGGGTCGAGCAGGGCCCGGGCGGTGATCAGGACCGCCAGCGGCGAGGCGATCGCGGTCGCCTTTGCAGCCTGGTACGGCGTGCCCCAGAAGTGGGCGTACGCGAACAGCACCACCGCAACGACGAGCGCCGCGGGAACCGCCCGCTCCCCGCGACGCAGCCACCAGGCGAGGCCGTAGGCCAGCGCCGCCGCTCCCAGCGCCTCGCCGAGATGGAAGCCGACCGCCGGCATCGCCCCGTCGCCCGGATCGAGGCGGAAGTCGCCCGACGGCCAGATGCCCAGCGCCTCGAGAGGCGAGATCGCGTTGAAGAGGTTCCCGAGGCCCGGACCCGAGGGGTCGAAGGTCTCGAAGCTCGCGAACTCGACCAGTCGCCCGGCCTCCGGAGCGCTCGCGAGCGCCACTGCGGCGAGCGCCACGGCCGCCGCTGGGAGCGCCGCTCGGACCATCGTCACCGCCGCAGCACGAGACTCGCGACGTGCCGCAAGGCCGAGCTCCACCACCGCCCACAGGCCCGCGGCGCCAGCCAGCCACAGCAGGCCGGGGAAGCTGTACGCATAGACGCTGCCCACCGCGAGCGCCGCCAACGGCAGGGCCGCGAGCGACCGCCGCCCAGAGCTCCGTCCAGCCGCCAGCCTGCCGGCGGCCAGCTCGTGCAGCCCGATCGCGAAGCTCAGCACGAAGAGCGCCTGCATCGTCTCCTTGAAGGCGCCCTGGATCAGGTAGGAGGCGGCCATGTAGGCCAGTCCGACCACCAGCGCTCCGGCGATCCGCCTCCAGGCGGCCAGCGGCGCCAGCAGGGCCAGCGGCGCGAGGGAAGCTGACACCGATACCGCCAGGGTGAGCCCGCCGAAGGCGTGGACGAGGCTCGCGCCGGTCCCCTTCGACAGGGCCACGACGAGGGCGTGAGGTCCCAGCGGATACCCCTGGTCCAGCAGCCTCCCCCCCTCTCCGTGCGCCAGACGGTCCGTCGCGAACAGGTGCTGCGACATGTCTGGGTTGAGCCCGGTGCCGAGGATCCCGAACCGGCCCTCCACGAGGAACGGGAGCGAGGCCGCAACCAAGGCCAGCGCCGCGACGGGCAGCCCGATTCGCATCGCGTCCCGAAGGTTTCTCACCCGGCCCACCAGGTAGGCGAGCGCAATCGAGCTGCTGAGCCCGAGCGCGATCGCCGACGCCACCCCATCCCCCGGGAGCCGAACAGTGCCCCAGGCGAGGGCCGTCAGGGCCGCGAGGCCGACCGGAGGCGCGAGCCACGACCACTCACCCCTGCCGCAGACGGCGAACAGCGCCTGGCCGACGAGGCACGAGGCAACCAGGACGATCAGGAGCGACCCGTACGTCGCCAGCATCGCGGGCGAGCATAGAGTGGCCCCGGCTGCCGTGACCGCCATGGGCACCACAGAGGAGGCCGGGGTCTGGCTCGTCCTCCCCACCTACAACGAGGCCGCCAACCTCGAGCCGGTCGTCGACGCCGTGCGCGAGCACCTCCCCCAGCCGCGCCACGTCCTCATCGTGGACGACCGCTCGCCCGACGGCACGGGTCGGATCGCCGACCGGTTGGCGACCGCCGACCCCGAGATCTCAGTGCTTCACCGGCCGGAGAAGCAGGGGATCGGACCGGCGTACGTAGCCGGCTTCCGCCGTGCGCTGGCCGGTGGGGCCTCGCTGATCGCGCAGATGGACGCCGACCTATCCCACAGCCCCGCCGACCTGCCCCGCCTCCTGGCAGCGGTTGGCGACGCGGACCTCGCGGTTGGCTCCCGGTACGTGCACGGCGGCGGGGTGGAGGACTGGGGGCCGCTCCGGCGCGTCGTCAGCCGGGGGGGCTGCGCCTATGCCCGCTGCGTATTGGGGGTGCGGGTGCGCGACCTCACCAGCGGCTTCAAGGTGTTTCGCCGTGCCGTCCTCGAGGCGATCGACCTGGACTCGATCTCCGCCTTCGGGTACGCGTTCCAGGTGGAGACCACGTACCGCGCGATCCGTGCCGGGTTCAACGTCGTCGAGCTGCCGATCACCTTCCGCGATCGCCACGTGGGCGAGTCGAAGATGAGCAAGCGGATCGTGCTCGAAGCGGCGTGGCGGGTGCCGACGATGCGTCTGGACCGCGTCCCGACCGAACGGCGGCCGCCCGACTAGCGCCGGATCCGGTTGCGCAGCGCCCGGACCCGTTCGCGGGCGGGCGCCGGCATCGCACGCAGCCCCGAGCGAGCCAGCCCCTTCGCGGCGGCCGACAGGCGCCCCCGCGAGATCGCCGGCGCGATCAGGACCCTGCGCCCGAGCCGCTCCGCGGTGGCGAACCGGGACTTGAACGCCTCGTCGCCCAGCAGCAGGTCGTACTCGGTGGCGCCCTCGGAGATCGCCTCCCGGATCGTCTCGGCGAGGAGCAGGAAGCCGACGCTGTATCGGGACCAGGCCGGGTCGAATCCCGCCTGGTAGTAGGAGAAGCGGTCGCCCAAGCGCCAGCCGTACCACGCGGCAACCGCGGCCCCGTCAACCTCCAGCAGGTACAGCCTCAGCCAACCGCGCTCGTGGGCCGCCGCGGCGAAGCGCCGATGGAAGTCGCGGGCGTCGGTGCCGGCGATCGAGGACACGTCGTCTCGCGTCTGGAAGCGGGCATCGTGGAGCTTGAACAGCGTGTCAAGGTCGCCGACGACCTGGTCGGCTGAGCTCGTGCGTCTGAGGCGCACCTCGTGCTCGCGCTCCAGCGAGCGCATCTTTCGCTTCGCCTGGTTTCGGAGCTGGCCGCTGCGAGTCGCTAGGTAGCCCTGCCAGTCCAGTCCCTCCAGTGCGATGTACGGCAGCGGCTCATCGGGCTGGGGCACGGCCGTCATCGGGCCCGGCCAGGCCTGGGCGAGCTTCCGCCACCAGCCGGCGCCGGCATCCACCCGCCCGAGGTCCACCCGAGATCGAGGCCCGAGGTGGCGGCCCAGCACCGGGGCGGCCGTCGCCGCCAGCTCATCCTCGCGACCGGATTCGGCGAGCGGCTCGAAGAGGTCGCCGAATCGCGTGCCGGGAAACGACGCCAGGCGCCCGCGCCGGGCGTGAGGCCAGGCGACCAGCGGCAGCAGGCCCAGCACCTCCCCGCGCTCCCCTCGTAAGACGACGACCGCCGGGGCGGCGTCGGGGTGGAGCGCTTCGCGCGCGGCCAGGAACCACTCGGGAGTCATGAACGCGCAACCGCGGGCCACGGCCAGGCCCCGCCAGGCCTCGAGCAGGGGCCCGAGGGCCTCGTCGGATTCGATCAGATCGACCGTCGCAGGCACCGTGGGCGGCGATTATGATGGGCGCATCCGGGCACCGGCGCTGCCGGTCCATGTGCGTGCAGTTCCCAAGGCACCTGGCAGGAGGGAGACCATGGCCTCGGATGCCGACCGTGACCGCCATCAGCATCGCGTCTTCGGACGCGACGAGCTGCACGAGGTTGCCACCCACTGGGACCGGCTGGCCGCCAGGTCCGGCAGCCCGGTCGACCAGTTCATGTGGGGATGGGCATGCGCCGACCTTCTTGCCGACCGCTACAGCCTGCAGGTCGTTGCGGTGGGCCCGCCCGAGCGCCCGGCGGCGATCGCACCCCTGGCGAGGCTGCGGCGTCCGCTTGCACCCCTCGAGCTGCTCGGGGTTCGGGAGCTCCGCGAGCCGATGGGCTTTCTGTACGAGGACGGCGACGCCGCCGCGAGGCTCGTGGAGGTCCTCGTCTCGATGCGGGCGCCGCTCAGCCTGAAGCGCTTTCCCGGCGACTCGCGCCTGCTGTCCAAGATCGTGGACACCTATCGGCAACGAGGAGTGGTGCTCACTCGCGACGCCGGCGGTTGTCCCTTCATTCGGCTGACCGAGCGACACCTACACCCGGAGCTCGTCCTGAGCTCCCGGCGCCGCTCCGACCTGCATCGCGCTCAGCGCCGCGCCGAGGACCTCGGCGAGGTGGCTCACGAGATCCTGACGCCGTCGCCGGAAGAGCTCCAACCGATCCTCGAGGCAGCCTTTCGCGTCGAATCGGCGAGCTGGAAGGGCAGGGCCCGCACCGCCTTGAGCCATGATCCCCTCCGGCGCGCCATCTACAGCCACTACGCGGTGGCCGCGTGCGCCAAGGGGATGCTGCGGCTCTGCTTCCTGCGAATCGGCGAGGCGCGCGCCGCCATGCAGATCGCAGTCGAGACCGACGGGCGGTTCTGGCTGCTCAAGGTCGGCTACGACGAGCGGTTCGCTCGGTGCTCCCCGGGCACCCTGCTGCTGGCGAGGACGATCCGCTACGCGGCGGCGAGGGGGTTGCGCTCGTATGAGTTCCTCGGCCACCAGGAGTCCTGGACCAGGCCATGGGCCACGGAGGCGCATCGCTGCGTGCGCGTCGACGCGTACCCGTTCGAGGCCCGAGGAGTCGGCGCCCTGGCGAGCGATGCCGCGACGATCGGCGGACGGCGGCTCCGTGAAGCCGTCCGCGGCCGGGGCTGAGCGGGCGAGGTAAAGCGGCGCTCCGGGCGGCTCTCGCCCCGCTCAGGCAGCGCGCGGCCGCCGGCTATGTCGCCGGCAATCGGCTGGACGACGCCCTGCTCGCCTGCCGGGAGCTCCACCGCCGTGGCCGGCCGGGCATCGTCGGGTTCTGGAACCTGCGGGGCGAAGCGCCGAACCGGGTCGCCAACACCTACCTCGCCGCCGTGGACGCCCTGTCGGGGGCCGGCCTGGACGCGTACCTCTCGGTCAAGGCGCCGGCACTCGGCTTCGACCGCGGGGCGTTGTCCGAGGTCCTCGAGCAAGCTCGCTCGGCCGGGATCGGTGTCCACTTCGACTCGCTGGCACCGGAGTCGGCAGGCCGGACCCTGGTCTTGGCCGGCGAAGCGGGAACGCGCCATCCGGACGTCGGCTTCACTGTCCCCGCCCGGTGGCGGCGAAGCATCGCCGATGCCCGAGTGGCGGCCGAGGCCGGCCTGGCAGTTCGGGTGGTCAAGGGGCAGTGGGCGGACCCCGCGGCGCCGCGCGCGGACCCCGAGCCGGCGTTCATGGCGATCGTCGAGGAGCTGGCCGGAGCGCACCGTCGGGTCGCCGTGGCGACCCACGATGAGCCGCTCGCGCGGAAGGCCCTGCAGGAGCTGCGCGCCAGTGGCACGCCATCCGAGCTCGAGCTCTTGTTCGGGCTCCCCGCGAGGGGGCCCGTCCGTGTCGGAGACGAGCTCTCGGTTCCGGTGCGGTTCTACGTGCCCTACGGCCACGCCACCCTCCCCTACAGGGTCGCGGACGCGCGACGCGATTGGCGCGTCCTCGGCTGGCTGTCAAAGGACCTGTGGTGGGGGCGGCGAAACGGCTGGAGGGAGCTCGCAAGGCAGAAACCGCGTGCATAGAGCGGTTTGGGACGATGCGAGGCCGGGTATTGCCCTGCCGAGGGCGCCTGGGCCCACTGCGAGAGACCGAGAGAATCGTGGCCACTTCGGAGCCGCAAACGATGTCAACGTTCGAGCCCGAGCTTAAGTTGGTGCTGCCAAGCCGCGCCGACAACGTTGCCCTGGTGCGCCAGGCGCTCGCTGGGGTCGTGGAGGTGCTGGAGCTCGGACGGGCGCGATTGCTCGACATCAACGCCGCGGTCAGCGAAGCCTGCAACAACGTCGTCGTCCATGCATACGAGGGCGCCGAGGGACCGATGCGCGTCTACCTGTGCATCCAGCCCGAGGAGCTCGAGGTGGTCGTCAGAGATCAAGGGGTCGGGATCCGGCCGAACGTGCCGGAGCCCGAGCGCGAGGTGCAAGGACTGGGGCTATCGCTGATCCAGAGCCTGACGGACCGAGTCGAGTTCGCTGGTGGCGGCGACGACGGGACCAAGGTGACGATGGGGTTCTCGTTCCACGGCGCCGTTCCGGCGGCCTTCTCTGGCGATCAGGACGAGGAACCCACCGTGGACGGGCCTCCCGGCGAGTTGTCGATCTCGGTTTCCTCGGGGCCGCTGGCCGCGCCGGTGCTCGGCCGGCTACTCGCGATGCTCGCGGCGCGGGCCGACTTCACGCTCGAGGGGATCTCGGAGGCAGAGCTGATTACCGACGCGCTGGCCGCGCACGCTCCGAGGGCAACCGTCGGCAACAGGATCCAGCTCGGCGTCGACCCGCGGAACGGCCACCTGGTGGTGCGTGTAGGCCCGCTGGAAAGCGGTGGGGCCGCGCGCATCATCGAAGCCTCGGCGCTCGGTGACCTGCCACCGGTGCTCGAGCGCCTGACCGGCGACCGGCGGGTCGAGGGCTCCGACGACGGCGAGGTGCTCTGCCTGGTGTTGGAACGCGACTGAGCGCTGGCAATGAGGGGCGCTCAGCCGCGGTTCAGACGCTGACCGAGTCCGGATCGTCCACCAGCTCCAGCCGCTGATCCAGCTGGGTGATGGTGAGTAGCCGCTCCACCGCGCCGGGCCCGCGGACGACGATCAGGCGCCGGCCGGCAGCGCGAGCCCGCTCGTCGGCGGAGATCAGGGCGCGAAGCCCGGTGGAATCGACGAACTCGACCCGCCGCAGGTCGACGACCAGGGCATCCTGCGCCTGGGCCTCAGCCGCGGTCAGCTCGCGCTCGAACTGCTGGGTGCTGGCGATGTCCAGCTCGCCGGTCAGGACGACCCGCGTCTGGCCCGGATGCTCCTCGGCAGTGACCTCGAGTGGCGACATCTGAAGCGACGCAACCATACATGCGCCGAGCCCCCTGCTCGGACGCCCCTCGGGCTCGCCGACCGCCCTACTCCTCGGCCTGGACGGCGGCGAGCAGCTTGTGCAGCGCGCCTCGCATGATGCGCGAGACCTGCATCTGCGAGATCCCGATCCGCGCGCCGATCTCGTACTGGTTCAGGCCCCCGTGGAATCGCAGCCTGAGGACCAGACGCTCGCGGTCGTCCAGCGGGGCGTCCTCGGCGGCGAGCTGTGCCTCGACGGTGTCGTAGCCCGGCTCGGTCTCGCCTACGGTCTCGATGATCGTCGTCGCCTCCTCCTCGCCGCGGCTCCTGGGCAGCTCAAGGGAGAGCGTGCGCCGGGCCTCGTCCGCCTGGAGCGCCTCCGACACCTCCTCCTGGGTGATGCCGATGTGGGCGGCGATCTGAGCGACCGTCGGCGTGCGTCCGAGCTCGTCACTGAGGTCACCGGCTGCCCTGTTCACGTCCATGGTTCGCTCCTGGAGCCCGCGCGGCAGACGGACCTCCCAGACGCGGTCGCGGAAGTGGCGTCGCAGCTCGCCGAGAATCGTGGGAGCCGCATAGGCCACGAACGAGTCGCCCTGCTCCGGATCGAAGCCGTCGAGGGCCTTCACGAGCCCGAGGCTCGCCACCTGGATCAGGTCCTCGAGGTTCTCGCTCGAGCCCCGGTAGCGCAGGGCAAGCGACCTCGCCAGGGGTAGGAAACGGTGGACCAGCTCCTCGCGCACCGCCGGATCGCGGTTGTCCGCATAGCGGCGCAGGAGCTCGGCCTCCGTCCCCAATGGCCAGGCCTGCCCCGGACGGCCTGTTTGGTTCGTACCGGCCAGCTCAGCGCCTTCCTGGTCGAAGTCGGTCAGGTTCCCGCGACGGACTGCCACCGTGCCCAAGGATTCGGTGGTCGGCTGGGTCGCCATCCTGTGTCTGGGAGCCCCCCGGCTGGGTCGTGCCCCGTGGCCGCTTGATCAGGGTATCGAAGGGCCGCGCCGAAGCGCCGGCCTCAATCGACCGTGGTCTCGAAGCGCTGTACGCACAACGACGAGTCACCTCCAGGAAGGTTTCGAGCTCCCGCTTCGCCATCCGACTGGTCTCGCCCTTCGGCGTCGTCCACGGTTCAGGCCCCAATATCACGGCAGCTCCGCGCACGGCTCTGCCAATCCCAGTCAACCAATCAGGGGTGGCCCTGTCAAGTTCGGATCGGGCGATTCAGAGCGGCCTATCCTCCCCGTCCTCGTCGGAGGCCGCCGCGGCCCCGCGGCGCCCGCGAAGCCGGTCGACCGCCCGACGGGAGCGCAGATAGATGGGGCGCGCCCTGGGAACGACGAACCGCCGCACCCCGTAGCGAGCGAGCGAGGCCGGCCGGCGGCGATAGGCGCGCAGGACGTTCGTGTCGCGCGACTCGGTGGCGTACCGCTGCTTCCAATGCAGCATCGGGCCAAGCAGCTCCTGCGCCTCGATCTCCTCCTCGAAGCAGCGCTCGACCATCGCCAGGCGTAGTACGTGCCCGGGAGCGAAGTAGCCGTACCGCTCGTCATAGCTCGTCTTCAACGTGTACAGGCGCCGGTTGTGGAGCACGCCGAGACAAAAGGCGACCAGCGCGCCATCGAGCCTCAGCTCCGAGAAGCGCAGGCCTCCGAGGCGCAGGTAGCGGCTGAACACCGACCGCCAGAACCCGGTCATACGCTCGGAGGACAGGATGGCGCTCCGGGAGCGCCCCTTCCACCCCTGCGCCTCGAGCGCGAAGCTCTGGGCGAGGACCGGGTCGAGCTCGCCGACGGGCTCCACCACCCTCAGCTCGACCTTTCCCTCGCGCTCCAATCGGCGCCTCGCCTTGCCGATCTGGCGTCGGGCGTTGCCACTGAGCCCCCGACTGTAGGCGTCGAAGTCCCCGCGGGTGTCGACGATCGGGCAGCTCTCGCGAAACAGCGAGTGCACCAGCCAGCCGCGGCCGGCGAGCGCCGCGACGAGCCGCCCGGTGCCGGGATCGTCGGCCGGGACGGCGGGCAGCGAGATGCGCGTCCACGGACCGCTTGCAACCGCCTCGAGGACTGGGTCCAGGTCCTCGCTCGATCGCGCCACGGGACGGTAGAGGTCCGACTGCTCGTCCGCCATCGCCCATAGGTGGCGGCCCCGCAAGCCCAGCGCCATCCCAGCGGCAAGCTCGCGCCCGTCCCAGCTCACCCCGACCCGAAGCTCGGCGCCGCCGCCGAAGGCCTGCCACCAGCAGTCGAGCCACTCCCAGGTCACGAACAGGTTGTCCGCGGCCAGGCGGTTCCACGGATCGCGAAGCTCGGCGAACCGTGTGGCGTCCGTGACCCAGTCGGCGTGCCGAGCCACCGCCTGCGTCGCGGAGCTCAGATCGCCCACAACCGAGGCGGGTGGCGGTGAGGTGGGGACTCGAGCAAGATCGCGGACCTGGGTTCGCGGAGGGGCCCTACGGTATTGCAAGCGCTGGCGTCAACGGTCGAGATCAGGAGGTGAGCGATGAGGATTGCAGTGCTGGGCACCGGGATGGTCGGGCAGACCCTTGGGACGAAGCTGGTCAGCCTCGGACACGAGGTCATGATGGGGTCGCGCACCGCCGGGAACGAGCAGGCCGTCAGGTGGACACGGGAGGCGGGTGAGAGCGCCGCAGAGGGCGCCTTCGCCGACGCGGCGGCCTTCGGGGAGCTGGTCGTCAACTGCACGGCGGGCACCGCGTCGCTCGAGGCGCTGGGCGCCGCCGGGGAGCAGAACCTCTCGGGCAAGGTCCTGGTTGACGTGGCCAACCCGCTCGACTTCTCGCGGGGCATGCCGCCCACGCTTGCGATCTGCAACGACGACAGCCTCGGCGAGCGCATCCAGGCCACGTTCCCCCAGGCCCGCGTGGTCAAGGCGCTCAACACCGTGAACTGCCAGGTGATGGTCGATCCGGCCAGGGTGCCCGGCGACCACGTCGCCTTCGTCAGCGGGGACGACGACGAAGCGAAGCACGAGGTGGCCGAGCTGCTCGAGAGCTTCGGGTGGCCGAGGCAACGGGTCGTGGACCTGGGCGGAATCCGCACCTCCCGCGGGGCCGAGATGTACCTGCCGCTTTGGCTGACCCTCTACGGGCGGCTGGAGACCGGCGACTTCAACGTCAGCCTGCTGGTCGGCGGCTGAGCAATGAGGCCCATGTCAGGCTGGTTCTAAGCCCTGCCCACTAGGCACCGATAGCTGCCCTGGCGGCCGCGACCCGCGCGACCGGCACGCGGTAGGGGGAGCAGCTCACGTAGTCGAGTCCCGCCGCGTGAAAGAACTCGATGCTCGCCGGGTCTCCCCCGTGCTCGCCGCAGATCCCGAGCGTCAGCTCGGGCTTCGCCGCGCGGCCGCGGTCCACGGCGATCTTCACCAGCTCTCCAACCCCCTCCGCGTCGATCGTCTCGAACGGACTGCGCGTCACAATGCCGTGCTCGATGTAGTCGGGCAGGAAGCCGCGCTCCGCGTCGTCTCGCGACAGCCCAAGTGCTGTCTGGGTCAGGTCGTTGGTACCGAAGCTGAAGAACGAAACGTGCTCGGCGATCGCCCCGGCGGCCAGACAGGCCCGGGGAAGCTCGATCATCGTCCCTACCTCGACCTCAACCCCCCTGATCCAGGCCCTCCAAGGCCTGCTTGACGGCTGAGTCGACCATCTCCTTCAGGGCGACCAGCTCGCTCTCGTATGCGATCAAGGGCAGCATGATCTCGACCCGGGGCGTGTCACCCTCCCCACCGACTTCCAGCGCGGCCTCGACCACCGCCCGCACCTGCATCCCGTAGAGGCCGGGCAGCACGAGCCCCAGCCGGGCGCCGCGTGTCCCCAGCATCGGGTTGGTCTCCTCGAGGCCGCGTGCGGTCTCCAGGTTGGCCTGCGCGCGCTCGATCGCGTCAGGGTCACCGGTGTCCTGCGCCTTCTCGAGCTCGTGCTCGAAGCTCGCTACGTCGATGAACTCGTGAATTGGGGGGTCCAGCAGCCGGATTGTCACCGGCAGCCCGCTCATCGCCCGGAAGATCTCCACGAAGTCCGCGCGCTGCAACTCCCCGAGGCGCTCCAGCGATCGGGCGAATTCTTGTGCGGCCGGTCCGCTTGGACCCGACTCCTCGCCCATGCGCTCCCCCCGGGAACGCTCTCCGGCGATGAACATCTCGCGCACGAGCTGCTCGCGATCGTGGCCGAAGAACATGTGCTCGGTACGGCAAAGCCCGATTCCCTCAGCTCCCAGCTCGCGGGCGCGCGCCGCATCCTCGCCGGTGTCCGCGTTGGCGCGAACGCCCAGGCGCCGCAGCTCGTCCGACCAGGCGAGAACCTCGGCGAACGCAGCGCCCACCTGCGGCGGGACCAGGCGGACCTCGTCCGCGGTCACCACCCCCGAGGAGCCGTCGATCGCGATCACCTCGCCGGGGTGGAGCACCTGGTCGCCGATCCGCAGCTCCGCGCCGCCCGGATCGATCTCCAGGGCACTGGCGCCGCACACGCAGGGCCGCCCCATCCCTCGGGCCACGATCGCCGCGTGCGAGGACTTCCCGCCCTGGGCGGTCAAGATCCCCTTTGCGGCGTGGAAGCCCCCGACGTCGTCCGCCGAGGTGAAAGGCCGGACCAGGATCACGTCCTCTCCCTCGGCCGCCTTCGCCTCGGCCTCGGGGGCGCTGAGGACGATCTTGCCGCGGGCCGCGCCGGGGGAGGCGGGCACGCCCCGGGTTAGCTCCTCGGGGCTGTCCGCGGGGTCAAAGGCCGGATGGAGGAGCGCACCGAGCGAGCCCGGGTCGATCTTTCGAAGCGACTCCACCCGGTCCAACAGCCCGTCGGCGACGGCATCAACCGCGAACCGAACCGCAGCCAGAGCATGCCGCTTGGCGTTTCGCGTCTGGAGGATGAACAGCCGCCCCTCCTCGACCGTGTACTCGACGTCCTGGATATCACGGTAGTGGCGCTCCAGCCTGGCCAGGCTTTCCAGGAGCTCGGCGTGAACCGCCGGCATCCGCCGAGCCAGGTCGTCGAGCTCCTCCGTGTTGCGAACCCCCGCCACCACGTCCTCTCCCTGAGCGTTGACGAGGAAGTCGCCGTCAGGCCGCGGCGTCCCGTCGGTTGGGTCCCGGGTGAACGCGACTCCGGCGCCGGAGCTCGGGCCCATGTTCCCGAAGACCATCCGCTGCACCGTGACCGCCGTGCCGAGGTCGTCCGGGATGCCGTTCAGCCGCCGGTAGGTGACCGCGCGCTCGTTGTTCCAGGAATCGAACACCGCTTTGACCGCCAGGCGAAGCTGCTCCTGCGGACCCTCGGGGAAGTCCTCACCCGTCTCGTCCGTGTAGAGAGCGAGGAAGCGCGCAACCAGCGCGCGTAGCGCTTCCTCGTCGAGATCGCTGTCCACCGTGACGTTTCCCGCCTTGCGCGCCTCCGTCAGGGCGTTCTCGAAGGCCATCGCATCGACTCCCTTGACCACCTCGGAGAACATCTGCACGAGGCGCCGGCGGGAATCCCAGGCGAAGTGGCCGTTGGCGGTGCGCATCGCGAGGCCTTCGACCGCGGAGCTGGTCAGGCCCAAGTTCAGGATCGTGTCGAGCATCCCGGGCATCGACACCGGCGCCCCGGAACGCACCGAGATCAAAAGCGGGTCCTCGAGGATCGCCGAAACGCTTCCGGTTGGCGCGCTCCAGCTCGCTCACCGCATCGGCGATTTGCTGCTCTAGCCCGGCGGGCATCCGGCCGTCGCCGCGCATGTACTGAACGCAGGCCGAAGTGGTGATCGTGAAGCCGCCCGGCACCTTCTCGGGGCCCAGCACCCGGGTCATTTCGGCGAGGTTGGCGCCCTTGTTGCCCAGCAGTTCGCGCATCTCCGCTGAGCCGTCCTCGAATGGATAGACCCAGCGCGTCCCGGCCTCCACCGCACTCGACTGCGCGTCGTCGTCTCGTACTGGCTCGTGCTGCTCCGCCTTCATCCGCTCGCCTCGTCGCAATCGGGATGGTGGCTTTCCTCGAGGGCTCCCTTCCGCCGCGAGAGAGCGACCAGCTGGTCCATGCCGTCGTTCAAGGCGGAGAGATGATCCCGCATCTTCCTCCTGCGCACGGTGCTGGAGCTCCCGCAGCCAGCCTGGAGATCGCTTGTCAGGTTCGAGCCGTGCTGGCGTGAGCGAACGTCAGCCGCCGCGGATCGCGCCGACGAGGTTCGGCTTGAACGGCTTCGTCCCGGACGCCAGCTGGACCGCAGTGAACGAGCTGTTGGCGCGCATGTAGGCGAGCTCCTTGGCGAGGTCGCCGACGCCGTTGGACCCGGCCGTGGGCGTCACTTGAAGCGTGCTGAGCACTCCGATCGCCTGCCCGGACGAGTTCAGGAAGCCGCTTCCCGAGTCCCCTGGGATTCCAGGCGTCGCGGTATACACGGTGTGGTTCCATCCGCCCCCCGTGTTCCGGACGACAACGCCCCGCTTTGGGCTGAGGTGGGTGACTCCTCCGCGCAGCGAGGAGTTCCCGTAGGAGTACACGGTGGACCCGGCGCCTCCGGCCGCGCCGACGCCCGTCGGGCCGCCGAAGCCGGGCACCGATGGATTCACCTTACCCACGTCGGCGGGCGCGATCCTGACGAGGGCGAAGTCGTTGAACTGACACCGGTTGGGGTCGGCCTCCCCCCTGGCCTGCATCGTGAGCCAGGAGTTGTAGACGAGCGTGCCGGGCCTGCTCGCTCCGTCCACTTCCACCGGGGTCCCGACGGGCAACGACGCGGTGTCGCAGCCGTTGGTGCTGGTTTGCCCGCCAGTGCTCGAGCAGTGGGCGGCCTGGCCCAGGTACACGTTCGAGCCGCTGGTGAACACGAAATTGGAGGTGCACTGACCACCGTCGGTGAACGTCATCACGCCTGGATGCACCGTCGCCTGGCCCGCCGGCGCCCATGCCATCGCGGCGCTTGGAAGAAGCGCGGCGGCCACCGCCGCGAGCACCGGGAGGCATGTCGCCACCACGCGTCGTCTCATCGAGCACCTACCGGCCCGCACGTCCCTGCAATCCGATCGGGGAAGAAAAGCCTGCTCCTCGTCGATTGGGTGAGGGTACCCGCGGGGCGGCGCGGTATGCGCCGGTCCGTCACCGACGTGGCGCGCCGTTCACGAAGCGCCTACGAGAGACTCCGACGGCCTCGACCGTCCATCGAGGTCGCGCTTACTCCCGCAGTCCGGCGGCTTCGAGGGCTTTCTCGGGATCGAGGTAGGTTCGAAGTCGAATAAGTTTGCCGTTGCGGAAGTCGAACAGGTAGCCGACAGGGGATTCCGCTTCGGCCCCGCTTGCCTTGCCGCGCACACTGAAGCGGCCGATTGCGAGCACTTGGTCTCCCAGGTCTCTTATCTCGCCGATCTCAACCCGCGCCTCGGCGAAGGCCTCCACCGAATCTCGAAACCATTCACGAACGCCCGCATGCCCTCGATACACGGTCGCCTTGCCCCCGAGCATCTCCTGAACCGCGCCGTGCCACTCGACCTGAGGGTCGAGCTCCCGCAGGAGCGCTTCAACATCCCGTTGCTCGTAGAGGCGCTCAGTCCTCGCCTGACGGCATCCGCGTTCTCCTGCGACATCCCCGCGCAGTATTTCGCGTGGCAAGGGTCGAATCGGCAGATGGGGCGGATTGCGCCGCCAGGCACGGGGACGACCTGCGCCACGACCAGACGATTGCGCGTTGCGTATCGATGCCGTCGAAGCGGCGGCCGGCCGGGGGCCTCAGCCGATCTGCTCCGCCAGCTCGACGATGATCCCCTCCGGGCCGCGGACATAGCAGAGCCGATAGATGTCTTGGTAGTTCTCCACCTCGCCAACGAGTTCCCCGCCGCGCGCTCGCACGCTGGCGACGGCGGCGTCGATATCGTCGACTGCGAAGGTGACATGGCGGATGCCCGGAGTGTTCGCCGGCGCGTGCCGGTCGCCGCCCCGGCCCGATGGGGCGTGAAACTTCGACAGCTCGAGCCGTCCGTGGCCATCAGGGGTCTCCAACATCGCCATCTCCGAGCGGACGCCCTCGAGACCCACCACGCGGTCCACCCAACCGCCCTCGACCGATCCCTCGCCCTGCAGCTTGAGTCCGAGCTCGACGAAGAACGCCGTCGCGGCCGCGAGGTCGTCGACCACGATGCCCACGTGGTCCATGCGTTGGATCGTCATCCGCCACCAGCGGCGAGGGGCCCTTCCAAGAGTGGGCGCTGCTGGGCTCGAACCAGCGACCTCCAGCTTGTCGAGCCGATTCGCTCGTCACGACGCGAGACGACGGACGACGACGCAGGGCCCGTTTCCCCACTGTTGATGCGGGATTGCACCGGGTCCAACCGTATAGGTAAGCGGAGTCGCTGGGAGTCGAACCGCGGACGTAGTGGCGTTGTAGTGGCGTCGCCTACTCCGAGAGTCCGGCGGCTTCGAGGGCTTCTGCTTCCTCATGGGGGAGGAAGGCCTGAACCTCCTTGACGAGGCCGTGATCGTCCAACGTAAAAACGTTGTAGATGACGAAATCGATCTCGATCCCGCTACCGGCGCCTCGGCCCGTCACGTGTACGCGTACGAAGACCTTGTCGCCCTTGACCCTGAATTCGAGCGGCTCAATGCGTTCTTCCTCGATCGCGTCCGGCTCCATCCATTCGCGCAGCGCGGCGATGCCTTTAATCGACGATATGCCCCCCTGGCGGACAACCTCAATGTCGGGATGGACCATCTGAACCACGGCCTCGAAGTCGCCGCGATTGAACGCGTCATGGAATCGCCGCAGGGCAGCGATCATCTCCTCGTCAGTCATCGCCCGCGCAGTATCGCCTCTGATGACCCCCTACGCCGCGATCGCCGTGCAGGTACAGCTCGGATGAAACGGCGGTAGCGGATCGGTGCCCACCACCGCCTCCCTGGCGAAGCTCCGGCAGAGCTCGCACTCCCCGACGCTGATCATCACCTTCCCGCCTTCGCCGACGGCGTCGGCGAGCCCGCGGCTCGAGGCTTGTCTCCCGATCA
Organism: uncultured Actinomycetes bacterium; assembly: GCA_963755775.1. Taxonomy (GTDB): domain Bacteria; phylum Actinomycetota; class Thermoleophilia; order Solirubrobacterales; family 70-9; genus AC-56. The sequence continues at coordinate 20,026 of CAVWKY010000011.1, read as the reverse complement.
TCTTCGCCCAGGCGGTGAGGATGAACGGACCCCTCACCCCAAACGGGTTCCGCGCTAGAGTCGGCGCCCAGACGGACGCAGTCCAACGAGGGGAGTTCCTTTGAAGCGCCGAGCTGTGATCGCCGCCGCCGTGATGGCCGCGTCGTTGAGTCTCGTCAGCATTGCCTTCGCGAAGGTGATCGTCGGCACCAACGGCGAGGACGTGCTTGGTGGAACGAAGCGCGCCGATCTGATCAAGGGTAAGGGCGGGAACGACCTGCTCGGCGGCAACAAGGGCCGCGACAAGCTGCTCGGACAGGGCGGCGACGACGACCTGTACGGAATGAAGGGCAAGGACGTCGACAAGGGCGGACCGGGCGACGACTTCATCTCCGAGTTCAGCGGTCCGCTGAACGGGAGCAACATTCCCGGGAGCGACAAGCTGATCTTCGGATCCGGCAATGACGACGGCGAGGGCGGCCCGGGACGCGATCTATTCAAGGGCGGCCCCGGCAACGACGGGACGTTGTTCGGTGACCAAGGCAACGACCGCATCTTCGGCGGCCCGGGAGACGACGAGATGGAGGGCGAGGAAGGCGCCGATCGGCACTTCGGGGAAGGCGGCGACGACAATATTGACGCCGAGGATGACGACAACGGCAGGGTCGACCGCGTCAACTGCGGACCCGGCAACGACACCGCGCTCGTGAACGCCGAGGACATCGTCAACGCCAACTGCGAGATCGTCCTTTAGTACCAGCCTGCCTGATGTCGGCTCCGGGACCGGTCAAGACCCGACCCCGCCGTGGATGAAAGACGGGGCCGGGCCGAGGGCATCCCCTAGGGGGCCTTGACGACCTTGTCGCTCTTCAGCAGCTCCTTCGCCTTCGCCTCGGTGACCTCGAACTGCTGGCCGTTGGCGTAGGTGTTGCCGTCGTGCTGGACCGCGTCGACGATCACCTGGAGCGTGACCTTCTTCGCCATTACGGCATCACCCGGGCGGCTGCTGAGGTCCGCTCGACGCCGAACGCGGCGTTGCCCTCGAGGCGAACCGTGCTCGTGTTGGTCGCTCCCCGCGCTCTCCTCGAAGCGGGCGAGGGTGATCGGGGAGACGTAGAGCTTCCCGTATGCAGCCGAGTCGACCACCGCGGTCCCGGCGGTCTTCGAGACCCTGACGTTGAGGCCGAACAACTCACTCGGCGCGAACCGCGCGGGGCCAAAGACGTAGAACGCCTCGGAGCCGGAGCTGCGGAACAGGTCAATCGCCTCGGCGCCCGCGGGGTCGATGATCAGCGTGTCGGGCGTGTACCCGCCCGCGGTCACCGCGGTGATCCCGCGGCGGACGGCGTTCAGGAGACAGGGCTGCGAACGAACGAGTGGACCGCCGTCGAGCGCCGTGACGTCGACCGCACCGGGCCAGCGGTCATGGTCCGCCGCCGGTACGCGCGCGGACGTGCGACGCCCTACCCGAAGACCGGGCGACGCCGGGTGCCGCTCTCGGATCGCGCCTTGGCCGCGGTGGAGCCGCTGCCAGCGCGATCGACACGCCGCTGCTGTTCCCGGCCACCGAGGGTGGACCAATCGCGATCAACAACTGGCGCCGGCGCAACTGGCATCCAGCACTTCAGGCGGCTGGCCTGCGGCAGCGCTGTCCCTACCAGCTGCGCCACACCTTCGCCACCGAGGCGCTGGCCGCCAGCGTCTCGATCTTCGAGCTGGCGCGGGTGATGGGTGCCTCGGTGCGGACAATCGACCGCCACTACGGCCACCTGGCACGCGACTCCGAGCAGGCAATCCGTGCCCGACTGAACGTGAAGCGCGACCGTAGTGGCATCTTAGTGGCGACGGGCGAGGAGAAGTGAGCGCGGGCGTGCCACGAAGGGCCTGCAAATCCTGTAATGGGCGCTGCTGGGCTCGAACCAGCGACCTCCAGCTTGTCGAGCTGGCGCTCTCCCGACTGAGCTAAGCGCCCCGGAGCCTGAGTTTATCCCGCTCCGCCTCGTTTCCCGAGCGACTGCCAGGGGGCTATCGCGCTACGTACTGGGCCGCGACCCCGCCGGGCCAGCTTGCGCTCCAGCGGGGTGAGGGGGTTTCGAAACCGTCCGGTTTAAAGCGCCGGCCTGCACGAGGAACGGACACCGCCTGAGAAGCGAGCCAGGCGTTTGTCCGCTGCGGAGTGCCTGGGGCGCTGCGTTCGCCGCTTCGGACATCCCCTGCAAATCTCGATTGATCCGGGAGCAGCGCGAGTATCGCATTCGGTGCAACTCGAACGGAGTCGAGGTGTTAAGTTAGGTGAGGAGTCGCGAGCCTAGGCGTGAGACTTAAGGACCGACGGGCCAGCGGCGGGATTCGCTGGCGGTACGTCCTTCGGATACAAAGGGCCCCCACCGAGGGGCCCTTTTCCGTGCTACGGCCCGACCGCGATGGCCAGGGCCGAAAGCCAGGACGCGCGCAGACGCCGGGGGCTGGGGCAAGGAGGAGAGAACAGTCCCAGCCACCGGACGCCTGCTTTGTCTCATCAAACCCGCCAACCTGCATCTTAACTGGCTGACCAGCCAGGATGTGGCGTGACGGCGAAATTCCCTGTTTCTGGCCGATGCCGGACCCTCGACGCCGGGTCCTAGGAGTACGGGTCCTCTTCGGCCGCGAGCTTCAGTGACCCCTCCCGGACGTCGTCGTAGTGGCGCTCCTGGATCGGCAGTGCCCAATCGACCAGCTCGCGGACCTCGTCCTCACCAGCCTTCTCGTTCAGCTTGCCGAGCACCGCCCAGTGCCCGACCTCGGCGGCCTCCGCCATGGTCAGGAACTCGAACCCGTCCAGGCCTTCGGAGTCGGATCCGAGGTAGGTATTCATCATCTCGGAGGCCTCGCCCTTGGTCTCTCGGGCTTTGTCGAGGATCGCCGTCTTCTTGCCCTCTCGGTTTCCCGCCAGCTCCGTGCAGCGCTGCTCGGTCTCCTCGGCCTCCTCGCGCATCTGCTGCAGCTTCGCGATCAGCTCCGAGTCGTCAACCAGCCCCTCGACCTGTTGAGTCGCCTCCTGGGCCGCCTGTGCGAGCCCGAGGACCTCGGCCAGCTTCTCCTCCAGCGTGTTCAGCTCTGCCATCTCCACCTTCCTCTTGATTCGAATGCAGACCGCCGCTACCCCCGCACCGCGACGTCATTCCTCACCGGCCTCCCCGGTGACGCGATCAGGCCTGCTCCGGCAGGTCCTGAGCCGGCCTGGTGCCGAACGGCAGCCGCCACTCGTCGCGGGTGTCGCCGTTGATCCACATGCGCCATTCGTACCGTCCACCGGGGGCCGTCGGGTGCCCCGTCGGCAGGTTGATGGCAATCGGATAGTCGATCCGGCTTCCCGGTTTCGCTTCGGCCGGACGCCCAACCTTGAAGCCGTCCTCCATCGAGACCGGCTGCTCCTCGCCATCGGCCGTTGTGGCGATCACGGGATTGCCGTCGGCGTCGACCAGCTCCAAGCGCCACGTGTGGTCCGCGTTCGCTTGGTCCCACGGCACGTGGATAACCGCTGCGATGGCCGCTGGGACGGGTCCTGGGCCCGTCAGCGTCCATGCGCCTCCGAGTATGTAGAGCTTTCCTTCGGCGACCTGAGCCGAGTCCGCGAGCAGCAGGGTGACTTGAAACACGGTGACGTCCCTTATAGATGAAGCCGGTCTTCCCTGTAACCGCGCATGGCAGCGCTTCCGCCTGCCAGAGCCCACGCGAGATACTGCCCGGGCGATGTCGCAGGAGAACCTGGAGATCGTGAGGCGCTGGTTCGAAGCCTTCAGCAGCGAGGACTTTGACGCCGCCATCAGGATGGTGCATCGCGATGTCGTCCTCGTCCCGCCAGGGAACCAAGCGCCATACACGGGCGCCGAGAGCTTGCGACGCTGGATGGAGCCGGACGCGTTTCACGACCAGGTCGCCAATCCGCTCGAGACCGTGGTTGCCACGGAGAGGACGATCCTCGCGAGACAACACGTCACGGGCCGAGGGAGGGCCAGCGGGATCGACTTGGACACCGTCACCTGGTCGGTGTGGACCTTTGACGAGGACGGCCTGATAACGCGAATCGAGATCTACCTGCCCCACGAGAAAGACAAGGCCCTCGAAGCCGCCGGGCTTTCGGAGTAGACGATGTCGCCGGAAAACGTTGAAGCGGTTCGGGCGGTCTATGCCCGGTGGAGCGAGGGTGACTTCCGGACCAGCCTGGAGGTACTCGATCCCCTGGTCTTGTTCGTCCATCCTCCCCCGCTCCCAGAGCCCGGGACCTATCTCGGGGTCGATCAGGTGCGCGAGTTCATGCGGGGCTTCCTGGAGTCGTGGAGTCACCTCACCATCGAGGCGGAGGACATCACCGAGGCAGACGGCGACACCGTCGTCGCGACCGTGCGTCAAAGCGGTGTCGGAAGTGGAAGCGGGGCCGAAACCGACCTCCGCTACTCCCAGGTCTGGTCCTTCCGAGGCGGCAAGGTAATCCGGCTCGAGAATTTCCGAGAGCACGCCGAAGCCCTCGAAGCCGCCGGGCTATCGGAGTAGGCGATGTCGCAGGAGAACGTGGAGATCGTGCGGCGCATATACGCGGAGGTGACTGCTCACTCGGCGACGCCGGCGGAGCTGGTCGACCCCGACGTGGAGGTCGACCAGACGGACGCGTCGCCGGAGGACGCCGGACCCATCCGAGGATTCGAAGCCGCAGACGAAGCGATGCGCGAATACTGGGAGACATTCGAAAACTTCCAGGTCGAGCTTGAAGAGGTGATTCACGCCGACCGAGAGCAGGTGGTCACCTGCGTCCGAGACGGTGGTCAAATCAAAGGCAGCAATGCCGAGGTGTGGAACCGCTTCTTCCACGTCTGGACCATCGGTGATGGCAAGGTCAGCCGCCTCTCGATACACCTCGACAGGAACCGGGCCCTCGAAGCCGCCGGGCTCTCGGAGGGAGGTTGACTCTCCGCCCGTGCCGTGAGAGGCTGGCCCTTCCGGCGGTCGCCGGACCCGCCGACCAGTCCTAACGGACTCGCCGACGCCCCTGGCCTCCGCCTAAACCCGCTCTCAGTGAGGTTCCCCATGCGTCGAAAGCTTCTCTCCCATTCCTCTCCAAGGCCTTTGAGAGTGGTCGTCGTCGCCGTGATGGCCAGTCTCGTCTTCTCGGCAGCGGCCATGGCCGCCGCGGGCGACCCCGACCCGACGTTCTCCGGCGACGGCAAGCAGATAACCGACTTCGGCGCCGGGCCGAGCGCAGCGGAGGCGGCCGTGCGCCAGGCGGACGGCAAGATCGTCGCCGTGGGAGGGGCGGACGGGAACTTCCTGGTGGCGCGCTACAACCTGGACGGCTCGCTCGACCCGAGCTTCTCCGGGGACGGCAGGGTGCAGACAAACTTCACGGGCTCCGACGGCGGCACGACGTGGCGCTCCAGGGCGACACAAGATCGTCGTCGTCGGCCACACCATCGAACAGGAAGGTCACTTCGGGGCGTTCGCGCTCGCCCGCTACAACCCGAACGGCTCGCTCGACCCGACCTTCTCCGGCGACGGCAAGCAGACGACTGACTTCGGTGTCGGGTGCTGCGACCAGGCGAACGGGGTGGCGCTCCAGGCGAACGGCAAGATCGTCGCGGTCGGCGACCCCCGGCGCCGGTTTCGCGCTCTCCCGCTACAACCCGAACGGGTCGCTCGACCCGAGCTTCTCCGGCGACGGCAAGCAGACGACCAACCTCGGGGGGGGCAGTGGCAAGCGACGGGTGGCGATCCAGGGCGACGGCAAGATCGTCGCGGTCGGGCGGCTGGACGGCGACTTCGCGCTCGCCCGCTACAACCCGAACGGCTCGCTCGATCCGAGCTTCTCCGCCGACGGCAGGCAGACGACCAATTTCGGGGAGTCTTCGACCTGGCGAACGGGGGTGGCGCTCCAGGGCGAATGGGAAGATCGTCGCTGTCGGCAGGCGCCGGGGGAGACTTCGGACTCGCCCGCTACAACCCCAACGGGTCGCTCGACACGGGCTTCTCCGGGGACGGTCGGCAGACGACCGACTTCCTGTTCGGGGCGCGGCGACGTGGCGAACGACGTGGCGATCCAGGCGACGGCAAGATCGTGGCGGCTGGCCTCGCCAGCGGGGGCGCAACCGGCGAGCGACTTCGCGCTGGCCCGCTACAACACGAACGGCTCGCTGGACACGAGCTTCTCCGGCGACGGCAGGAAGCGGACGAGCTTCGCGGCTTCGACAGTGCGAACGGGGTGGCGCTCCAGGGCGACGGCAGGATCGTCGCGGTCGGCACCGGCAACGGGGAGTTCGCGCTGGCCCGCTATCTGGGGGGCTGACCAAGGCGCCGGTTGACGGAGGGGCACCTTATCGGGAGCGAGACGAAGCGCTCGGTGCCGCCGGGCTTTCGGAGTAGGCATCGGTCATCGGGTGCCGTACTGGCTCCCTCGGGACGCTCCGTTATGACCGCCGGTTCTTTCGGGCGCCTCGGCTACGGGCTCGCGGCGATGTTCGCACCACGGTTCATGGCTGGGCGCTATGCGCCGGCCGAACCAGAATCCGTCATGTCTCTGCGCGGCTTTGGTGGGCAATACATCGCGATCGCCGTCTTTACGCTGCTCGCGGCGCGCTCACCCCATCTCGCCCGCCCGGCTCTGCTCCTCAATGTCGGAGTCGATGTCTGCGACGCGATGGCTGGCGGTTTCGAGGTCCGCGAGAAGGGTGTCGGCGATGCGGTAGCGCTTGGCGGGATAGCGCTCCCAGCCATCAATCTCGCCACGTGGCTCTGGGCGCTTCGCAAGCTCGAGCCCTAGCCCGGCCTCGTTCTTGCTTCTTGGCCAGCGCCGACGACTTCCTCCCACACCGGAGCGCTGCGGATCTCGGGAATGAACCACGATCTCACCCCGCTTTCCGCTGCCGTTTCACTCATCCCCGTTTGCCGTTCTGCGCGCGCCGAAAGCCACCTCGGCGGTCCCGGATGACCTAAAGAGGAGGGGGTCCCCCGCACGGGTAAGGCTCACGGGTAGGCGGTGGTTTGGAGGCCCAGCGGTCGGGCATCCGAGAGCGTGAGATGTGCGCATGGAGGTGCACAGCCTGCAATGGACAGGGCTCGTACATCGCTGGCGATTGGACGGTCGCCACCGATAGGAAAGAGTGCGAGCTCTGCAACGGCACCGGCGAGCTTCCGACCAAGGGCAAGGCGGGGGAGGCGCTGGAACGAGCTCGGTGGCCTGAGCGTCATCGACTCCAGTGGCCTGCGGCTCTTGGTCTTCGCCGGCTCACGCTCGTGCAGCAACGGCGAACGGCTTCGCATGGGCTGCGCGGGGTCGGCAGCAGTGGAGCGAGTGAATCAACCTGAGCGGGTTAGACCGCTGGCTGCCGTTCTTTCGACTGACGCTTCGGTTGAGGTCGAGGCCATGAACCAGCCTCCCCGGGGGGTCCTGTTCTGTCTCGTGTGTCGCCGGTGCGGGCTGGAGGTATCCCTGGGGCAATCGAGCAATGGGCCGACGCTGTGCCAAGACTGCTCGGCACGGAACAACACCCGCGTATGGATGGATGTGCTCCGGGTGCCGATTGAATCGGCAGCGGTTCGAATCGACTGAGCATCCCCGAATGCGCCGCGCGAGCCGTGCCTTGTTCGCTCGCGAGATACTGCGCGGGCGATGTCGCAGGAGAACGTGGAGGTCGTCCGGAGCGTCTACGACGCATTCAATCGCGGCGATTGGGATGGAGTGTTTCGCCACCTGCACCCGGACTTCGAACTGACGACCCCTGCAAGGGGACTCGACGCCGGGATGTTTCGGGGGCGTGAGGGAAATCAGGAGTATTGGGAGGACTTCTTCAGGCCATATGAGGCGGTGACCACGGAGCCAGTGGAGTTCTTCAAAAGCGGCGACCAGCTCGTAGTCTTCTTGGAGACTCGGCTGCAACCCAAGGACAGCAGCGCCGAGATCGAGGTCCGGACCGGACACCTGTGGACGATCCGAGACGGCACGCTTGTGTCCCTGGGGCTTTTCCCAGAGCCCGAGCAAGCCCTCGAAGCCGCTGGGCTGCGGGAGTAGCGCGCTCACGCCCTAGCACGACCACCTCCCTCACCCCCCAGTCGCGGCCGCGGACCTAAGTTCCCGGTAAAAAGCAGCGACCATTTGGTAGTCCGGTGGGACCATTCGGTTGGGGGCGGCGCTGACTCCGCTTTCGGGATGGATTCCCTGGCAGAACTTGGGAGGAGAGTCCGTACGGAGAAGTTAGCCGCCCCCGTCATTACCTCTCCCCAGGCGAGTGCAGCATGTCCACGAACGCCTTCGCCCACGGCTTCGGCTGCGATAGCGGTGCAGCGCTGTGCGCCGCAGATGGGAGCGGCAGAAGCGGGCGAACTGGTCAAGCTCCGAAGAACTAGGCACGGGAACGCTCCCGCGATACAGTCGCCGCATGGCAGAGTCCCAAAGCAACTGCGTGATTGAACTGAGCAACGGCAAGGGGATCGAAACGTCCGACACCGTGGAGGACGTGCGGGAGCAGTTGTCCAGCGGAAGCGGAGTGCTGAAGGGCGTTACGGACACGAAGGGGAAGACGCAGTGGGTGCACATCGCCCACGTGGTCCACCTTCACGAGCGAGGCGACCGCTCGTACCGCATCCTCTAGCCACGAATCGCGCTCAGCCCCCACGCGAAGCCCTCCGGGCCTTCAGCTCATCGAACTCGTCCGGTTCCGGCTGCTGCTCGCCGCCTGGAGCTCGAAGCATTTCCATCTGAGCTTCGCCGCCTGCACGGAGCCGTTTCGGGCCACCTCGGAGACTACGCGGGCCAGCTCCTCCCCATCCATCGGTGCCGGGCGATTCCTGGCAATCTCGCGGGCCTCCCCAATCGCCCGGACGATCTCGACCTGCTCCTGCGACATCGCCCGCGCGAGCACATCGAGGCTTATCGTCGCCAGGACGTGTCGCTCGCTCTGTCGTTCATGGACCCACACGCCGTCCTCGATATGAACCGCATAGACGGTTCCGATGCGAGCCACGGACACGAAGCGATCGACAAAGCAGTGACTCGCTACGTGGGAGCGTTCGAGGATTACGCCTATGAGGTTGAGCGACTGACCGACCTCGGCTCGGGGGCGATCCTGGCCGTTGTGACCGAGACCGGGCGCGGCAAGGGCAGCGGCGTTCCGGTAAATCGGCGCTTCGCCACCCTCTACACGGTGATCCACGGAAAGATCGCGCGGACCACGCTGTTCCGGACCGAGCAAGACGCCCTCGAAGCCGCCGGGCTTTCGGAGTAGCGCCCTCACGCACCCGCCCCCGGCCTCGTCGCCGTTCGGACCTGCCCCCCTGTTCGCCGTTCGGCGCGCGCCAGGAGCCACCTCGGCGGTCCCTGTTTGCGGCATCCGGGTCCCATCCCCTGGTCACCCTGGCACCAAGGGAGGAAGAACTCTGTGAGCCGAGCCCCGTCGGCGGTTCTCTCGCGTGCCCAAGAACAGGGTTGAGGATCACCGCCCGGTCACAAGCGATACTGCGCGGGCGATCTCGCAGGAGAACGTGGGACCGGAGGAGCACGCCATGACCAGCCAGCCCGTATCGCCTGACATCAAAGGCCTTCGTGGACCAGGGTTCTCCTGCTGGAACGGCAAGGCGAGATCGCACCTGATGTGCCGACTCCTACGCCGACGACGCCGAAGTCGACACGACAACGCGTGCCGTCCACGAGACGGTCGCTGCTGACAAGCGGGCGCGAGCAGTTCGATCCGAAGGTACTTGCCAGCGAGCATGTGGGATGCTGCGGCTGGCTTTCAAGCATCGTGCCACTGTGACATTGCCGCCGCTAGCGGGGGACGGTTCGTTGTCTGAGGTCTCGGATGACGGGGACCGGCAGGAGCAGTGGGATCGCGATCGACCAGCGAATGGGATTTCTCTACACGCCGCGCGAGCAGGACGGAAAGGTCGCACGCAGTGTTCCCGAGCAGAGACGCGGCCCTCGAAGCCGCCGGGCTGCGGGAGTAGACGGCGCGATTTTTGGAGTTCGCTCCCCTGTCACCTTGCCTCTGCGCCCGCCAAAACGCCGTGCTCCCGCAGCGTGGCGAGTCCGCCGTGGGGAGCCTTTGATGCGCGGCCGCCGAGCAAGTCGCCTGCGGGTCCTAGGTGGTCTTGACCACCAGGACCGAGCAGGGCGCGTTGTGGGTAACCGAGTTCGGCACGCTGCCGAGAACGCGGCGGTCCATGCCCTTGTTGCCGATCACCAGCAGATCGGCGCCGCATTTCTCCGCGATCTCGACGAGCGTCTTCGCCGGGTTTCCTTTGCCGGTACGCGTCACGCAGTCGATGCCCTCGTCGAGCTTGAGTCTCGACTCGGTTCTGGCCAAGATCTCCCGAAGCTGGGCTGCGGGATTCCAGGATAATTCCCGCTCGTCGAATTTGCCGGAAGATCCCGCCGGCTGGCCACCGTAGACGCTCATCAGTACCACCCTTGCGTCGAAGCGCCGCGCCATCTCTACTGCCATGTCGACGGCTTTACTCGCCGTTTCCGAGCCGTCCGTGCCGACAGCGATCGTGGAGATCATCTCTCCTGCGACCGTACCATGCGAGCGCGGACATCCACGACAGGTCCGGCTGATCATCACTTTCAGATACCCGGAAACGTCGCCTCCTGGTGGCAATCGCGGCAGAGCGGGACCGTGTTGACGAACCAGTTGTTCATCGGGTCGCAGTTGACGTGATGAATCTCGAGCGGGTGGTCTGAGCGCCCGCAGTCCCGGCAGCGACGGCCGTAGGCGGCGAACACCCGCGCCCGGAGCTCCCGGTTCGCCCGGCCCCAGGGCTCGTCGCCACCTCCTACGCGACTTCATGGAGGTTCTCCGCATGGAGTCCGCTACGGAGGGAACGAACATTCGCACCGCGACGATCTACCCCGCCGCGATCAACACCGAGCTGCTCAACGCGATCAGCCACGAGGAGACGAGCGAGTCGGCGCAGACGATCTACGAGCAGTACGGAATCTCGCCGGATCGTGTCGCCGGGGTCGTCGCATTCGCGCTCGACCAGCCCGAAGACACGACCGTCAATGAATTCACGGTGGGTCCAGCAAACCAGCCCTGGCAGCAACGAAAACGTCTGCACCCGACGGCAGCATTTTCTAATGAGCGGGTGAGGCGACGCGAAATGGCGTGACAAGACGGCGCCTCCAGCCAGGGTCGCCGCAGAGGAGACGGTTCAGCAATTGCTGCGCGCGAGCCCTCGCCTCGCGAGCCAGGGTGGGTTGCCCGCTCTTCATCTCCACGGACCTCATCGAGCCGGGCAAGCTCCTGGTCGTCCAGTCTGACCTTGATCTGGTGCGTTCGGGGACTCATCGGGGCCTCAAAGTCGGGATCTCAGCGGCGCGCCCCGCTCTGCCATGCGGCGGTAGTCGAGAACACGGAGCCACGGGACTCGCCACCGTCCCCCTCCCGCAAAGGTTCTGGGTAGCCGACCTAGACGGCGCTCCTCTGCCCGGATAGGCTCAGCCCAATCAACGGAGGGAGTTGGGGAATGAGGCGTACCCACGTCCGCGTCGGCTTGAGCGCCACGCTGACTCTGTTCAGCGTCCTATTCGTCGCGACGGCGGTGCTCGGGCATACGAAGAGGACGGTCGTCAGAGACGCGCTGAACCCCAATCGCGACGGGGACTGCGACATTCGCAAGGCGACAGGCCCAGGTCATCAGGAGAGGGCGCGTGGCCCGACACAGCGTGACGGTGCGGGGAGCGTTGCCGCCCTCTGACAATGCTGCCCCGGCCGTCTGGCTTGCCAAGGGTCGGACCTCGGACATCCTCAGTGAGCCTTCGGCGATTCTCCATCCGAACCAGGACAGCGACTATCACTTTGGCCGACCACCGCCGGACGGTCGTCTACACGATCCACAAGCGAAATCTTCCGAGCGCGTTCCGCGCCCGTGAGAAGTACTTCTGGTGGGCGTTCGTCAGTTGCGGCGGTACCTCTGGCGATGACGCCCCTCCTTCCGGAAGGAAGCGCCAGCGCTGAAGAGACACGACCACCGCTGAGTCGCCGGTCAGCGCCACTCGCGAGATACTGCGCGGGCGATGACTGACGAGGAGATGATCGCTGTCCTGCGGCGACTCCACGAGCGCGTTCAATCGCGGCGACTTCGAGGCCGTGGTTCAGATCGCCCATCCCGACATTGAGATTGTCCGCACAGGGGGCCAATCGTCGATTAAAGGCGTCGCCGCGCTGCGCGAATGGATGGAGCCGGACGCCATCGAGGACGCACGCCTTGAGCCGCCTGTCCCGGGTTTAGCCCGGCGCCGGTGCAAACCATGCCGATCGTGTCTCGATGAAACTCATCGATCGCCATGCGCATCTGGCGCAAGGTCTCGCGCAGTTGTTGCTCCTTCTGCCGCTTCACTGAGACCTTGACGAGCGGCAACACGCCAAGCGTCAGGATGGTCAACACGGTGATGGTGATCACCAGTTCGATCAGTGAAAAGCCTGACTGGCTGCGTCAGCGTCCGCAGAGAAACGCGGCGACCAGTCGATTTAACTGCTGCTCATCCAGTCGCCGCGTTTTTGTGCCGCGTTCTGTATGCCGACAAAAACATCTACTGCTTCACGGTTGCTGTTCCCTGAATTACCTCCGACGTACATCGCGCGCGTCAGTGGCCACAAGGTGCAACGTCTCCTTACAAAAACCAGCGAGGCGTTGCCTGCGCCGATGCTTCGAGATCGATAAAGAGCAGTGGTCCAGATCCCTTGAACGATGCTTTCCGTTCAGACTCGAGATCGAAATCAGGCAAGTGCCTGATGCATCGATCGACGGTGTAAACAGCGGCGCTGTTTCTCCTGAAGCTGCCAGCAGACTGCCCGCTGTTAGTCCATGCACTTTCACCACCTTCGGATCGAATCGCAAAGCCAGCAATGCAAGACTCAGCGGAACATCCGAGTTCAACTGAATTGCATATCGCCGTTTCTCACCAACCTTCATCACGTCGCCGGCCGGCAACAGACTCAGTTGGGCCACACGCGCGGCCGGTTTCGGTCTCGAGACTGGTCTCAGCTGCTTTCGGTAAGGTTGTTAGCACTGCATTCTGAGTTCCCGCGCTACCCGGATTCACTGTCGCGACATTCGCCGCAGCCTGATCGCTAATCAGCGACTTCGGAGCAGGAACAAACGACGGCAGTTCTTCCGACGGTCGCGGTCTTGTTTTCAGCAGTCACTGGTTTCGCTGGAGCTGGCGCCGGTGTCGGAGTAAATGCAAATGTGCCGGCAGGCGGAGGCAGATTCGCAGGCGTGTGTGTTCTGCGCGACCGTCTCACCCGGTTTCACGAGCGGCGCATCCGGAAGTTGCAGACTGACATTCTTCGGCAACGTGCGCGCGGCCGCGATCTGATCTTCACGATCGGCTTCGCGAATCATTTCCGCCAGCGAACCGGTGGTCGGCGACTGCAATGTTCCGCTCGGTCGCATCTCTTCGTCACGCGGAGTGACTGCCGGCGCGCGAAGCACGCGCGGCGTCACCGCGATCACGATGTCGATCTGTCGATTGTCGCGCGTCGGCGAAGTGAACAAGCGGCCGAGGATCGGCAGTCCGCCGAGGATCGGCAGTCCCTTGCGTCCGTTCGTCTGAACGTCCGTGCGACACGCTGGCCAGCATCATCGTGCGATTGTTCTGCACGCGCGCAGTGCCGGTGATCGTGCGTTCAGTGAACGTCGGCGTCAGCGTGCTGGCGCCCAGAACGTCTTTCGATTCGATGTTCATCTTCACCTGCACGTCGAGATTCGGAAACACCTGCGGCGTGAACTTCAGAGTCAGACCGGTCGGCTCGTAGTTGATCACCGGGAAACCGCCGCTGGGAAAGGATTTCCCGTGCCGGTTCGGCGTGCCGGTTTGAACACCAAACGGATAAGCCTGCGCTGTTTGCACCGGAACGCGCTGTCCGATGCGCGCCGTCGATTCTTCGCCGTTGAATGCGTGCACCTGAGTCGAAGCGATCAGCTTGGTATTGTTCTTGCTCTGAAAAGCCGTCAGCACTGACGGCGGAATCACGAGCGCGGCTGCCAGCGCTGTCGGAACGCCACCGACGATGCTCGCCAGGTTTACGCCGCGACCGACGCTATTGACGATGCCGTTGTCAGTCAACAACGAGAAACCGGGTGAACCGCCGATACTGAAGTGCCATTGCTGCCGGTGTCCGATCTGATTACCAAACTGCAGCAGATCGTTCTTCGAAACTTCATAGATGTTGACGTCCATCACGACTTCAGCGCGATCCTTGTCGATGCTCTGAAGCAGGTCGCCAATCAGTCGCACGTTTTCCGCGGTGTCGCGCACAGTCAAACTGTTCGTTGCTTCGTCGGGAACGACGATCGTTTGCGGACGGCCGACTGAAGGCGGAATCGCCTGTTGGACCAGCGTGCGCGCATCGCTCGGTTTCATGTTCGAGAGAAAGAACGTGCGCAGCACCAGTTGTTGATACTGCGGCCGGCGAGTTTGGTCGGCGACGAGAATCGTGCGACGGCTGAGCTTCTGGAAGAACAGTCCTTCCTGAAGAAACATGTAATCGAGCGCCTGCGCAGTGGTGACGTCTCTCAGATTGATATCGATGGTACGCGATTGCGCAAACGACTGCCGGTCGAAAACCACATTGAGATTGAGCTGCTCGGCCAGACTGCGAATGAAGCCTTGAGATCGCCGTTGTACGTGATGACGCGCAGCTGCTTGTTCGCCGCGGCGGCACGAGGTCCTGAGCCTGGCCGTTGGCCGGCGTGAGCGTGCCCGTTCTCTGACGTCTCGCCGGTCTTGTTCCGTTGGGCGCAGCCTTGCCTTCCTTCACGCCCTGCAGCCGCAGCATGCGCTCCATCTCCGACACAGCGAGCTCGTTCACCGGATCGTACCCGTAGCCTGGCGGAAGGCGTTGTATGCCCCGACGAAATCGCGCTGCTCCGCGAGCGATCGTCCCTGCTGCATGTAGGTCTGCGAAGCATTGAAACTCGCGCGGCGAAAATGGAGCTGGTACTCCATATTCGAAGGGTCGGCAGCAACCGCCAGCGTAAACTCCTGGGCAGCCTTGTCCCATTGCTGGGCCTCCTCGTAATGCATTCCACGTTTGAAGTTTTTCTCGCCTTTTTTGGCGAACGCCGTGATCGGCAAGCGCCAGCAAACAAAAGGCAAGAACGAAAGAGATTAGTGTTCGAGTTCTGATGTTGTTTCTCATGGCTTCTCTCGGTTCGGGAGGTGGAAAGTTTAGCGGCCTAATAATGCCGCTCGCGAGCTTAAGATGCAAGATCAGTTCCGGCCAGTTTGCTTACACGCAAGCGGAAAATTTCGGTTCCCTTAAGACCGGGTCTTAGTCCGTATCAGTCTGGCATTCGGGCTTATCAGATCTATGGCGAGCTGAATCGACTTATTTGCCGGCGCTGAACTCTTCGACGAAGGTTACGCGGTTGATTTCGTGCAGGGTCGAAATCCCGGCAAAAACCTTCTGCAAGGCCGATTCGCGCAGGCTCGTCAAGCCCTTCAGCCTCCGCCGCGCGCCGGACTTCCGAACCGGGCCGTCGCTCGACGATCATTTCGCGAATATTGTCGGAAAGATCCAGCAATTCGTGAATTGCGGTTCGGCCACGATAGCCGGTGTGGTTACAGGCATCGCAGCCGACGTTCATATAGAAAGGCGTTGTCGCGATGCTCTTCGGGTCGCAGTCCCGATTCGATCAGCTCCACATCAGTCGGCGTGATACTGCCGCTTGCAGTAAGGACACAGCATGCGAATCAGCCGTTGAGCCAGCACGCAGTTGAGCGACGAAACAAAGTTGTAGGGCTCGACGCCCATGTTCAGAAAACGGCCGATCACGTCGATGACGTTGTTTGCGTGGACGGTGGTGAACACGAGGTGACCGGTCAGCGCCGACTGAATCGCGATCTGCGCGGTTTCGGTGTCGCGAATTTCACCGACCATGATCTTGTCAGGATCGTGACGCAGAATTGAACGCAGACCGCGATCGAACGTCAGTCCCTTCTTTTCGTTAACCGGAATCTGCGTGATGCCGTGCAACTGATACTCAACCGGATCTTCGATCGTGACGATCTTGTCTTCTTCGTTTCTGATCTCATTGAGCGCGGCATAGAGCGTTGTCGTTTTGCCGGAACCGGTTGGACCAGTCACCAGCACCATGCCGTAAGGCTCGGCGATGTAGTGGCGAAACTTTCGCAGGTCCTCTTCGGCAAACCCGACCACGTCCAGATTCAGATTGCTGAAACTCTTCGTTGATCTGTTCCTTGTCGAGAATACGAATGACGGCGTCTTCGCCGTGGATCGTCGGCATGATCGAAACGCGGAAGTCGACGTTGCGTCCTTTGTAACGAACGCGGAAGCGGCCGTCCTGCGGCACGCGGCGCTCGGCGATGTCCAGTTCCGACATGACCTTGATGCGCGAGATCAACGTTTGATGATAAGCGAGATCGATCGGATCAACTTTGGCGTAGAGCGCGCCGTCGATTCGATACTTGACCTGCACTTCGGTGTCGCGAGTTTCGATGTGAATATCCGAAGCGCGCGACTCCATCGCGTTGTAGATAATCGTGTCGACCAGTTTGATGATCGGCGACATCTCGGAGTCGGTCGCCAGCCGATCGAGATCGAGCACTTCTTCGCCGTGTTCAGTTTCCCTGACCAGCGAGATGCGAAAGCCTGATGCCGCTTCCTGCAGCACGCGCTGCGTGGCGTCGCCTCGCCGCAGGACCACTTCGATTGCGCCGGCGGTTGCAACGTACGGAACAATGCGCGACTGCGAAGCGCGCTCGACGAGTTCGTCCAGACGCTCGAGGTCGGTCGGATCCGCCATCGCGATGTGCAGACCTTTTTCATCGCGCTTGAGCGGCAGAAACTGATGGCGCACCATCAAGTCGACCGGAACTTCAGTAAAGAGTTGTAGTCGATCGGCGATTCGCGATCCGGTGGGAAGCAGATCAACAAACGGCAGCCGATAACGGCGCGCGAGTTCTCTCGCCGCCTTCACCTCAGGTGGCTCGATGTTCGTCGCCGTTCTGCCCGTTTTCACGACCGGCGGACACCGGCGTGAGTGACCGGTTCTTCGTTTTCTGAAATTTGCTTCATACGACTTTCGCTAACGCTATCAGCGATGACCGGTAACTCCTGCGCCGCTCGGAAATTGATTGGATGATTGGGAGGTAAATGGCCAGCAGAATCGTGACCACGACGCCACCCATGACCACAAGAATCGCAGGCTCAAGCGTGGTCGTCAACTGCTCCAGCCGCACCTCCGACTCCGCATCGTAAAACACCGCCACTTCGTCCAGCATCTCGCGCAAACTGCCGGATCGCTCGCCAATTCCGATCATGTCGATCGCCAGCAGCGGCAGCCACTCGGCAGCCTCCAGACTCTCCGTAAATGATCGTCCCTCGCGAATCATCGGCAGGATCGCAGAACTGCGTCGGCGCAGTTCGCGATTAGTGATCGACTCCGACGCGATCTCCCACGATTCAACCAGGGTGATACCGCCGGCGAGCAGCGTTGCCAGCGAACGAGTGGCCTGGGCCACCGACAATTGGACCGCGAGACTGCCGGCCAGCGGGATCTTCAGAATCAGCGCATCGATCTGTCAGTTCGCCCGCAGGCGTGCGCGACCAGAGAAACAGCAGCGACCGAGCCGCCGATAACCAGTGGACCAAACCAGATCACGTTTGACGACAGCCAGCGCGAAAGTCCCACCACGATCTGCGTGACGGTCGGCAATTCGTTGCCAAATCCGGCAAACAGTTCCGACATTCTCGGCACGACGTAGACAGTCAGAAACGTGACCATGCACGCCGAAGCAAACAGCAGAAACATCGGATACGCCAGTGCGCCGCGAATCTTTCGGCGCAGCGCGACGTTGCGTCGCATGTAAGTGACGTAACGACTCAAGCACTTCATCGAGCGCGCCGGAACGTTCGCCGGCCAGAATCGAAGCCGTGTAGATTCGCGGGAAGATACTGCCCTGCGCGGCAAAAGCCTGCGACAGCGCCGCGCCACCGCGAATCTGCTCTTCAACTTCGCCCAGCACGGTTCGCAGACGCGCGGACGCGGCGCGCTTGCGCAGCATCGAGATGGCCTGAAGGATCGGGATGCCGGCGCGAACGAGTGCCGCGAGTTGTTGGTTGAAAAGCAGAAAGTCGTTTGCTTTGACGCGCGGATGAGCGCCGCGCCGACCAAACCGCGTCAAGAGCGGTGACGCCGGTGGTCTTGGGCGGCGTGACGTTGAAGACACGGAAGCCTTCGCGTTCGAGGCGCGCGCGCGCTTCGTGCACGCCCGGGCTTCGACCGTGCGGGTCACAACCTCGCCCGCAGGCGTTCCTAATCGACAAATAAACTCAGCCATAGTTAGGATTTACCCGACTCGAGAATGACCGGGAAGTATATCACGCGCTACGCCGCAGAAGTTGCAATCGACCGTGCATCTCCGATGCCGATTGCCGAGACTGCGGAGTTTAGCACGCGCTAGCTGAAATCTGACGACAATCTGCAGATCGAGATCCTACTTTCACTATCTTGCGCCCAGCGACACCCTGTCCTAGAATGACCGTGCCAACACAGCAATAAACTGAAACGCGCGCGGCCGTCTCCCCGTGAACATTTCATGCTCCGGTTTTGAAATGTCGGGCATCACTCGTTCCCTAACGAGCATCTGTGTTGACAGTTCCCTTTCGAGCCCTGACCGGTACTTAAAAACTGAATCGCCGAACTGTAGCCCGGGGGTGACATGTATTTACCGACTCGTTACGCCACCAAGATCACGGCCGCTTCCATCTCGCTGATTCGCTGTCACGTTTGTCTTTTCGTTGGCAGTCGCAGAGTCAGGAACCAGCTCAGGAGAAACCTGCCGCGACTGCACCGCTGCTCAGGATAAACCCGCCGCCTGCTCCTGCTCAAACGCCATCACCGCGACGCCAAGAAGAAGCTCGGTACGGAACTCGACGATCGGTCGTTAATCACCAACACCGATCTGATCACGCTGACAGTGACCGTCACCGACACCTACGGACGTTATGTTTCCGGACTCAGCAAGAGCGCTTTTGCCGTTTTCGATAACAAGCAACAACAGGAGATCACCTTCTTCAGCGACGACGATTCGCCGGTTTCTGTCGGCGTGATCTTCGACGTTTCCGGTTCGATGAGCGGCGACAAGGTGAAGCGCGCACGCGACGCTCTGAGCAAGTTTATTCAAACCAGTCACGACTCCGATGAGTATTTCCTGATCGCCTTCAACTCGCGCGCGCAGTTGCTGCTCGACAAAACACGCGACGGCGATTCGATTCTGAATAAGCTCACGTTTGTTGAAACCAAGAGCCAAACCGCGCTCTACGATGCCTGCTATCTCGGCGTTGAAAAAGTGCAGCGCGGACCGCATCCCGAAGCGCGCTCTCCTGTTGATCAGCGACGGCCAGGACAACAATTCGCGGTACACGTTCAACGAACTTCGGAAGCTTCTGAAAGAATCGGACGTGACGCTCTACGGCATCGGAATTCTGAGCGGCAGCGACGCCGGCAGCGCGATGGGCATGGAAGGCCAGGGCATTCTCGACGAGCTTGCCGGCGTTTCCGGAGGCAAGGCTTTCTTCCCGCGTTCGGCGGCTGAGATGGACGACATCTTTGAGCAAATCGCGCTGGAGCTGCGGCACCAATATTCGATTGGCTACAAACCGGAGACGTTTGCAAACGACGGCAAATGGCATCGGGTTAAGGTGAAAGTGACGCCGCCTCGCGGTCTTGCCCCGACTGTTTGTTCGATCTAAGGAAGGCTACTACGCCACGGCTGGAGCCCGTTGAAAGTCAAAATAGCAGGCGTTCGGCAACGCGGGATTAGCTTCCGCGGCATCTCTTGACGTGTGCGTTTAGTGGCTGTATTTACAGCACCGCTGTTTGCCCCAGCCCCGCGCGGTTTCTAGAGGAGTTTGCCGTTGTTTAGTGAACAGAATGTGAGACGGACTGGGATTCTTGCGATCTGCGGTTTGATGGTCTCGGCCCTACTGTTTGGCTCCAGTGTTGTGGCCGGCCGTGGGCAGGATAGACCCCGGAGCACGCAGAGCCCTAA
>CAVWKY010000010.1:0-226229 GCA_963755775.1 uncultured Actinomycetes bacterium | reverse complement strand
GACCACGCCGCCCGGATTGTGGGTAGGGTCTTGCCACCTGAGCTCAGACGGCTGATCGGGCAATCCTGAGCTAAGAGGAGTATGCGCGAGTGAAGAAGATCGTCGTCGTCCTTACTGCTGCCCTGCTCGCCTTGGCGCTCCTCGCCGTGTCCGCGTCCCCGGCTGCCGCCGCGACCCAGCAGACCAACCTCGTGCCGGTGCTCTTCGTCGGCAACAACTGGGACGGCACTGCGGACGTGATCCGACAGGGCGGAACGCTGGACCATCCGACCTTCAGGCGGGTTGGGCGGCTGAACATCATCCCCGACCGCAAGCAGCGGATGCTCGAGATCCTCACCGACCCGGTCCGGCTTGGATACTTCCTGGCGATCCGACAGCTGGTGGGCGAGGGGCACGACCAGTTCGTGGATGACATGTTCACGTCGAAGGACGGCCGGCTTTTGGTCGTCTCTCGGCCCAGCTTCGCGGACGTCGTGGCCATCAACCTCAACACGCGCAAGATCGTGTGGCGCTTTCGCGTCGATGGCCAGCGGTCCGATCACATGGCGATCTCACCCGACGGCAAGCACGTTGCGGTCTCGGCCTCGACCGGCAACGTCGTCCACATCCTCGACACCTACACGGGCAGGGAGGTCGGCAGGTTCCTCTCGGGGGACTCGCCGCACGAGAACAACTATTCCCGGGACGGGACGAAGATCTACCACGCGAGCATCGGCCTGGTGTACACGCCGGCCGACCGGCCGCAGCTCGACTCGACCAAGGGCGATCGGTGGTTCCAGATCGTCGACGCGAGGACCAATCGGATCATCCGAAGGATCGACATGGGCAACAAGCTCGCCGCCGCCGGATATCCGAACATGAGCTCGGCGGTGCGGCCGATGGCCCTGTCGCCGGGCGAGCAGTTCGTCTACTTCCAGGTCTCGTTCTTCCACGGGTTCGTCGAGTACGACCTAGTCCAAAATCGCGTCCGGCGCGTCGCTCGACTGCCCAACCTCGTGCCCGAGATCCCGCGCGAGCAGTACCTGCTCGACTCGGCGCACCACGGCATCGCCATGAACCCCGAGGGAACGCGCCTTTGCGTCGCCGGCACCATGGATGACTACGCGGCAATCGTCTCTCGCAAGACGTTCGCCTACAAGCTCATCCAGGGCGCGGGCGAGAAGCCCTACTGGGTGACCAACAGCGGCGACGGGCGATACTGCTTCATCTCCTGGAGCGGCAGCGACCGAATCTCGGCGATCTCCTACCGCGACCGCGAAGAAGTCGCGCGGGTTCCAGTCGGCGACCATCCACAGCGGATGCGGATGGGCGTCGTCCCCCAGACCTGGCTCCAGCAGTAGCGGCCTTAGCCGGCGGCTGGACACGGCAGACATCGGCCGGCCGCCTGAGGGCGCGCGTGGATCTTTCAGGAGAATCCAAAGCTCTGGGATATAACTCGAGCACTGATCAGCATCACCTTGCCGACAGCTCGGGCAGGTGGCGCTCGACGTGCAGGGCGATCGTTTCGCGAACCCAGCGCTGCGTGTCGGCGTCGGCCATTCGGTAGCGACTTAACAGCATTCCTTGCTCGGTGAGCGGTAGGCCCGCTATCTCCCCGCGGACGCGAGCCGCTCGAAGAGCATCTCAGCGCGCCGCCTCCAAGCGTCGTCGAGGGAGGAGGCCATGCCAGCGGGCGCCTCGCCGATCTTCGCGATCGTGCCGGCGCTCAGGGACTGCCGCAGGCTGAGGACGTTGCCCTCCGCATCGGCGTAGTCGAAGTTGGCACAGGTTGCCTGGCTCGGCGCCGCTGCTTTCGCTTCGCCATCTGTGATCCAGTTTGGCATGGGGGTTCTCATAACCCGGAGGTCGCGGGTTCAAATCCCGCCCCCGCTGCTTAAGGAAACCCCCGCTAACGCGGAGGTTCTGCTTTGGGGGCAAGGTGGCGTCGCAGCGGGTGACGGTGCGGGCCGGGCGTCAGGCTCGCTCCAGCACGACCACCGGGATCTCCCGGTCGGTGCTCTGCTGGTATTCGTCATAGGCGGGCCACTCGCCGACCATCGTCTGCCACATCTCCGGTTTCTCATCCGGGGTGGCTGTGCGGGCCTTCCCCTTGAAGCGGTCGCCCTTCACCTGGACCTCGACCTCGGGGTTCTCGGTGAGGTTCAGATACCAGGCGGGCGGAGCGTCGGACCCGCCCTTCGAGGCGACGACTGTGTAGGCGTCGCCATGGGGCGCGTAGATCAGCGGCATCGTGCGCTGCTTGCCGGACTTGCGCCCCGTCGTGGTCAGCAGCAGGGTCTGCGTCCCGTTCCATTCATGCCCCTCCTCGCCATCGGTCTCGCGATAGCGATCCACGTGCTCCTGGCCAAACAGCATCAGCGGCTCCCTTCGTTCCGTAACGGCGCCCGACCTCGGGCCCACCGCCAGAGGCTAGCCCCCCGGATGGCCCTGCACGATCCGCAGCACCTCGTCGCCGTGGCGCGAGACGAACGCCGGCCCGACGCCGTGGATCGCCGCGAGGTCGTCGGCCCCGCCCGGGCGCGAGGCCGCGATCGCCTCCAAGGTGCGGTTGTGGGCCACCGTGTAGGCGGGCTTGCCGGCGGCCGCGTCCAGGCGCCAGGCCCGCAGCGCCTCGAACAGGCCCTCGTCTCCGGCCGAAAGCTCAGGGGCCGAGGCCTGGGAGCGCCGACGCGAGCGCGCAGTGCGGATCTCGATCGCCTCGGGGGAGGGCAGCCACTCGAGCGGGTCACAGACGTCGCAGCATCGGCCCTCGGGATCGGCGACCCGTTGGTCACCGAAGTGGTCGAGCAGGCTGCGGCGGCGGCAGGTCGCGGAGAAGCTGAAGGCCTCGACCGCGCGGTAGGCGCGCCAGCCGCGGTCCTGCGCAACGCGGCAGGCCGCGCGGGCCCGGCCGGCGTCGAGCTTGCCCTGGAGGCTGACGCTCAGCCGTCCCCCGGGGGCCGGGTCGATCGTGCAGGCGCCTGCCCGCTCGGCGATCGCTAGCCGGATCCGCTCCTCGTCTTGGCGGGGGTTGTCGATCAGCAGCGACCCATCGGAGTCGGCCGTGCGGCGTAGGCCTTCCACGTAGGCGGCGACCGCCTGCTCGTCCACGTTGCGTTGCTGGATGAACCGCACCAGGCGGCCCAGATCAGAGCGCCCGGCGAGCAGCACCGCCCGGGCCGGCCGGCCGTCGCGCCCTGCGCGCCCGGCCTCCTGGTAGTAAGCCTCGACGCTGGTCGGGATCGCCCAGTGCCAGACCGACCGAACGTCTGCCTTGTCGACTCCCATGCCGAAGGCGTTGGTGGCGACGATCACCTCGACATCTCCCGACATGAAGCGGTGCTGGGCGGCGGCACGCTCATCGGGCGCCATGCCCGCGTGGTAGGCGGCGGCGAGCAGGTCGGCCGCGCGCAGCGACTCGGCGACCTCCTCGCTGTCTCGGCGCGTGCCGCAGTAGACGATCGCCGGCCGATTCTGGGCATCGCCCAGGCCGTGCTCGAGCAGCCCCAGCTTTCGTGCCTTGGAACCCTTGCCCTCCAAGGTGACGATGTCGAAGGAGAGGTTGGGGCGGTCAAAGCCGGAGCGCACAAGCAGCGGCTCGTGCAGGCCGAGGCGGCGCTCGATCTCGCCGGCCACCTCCGGCGTGGCGGTCGCCGTGCAGGCCAGGACTGCCGGCCGGCCCAGCCGCTCGATCGCCTTCGGCAGCCGCAGGTAGTCGGGGCGGAAGTCGTGTCCCCATTCCGAGACGCAGTGCGCCTCGTCGATGGCCATCAGGTCGACCTCGCGGCTGCTCACGGCGTCGAGGAACGCGGTCGAGCCGAAGCGCTCCGGCGAGCAGTAGGCGATCCGCGCCCGGCCATCGCGGATCCGTGCGAGGGCCTCGCGGTTTCGCTCCGCGCCCAAGCCCGAGGCGACCATCACCGCCGGATGGGCCGCCGCGGTCAGGGCGCGGACTTGATCGGCCATCAGCGCGATCAGGGGGCTGACGACGATGGTGAGCTGGGGTGAGGCGAGGCCGGGCAGCTGGTAGCAGAGGCTCTTGCCCCCGCCCGTGGGCATGACAATCAGCGCGTCGCGGCCGTCGAGCGCCGCCTCGACGCCCTCGCGCTGCCCCGGCCGGAAGGCCTCGTGGCCGACGTGTGCGAGCAGCGCATCCGGGTTGCGCGGCCCCTCATAGATGCGCTCGGCGCCGTCCGGCCCCTCGAATCCCTCCAGTCCCTGGAGAGCAAGCGTCGCTTGGGCCTGTTCGATCTGCGCCACCTGGCAAGCCTAGGGACCGACCCGGCACGAAACTGGGACTCCGGGACTACCACGGCCTCCCCGCAACCCGGAGGGACAGTCGAGGGACAGTGGGGCCCCGGATGAGACCCCCTTCCACCCTCTAGAGCGGATTCACCGGAAAAGCTTGTTCACGGTCAGGGTGCCAATCCAGCATGTGCGCCATAACAGCACGCCGGACGTCGGTGCCGGCGTAGGCTCTAATACGGCGCGCCGAGGTCGTCAGCCTAGGCCGGATCGACGCTGAAGTCTCGTGCGCTCAGCACCCGGACGTCCCGGAAGATCGGATCTCGTCGTGGCGGGCTCCCGGTTGTAGTTCGCGACCTTGGCGCTCAAGTGGTCGACGTGGCGGAGGCCGATGTTGCCGGTGAAGAACTGGAAGGGCTGGGGCAACTTCAAATAGGAGCTTCCGCGCAGCGCCGCGTCCGCGTAGCCCCAACTCTCGCCACTGTCCCAGTAGACGTCCTCGAATTGGTGTTGGACGTAGAACAGCCACACGCCTGCCGTGGCGGCGAGATCACGCTCGGCATCTGGACGAGCAGCCACTCCTGCCAGCCGACGAGCCACCAGATCGTGCCCACCAGCGCCGCGAGGAAGAGGTTGGTGATCATCACGCTCCGCCGCTGGCGTGGGCGCATTGAGCGCGACCATAGACGAGGCCCGAGCATCAGCGACCACAGCGGTCCGAGCCCGAACATTACGAGCGGGTTGCGGAACAGGCGGTAGCCGAGCCGCTTCGTCCACGGGCTGGCGACGTACTCATCGAAGGTCAACGTCGAGATGTCGCCGGTGCCGCGGCGGTCGAGATCGCCGGCCGTCCCGTGATGGACGGCGTGGGCGTGGCGCCAGTTCGCGAACGGCTGGAAGACGAGTAGCCCGCTCAGCCGGCCCACCCATAGATTGGCCCGCCGCGAGGGCAGAAACGAGCCGTGGGTGCAGTCGTGGAAGACGATGAAGGTTCGCAGCAGGAAACCGGCGGTTGGGATCGCGAGGGCCAAGGTGGCCCAGTAGGTGATCTCGCCGAGGCTGGCGTACATGAGCACCGACAGCGCTACGTGGGACGCCCGAGGTGGCTCGCGGCGCGGCCCCGGGCCAGACACTCCTAACGGTATTCGTCTAACAGCAGGCGGGCCATCGACCGGGCACGCTGCGCGGCCTCGACGTCCCCCTCGGCGGCGGCGACGATCGAACCCTTCATCAGGATGTGGCACGAATGGGCGAACGCTTTCGGGTCACGCAGACCAGCCTCCTCGGCCAGTCGACAAACGATCGAGCGGATGTTCTGAAGATGTCGAACGCTGGCCCCACCCGCCGGATGCTCACTGCCCATCTCCAGCATCACGTTGATGAATGAGCACGCCTCAAAGTCCTCGCGCCGAAACCACTCGTCGAAGACGTCGAAGATCGCCAGGAGTTGCGCCTCCGGGGTGGCGCCTCGATCCGCGGCGCCCGCCTCCACGAACTCCCGCGTCCACAATTGCTCTCGCCGGTCAAGAAAAGCGAGGACGAGGTCATCCTTCGAAGGAAAGTGCCGGTAGAGGGTCGCTTTGGCGACCCCCGCAGTCTCGATTACCTCGTCGACGCCGACATCGCGGATGCCCCGGCGCGAGAAGAGCTTGTAGGAACTCTTGAGAATCCGTTGGCGGGCCTCGGATTCGTCTGCGTCGTTGTCGCTGCGAGTTCGCGTTTCTAGCACCCTAGCCAGGCTACCAGGGACAGACCGGTCTTTCTGCTTTCTTGTTATTCTGCACGGCAGATCGGTCTTCCTTGGTCGCGAGGAACCGGTTTCCCCAGCTTGTGATCCCAGAAACAGCGACCGTCCTCGAGACAGGGAGGTCCCCCATGGGCGTCGGTACGTCCGCTGCCATAACTCATCCGGAACCTGATGCCGTCCCGGCCGCGAAGGGCTCCCGCTCGGCAATCGGATCCCACCGTCGGCTCGATGAAGTTGCCGAGGCGGAGCTCTTGCGCCGCTACGCGCAGACCCGCGACCCCGCGCTGAAGCAGGAGCTGGTTCTGCGCCTGCTGCCGTTGGCGCGGTCCCTGGCTCTTCGATACCGCGGAAGCTCCGAGCCGCTCGACGACCTGATCCAGGTCGCGAACCTCGGGCTCGTCAAGGCGCTTGATGGCTTCGAGCCAGACCGCGGCAAGACGTTCGCAGCCTACGCGGCGCCGACCATCCTCGGCGAACTCCGTCGCCACTTCCGCGATCGCACCTGGCAGCTTCGCCTGCCGCGTGGGCTCCAGGAGCGCACGATGGCCGTTCAAGAAGCCGCCGGGCAATTGAGCGACGAGCTTGGCCGCAGCCCGACCGAAGGCCAGATCGCCCAACGCCTCGAGCTATCCGCCGAGGAGGTCTCAGAGGCGTTTCAGGCCAACCAGGCGCGACGCACCGTATCGCTCGATGGCCCGGGAAGTCATGAGGATCCGGAGTTGCCGATGGTGGAGTCGGTTGGAACGCATGAGGGAGGCTATGAGACGGTCGAGACGCAGCTTGCAGCCGAGGGCGCCGACCTCGATGAGAAGGAGCATCGCATCCTGTACCTGCGATTCGAGGAGGGGCTGACGCAGTATCAGATCGGAAGCTTGCTCGGCATCTCCCAAATGCAGGTCTCACGGATCATGCGAGGCGCACTTCGAAAGCTGCTGGCGGCAGTGCAGGCCTGAGGCCTGTTGAGAACACCGTGTTTCTGATCTGGAAACGATCTGGCGAACGTGCCCAGGTCCGATTCATGCCGGGCTGCCTCATCTGGTCGATTGTGCTGTCGGTAGCCCTCACCCTTTTACTGAACCTGCTGATTCGAGCGTTCTGAAGGCGAGAGGAGGAGTACATGCCGGTTTGGGTGTGGGGCGCGCTTAAAGCGGCCCGGCGGGTCCCGTGGACCAAGGTGTGGGCTGCGGTCATCTGGTTGGCAACGGTCGGCCGTGAGTATTGGAACCGACTTACCCCCAAGGAGCGCAGGGAGCTCCTGGACCTGATGGTCAAGTCGAAGGGGAGCCGATCCAATCTCACGAGCAAGGAGCAGAGCCGCCTGATCGATTTGTTCAACAAGATTCGCCGCGGAGCCGAGTGAGCGCGCGAGCGCCGGGCGGGCGTTTTCGTGCTGATCCTCGAGCGGCCGCGGACTGAGCGAACACACGCGGGGACTCCTCGTCGCCGAGGAGGGGAGCGGCCGCGGATATCTGCGGATTGCGGTTAGGCGGCAGAACGGCAAATCGGCCGATAGAACGCGTCTCCGCCTGAGCGCCGAGGTGCGAAATTTCTACCCATGGGTCCGCGGCTCAGGCCGCTTTGCCCGCTTCGGCACGTGGCTCTACAGCCAGACACAGCTACGCATCCACGTCCTCGTGACCCAAGGTTTTTTGCGCTCTCTGGCTCGCTTGGACCTTCCACCCTCGCGAGTCGGGGCGCTGCGTGGGGAGATCGAGGCCGGCACCGAGTCGGACGCAACCGCCCGTACGCGCGGTTTGCCGCCGAGAGACGCGGGGCAATAGCTAGCGATGCGCCCACTGATCGTCGGAGCAACCGGGTTCCTGGGGCGAAAGCTCGCCCTGGAGCTTCTTGAAAGGGGTTGTCCGGTCATCTGCATGGTTCGCGACCCCTCAGCGAAGCGGGCTCACGAGCTGCGTGAGCGCGGCACTGAGGTCCGACGTGCGGACCTCACCGATCCCGAGAGCCTGGAGCCGGCGCTCGCCGGAATCGACGTCGTCTATTACCTCGCCCATCTGATGGGCACCGAGCCCGACGACCTCGTCCTGGCCGAGGAGGACGCGGCCCGCTCGCTTGCCCGCGCCGCAAAGCGCACGGGTGTAAAGCGGGTGGTCTACCTTGGCGGATTGGGGGATTCGTCGGTTTCGGAGCACCTCCGCGCCCGACACCGCACCGCGGAGATCCTGAGGGCGGAGGGACCCCCCGTCACCTACTTCCGCGCCGCGATGGTCGTGGGGGACGAGAGCGAGTCATACGTCCTCCTCAAGTCACTGGTCGAGCGTCTCGGAGCGATGTTCTCACCCGAATGGCTCGAGAACCGCACCCAGCCGATCGGCGTCGACGCTGTGGTCGACTATCTGGTTGAGGCCCCGTTCGCCGACCAAGAGGGCAGGGTGATCGAGATCGGCGGGCCCGATGTCCTGACCTACTCCGACATGCTCGAGGGGATGGCCGAGGCGCTGGGAGAGCGCGTCCCCTGGCGGCTTCCGACACCGCGCGGCGTGCCCGCGGAGTCAGTCGGCAAGACTGCGGCAGCGTTGACCCGCGGCAACCCGGCGGTCGCCGAGAACATCACTTCGGGTCTCGCGACCGACACCGTGGTCGAGGATCCGAGCGGGATGGAGTTGTTCGATATCCGCCCCGAGCCGTATCGGGTCGCGTTGGCGCGGGCCATCGAGGATGAGATGCGCGCCGAGGAGGCAGCAGAAGGAGCCGCATGAGCCCCGGCGTCACCAAGGAAATCGAGGTCGCTGCCCCTCCGGAACGGGTCTGGGACATCCTGATGGATCCCCACCGACTGGAGCAGTGGGTTACGACCCACGCTGGCCTTGTCGACGGGACGCCGAAGGAGCTGAAGGAAGGCGCGACCTTCGAGCAGGAGCTGCGTTTGGCGGGAGCCCGATTCTCAGTGAGATGGACGGTCACTGAGTGCGATCGTCCGAGGCGGGCTGCGTGGACCGGCGTCGGGCCAGGAGGATCGCGAGCCCACGTCAAGTACCGGCTCAATCGAATGGACAGCGGGCAGACCCGGTTCGAGTATGAGAACCAGTTCGTGCTTCCCGGCGGGGCCCTCGGGAGGGTCGCGGGACGGGCTGTGGGCGACCGTGTCGTCGGACGCGAGGCCGAGCACTCGCTCGAGAACCTCAAGCGCCTGTTGGAACACTGACCCGCGCGTCCTCGTTCCGGGGCCACCGGGTTTTTTGGGATCGCAAGCCGCCGAGGCCTTGCTCGAAGCAGGGCCTGGCCTATCTCCGTAGCGTCACACATTGGGTTTCACAACGATCTCGCTCTCGAGCTCGGGCGGCGGTTCGCTCGGCTCGACGTAGCGGGTCTCGACGACGGCCAAACCGGCGGCAGCGAGATCCCCGGGTACCGCTTGTCGCTGTTCCACGAGGTCGCGCCGACAAGCCGAGACGACCGAGACCTGGGATGGGCCGCGCTTTGACATCTGGCAGGACTTCCAGGCGATTGTCGTTTGAATGCGAAGGCGCAGCGGGCGAGCGGAGGCGGGCAGTAACTTTCGACGGTTCATGGCGATTCACGCCCGCGTCCCGCGAAGACCAACCCTGACGAACGCCGTCGTTCTCCCGTGACTGAGGGCCTGCGACATGCGCTGAGCGGAGTGCCCGAGGGCTGCCGGAGGATCGCCGACTCGGGGCGCTTTCAGGCGTTCATCTTCGGCGTCATCGTCTTCAACGCGATAGTCCTCGGGCTTGAGACCTACGACGCCGTGGACGATCGGATCGGTGACCTGCTGGTGGCCGCGAACGACGCCTGTCTGGCCGTCTTCGTGGTGGAGCTCGCAATCCGGATCACTGCCTACGGACGCCGGCCCGAGGCCTTCTTCCGCGACGGGTGGAATGTGTTCGACTTCGTGGTCATCACGGCCGCCTTCGTGCCGGGACTGCGACAGAACGCAACTCTTCTGCGACTCATCCGGCTGCTGCGAATCGTGAGGATCATCAGCGTCCTCCCCGACGTGCGGGTGCTGATCAGAGGAATGGTCCGCAGCTTGCCGCCGATCGGGAGCATGGCCGTGCTCGCGATACTGCTCGTCTACCTGTACGGGATGGTCGGATGGCTGCTGTTCCACACCGAGGATCCCGGGCGCTGGGGGAATCTCGGCGATTCGATGCTGAACCTGTTCGTGATGCTGACGCTCGAGGAGTGGCCCCGTTACATGCGGGCCGGGATGGAGATCCATCCCTGGTCATGGATCTACTTCGTCAGCTACGTGCTGGTCGGAGGGTTCCTGATCATCAACATCCTCATCGGAATCGTGATCAACGCAATGGAGGGAGCGCGCCGCGAGGAGCGGGCGGCAGCGCGGGCGGTTCGCCAGGAGCTTCTCAGCGCCCAGGCCGAGCATGAAGCGGCGCAGGCGGAGCGCGAGGCGGTTCGCGCAGAGCACCAGGAACTCGCCGAGCTCGTGCAAACGCTCCGCGACACCGTCGACGATCTCGAAGAGCGCCTAGCGGGAGATGGCGGGCTCGCAAATCTGCCCGGGAGGGGTCAGCGGGCCTGACGGATATGCCGCAGTCGCATAGCCGACCAAGGTCATGACCGCCGGCGGTCGCGATCGCGCGAGGGCTGAACGCGCTTTGGCTCTCCCTGGGACGACCAGCCCACCGTGGCGCCCTACTCCCGCAGCCCGGCGGCTTCGAGGGCCTCATCCTCGTTCAGAAGAACGAACCACCAGATGGCCTTCCTGTCGCACCACTTGATGACATTCCATTCCATCTGCTCAGTTGGCCCGTCTCTCTGCCAGTCGTGGCAATGAGCGCGTATCCGCGCGGCCGTGATGTCGCGAGGGTTTCGTACCTCCTCGACCTCGAGTCTGAACTCCGGGGAGAACGCGAGGACGCGTTGCCACCAGGTACGCACGCCATCGTGGCCGCTGTAGCGGCCACCGCCCTGCAGCTTCACGAGGTGGGAGACGAACTCTATGGCCGGGTCGCAGAGCACGAGGAGGGAATCGAGGTCGCGCTGGTTGAGGGCATCGGCCGCCCGGTACGGCAGTTCGACGTTCTCCTGCGACATCGCCTACTCCGACCGCCCTGCGGCCTTGCGAGTTGCTTCTCGGTCGCCCCACATCTTCACCCGGTCAGTTCATGCGCCCTCACCGGTCTCCGGCGATCAGCGCCCTGCGAGGAACACGAGCAAGGCGAGGATTCCAAGCGCGAACAGGATCGGGTGGACAATTGTCCCGCCGGCGATGGCGATCACCAGCAGGATGACTCCCAGGATCAGCCAGAGCATGTCTCCTCCTTCCCAACGGCTCCAGATGAATTCGCGTGCCACATACCCCGAAACGGGCGGCGCACTCATTCCCGACGGCTACTCCGCGAGTTCGGCGGCTTCGAGGGCTTCGGCTCGCGTAGTCGCGGGTTCAGATCCCACCCGCGCTGTATGACGGGGACTGCGAGCCCTCCTTCTGGAGGGCTCTTGCATGCGGATGTGGCTCGGCGAGCCCCGGGTCAGGGCACGATGTACTTGACCCGGAGGACAGGCGGGGCGCCGCCTTCGAACGATTCCGCCGTTCGGTTACCGGATCCGGTGACGATCACCGTGAGCGCGTTGCCAGCCACCCAGCCGGGGCGGTTGACGACCTCCTGGACCACCGACGCGAAGTTCGGAGTCAGCTGACCTGCACCCGCGGCGCCGACGGTTTGCCACGCGGGAGGGGCCCACGAAACCGAGGCCGACGTGCGCGGACGGTTGGAGATGTTGAACGCCGACGTCGTGATCGCTGCCGAGTTGTCGGCCCGCTCCGCCCTGACGGCGAGGTTCGTGGCCCTATTCCCGGTCTCATCGGCCGTGAACTGGACATTGGCGTCGACGATCGTGGCCCCCTTGGGGATCTGCACCCCTGTGAATCTGAGCCCTGCGGTCACCGGCAAGTTGAAGGCCCCGGTCCCCAGCTCGATGTCGCCATTGGTCCGGTTCACCGTTCCCCACGAGGCCTGGTCGGCGTCGTTCGTTCCGAGGCTGATTGGGCGTTCGACGAGCACCTGGGGTGGGGGCACCTTCATCTCGTAGAGGAGCCCGTCGTTCTCGTCCGGGAACTTGTTGTTGTCCAGGTGCCGGTCAACGATCCAGTAGTTCATGGTCGCCGGATCGTCGTTGGGGTTGGACGAAGGAGCCATGGTGACGTCCGCCACTACCGCGCGACTGGTCGGGATCGCCGCCATGCTCAACGTGCGGAGGAGGGTCCCGTCCTTTCCAAGCTCGTAGATGTTGTCGGGCGTACTGGGATCCACACAGAGCAGGCTGTTGCGGGCCGGATCTATTCCCAGGCCCTCACAGTCGCCGGCTCCATACTGGGCGACGTCGAAGTGGGTGACGATGTCGTTTGCATCCCCGAACACCCCGTTGACCGGGTCGACGTCGTAGATCTCGACCCCGAGGCCGTCGCTGACGAACACGTGCCCCGTCGCCGGGTCATAGATGACCCCCTCGGGGTCAGTGCTCCCGAAGGTCGAGGTGCGGAAGTTACTCCTGGTGTCGTCGGCGGTTCCGTAGACGTTGTCGGGCCCGATTGAGACGATGTACACCCTGTCCTTATCGTCGTCCGCGACGAAGAGCCTGCCGTTGGCTGTATCGATCCCTAGGTCGGAGGGCTCCTGGGAGAAGGTATTTACGCTCCCGGTGCCGACGCCGGAGCCGGTGCGCTTCGCCGTGAACAGGTTGATCCCCTGGAACATCGGCATCTCGTTGACCTCGGAGTCGCTGATCAGCAACTCGTCTTGGGCCGGCATGTAGGCGATCCCGGCGGGGTCGGGGCTCGACGGGCTGAAAGCGGAGGTGTCGATCGTCTGGACGAGGTCCAGTCGCACCGTCTCCGCCGACGCGGGGGATGCAAGCCAAAGCAGCGCACCACAGGCCGTCAGCACGGCGCATGCAGTGCGCACGATGCTGGCGGGCCATGCCCGCCCTTCTGCCCTCTGGCGGGCGGGAGAGAGACTTGGCTGCAACGACATTGGCTTATGGCTGTAGAGCATGTGACCACTAACAGGGGCCTCGCTTGGAAGTTGCGGCCCCTTCCCGTCTCTGTGGCCTCCCTGAAATGTTGCCCGGACCAGGACAACGGCGAGAGAGCCAGCCCGCAGATCGAGCACGGCTAGGGTTCAACGCGTGACGAGCCTGAGCTTCGATAAGAGGTTCCGTGGGTTCG
The DNA here is from genome assembly GCA_963755775.1 of uncultured Actinomycetes bacterium. Lineage (GTDB taxonomy): Bacteria > Actinomycetota > Thermoleophilia > Solirubrobacterales > 70-9 > AC-56. The sequence continues at coordinate 213,087 of CAVWKY010000010.1, read as the reverse complement.
AGAGCGGGGCGCTCGGCGGCTACGCCGCTGGGGCCGTGGTCGCGGGCCGGATCGACGGCCCGGCGGAGGTCAACCTGCGCAGCCTGCCGCCGATGGGGCGGGAGCTGAAGCTGAGCGAGCAGGGCGACGACGGAGGGCTTGCGCTGCTCGACGGGGAGACGCTCGTGCTCGAGGCGAAGCCGGCATCATTCGAGCTCGAGATCCCGCCGCCGCCGGGTGTGACCGAGGCGCAGGAAGCGGCGCATCGCCTGATCCACGACGAGCTCGGGCACCTCTATCCGAGCTGCTTCACCTGCGGGCCTGACCGCGAGCCGGGCGACGGCTTGCGGCTGTTCATGGGTAGGACCCGCGCAGACGCTGATCTCCTTGCCGCGGCTTGGACACCGGATCAATCACTCGCGGAGAGCGGAGACGCGATCCCCCCGGAGATGGTCTGGGCGGCGCTCGATTGTCCCTCGATCTGGGCGGTTGGCGAATTCCCCGAGGGCGGCTTCAACGTCCTCGCCCGCCAGCGGGTCGAGTCGCTGGGGCCGGTACCCGTCGGCGAGCCCTCGATCGTGACCGCCTGGCCGATCGAGCACGATGGGCGCAAACACCTGACCGGGGTCGCGATTCATGACGGTGACGGCCGGCTGCTGGCATGCGGCGAGTCCCTGCTGGTCGAGGTGCCGCGGCCCGAGTAGCGACCGACCGAGTCATGACCGCCGGCGGTCGCGATCGCGCGACGGCTGAACGCGCTTAGGCTCTCCCGGCATCTTCGGATAGTCAGGCGGGTATGGCATATCGCCCTCTCCCGCGGCGGTGTCGTTCTCGTACATGTCCAGCAGCGGCTGCAGCGAGTGGGCTGCCTCGTCGATTGCCGCGTGGCGGTCGCCTACCTCCGCGAAGCGCGCGGGCATCGTCTCGACGGTGAAGTCCTCGGGCGCGACCTCGGCGAGCTCGTCCCAGGTGAGCGGCGCGGACACCGGCGCACCGGGCTTCGGCCGGACGCTGTAAGCCGAGGCGATGGTGCGATCGCGGGCGTTCTGGTTGTAGTCGACGAAGATGCGCTCGCCGCGCTCCTCCTTCCACCACTTGGTTGTCACCTGGCCGGGGAGCCGCCGCTCGAGCTCCCGCCCGAAGGCGATCGCGGCGTGGCGAACGTCCGTGAACGTCCAGCGTGGCTCGATCCGGAGGTATATGTGGACACCGCGGCCTCCCGAGGTCTTCGGGAAACCGGTATAGCCGAGCTCGTCCAGGAGGGCGCGTGCCTCGGCGGCTACCCGCACCGCGTCGGCGAAGTCCGTGCCCGGCTGCGGGTCCAGGTCGATGCGCAGTTCGTCCGGATGGTCGACGTCGTCATTGCGAACCGGCCAGGGATGAAACGTGATCGTGCCCATCTGGGCCGCCCAGCCGACAACGGCCACCTCGGTGGGACAGATCTCGTCGGCGTGACGACCCGACGGGAACTCGATCCGGGCAGTCTGCACGTAGTCCGGAGCTCCGCGTGGAATGCGCTTTTGAAAGAACGCGTCGCCACCGCCCTTCTCGCGCGTCGAGAGGACGATGCCCGGGTGGACGCCCTTCGGCCAGCGCTCGAGCGTGGTCGGCCGACGGTCGAGCGCGCGCATGATGCCGTCCTCGACGGCGACGTAGTACTCGACGACGTCGAGCTTTGTGACCGCGCCCGAATGCTCGGTCGCCGGGAAGATCACGCGACTGGGACTGGACACACGCAAATCGCGCCCGCCGGCGTCGACGATAGTAGCCTCGGGCTTGGCCATCCAGGAGTTCTACGTCAACGACGCCCAGCGCACATTCCCCGTCGCGGGTGCGCAATTACGGAGCGGAGGGGCCGCGTCTGGTCGCAGCTAAGCTGACCTCGCGAGGCCAAGCAAGGAGGTGGAGCGGTGATGGCGGAGTACAGGATCGCGACCGAGGAGGAGTGGCGGGCACAGCGCGACGCGCTGCTCGAGGAGGAGAAGGAGCTCACCCGACGCGGCGACGAGCTGACCAGGAAGCGACGCGAGCTGCCGTGGGTCCCGGTTGAGAAGGACTATCGGTTCGAGACGGTGGACGGCACGAAGGCCCTCGCGGATCTCTTCGACGGCCGCTCCCAGCTGCTCGTCTACCACTTCATGTTCGGGCCGCCGTACGAGGCGGGCTGTCCGGTCTGCTCCTCGATCGCGGACACGCTCGATTCCCAGGTCGCCCACCTAAAGGCCAGGGACGCCACGCTCCTGCTCGCCTCCCGCGGGCCGCTCGAGAAGCTCCTCGCCTACAGGGAGCGGATGGGCTGGGGAATCGGCTGGGTCTCCAGTGGCGGCAGCGATTTCAACCGCGATCTCGGCTTCCTGCACAACGAGGAGGAGCTGAAGCCGTTCCTGGAGGGCGAGATCCCACCCACGGTCGAGGAAAATGCACGGTCTTGCGGGACGGACGTGCTCGGGTATGTCTCCGAGGGGCCGGGCCTGAGCGTGTACGCGCTGTCGGACGGGAGCGTCTACCGGACCTACGTAACGACCGCCCGCGGTCTAGAGCCCGCAATGGCCTACTACGCCTTGCTGGACCGGACGCCGAAGGGTCGCGACGAGAGCGTCACGAGGCCGTTGTGGATCCGGCGCCACGACGAGTACGAAGCCACCGCCTAGTGGCGTGCCGCGACAGTCTCGCCTTCGCCATCGCTCGCATCGTGGGGACCCCGACGGCGAAGACAACCCCCCAACCGACGAGAAGCTCCTCGAGCGGCAGCGGGCCTAGATGAGCAACGACGGTCAGCTGACCTCCTCCGTCGCTAGTCGACGAAGCAGTAGGAGTCGCTGGACGCGTCACCGCCCTGAAGGCGGGTCTGGTGCACGCGCAGCCCCTGGAAGTCGTCGCCGTGCGGGAAGAACCGCTCATCGATCGCCATCTCGCCGCCGTCGACGTTGGTGTCGATGCGCGCCGCCCAGGCGCCCACCCCGTCGGGATAGAAGATGTCGTCCCAGCTCGCATAGAGCGAATTGGTCGCGTAGACGCGCTGCCCGTCGCGGCTGATCTCGATCATCTGCGGCCCGCCACCCAGCGGCAGCTCGGGATCGGCCGGGTGGGGCTTGCGGCGAACGATGCCGCCCAGGCGCACCGAGCCCGCGTCGCGCGGGTTGTGCGGGTCGGCGACGTCGTAGCGCTTCAGCTCGCCGGTCCCCCAGCACGACACGTAGAGCCAGCGATCGTCGACGGAGAGGTCGATGTCACTGACCAGCGGCGGGACGGCGCCGAAGGGCTGCAGGGCGGGCGGCAGCTCCGAGGCCTCGGCGGGCTCGGCCGGGATCGTGATCACCTTCTTGGCCTCCCACCGCTCGCCGTCGCGGTGCCACAGCCACACCGAGGCTGACAGGTCCTCGACGCTGATCACCACCCCGACGAGGCCCCACGTTTTGCGGGGGTCGTGCGCCGGCCGCAGCTCGAGCACCATCTGGTGCTCCTCGCCGAGGTCCACGCGCTGGGTGAGCTTGCCTTCCGAGAGGCTCCAAAAGTTCAGGTGGTGGCCGAATCGCTTGCCGAGGAGATCCTCGGGGTTCAGCCCCGGCTCGACCATCGACGGGGTCGCCCACTCCGAGGTGATCGCGACGTCGTCGTTCAGGTGCCACCAGACGTCGTAGGCGAAGTGCTGCTCACCGCGGTCCGTCTCCCAGGCGCCCGTGACCTCGAAGGTGTCGTGGTCGATCAACGCCACGCCCCCTGGGCCCTCGGCGCCGTTGGCCCCGCCTAGGTTGGACATGAAAATGCCCCCCGGGCCGCAGTGCACGGTATGCGGACGGGAGTAGCCGGCCTTGGCGGCGAGCTCCTCCGGCTCGATCGTGCGAACCACCTTGGGGTCGCGCGGGTCGGGCTTCGTGTCGAGCACATAGGTGCGCGAGGAGCGAATGCCCGGCACGACCAGGTAGCGCCGCTCGAGCACGCCCTCGTGTCCCTCATGACAGAGCGCGCTGGAGCACGCGTTCCACCCGAAGTGGTGAAGCTCGTTGCCGGCGGTCGGCAGCTCCGACCACCCCACCACCTCGCCGTAGGTGGAGGAGTCGGCGTCGCAGTCGATCACAGTCATCGCGTCGCGCTGCTCACCCGCGGGGTCGAAGGCCGCCACGTAGGCGAGCTCCTCGGGCGGGGCCGCGATCGCGGCGGAGGGCGAGCGGTAGAAGGTGGGGTCCGTAGTCTCGGGCATTTGGGCCTCCTTGCCGAGAACGTCGACGAGATCCGACTATATACCCGCCCCTGGGGCCTCCTCGAAATGTTGCCGCGGACCGCGGCGCAGTAGAGCCCGGTCACCCTTCGGCTCGAGGCCGGCCCTGGATCGGATGGTCGGGCGCCGGATCGAACGCGGCGCCCTCGGCAAGCAGGCCCGGACCCGGGACGTGGTTGAGCTCGAGCCTGATGCCCTCCGGGTCGCGGAACGAGAGCGAGTAATAGCCCGACGCCCACGGCCCCTCCTCGGGCGGCCGAACGATGTCGGCGCCGATCTCCTTCAGGAACTCGTAGACCCTGTCGACGTCCCCGCGGCTTCGCGCGCGGAAGCAGATGTGATCGAGCCCGGGCCCGGTTTCGACATGGACGGCGTCGGCATGCTCGGCATCTGCCTCACGGATCGCCACCGCCGTGCGCCCGCCGACGTAGTAGACGAAGACACCCGAACGCGGCGGAACCGCCTTCAGCCCGAGGAACGGCATCACCTGGTCGTAGAAGGCGATGCATTCCGCGATCCGGTTGACCCTGAGGATCACATGCGCAACACCATTGATCTCGATCCCGTCGCGCGCTTCGCCGGCCCCCATAGCGGCGAAGCGTAGTCGGCGACGAGCTCGTGGACGCGGGGCGGCTCGAGTGTCTCGGTTTGCGCGACGAGCGGAAGCGGCCGCCTCCAGCGCCCTTTCATCAGCCTAAGATCGCTCAGGCATGGACTACCTGGCGCCCGATTGGAGCTCATCGGCGTTGGTCACGATCGACACCCAGGTCGACACGCTTGACGGGCAACCTCTGGAGATTCCGGGGACCTCTGCAGCCGTTCCACAGATCGGGGCGCTCGCCGCGGCTTTCCGGGATGCCGGTAGACCGATTGTGCACGTCGTCCGCCTGTATCGGACGGACGGCAGCAACGTCGATATCTGTCGACGCTCGACCGTCGAAGCCGGGGCGAAGATCCTCGCACCCGGGTCGAGCGGCTCACAGCTCGCGCCCGAGATCGTCGAGCACCCGAGCGTCGAACTCGAAGCAGACGAGCTTCTCCAGGGCCGACTCCAGCAGGTGGGGCCAGGGGAGGTAGTGATCTACAAGCCGCGCTGGGGGGCTTTCTATGAGACCCCGCTCGAAGACCACCTGCGACGACAAGGCGTTTCCACGGTCGTGTTCTGCGGCTGCAACTTTCCGAACTGTCCGCGCGCGTCCATTTACGAGGCAAGCGAGCGCGACTTTCGAGTGGTGCTGGCCGAAGATGCAGTCTCAGGTCTCTACGACAAGGGTCGTGACGAACTCGAGGGCATAGGCGTACGGCTGATGTCGACTGGAGAGGTCCTCGAGTCGGTCGCGGATCCCGCGCCGAGCAAGGCATAAGACCGGCATCTGCACGGCCGCAGATGCGAGCTGGGAGGCTCAGGCGCGAGCGCTGTTCCCGCCCGCGCGGCGCATCACGAAGCCCGCGAGGAGGAGAACGATGATCACGCCGATCAGGGCGCTCAGGATCCCACCCCAGTCGAATACGTCCTCGTCACCGATCCCGAGGCCGGCCGTGAAGATGAGCCAGCCTAGAGCTGCCCCGACCAAGCCGAGGACGATCGACACCAGCCACGACCTCGGACCTTCGAGGTTCTTGAATGCGTCGTTGGGGACCAGTGCCCGGCCGATAAAGCCGGCGACTAGCCCGAAAAGCAGTGCTCCGATCAAGTCAGGACCTCCTCGAAGTAGTCGAGAGACCGCGCGTGAACTCAGCGACTCTGAGGATATCCCAGCGCTAGCGGTGCTTCACGCCCTCCTTCGCGAAGTTCGCGAGCCGCGCGTCGGTGATCGGCAGATCGTCCAGGGCCTCGTCGATCGCATCGAGGGTGTCCTGCGAGATCTCCACGCCGGAGGCCTCCGCGTTCGAGTGGACCTGCTCAGGCCGAGATGCGCCGACGATCGCCGAGGCGACGTTTTCCTGGCGCAGGATCCACGCAAGAGCCATCCTCGCCATGCTCAGCCCGGCGCCCTCGGCGATCGGAATCAGCGGCTGCACCGCCTCGAGCAGATCGTCTGAGCGGTAGCGGTCCATCGCCCAGTTCATCGCATCGCTGGCGGCGCGCGAGTCCTCGGGTGGCGGCTCGCCTGGCCTGTACTTGCCGGTCAGCACTCCCTGGGCGAGCGGCGACCAGACGACCTGCGAGACCCCGTGCTGCTCGCAGAAAGGGATCAGCTCGGCCTCGGGAGCGCGCCAGATCATGTTGTACTGCGGCTGCGAGGAGACGAACTTCTTTGCGTTCGGGACCTCGAGACTGGCCTCGATCTGCTCGACCGTCCACTCGCTGAAACCGATCTCACGCGCCTTGCCCGCTTTGCAGACCTCGGTGAGCGCCTCCATCGTCTCCTCGATCGGCGTCTCGGGATCGGGGCGGTGGCACTGGTAGAGGTCGACATAGTCGGTCTGCAGGCGTGTGAGTGACGCGTCGATCTGCTTGTGGATCTGCTCGCGCGAGAGGCCGCCGTCGCTCTCCGACATCGGAAAGAAGACCTTGGTGGCGAGCACGTAGGAGCCGCGGTCGAAGTCCTTCAGCACCTCGCCCCAGACGGACTCAGCCGCGCCGCCGCCATAGACGTTGGCGGTGTCGAAGAAGTTGATCCCGGCGTCGAAGGCCGCGCGGGTGCAGGCCTCGGTGTGCTCTTGCTCCACTCCACCGCCGTACGTGAGCCAGGAGCCGAGCGAGATCTCCGAGACCTCTATGTCCGAATCCCCGAGCCTGCGGAACTTCACCCCGCGGACCCTACCCCAGCGGTTGATTCGAACTCGAGCCCCTCACCGGGGCGACAGCTCCGGGATGTGGCGCTCCACATGCGAGGCGATCGTCTCGCGAACCCAGCGCTGCGTGTCGCTGTCGGCCATTCGGTAACGACCCAACAGCATCGCTTGCTCGGTGAGCGGTAGGCCCGCGATCTCCCAACGGACGGTGAGCCGCTCGAAGAGCATCTCGGTGCGCCGCTTCCATGCATCGTCGACGGAGGAGGCCATGCCAGCGGGCGCCTCGCCGATCTTCGCGATCGTGCCGGGGCTCAGCGACTGCCGGAGGCTGAGAACGTTGCCCTCCGCATCGGTGTAATCCGAAGTCGGGACACCTTGCCTGGGCGCCGGCGCTGCTTTCGCTTCCCCACGGCGCTCCAGTTTGGCAGCGAAACGGCGTCCAATCGCGACGAGCATCTGGGCGGTGGTCGCAGCTAGCGCGACCGCTGGAGCGGGGCTGCGAGCGCAAACGGGCTGCCCTCGGAATCACGGCAGATGGCCCATCGCTCCCCCGGGTGGATGATGGAGCCGCCGAGCTCTTGAACGCGTTGGAGGGCGGCAGCCAGGTCGCTGACGGTGAAGTAAGGGAGAGAGGCGGTGTCGCCCGGACCCGGTCCGCGCTCGTGAACCCCGAGGCGAAGGCTGTCACCGGTGGTCTCCCATCCGGAGCCGGCCTCAGTGTGTCTCGGCACGAGTTCGGCTCCCAGCACGCCGCGCCAGAAGCTGCGAGCCCGGTCGGGGTCGTCAGCGGGGAACTCGATCAGGGGGGCGGCGTCCACCCGAGTCCTACGGCGTCATCACGACGCGACCGAAGGCCTCACGGCTCTCGATGTAGGCATGTGCGGCCGCCGCCTCGGCGAGCGGGAATGTCCGGTCGATCTCCACCCGGACCCCGCCGCTCGCGACCCGATCGATTAGGTCGGCGATCATCTTGTGGACGCGCGGATACTCGGTCATCAGAGCGCCGCCGAGGAAGACGCCCCGCAGCGTGTTGTTCTGCGTCCATAGATCCCTGCCCTCGACGCTGGACCCGGCGCGGCCGGCGACCCCAAAGCTGACGAGGGTCCCGCGGTATGCCAGCGCGCCGATGCTGTCGACCAGGTTCTGGCCGCCAACCGAGTCGAGGATCAGATCAGCGCCGCGCCCGTCGGTCAGCTCCCGCGTTTGCTCGACGAAGCTCTCGGTGGCGTAGTTGATCCCGTGGTCGAGCCCGAACTCCCTCAGGCGTTCGAGCTTCTCGTCGCTGGACGCGGTGGAGATCACCGTCGCGCCTGCTTGCTTGGCGAACTGGATCGCAGCCATCCCGACGCCTCCAGCCCCCGCATGGATCAGGACCGTCTGTCCAGTTTCGAGGTGCCCAGCGGTAAACAGACACTCCTGGGCGGTCCCGAACGCGACTGGAACACAGGCGGCCGTAGCCGCGTCCAACCCGTCGGGGACCGGCCAAGTGGAGATCGCGGGAACGGCCCGCTTGGCGGCGTGCGAGCCCGCCATGTTCAAGGTCACAACCCGATCGCCGACCGTGCGGTCCTCGACGCCGGCGCCGATCTCGACCACCGTGCCCGCAGCGAGGTACCCCACGATGTGCGGGACCGACGGCGGGGGCGAGCTCGCGCGGGCCAGCAGGTCCCCGCCCTCGATGCTGATCGCCTCGACCTCGATCACCACGCAGCCGTCGGGGCACTCGGGATCGGGTACGTCCTCGTAGCGCAGGACATCCGGCCCGCCGTTCTCGTGGATCACCGCGGCCTTCATGGGGCGGTGTGACTCTATTCCGTGGCGGCTCCCTCGGTTGGCGAGAGCGAGAAGAGCCAACAGAAACCGCTGAGGGGCGTCTTAGAGACCGAGGCTGCGCACGCCGTGCTCATTCCAGCCGAGGTGGTGAGCCAGTTCGTGGCGCACGGTGCGCGTGACCTGCGCTCGCAATAGACCGAGATCGTGGCCGAAGTCGCGTTCCAGCGTGTCCTGGTAGATGACGATGCGGTCTGGATAGCTGTCGCGGGCGACGGTGCCGCCAATGTAGTGGCCATAGGCGTTGTGCTCGTGACCACGGCTCGAAACGACCACCGGGGTGCGCTCGAGCAACCCCCGAAACTCCTCCGGCAGGTCATCCAGCGCCTGCATCACCAGCTCATCGAACTCGCTCGGCGGCCGCTCGGGAGGCGGCAGCGAGGCCAGAGCCTCGCTGCGATCGACCAGTCTCCGGAACTCGGGCTCAGGCATCTCCTTACCGATCATCGCCACGGTCGCCCAAGCGGTGACGAGCACGATCGCGAGCGCGCCGACCAACAGCGCAACCAAGCCACTCAGCCCCGCGAACGACGGCGGGTTGAGAAACAGCAGGACGAGTCCGGTGATGAACGCGGTCAGCGCCGCTGCCCGCAGCGGTGGGCCGAGGGTTTCCCTCATGCGGTCCAGGTTAGGCGACCGGTTTACAGGTTTACGTCACCGCCTCGGCGTCGCCAGGCGATCTAGCCGGGATCAGTAGCCACGCTGTCGCAATCGCCCCTGCACCTGCAAGTGCAGCGCTCGCGATCAGCGCGTGGTGCAGCCCGTCGACGTACGCCTGCAGATCTCCGCCCAGCGCCGCACCGGCTGGCAGGAGAGTTCCGAGCGCAGCGATCCCCACCGCCACGCCCGCCTGGCGGAACGTGTCGTTGGCCCCGGCGGCCAGGCCGCTTTGCTCATCCGGCAGGGCGTTCAGGGCAAGCGCGCTCCCCGTGGGATTGAAAAGGCCCGTGCCCAAGCTCGTCACCAGGAGGCCGGGCAGGATCGCTGTCCACGAGGAGTCGACACCGATGATCAGCATTCCCGCCAGCCCGGCGGCGACTAGCACCAGACCCAAGGTGGCGATCTTGGCTGGCGAGTACCTCGCGCCGAACTGCGCAGTCATCCCCGAGACGATGAACACAAGGAAGGTGCCGGGAAGGTAGACCAGGCCGGTCTGGATTGGTGATAGGCCCAGAACCGTTTGCAGGTAGAGGGTGAGGTAGAGAAACACCGCAAAGAACGACGACGCGATCGCGAACACCGCCACCTGCGGCCCCGCGAACCGCCGCTGGCCCAGCAGGCGAAGCGGCAGCATCGGCTCGCGCGAGCGCTCCTCCACGACCACAAATGCGGTTAGGAGCACCGCCGCCCCGGCCAGCGTCGCGATGATGCCCGTGCTACCCCAGCCTTCCTCGTTGCCGCGCAGCAGCGCCAGCACTAGTAGGAACAGACCACCTATCAGGGTCATCTGTCCCGGTAGGTCGATCCTTCTGGGCGTCGGGTCGCGACCCTCGGCCACCCTGCGGTAGGTGAGCCATATGACGGCCACCCCGATCGGCACGTTGACAAGGAAGATCGCCCGCCAGCCGAAGAGGTCGGTGAGCGTTCCGCCGATGAAGGGCCCGAGCGCAAACGAGGCGCCAATCGCGGCGCCGTACGCAGCGAGCGCTTTCACCCGAGCCTCCCGATCGGGTGTGACCTGGGAGATGAGGGCCAGTGCGGTTGCGAACATCATCGACGCCCCGAGTCCCTGGATCGCTCGCGCGCCCACCAGTACGCCGATCCCCTCGGCCGCGCCGCACAGAGCCGAGCTCGCCGTGAAGATCGCTAACCCGAGGATGAAGAGCCGCCGTCGGCCGAGCCGATCGGCGATCGCCCCCGCGGTCAGAACCGTCGCGGCGAGTGGGATGGTGTATGCGTCCACCACCCACTGGAGCCCGCTGAGGCCGGTGTCCAGGCCGCGCGCGATCGAGGACAGGGCCGTGTTGATGACGCTGATGTCGAGCATCAGCATCGCGGTCGCGAGACAGGCGACGAGGACTGTTACGACAGGGTTGGCTCGGTCAGGTTGAATCGGGATCCTCCGCGGCGCGGCGTCGAAAGCGACCGTGCCGCAGTATCCACCAGCATGTCGCCGTCGTGTGGGGCTGAGAACCGCGGCGCCGGGGGAGGCCGATTCTCAGCCGTTCTGCCTTGAGGCTGCTGCGGAAGCGGTGGTCGTCGGCGCTCCCAGCTTGATCTCATCGACGCTGCGCTGCCCTGCGTCTAAACCGTCGGGTGAGGTGCATGGCCGGTTGAGTGCGGGCTGCGGGGATGGCTGCGCTTCGGCCAGTTCCACGGTGTCCGCGGGAGCGTTCTGCCTTCTCGAAAGAGCGAGGAATGGAAGCGCGATGGCCTCGATCCCCGCACCGATTGCGTACGACGGCCCATATCCCCAAACGTCGGCGGCCCGTCCGAGTGCTGGCTGGGCCCAAACACCGCCGCTCGAGGACATCAGGGCGTCGAAAGAGATGATCGTCGCCCGCTGACGCGATGGGATCAGCCCGTTGAGATAGGTCTGGCGAATCGGCATCGTCGCGGCGAACACCAGCCCCCAGACCACGATCAACCCGATCATCCCCCAGAAGCTCTCGATGAGCCCGATGAGGAGGAGAGTTATCACGCTGAGCGCCCCCAGCGCGATCAGCGCCGAGGTGCGCCGCTGAAAGAGCCGGCGGATCCGCGGCGCGGCGACCCCACCCAAGATCTGGGAGCCGGCGACGATCGCCGCCACCAGGCCCGCGATCTGGTAGGCGTTCGGATCGCCGTAGAGCTCCAGTAGGTACGGCTGGAGAGCGTAGAACGTATAGATACCGACACCCCCCGTGAAAAGGGCTCCCACCATCAGCCACTTGACTGCGGGCACGCGCCAGCCGTAATCGATCGACTCGGCGGCGATTCTTCGCATTTCGGCCAGCGGCCGGCTACCCCGCTGCGGTTCGAACCCGACGTCGTGCATCAGCCTGAAGGCGACCACGAACATCACCGCAAGCACGACTCCTCGCAGCACGAAGGGCACTCCCAGGCTGGTCAGCTCGGCGATGAACCCTCCCGCCAAGGATCCAGTCAGCATCGCTGCTCCCGTGACGATCTGCCCGCGCCCGAAGACCGACTCCATCTCGCCGTCGAAGCCGGTCGCGGTGAGCGCGTCGACTAGCCACGCCTCGACCGCGCCGGAGAAGAACGTAAAGCCGAGGCCGAGCAGCATCGAGCCCGCCGCCCACGCCCAGAAGGATGCCTCCACCTGCCACAGGAACACGTAGAGCAGCGTCGATGCGGTCAGCGTGACCGTGCCGAGCAGGTACGAGGCCCGGCGACCGACGGTGTCAGCGACGATCCCCGTCGGCACCTCGAACACCACCATCCCGGCGGTGTAGAAAGCGTTGGCGGCGAACGCCTCCAGATTGGAAAGTCCGGCATCAAGCAGAAAGATCGTGTTGATCCCCCAGATCAGCGATGCCGCCAACGTGTTGCCGAGCAGCAGGAGGAGGTAAGTCCGCTGGATCGAGCGCGGGGTTGGCAAGAAGTGGCCAGGCTAACCGGGTTCGATCTGAGGAGCGCTCTCTCAGTCGAGGAGCTTGCGCAGGTAGACGAGCTGGCCTTCGCCGACCGGGCGCCGGTCGTACTCGACGTAGCCGATCCGCGAATACAGCGCCAGGTTCTCGGCCATGCGCTCGTGGGTATATAGGTAGATCGAGTCGAATCCCCGACGCCGGGCTTGAGCCTCCGCGTGCTGCAGCAGGGCCTTGCCCACGCCGCTTCCCTGATTCGATGGGTCAACCGCGACGTTGTCGACCGCCAATCCTTCGTCGGTGACCGCAAGAACGATCAGGCCGACGACCTGGTCACCTCGCTCGGCGACGGTCACCTCGTGTCGGCCGATGACCTCCGCGTAGTCGTCCGTCATCGGCCTCGGCATCCCGCCGAGGCGCGCCTCGTAGTGCCCATAGGCCGTCTGAACCAATTCGGTCAGGCGCAAGACATCCGCATACGTCGCTGGGCGTAGCGCGAGCCGTTGGCTGAGCTGAGCCATTCGCCCCTATCCGGAGCAGCGGATCTGCACGTGCGCGGGAATCAGTGCCGAACCGTCAGCGCAAGAAGTGGAGCCCTTAGCCCGAAGCGCCCAGTGCGGCCCTGAGCGCATCGAGGTCGCCCGCCCCGAACACGACGCGGTTTCGTGTGGCGACGTAGACCAGATCGAGGTTCACTCCAGCCCGGGCGATCTTGCGAGTCAGATCCGCCAGCACACCCGGTCGGTCCTGAACATCGACGACGACGACCTCGCGCTCGCGGGTGACCGCCACCTGGGAAATGGCCAAGGCATGCTTGGCGGCCTCTGCGTGCGGGACAAGGATGTGGAGCTCGGCTCGCTCGCCTGGTCCGATGCACGTCGCGGCCGCGATGTTCACGCCGGCGTCGCTGATCGCGGCGGCGATCTGCGCCAGCGACCCGGGGGTGTTCTCGATGTCGATGACCAGGTCGACCGCCATGGCGGAATTGGAGATCAGGTCGGAGGCCTAGCGTCCGGCGGCGCGTAGCGGTGATGGATCGCCAGCGTGTTGCCGTCCGGATCCTCGAAGAAAGCCTGGTAGCAGACGCCGGAGTCGAGGGTGTCGCCATTGAACTCGACGCCACGCGATGTGAGCTCTGCCTTCGCCGCCTCGAAGTCGTCGACGTGCAGTGCAACCGGAGTGCTGTTGGCTCGAAACTCGATGCCGAAGGCATCCGACTGCATAACGGCGATCGTCAGGTTGCCCGTCTCGAACTCGCCGGCCGGGAAATTCCCCCACCGCTTGGAGAACGGCAGGCCGAGCACGCCGCCATAGAACTCCGCCGCGCGGTCGTAGTTCTTCGTCGGCAGGGTGATGAAGTCGACGCCGGTGAAGAGGGGTGTGGCTTCAGTCATACGCAGCTCCTTCGCTGTGGGCCGCTGAAGCTACATGACTACTGCGGCCCCTCGCGGGCGACGGCGTCGCGTGCCGGACTGGCTCTACTCGCCTTGCTCCTTCGACTCGACCGTGTAGTGGATCGTCTGGGCGACGATCTTGCCCTCCTCGATCAGGTAGGAGTCGGCACCGTCTGAGACGGTGACCTGGGCGTCTTCGTAGGCCCACTCCAGGAATGCCATCTTGCCCTCGGCGGCCACGTAGCTGTACTCAAACGCCCGCCGCTCGGGCAGTTCTTCGCCAAGCATCTCCGCGAGTTGCATGACCCCCTCGTGGCCATGGAACGTGCCCCGGTTCATAAGGATCACGATCTGCTCTGAGACATTGCGCCGCAGGTCCTCTGCCACGATCTCCTCGAGATCCTGGTCGGGGCCCCACCTGTTCGCGATGCCCAGATGGTCATCCAGTACCTCTCGCGCCGAACGCTTACTCAACTCCTCCACGAGCACTCCTTCTCGAGCGGCCGTCGCGCGCTCATGCCGCGCCCGCGCGGGTGGCATCGAACGTCTGCCCGGCGGCCCGCAGGCGGTCGGCCAGGTGGAGGCCGATTCCGGTTGCCGGGGTGAGGACACCGGCCCGGTCGGGCAGCTTGTCGCCGTCGAGCCCGAGTGCCAAGCCGCTCTCGCCGAGCATCACCCGAGTCGCCCCGTAGCCCGGGTCGCCCTGCGCTTTGACCCGGCAGACCCAGCGCTCGTCGGCCGCGGAACGCGCGTGGATCTCGATCTCGAAGAATCCCTTCCGGACGAGCTCCTCCTTCGGCCCCTCGCCGGGTTCCGGCAGCACGTGATCGAGAACGAATCGCGAGGGAGGCAGGGCGAGCCCGACGGTGAACGCGGTCATGCCGCCTCCGAGGCCGAGCGCCTTCGCCCGACCCGTGAGCCCGGGACCGAACTCCATCACCTCGCGGTAGCGGAACCGCCGTCCGTAAGCCCAGCCTTGGAGCGCGTTCGAGCGCCGCACGACCCGGGTGTTGACCGCCGCCATCACGAACATGCCGAACCAGGTGCCGAGCTCCTCGGAGTACTCGGCGCCGCGCAGATCGGATTCGTCGCCGAGCTCGGGCTCAGCGTCCCGGTCAGGCGAAAGCGCGTACGGATCGCCGAGAACCTTGCCCAACGTGCGGTCTCGCTTCACGTCGTCGACCGTCCCCTTCAGCGAGGCGACCGTGCCGCCGCTGAGCCCGCCCCGGACCCGTCGCAGGACGAGCGTGGTCTCAGTCAGCTCACCGGCCGCCTCGTGGAGGAGGAGGACCCCCATGTCGGAGGGGATCGAGTCGAAGCCGCAGCAGTGGACGATGCGCGCGCCACTTTCCTTCGCCGGCGCGTCGAACCGCTGGATCGTCTCCCGCATGAACAGCGTCTCCCCGGTGAGGTCCGCATAGTGAGTACCGGCGGCGGCGCACGCCTCGACCAGCGGCATGCCGTAGCGGCGGTACGGGCCGACGGTGGTCGCGACCGCGGTTGTTCCCGCCGCGAGCTCGGCCAGTGCGGCTCGGTCCTCTGAGTCGGCGACGATCAGCGGCCAATCCGCGGCTCGGGTACCGAGCTCCTCCCGTGCCCGCCCCAGCCTCTCCTGCGAACGACCGGCAAGCCCGATGCGCGCCCCGTCGGGCGCGGCGTCCGCCAGGTACTCGGCCGTGAGCTTGCCAACGAATCCGGTCGCGCCGAAGAGGACGAGATCGAGGTCGCGCACCCGCCGGACCTTAGCGACGGTATTCAGCGTCCGCGGAAAGGCACGGGACCTATGCTCCCCGCCGGTGCTGAGGCTCGTCACGATTCCGATCAGCCACTACTGCGAGAAGGCCCGTTGGGCGCTCGAGCGGGCCGGAATCCCGTACCACGAGGAGCGCCACGTTCAGGTCATCCACCGAATCGCGGCCCGTCGAGCGGGCGGTGGGGCCACGGTCCCGGTTCTGGTGACCCCGGAACGCGTGCTTGGCGAATCGGAGGAGATCCTGGTCTGGATCGATCAGCACACGCGCCCGGAGCGCCGGCTCTTCCCCACCGAGCTCCAGGAGCGCGCCGAGGTCGAGCGGTTATGCCGCCGCTTCGACGCGGGCCTCGGGCCAAGGGGCCGACGCCTGATGTACATCCACATGCTCGCCCAGCGGAAGCTGACGCTGCGCTTCAACAACCAGGGCGTGCCGCGGTGGGAGGATCGTGCGCTCCGGCTCGGATGGCCGTTCGCAGTGCGATGGATCCGGCGCGCGCTCGACGTGAGTCCTGGAATCGAGACAGAGGACGAGGCCACGGTCTGGAGGGAGTTCGACTTCGTCGCCGAGCTGCTGGCGGATGGCCGCGAATACCTATGCGGTGAACGGTTCAGCGCTGCAGACCTCACCTTCGCGGCGCTTTCGGCATCGGTCATCGTGCCGCCCGTGTACGGCGTCCCGCTCCCGCAACCCGAGGTCCTGCCTGCTCACACGGCGTCGTTGATCAGGCAAGCACGCGGCCACCCCGCCGGACGCTACGCCTTAAAGCTATTCGCTGATCGCCGTGACGAAGCTGTGGCCTAGGAGGCTCGTGGGGCCTGTTCGACGCTGAACAGCCCTACCTCATAGTGCTCGACCGAGGCGATTTCGCCGTCGGCCCTGACCTCCTCGCGCAGGCGTTCGGCCTCGGGTTCGCTGGCCCGCAGGGCCGCCTCGTCCTCCCACAGCGAGATGACCACGATCGTGCCGCTTCGCCTGTCGGCCAGAAAGATCGCGCCCTTCATCCCCTCGGTTTGGCCGGGGGCGCTCGGTAGCACGTGCTTCTTCGTCTCGAACCCGTCGTCGATCGTGTCGGGTGAACCGCCTTCATAGCGAGTCAATCGGGCATACACGCGCCGCACCTCCGGAGGTCGTAATTTCGCATCTCGTAACGCATCAAGAGCTTGGCAACTACGG
The DNA here is from genome assembly GCA_963755775.1 of uncultured Actinomycetes bacterium. Taxonomy (GTDB): domain Bacteria; phylum Actinomycetota; class Thermoleophilia; order Solirubrobacterales; family 70-9; genus AC-56. The sequence goes on along the minus strand of CAVWKY010000010.1, from coordinate 196,469 downwards.
ACTCGCCACCTCCGCGGAATCGCCACGGTGGCGCCGGTACATCTCGGCGATCCAGTCACCGCCCGGCCGCGAGGAAAGCTCGTCACGCAGTTCAAGGACCGGGTCGGCGACCGTCTGCGGGAGGTAGGGGCGCTCCGGCGGCCCGAGCACGGGTGTAAACAGCGCTGCTGCGGTGAGATCCGCAACGGTGAACGTATCGCCGACCAGGTACCCGGACGGCTGGAGCTCGGCCTCCAAGCGATCCATTGCGGCCACAATCTCCGGCCGCGCCAGCGCCGCCGTCTCGTGGTCGATGTCGTAATCACGGCGAACAGCCCAGCGGGCGATCGGAGCGGTCGCCCGCACCATCGACGCTCGGATCGGGCTGGGGCGCGTATAGAGCGCCGCCACAACGGCGTCGGTGTCCGGCAACGTGTGATGCCAGAGGAACCGGCGCAGGGGCGGCGCAAGGTTCTCGTCGAACCATTCTTCGAGCTCGAGGGTCCGTGCGCGTTGGAGGGGGTCACGCGGGTAGAGCGCCGGATCAGGCGTGTGTTCCTCGAGGGCGGCGATGATCGCCGTCGAGTCGCCGATGCGCCTGCCGTTCAGGGCGAGCACCGGCAATCTCCGCTGGGCGCCGCGAGTGAGAATCGATGCGCGAATTCCGTGGAGGCCCGGGATTGGCACCCGCCGCTCATGGGGTACCCGCTTGTAGTCCAGCGCCCAGCGCGCCTTCTCGCTGTAGTGCGAGAGCTCGATGTGCCAGAGGACGACGCTCAACGCTCGGCCAGTATGACCCGGTCTTGCCTTTGGCATCGGGGCGAGCGATGAGTCCGGCGGCACGGGCCGGTCTATTGGTCGAACCGCCAACCACAGGAGGAAGTCATGAATACCGACGCCAAGACGACCAGCGTGAGCAAGGTCGCGAACGTGATCATCCCGGTCGACGACCAGGACGGCATGCTGGCGTTCTACACCGAGAAGCTCGGGCTCGAGAAGCGCGCTGACGTGCCGTTCGGCGACGAGGAGGGCAGCCGCTGGATCGAGGTCGCGCCGAGCGGCGCGGAGACCCCGATCGCGCTGTGCCCCCCGGGCCCCAGCGGAGAGGCCGGCGGCAAGGACACCGGGATCACCCTGCAGACCGACGACATCGACGGCCTCCACGCGCAGCTAGGGGATCGCGGCGTCGACGTCGACCCGGAGGTCAGCCGCATGGGCGACCCCGTGCCGCCTCTGTTCTGGCTGCGTGACCCGGAGGGCAACACGCTGATGGCCGTCGAGGTCCGCTGATCCCGGAATGGCGGGCTGAGCGCCGCTAGCCCTCCAGGCGCCGAAGCTCCCGCTCACTTTCGGCGATTTCGCCTTCGATCGAGGCGAGCTGGTCCTCGCCCTCGGTGACGGCCGCCCTGGCGTCCTCCAGCTCGGACTCGGCGTCCGCGCGTCTCCGCAGAGCCCTCTTCTGCTCGGTCCGCATGCCCTTCTCGCGACGGCGCAGCTTCTGGAGGGCGGCGCGCGCCAGCTTCCGTTCGCGTGACCGGTCTTTCGCTGACTTGGGCGCCGCGCGGGATCGGGCGGGCGTCGTCCCGCCCGTGACGCTGGCCACCCGTCGCTCGCGGGTCAAGCGGCCCGTCCGAACCAGTCGTGCCACCTCCTCATCGCTGCCGGCGGCCTGAAGGGTCTCGCGGACGCGCTCCAGGGTCGCGGCGCTCGGGCGCGGACCTATCTGGTGGGCGAGCTCCATGAGCCGCTCGAGCGCCTCCCGCTCCTCCCGGGCGGCCTCGCGCAGACGTTCGCCGGAACCCCTGGTGCCGAGTTGCGAGTGAACGTCGCGGAGCCGTTCGGCGGCATCGACCAGAGCCTGGGTCTGGTCCGGGTGGTCCAGGCTCAGCCGGTTGACCACCGACGCAGCCTGGGTGGGTCGCTTCAGCCGCTTGACGTCCGCGGCGGCGTCGGCCTCGCCGGCCGCCTTCAGCTCAGCGGCGAGTCCGTTGCGAGCGGCCGTGAAGTCCTCCGGGGCTCCGCGGTAGAGCTCATCCAGACCCCGCTCCACGTTGTCCTGGCTCTTGGCCATGCGTGAACGGCGTATCGCTGCTTACTCGCTGTCGGTCAGGTTCCAGCCGAAGTAGACCTCGGTCCTAACCATCCGATCGTCGTCGCTGAAGGCGAGGATCTCCGTGTTGCGGCCGCCCGTCCCGTCGGGTCGGCGAAGCTCGTAGGTGACGATCACCTCATCGCCGCATTCGACGAGTCGATCGAATTCGAACTCCTGGTCCCGGCCGGCCCCCGGCCAGCACCGCTCGAACCACCCGTCACGGTCGAGTTGCGGGTCGGGCGGGCTGGAAAACGTGAAGTTCTCGGCCAGGTGCTTCTCGAAGAAGCTCCGGTCGCCCGCGGCGAAGGCGCGGTAGCTCTGGCGGGTGATCTCGAGTCGGTCCTGACGAGGCACGGTGGTCCTAACCTCCCGCGGCTTCCGGCGTTCGTGTCATTCCGGATACTCGTCCTTGCGCCAGGCGCGGAACTGATCCTCGCGGTCCTTGGGCGTGCGGTCGAGCAGGAGCGCGTAGTAGGGGGCGACGAAGGGATCGGGCGCCGACACGGTGTAGGTGTGGTAGACGGTCCCGTTGTCACGCGCGAAGGCGATCCAGCTGGGGTTCTCGCGGAGGCCGTCCTTGAGCTCGGCGCCCACCTGCTTCGACCAGTCCTGGAGCCAGTCCGGCGGGTTGTCGATCATCTCCGTGACCTCCGGGACCTGCATCGCCTGCTCCTCATTCATCGCGAGCCCGAAGTCAAACGGGAAGTCGCTGCCGTAAGTCGAGACGTACGGGAACTCCCAGCCCATCCGGTCCCTGTAAGCGGTCAGCCGCTCGATCGGCGCCCGGGAGAAGCAGATCAGCGTCACATCGCGGTGATTCAGATGGAGCTGTGACCCCTCGAGACCATCCGCCACGTTCGTGCAGCCGGGGCAGGCGCCGATGGAATAGTCGGGCCCGAACATGACGTTGTAGGCGAGCAGCTGCGAGCGCCCGTCGAACAGCTCGGCCAGCGTCTTCTTTCCGTCCTGGGTCTCGAGCTCGTACTCCTTCTCCACCGGGACCCAGGGAAGCTCGAGCCGCCTCCTCTTGATCTCCTCGTTTCGCTCCGCCTGCTCTTTCTCGAGCTTCGCTAGCTCATCCCGCGCGGCCTGCCACTCGTCCCGCGTGCCCGTCTTGTGCCCAGTCGCCTCGTTCGCCATCTCGAATCTCCTCTCAATTGCGCCCGTTCATGAGACCACACCGATCGCTCAAACTCATCGCCCGGTGCGTTGGCATTGCTTCGTGCGTTGACCCGCGCAAGGCCGTTGACTACAGTCGCACATGATGCCTTTGCCCATAGCGGCGACCATGGAATCGGCGACCATCCGCCGGGCTCCGCCGCTTTCCGGCCTGATCCAGCTCGGACTCGTCGGCGCGCTCGTTGCCCTCGCCGCCGTGGCCTGGGCGATCACCAGCGACCGGATGGGCGGCATGGACGCGGGGCCGGGGACCGACCCGGGGACGTTGGGGTTCTTCGTCGGTGTCTGGGTGGTGATGATGGCCGCGATGATGTTCCCGTCGATCGCGCCCATGGTCGTCATGCACGTCCGGATCCAGGAGGGCCGGCGCGAACAAGGGCAGGCCGTGCCCGTTGGCGCCACGGCACTCTTCGTGGCCGGATACCTCCTCGTCTGGTCGGCCGCGGGCCTTGTGGGCTACGGCGTATACGAGCTCGGCAGGACCGCGACCGGCGACGCCTTCTCGTGGGGCAACGCCGGCCCGTACCTGGCAGGCGGAATCATCCTGGCGGCCGCGGTGTACCAGCTGACCCCGCTCAAGGACGCCTGCCTGCGTCGCTGCCGCACCCCGTTCGCGTTCTTGACCCAGCACTGGCGGCCGGGGTGGCGGGGTGCCGTGTGGATGGGCATGGCCCACGGCGGCTGGTGCGTTGGCTGCTGTTGGGCGCTGATGGGAGCGCTGTTGGCGCTCGGCGTCATGAGCCTCGGCTGGATGGCCTTCATCGCCGTGCTGATCGCGCTGGAGAAGCTGTTGCCGTGGAAGGAGCTCGCCAATCGCGGGATCGCGGTCCTGCTGGTGGTCCTTGGCCTGGGGGTCGCGTTCACGCCGGCCACCGTCCCAGGGCTGACCATCCCCGGGTCCTCGGAGGCGATGCAGGGGATGCACGACATGGGGCAGGGCACGATGAACGGATCCTCGAAGGCGATGCCGGACATGGGGAAGGAGTCGATGAACGGCGGCTCCATGAACGATGAGAACCGCGGCGACCCGATGCCCTAGGGCTTCGTGCCGCGACGCTCTAACCGCGAGACGGGAGCTACTCGTAGCTCAGGCGTCGGGCTCGGGAGTCAACGGTCGTTGGCCACACCGAGACAGAACTGCCGCAGAGCGTCGGCGAATTCCTCGCTGGCCGGCGGGGTCCCCTTGACGCTGGCGAGGTGGGCGGTTGGAAAGGCGGCGGCTGCGCTCTCGTAACCCTCGGCCGTGAAGACCAGGCATCCGTCGTGCTTTGCGAGCAGCAGCGGTTTGTCCAAGGCTTCGAGCAGCTCGCCGATCGGCTCCGTTTTGCCGACGTGCATCTCCCAGATCTGTGCTGCGATATCGGCGGGCGGGAACCGCTCGACCATCCGACCTGCGGTGTCCTCATCGAAGCCGCCCTGCGTGAACTGGGTGATCCCATATCGCACGAATGAGTCGTAGTCTGTGCGCAAGAGCTGGGTCATCGCGGCGGTCAGGTCGCCGTTCACCGTAGGTCGCTCGCCCTCCGTCCCGTAGTCCAGCGACGCGTGACCGAGCGCAAGCCCGAGTACCGGCCCTGGCCTTGCTTCGGCGACGCGCGCTGCGGTTGCGGTTCCCCAGGCGTCCCCGGCTACGAAGTACGAATCCCATTCGAGTCGCTCGAGCTCCTGGAGCGCGCGCTGGACGACCATCTCGCGGTTGAGGCGTTTCGAATCGCCGTCGGGCATCGGCTCGTCGCCGACTCCCGGAGCGTCGAAGGTCGCGACATCAGCCCACTCGGAGAGCTGTGGCGCGATCGCCCACTCGACCTCTGTGAATTGGGGGCAGAGCAGGATTCGAGGACGGGCCACGCGTCCAATCTCTCATACACCGGGGCCGGCGAGCCCGCGCCAGAGGCCGCCGTCGCCGTGAATAGGATCGCGCCAACGTGCGCGTTACCGACGCCAGCCGGCCTTGGTGGACGCTCGTAGGCGCCAGCACCGGCCTGTTCGTGCTGATGCTCGACTCGACCATCGTCGTGCTCGCGCTGCCGGCAATCCAGCGCGAGCTCGACGCGTCGTCGAGCGGCATCCAATGGGTGATGAACGGGTACCTGCTGGTGATCGCCGCGCTCGTGGTCACGGGCGGTCGATTGGGAGACATATACGGTCGCAGGACGATTTTTGCGGTCGGCCTGGCGGTCTTCGCTGCCGGGTCAGTGGTCTCCGGGGCCGCGTGGGCCGAGAGCGCGATCATCGCCGGGCGCATCGTTCAGGGCGTCGGCGCCGCGGCGATCCTCCCGCTCTCGCTCGCGATCGTCACCGATGCCTTCTCGCCCGAGCAACAGGCGCGAGCCCTCGGGATCTGGACGGCGGTCTCGTCGTTGGCGCTGGCGCTCGGACCGCTCGTGGGAGGACTGCTCGTCGACATCGATTGGAGGTTGATCTTCTGGATCAACGTGCCCGTACTGGCGGTGGGTCTCGCCGTGGTGCTAGCCACCGTGCCCGACACTCGCGACCGCACGGCGACCCACCGGCTTGACCGTGCCGGTCTGCTGATCCTCGCCGCCGGCCTGACGGCGATCGTCCTTCCCCTGGTCGAGTCGGACGTCTGGGGGCCTGGGTCGGTCAAGACCCTCGGGCTCCTGGGTGCAGGGGGCGTATTGATGCTCGTGTTCTGGGCAGTCGAGCATCGGGTCGAGCAGCCGATCGTCGACTTCGCGCTGTTTCGCAACGGGCCCTATTTCGGCGCCAGCGCGGCGGCCTTTGCTCTCGTGGGTGCCTACTGGAGCCTGATGTTCTTCCAGCCGCAGTACCTGCAGGGCCCCCTGGGGTACTCGGCCACCGCCACCGGACTGCTGATTCTCCCGATCACCGCGCCGATGATCGTCATCTCACCCCTGGCCGGAAGGATGATCGCCCGCTTCGGCGCCCGGGGCCTGATGACGGCCGGAATGCTCTGCGGCGTGATCGGGCTGATCTTCATGACTCAGATCGGCGACGACTCGGGATACGGGCTCCTGCTCCCGGGCTACCTGTTGTTCGGGGTCGCGCTTGGGCTGGTTTATGCGCCCATGTCGAGCGCTGCGATGGCCGCCATGCCGCCGGAGAAGACGGGCATCGCGTCGGGGGTCCTCGCAATGAACCGCGTGCTCGCCGGCGCTGTGGCTCTGGCCGTGACCGGAGCCGTTTTCCAGAGCCTGCTGGGACCGCACGGCTTCCCGACCGCCCTGGCACGCTCGAGCTGGGTCCTGGTGGGGCTGGTTGCCGTGGGCACCGTCCTCACCTGGCTGTTCGTGCGCTCGGCGCCTGCAACCTCGGCCGAGCACGGGGCAACCGACGGGCCCCCGCGACGCCAGCTGCACCATCTTCATCGTCCGCGCTTCCACCTCTAGTCCAGTTAATCCGTCGAGGGTGGCGGGGTTCACGAGGTTGAATAGGCTCGCCCGGATGGCCCGCATCCTGGCCTATACCTCGCCTGCGCGAGGGCATCTGTTCCCGCTGACGGCGATCCTCGAAGAGCTTGGTCGCCGCGGACACACGATCGCGCTCCGCACGCTGGAGTCCGAGGTCGAGATGGCAATGGAGCGCGGCTTCGACGCCGCCCGGATTGACAGGCGCATCGAGGCGATCGTTCACGACGACTGGCGGGCGCGCACTCCACAGGGGGCGATCAAGCGTGGGCTGGGGGTTTTCTCGGCACGCGCGGCGTTCGACGCGCCGGATCTGTCGCGGGCGATCGCCGACGCGAAGGCGGACGCGGTAATCGTCGACATCAACTCCTGGGGAGCGATGGCGGCGGCCGAGGCCTGGGGCGGACCCTGGGCGACGTTCTGCCCCTATCCGCTGCCGATCACCTCGAGTGACGCTCCGCCGTTCGGGCCCGGATTCCCGCCGGCTCGCGGCCCGGTGGGCCGATTGCGCGACCGGGCCCTCCAGCCGCTGATGGTCGGCTCTTACGAGCGGGCCATCCTGCCGGCGGTGAACGGCGTGCGCCGCGGCTTGGGCCTGTCGGCCCTCGTCAGTGCGAACGAAGTCTTCACCCGCGCGCCACTCGTCCTCTATCTCACGGCGGAGCCGTTCGAGTACCCGCGCTCGGACTGGCCGCCGAGCATCGTCATGGTGGGTCCCTGCGCGTGGGAGCCCCCATGGATCGGCCGGAGTGGATCGATGGGATCGAGCGGCCGATCGTGCTCGTGACGAGTTCCTCGGAGTTCCAGGACGACGGCCGCCTCGTCCAGGCAGCCCTCGAAGGCCTGGCGGACGACGACGTGTACGTCGTGGCGACGCTGCCTGCCCAGGACCCTGGCTCCTTTCGAGCACCGCCGAACGCCCGGATCGAGCGCTTTGTCCCGCACGGTGCGGTGCTCGAGCGTGCGGCGTGCGCGGTCACGCACGGCGGCATGGGTGCCACGCAGAAGGCGCTCGAGCGCGGAGTTCCCGTGTGCGCGGTGCCGTTCGGGCGCGACCAGCTCGAGGTCGCACGCCGTGTCGAGGTGTCAGGCGCGGGGACCCGGCTTCCGGCGCGCCGGCTGAGTCCAGGTCGCCTGCGTGCCAAGGTGCGCGAGGCGACGGAATGCACCGACGGGGCCAGGAGCATCGCCGCCGCGTTCGCCCGGGCTGGAGGGCCGAGCGCCGCAGCCACTGCCGTGGAGAGCCGCCTGGTCGCTGGTGGCAACCTCGCCGATTAGTTCCCGTGGACACGCCGGTCTAAGGACCGACAATCCGACGAAGGGGAACCGCCCCCAGCCTTTAGTGATGAACACACCGAAAGAGAGGCAGACAGATGGCAGCCCGAATCGTTGTGACGGAGTTCGCATCGCTCGACGGCGTGATGGAGGCGCCGGGAGGCGAGCCCGACTTTAAGTACCCCGGTTGGTCCTTCGAGTTCGAACGGGGCGACGACGGGAACCAGTTCAAGCTGGATGAAACGATGTCGGCCGACGGCCTGCTGATCGGCCGGCGGACCTACGAGAGCTTCGCCGGCGCCTGGCCGGAGCGCGAAGGCGAATTCGCGGACAAGTTCAACTCGATGCCGAAGTTCCTCGTCTCAACGACGCTGAAGGACCCCGATTGGAACAACACCACGGTCCTCGATAGCGGCGACGCGACCGCCCAGGTGCGCAAGCTCAAGGAGGAGTTCGACGGGGAGCTGCAGGTGCCGGGCAGCCACCGGCTCGTCCAGGAGCTGATCGAGAGCGACCTCGTCGACCAGATCAACCTGATGGTCTTTCCGGTGATCCTTGGGACGGGCAAGAAGGCCATCGAGGAAAAAGCAGAGCGGCGCAACCTGCGGCTGAAGGAGTCGAAGGTCGTCGGCGACGGCGTCCTCGTCCTGATCTACGAGCGAGCCACATAACCCCCTCCCCGCAACGCGTGCTGGATCGAGGCCGGGCGGTGATAGGTTCGCCGCGAATTCTGTTCAGTCGCGATTCATGGAGATGAATATGGAAGCGTCGCCTGATGCCACCCGAAAGCGATTCGATGCCTCGCAGGGGCCACGAATCGTCGGGCCCGATGAAGGCGGGCTGGCCAACCTGGGGGCGATTGGCGCCCGCTTCATGGTCTGGACGGAGGAGACCGGCGGGGGGTTCTCGCTGGTCGAGCACCCAATGCCGCCCAGGGCGCTCGCGGCCCCGATCCACAAGCACTCTCGGGAGGACGAGTACAGCTTCGTGATCGAGGGCCGGATGGGCGCCCTCCTCGGTGATGACGTGGTGTACGCGGAGGTGGGGGACCTGGCCTTCAAGCCACGCGACCAGTGGCACACCTTCTGGAACGCCGGCGAGGGCCCCTGCCGGATCCTGGAGATCATCTCGCCGGGCGGCTTCGAGCACTTCTTCGAGGAGCTCGGCGCGATCATGGAGGCTGAGGAGCCGGACCTCTCCAAGCTGGAGGGGCTTGGCGAGCGGTACGGCATCGAGTTCCAGCCCGAGAGCGTGCCGCGCCTTTGCGAGCAGCACGGGCTCGATCACCCCTTCCTCCATATGGGGGAGCCGGAAAGCTAGGAGCTCGGCGACGTGTCGACGCTTGCCGGCGGCGAATGGTTAACTAGCCCCGCGTGGCCAAGCTCAAGCTGCACCGCTGCCCGTTCACGTTCCTGCGCACTGATCACGACTCCTGCTGGAAGGTGCAGCGGGCGCTCGATGAGAAAGGAATCGACTATGAGGTCGTCAAGGAACCGGGCCTGCCGCGCAGCCGGCGAAAGGACGTCGAGCGCCTGAGCGGGCAGCGCATGCTGCCGGTGATCGAGTTCGAGAACGGCGAGATCTACCGAGCGGAGTCCTCGGAGATGGCTGAGACGATCCGCGCGGGCCGGCTGTTCGAGCGCAGCGGCGCCGGCGCATAGGGCTCGCTCGCCGGGCCCTTGGGCGCGGCGTCACGTGTCCGTCTCCACTATCCGCTCGCGCTGCCGAACGGTCTCGCCGGCACTCCGTTTCGCGGCCTCAGGCACCGCTGTGGACAGCTGCGTTCGATGCGTGGCGACCCAGCGATAGCCACGCTCCGTGAGTGATGGGAACCTGGCCACCGCGGCGGCCGGACCACGCCCGTGCGGCAGCAGCCCCAGAAGCTGCGAAACGGCAACACCTCCCGAGTACCGCTCGCCGGTCGGCGAGACGAGATGCCAGGAGGCCATTCGCTCGGCGGGCGGCAGGTCGGCAAGCAGGCCGGCGGCCTCCGGACGCTGCAGGGCGAGTGGGCGCAGTCGGATGGCGCTGTCCCAGCGAAGCAGGCCCGCGAGCAGCCACTTGCAGAAACCGCAGTCGCCGTCGTAGAGGACCGTCCAGTGGCGCTCGGCGTCCGGTCTCCCCGAAACTTCAGGAGGGCCCTGATTGTCGATCACGCTTCGCGGCGCAACCCGGTCGCTAGGCCTGCGCCGGTGCCGGATCGGCGGCCCTGGCTTCCCAGGCGCGCCCGAACTGGCGAATCATCAGCGGGTACACCACCAGGTGCCGGAAGGGCTTGATCGCTGCCATGTATGCGGCTCCGAAGAGGCCGTTTGGCTTCACCAAGACGGCCATCTGGCCGCGGTAACGACCAGTTCCATCCGGGACCCAGCCGAGATGCATCACCCCGTGCACAGTCCGGTTGGCAACCTCGCCGGCCCACTCGGTGTCCAGCTCATAGAGCGGGGTGAACGGGACCGCCTCGAACTGAGGGCCCGCCGGAGCGTTGCGCAGGTCCGCCGGCAGCCGGTCGCGAAGGGTCGGTACCCGCGAACCGGTGCCGGCGTCCGGCTCATCCCACCCGAGCAACTCCCCGACCTTCCACCGCAGCGAGAACAGCGCGCGAACGGCGGCGGATGGGCTCTTCGCCGGGTCCAGCGACGCCACCATCTGCACCAGGCGAGGGAAGTCCCCCGGGCCGCCCGGAGTCGGGAGCGCCCACACGTCCTCCACCTCGAAGTCAGGGGTGAGCTCGTGGATCCGCCAGGGCCGGGAGGTGTGCGCGCTGTTCGGGAGCCTCATTTCGTAACCGTCTTCCACCATAGTGTCGAGGACCGCTGCGTGATCGCCTCCTCGCCGTCCATCGCCAGCCTTCGTGGCCGCTGTGCCGAGCGGGGTCCGTCGTGAACGGAGGCGGGTCGACGAATGTCCTCCGCACGTCGCTCGGCGATCGCCGTGGGGCTTGTCCTCGCCGACTCCTCCGTCGTGGTGCTCGCGCTGCCAGAGATCTACCGGGACTTCGACGTCTCCGTGGACGCCGTGATCTGGGTGCTCGTGGCCTTCAACCTCGTCCTGGCCGCGGTCGCGGTGCCCGCTGCCCTACTTGCGCGTCGGCTTGGCCCCGCGCGAGTCACGGCAGGGGGACTCGTGGTGTTCGCCCTCGCGGGTCTCTTGTGCGGCCTGACGACAACGCTCGAGCCACTCGTAGCGGCTCGCTGCCTGCAGGCCGTTGGCGGCGCTGCGGCCGTCACGGGGGCACTGGAGCTGATGCCTTACGCGGTCGGATCGGAGCGGCGCGCGGCCGCGGTGTGGGCGGGCGCCGGCGCAATTGGGGCCGCGCTCGGGCCGGGTGCGGGCGGCCTGCTGACGGAACTGATCTCGTGGCAGTCGATCTTCCTGGTCCAGGTTCCCGCGGCGATCGCCGTCGCGGTCCCGTTGCTCGCCATCGCCCGACGCGAGACGACTGAGGCTGAGCGTCGACACGAGCTCCGTGCGGCGGGGAGGCCGCATGTGATGGCGAACGCCGCGCTCGGGCTGGTCTCCGCGGCCCTTGCAGCGGCACTGTTCCTGATCGTCTTGCTCTTGATCGAGGGCTGGCGGCACTCCCCGATCGTCGCCGCCCTCGCGATCTCGGTGATGCCACTGGCAGCGCTCGCAGCCACGCCGCTGGCGCGAACCGTCGCGGACTCGCGCGCTCGCGCGCTCGCCGGCGCGATCCTGGTGGCCGGAGGGCTCGCGGGTCTCGCACTTCTTCCCCGGGCCCTGATCGTGGCCACGTTTCCCTCGCAGATCCTGGTCGGCGTCGGGCTCACGCTGGTCCTCTCTGCCTTGACGGAGACGGCCCTCGAGGGCAGGGCACCACAGGCAATCCACGGGGGGTGGACGATTGCGGCGCGACACGCCGGCGTCGTCGCGGGGCTGCTCGTCCTCACCCCGATCTTCACCGCCGACCTCGTCGCCCAGCGCGATGCCGCGGAGCAGGCGGGGACGGCGGCACTGCTCGACGCCGAGCTGCCGATCGCGACCAAGGTCGACCTCGCCCAGCGCCTCAACGACCAGCTCTCGGCCGAGGACGGCAAGGTCCCCGCGATCGAGCCGGCCTTCGATCCCCTCCCCGAGGATCCCATGGAGCGAACGGGGGCGCTCCGTCTGCAGGCCACGCTGGAGGACGAGCTCGATCGCGCCGCGACCCACGCGTTCAGCACCTCGTTTCTGGTCGCCGCCGGGTTCGGGATCGCGGCGCTGATTCCGATTGGCCTCGCCAAGCGCAGCGGGATCAGCCTGTGAGAGCGCGCACCCTGGTCGTCGGAGCTGTAACCGCCTCGCTGGCGCTGATCGTCACCTCCCTGGCGCTCGGCGGGGCGTCCTATGAGCCAAATCCGGTTGAGGACCCGTGCCAGCCTCGCCCCTGGCGCTCTCCGGAGGACATTGACCAGGTTGCTCAGCAGCTGACGCTCTCGGCGCTCGACGGCGCCGCGTGCGAGCTTCACGTCACACGCGAGACTCTGGTCGTTGCCCTGGGCACCCCCGAGGGTCGCGAGGAGTTCGCGAACGATCCCCAGCTCGGCGAGGCGCTTCGCGCCGGCCTGATCAGGGCCGTTGACGACGCCGAGCGGGCTGGCGCGCTCCCGGGCCTTGTCGCCGAGGGTCTGCGAGAGGTAATCCGAACCCTCCCCGCTGACCAGCTCGTGGACGCGACGAGAGACGCTGCCCGCCTACTCGATCAGGCGGGCGGGCTGCTGGCTCCGCTGGACGGGCTCCTCGGTGGCGCATGGCACGCGTTCGCCGGCTACGAGCCGAGGCGTTCAACGACCTCCGGAACCAGATCGTCGATCGAATCGAGCACGACCGCCGCGACCCGCAGCCCCTCCGGGCTCGGTGGATGCGCCGGGTTAGGTACAGCGACCACGCTGAGTCCGGCGGCGGCAGCGGAGAGCAGGCCGTTGGTCGAGTCCTCGACGGCCGCCGCGCGGTGCGGGTCGACGCCCAGGCGTCGCGTGGCCTCCAGGTAGACGTCGGGGGCGGGTTTGCCCGCGCCGACTTCCTCGGAGGAGGCGGTCACCGCGACCAGCTCGGCGAGCTCCCCCTTCTCGATGACCAGCTCGATGATCTCTCGGTTCGACGAGGTCGCGAGGCCCACCGGCCAGCGGCGGGCGATCCGAATCAGCGCGTCGCGCGCGCCGCTGATCCATGGCAGCGCGCGGCGGTAGCGCTGCTCAATGCGGGCCAGCACCGCCGCATTGATCTGCGCGGGATCCATCGGCACGCCGACCACCTTGTTCACGTAGCGCGACCACTCCGGCGCGCTCATCCCCATCATCGCCCCAGTGGCGTCCGGCGGCCACGGAATGCCTGCCTCGGCCGCCACATCCCGCCGCGCCGCATCCCAGATCTCCTCGGACTGCAGGAGCAGGCCGTCGAGGTCGAATACCACCGCGTCGATCACCAGCGGCCTACCTGGCGGCGCTAGCCTGCGATTGGTGAAGCGAGCCACCGAGCTCCAACAGCTCTCCCGCGACCATCACGGCGCGTTGAACGCCGCCCTGAAGCTGCGGCGCACCGATCCCGGCACCGCTGACGAGGCAGCCGAGCACTTCCGCCGATTCTGGCGGGAGCACGGCGAGCGCCACTTCGAGATCGAGGAGTCGGTCCTTCTCCCGGGCTTCGCCGCCCGGGGCGGCGACGCGCGTGACGACCTCGTGGCCAGGGTGCTCACCGACCACGTCGAGATCCGGGCCAGGGCCCGCGGGCTGGGCAACGACCCTCCACTCGCCGACCTTCATGGGCTCGGCGAGGGGCTCGCGGAGCATGTTCGCCTGGAGGAGAACGAGCTGTTCCCGCTGATCGAGCGAACGCTCGACCCCAGCGCCTTGGCGGCCCTGGGCGAGGAGCTGGTGCTAGCGGAGCGGGCGTGACCGGAGTTCGTCAGGGTGCTCGCGCGTGCCGGCGGGCTGAGGGCTAACCTGCGTCGCCCATGACGCCCACCGGCGCCCCCATTCTGATCGCCTACGACGGCTCCGACGCGGCCCGCCAGGCGATCCAGGAGGCAGGCAAGCTCTTCGACGGGCGCGAGGTGCTGGTGGTGACCGTGTGGGAGCCCGCCCTCGCTTTCGAGACCGCGATGCCGACCGCCGGCCTCGAGATGGAGCCCGTCCCGGTGGACGTGGAGGGGGCGCTCGAGATCGAAGAGGAGCTCCACGAACAAGCCCGCGCGACCGCTCAGGCTGGAGCCGACCTCGCGCAGTCGGTCGGCCTTCGCGCCAAGGGACTGGCCGTCGCCGACGAAGTCCACGTGGCGGACACGATCGTCCAGTTGGCCCGCAAGCGAGGAGCGGCCGCGATCGTGGTTGGATCGCGAGGCCTTCGCGGGCTTCGCGCGAGGCTCGAGGGCAGCACGTCGAAAGCGGTCCTCAATCACGCCCCGTGCCCGGTGCTCGTCGTTCATAACGACTAGGGACGGCGCCACGCTAGGGTGCCCGCGATGGCGCACGTGGGCCAGGAGATCGAAGGGCCGAACGGCTTCCGCTTGCGGCTTGTGCAGACGGCCGCTGAGACCGGTGGGGAGCTCCTGGAGATGGAGGCGAGCTACGGCGGAAGCGGGCAGCTTCCACCCGAGCACCTGCACCCGCGCCAGGTCGAGCGCTTCGAGGTGCTCGAGGGCTCGGTGCGGACGATCATCGGCGGCAGCGAGCGCGTCTACGAGACGGGCGCGACGTTCGAGGTGCCGGCCGGGACCCCGCACCAGATGACCGGGGAAGGCCCCGCCCGGATGCGCTGGGAGGTCCGGCCCGCGCTGCGCACCGCGGAATTCTTTGAGCGGCTGTACGCCGACCCCGCTTCGGCCGGCGAGCTGCTGGAGGAGTTCAGCGACGAGATCCGCCTGACCGGCACCTAGGCGCTGCGGGGGCCGGCCACGGGAAGCGCTGCGGCGCCGAGGGCGCGTCAGGCTGATTGCTGCTGGCGAATCCAGCGGCGGATCGCGCGCGAGTGGGTGAGGACGGTCCCGTCCGGCAGCTTCAGCGCCGGCAGCTTCGTCGATCCGATCGCCTCGCGCAGCTCCTCCCGTGAGCCCTTGCGGAGAAACGGGATGGGGTTGCCGTGGGCCGCGATCACCTTCTCGTACTCGATGCCGGCAGAGCGGAGCGCCTCCTGAACCCGGCGACAGGGATGGATCCGCGGGCCGCCGTCATCGCCATGGCACACGTACAACGTCGGAATCTCGGCCATTCTCGTCCTCCGTTTCGTCGCTCGGGGCGGAGCCTAGCGCCGCCTTGTCCGACCCTCCGGCGCAGGTCGTCGGCGAGCGCCGGCGGACCGGGTCGGCGTCAGCGAACCGGAATCGCCAGATCGACCCCGGAGAGCGTCAGGCTCGAGGGGACGCTCGAGGCCTTCAGGAACGGGTCGTCGTCCTGAGCGAGCTCGATGCGGATGCGGTGGCCCTGCTGGAAGAGCCACCCGTTGCCGTGCAGCTCGTAGCTGACCGAGCCGGCCTGGACCTCGCCGTTGCTGACGCGACGTGGGCCGCGGTCGACCATGACGGCCGTGCCGTTCGGGAAGACGTCATAGAGGCGGGCGTTCAGCTCCACGCCGGTGGCGCCCGGGGAGGCGCTGAAGTGGGCCGTCACCCGCGTGGACCCGATCATCGTCTGCGGGCCCGCGAGCAAAGAGCTCGTGTACACGGCGACGCCAGAGCCCGCCGGCTGCGTCTCGACCGGGCACCTACCGCCGTTGGCCGCGAAGTTCGCGACCGGATCCGAGTTCGCGGCGTGCGGGTTGGGCTCCACGTCGGACGTGGTCACCTGCGAGCCGGTGAGGTTCAAGTTGAGCGTGTTCGGCGCGAGCTGCTCGAACGTGGGGGCGGTATAGGCCGGGCCCGGCTCGTCGGCGGGCCGGGTGCCGGCGTTCTGCGGGCAGATCTGAAGCGTCGCGGTGACGTTGAACGGGGGCCGCGGCGGGTTGGGATTTCCGGAGGGCCGGGCGTAGTGGTCGATGAAGCGGTTGAGGCGGGTCGTGATCCCGGTGCGAACCTGGTTCGGCGAGTTGGCGTTGTAGTTGCCGGTCGGATAGTCGGTCGTGCCCGCGCAGACATGACGGGGGCCGCTGCCGGATTGGCAGATGTCGCCCCACTCCTTGGCCTTGTTCTGGACGAAGTGCTGGTAGTCGCCGTGGAAGACCTGGATCGGGTAGTTGGGGACGACACTGCGCAGCCTGTTCAGCATCCGGCGGTTCTCGGAGGGCGGGAAGAGCGGATCGGTGAAGCTGGCGGCGTTGAAGACCGGGATCCGATAGGTCGGGTCGTTGGCGATCTTCTGGAAGAAGGCGCTCTGGTAGTAGGCCGAGCGCTCGCGCAGGAATTCGGGCAGCAGGGTCTGGATGGTCGCCGCGCAGGCCGGGTTCTGCTCGGGCGGATAGGAACCCTCGAGGCACGTGATCGCGTTGTCGATCTTCGGAGGAAAGGTCGTGTGGTTCGTTCCCGGTGGGATCCCCGTCTTCCCACTGGCGTAAAGGGCGGCCACGATTGACTTCTTCGGGATCCCGACCGGCGTCCTCGGGATCGGGCAGAGGCTGCCGTCGAACTTGCGGGGGCCGGAGTCGCACCCGTTGAAGGCCGGGAGCGCGCCGGGCTCCTGCTCGTGCGTGCCGGTCGGGACGAGCGAGTACGCGAGGTCGGTCCACCCGTACTTCGGCGCGGTGGCGGTCAGGGACATGGCGGTCTGCCCTGCGGCGGTGTCGGGCGTGCAAGCCCACTTTGGGTCGGTCAGCGCCATCCAGGAGAAACCGCCGCCGTACGAGCCTCCCGTGGTCACGACCCGCTTCGGGTTGACGGCGACGTTGCGGCCGGTCACCGGGTTGAACTTGCTCGCCGCGCCCACCGTTTGGCAGGCCAGGTGTTGGAAGTCGTTGATCTCGAACCGACGCGAGTCGAGTTCGGTCTGGCCCGTGGAACCGTCCCCGTTTCCGTTCACGAACCCGCGCGCCGTGTAGGTGACGACGACGTAACCACGGGCGGCGAACCAGGCGTTGTTGTAGTGCCACTTCTCGCCACCGGCGTCGGCCCCGTCGAACGTGGTGGCCTCCCAGCTCGTCTTGTTGCCGGCGCAACAGCCGTGCATGAGGACGAGCATCGGGTAGCCGCCCGCCGGCGGGGGCGTCGTGGGCAGGGTGACGTCGACGTCGAGCGCGATGTTCCCGTTCGAGTCAGCCCCAGGGCGGTTGGCCGCCCCGGGCGCCTTCTGCGGAAGGCCCGTGTAGCCATTCGCGCCGTAAAGCGCCGGTACCGTCACCGCCTTGGCGCCGGTTTGGTTCGGGGTCGTTCCACCGGTCGACGGGACTCCGTCGTCGCACTTGTAGACCGCTTTGCCCGGTGCCGGGACGATCCGGTCGCAGTTGTTGGGGTTGTGGAGAGAGGCTGGGATCCTGGCGGCGGCTGGCGCAGCGAGCAGCAGGAATGCCCCGACGCAGGCGACCGTGAATATGCGCCTCCTCACCACGGTGATCGCAGGCAGGTTAGTCGCTTCACCGAGAACCGTGTGACAACCGATACCTGAAACCCGGGCCGCTCGCGACGATGGCCGAAGTGGGGGCGCTCTTCCGCACGATGGCGTTAGCTCCGCCACTCGCCGGACGCGTAGCGGTCGAGCCCGGAGAAGAGCTCGCCCGTCTGCAGCGTCGCCATCCCGTGGCGGTACTCGCCGGCGAGCGCCTCTTCGAGGCCAAGCGACCACTGCTCATACGAGGAGAGGCGGTCGCTTCGCAGCGCGGCCTGTGGACGCGAGGAGATCTCGTGGGCGAGCTCGATCGCCGCCTCGCGCGCCCGTCCCGGCGATACGAGCCTGTTCGCGAGCCCCATCCGCAGCGCCTCATCGCCGTGGACGCCGCGGCCGGTGAGGATCAGGTCGAGGGCGTGGCTGTGGCCGATCAGCCGGGCGAGGCGGATCGTGCCGCCATCCATCAACGGAATCCCCCAGCGGCGGCAGTAGACGCCGAACACCGCATCCTCCGCAGCCACGCGCAGGTCGCACCAGGCGGCCAGCTCGAGGCCGCCCGCGACTGCGTGACCCTCCACTGCGGCGATCACCGGCTTGCCGAGCAGCATGCGCGTGGGCCCCACGGGCCCGTCGCCATCGGGCTCGACGCGACTCGCCCGCGGTGCGCCCGGCTCCTGCATGGCCTTCAGGTCGGCCCCCGCGCAGAAGGTCTGGTTCGCCCCCGTCAGGACAGCCACCGCGGCATCGTCGCTGGAGTCGAAGCGGCGAAACGCGTCCGCGAGCGCCTCGGCCGTGGGGCGGTCGATGGCGTTCGCAACCTCCGGGCGGTCGATCGTGACCACCGCAACGCGGCCGTCCAGCTCGTAATGGATCGCCATCTTCTCCTCCTCGCGCTCGCTTTCGTTATGGGTCGAATCACGCACCGACACGGCCGCTCACAACCTAGGGTGTCGCCGAGCGATGGAGGACTCGATCTTCGCGACCGTACTGCTGCCACTCGCGCTGGCAGTGATCATGGCGAGCCTGGGGATGTCGCTGACCCCCGAGGACTTCCGCCGCGTCCTCGTCAAACCCAAAGGCGTCTCGATCGGACTTCTCAACCTGCTCCTGCTGTCCCCGCTGCTCGCCTTCGCCGTAGCCCACGTCTTTTCGCTCGAGCCCACGCTGGCAGTCGGGCTGGTCCTGCTCGGCGCTTCCCCAGGCGGCATCCTCGCGAATCTGCTCACGCACTTCGCCCGGGGGGACACCGCCCTGTCGATCACGATGACGGCGACGTCCAGCCTGGCCGCGGTTCTGACCGTGCCCCTGTTCCTCGAGCTGGCCACCAACCGCTTCGGGGCAAGCGGCCTCGACGAGGACGTAGACATGGTGGGCGTCGTGATACGCGTGCTGTCGATCACCGTGGTCCCGCTGCTGCTCGGCATGTGGATTCGGGCGCGGAGCCCCGACCGAGTCGCCGCTGCCGGCACCACGGTCCGCCGAGTGAGCGCGGCTGTCTTCATCGCCGCGGTCGCAGGGGTGATCGTCGCTGAGCACGATCGCGTCATCGACAATCTCGGTGCGGTGGCCGGTGCGGCCGTCGCACTCAACGTGGCCGCAATGTCCACCTCGTTCTTCATCGCGCGCCTGGTCCGCCTGGACAGCCGGCAATCCACCGCGATCGCGATCGAGCTCGGCATCCACAATGCCGCGCTTGCGATCGCCGTCGGGGCGACGATCGCGTCCGAGCTGACCATTCCCGCCGCGGTGTACGCGACCTTCATGTTCATACCCTCGGGATTGTTCGCCTGGCTGATGTACGGGCGAAACGAAACGGTTGCCTGAGCGACCTGTCAGCTACTCGGCCGGCACCCGACCCCTGGACTACTGGTGACCGGAAAGCCAGGCGGTGTCCTGCTTTGAGCTCGGTATGCGAGCGCAGGGTAGGACGGCTTGCGCTGGCCGCTCGCGAAGGTTTCAAGCCGCCGCTCGAGAGGCCCACGGCTCGACGCCGCGGGCGGCGAGCTGCCCGCGCAGGCGAAGCAGCGCCAGGTCCTTGCCCTTCGCCTCCAGCATCACGTCGAAGTCGCGGGCGCTCTTGGCCGTGTACCGCAGGAAGCTCTCGAAGGACAGGGGGTCGATCAGGTCGGCGTGGCGGCGGGGATCGGTGGGCACCGGGGTTCGCTCGATCCGGCGGCCCACCCGGCGGCGCCGCTCCGTGATCTCGAGGCGCGGTGAGGAGAAGTGCACCTTCGGGACCTGGTCGCGAGGCCAGCCCGCCAGGCACATCCGCAGGGCCTCGCCGTCGGGAATCCGGTCGGGATCGTGGCAGACGTGATGGTGGATGTCGAAGACGGCCCGCAGGCCGGTGCGGCGGGCCAATTCGACCACGGGCGCGACGCCGAACGAGCGGTCGTCGTTTTCGATCACAAGCCGGGCCCTCGCTGCTGGCGAGGCTCGCTCCAGGGTCTGCTCGAAGCGCTTCATCGCCGCGTCCTGACCGCCGGCGAGGCTGCCCACGTGGAATACGACGACTGCCTCCGGGCCGGCGCCCATCCCGTCGAGCAGTCCCGCCTGGACCTCGAGCTCGGCGAGTGCCGCCGCCCGCACGTCCTCCCGCTCGGAGTTGAGCACCGAGTACTGGCCGGGATGCGACGAGAGGCGAATACCCAGCTTCCGGGCGAGCTGGCCGATGGCCGCAAGCTCGGCGGCGCACTCCTCGAACTGGCCATGGAACTGAGGCAGGTCCGGATGGCTGGCGTACGGCGCCAGCGAGGAGCTGAACCGGTACATGCGGATGTCCTCCTCGTCGAGGTAGGAGAAGATCGCCCCTAGGCGCTCCAGCGAAACCCGCAGGTGAGGGCCCGATTGCCAGCGACGAGTGTCGTGCGACGGAAGGCCTCCCCGTCCGAGCACCTTCACCGCGAATCCCAGCCTCACGGCCCTAAAGCTAGTATCGGCCCCGGGTGGCGCGCAGGGCACTGGTAACGGGAGCGACGGGGTTCATCGGAGGGCAGCTCGCCGCCTCCCTCGCCGATCGAGGGTGGGAGGTGCGCTGCCTGGTGCGCGACCCCGACAAGGCCCGCTCGCTGGCGACACGCGGCATGGAGCTCCATCGCGGAGACGTCCTCGACGCGGACCTCCCTTCGGGGAGCCGGAGAGGGCGCCGAGGTCGCGTATCTACCTGGTGCACGCGATGGGCCGCGGCGGGAAGGCGGATTTCGAGGAGCGTGAGCGGCGCGCCGCCCTCAACTTCGCCGAGATGGCCGCGCGCGAGGGGATCGGACCGGGTCGTCTATCTGGGGGGACTCGGCGATCACCCGCAGTCCAAGCATCTGCGCAGCCGCCACCGCACCGCTCAACTCCTGGCCGAGAACGGACCGCCGCTGACCTATTTCCGCGCCGGCATGGTCGTCGGAGCGGGCAGCGAGTCCTATCGCACGCTCCGCTACCTCGTACAGAGGCTGCCGGTGATGATCGCTCCGGCCTGGCTGGAGACGCCCACCCAGCCGATCGCGATCGACGACGTGGTCTCCTACCTCGCCCTGGCGCCCGACGTTCCGGCCTCCCGCGGCAGGGAGATCCAGATCGGCGGACCGGACGTCCTCTCCTACGGAGACATGCTCGACCGCATGGCCGAGGCCCTCGGCATCACGGACCCGCCGCAGGCTGCCGGTGCCGCTGCTCACCCCTTGGCTGTCCTCCCTGTGGATCGGCCTCGTCACCCCGGTCGACGCGGCGATCGCGCGGCCGCTGATCGAGGGGCTCTCGACGCCGACCACGGTCACCGACCCCTCGGGCGCTGCGCTCTTCGACGTCGCCCCGATTCCCTTCCTCGACGCGCTGCGCCGGGCGCTTGGCGGAGGACCCGGAGGCGCCCGCCATGCGCAAGACCGGAGTCCGCCTGCTCTACGAGGAGGTCGAGCAGCTGCACCGCCGACGGTCCCTTGGAGTCGATCCACAGCGCGGAGCTGCTGCCGGCTCAGGCTGCTTCCGTGGAGCCCGACCGCCGTCTGCTCGAGCGAGCGGGCGATTCCTACTGGCGCTATCTCGGCCGACGCTTCCTCGGCGTGATCCGGGCGGTGAGCCAGGCAGGGCCACCGGCGGTGGTGCTGCTCGTGCGGTCGCTCGTCCTTCTGCGCTTCGGCACGCCACGGTACGCGCGCCTCGACCGAGGTGGCTCGATGACCTGGCCGATCGTCGATGGGCTGCTCGTCTCCCGGGAGGGGCGGGAGCGCGGATTCCTGCGCCTCTCCATCGAGCGAACCGGTGAGGACGAGGCCCCGGGAGCGCGCGACCCTGAAGGCGACGATGGAGGTGCACGACTTCTACCCCTCGATTCGGAGCAGAGGGCGATTGGCGGGACTCGGGACCAGGCTCTACGGCGCCACGCAGCGGCGCATCCATCGGCTGCACGACCGCGGGCTTCCTGCGCTCGCTCGCCCGGCTCGATCTTTCGAGCTGAGGGCTCACTGCACGGACCGCCTCTGACGCTAGAGGGGGCTGGCTCGGGAGCAACCGGCCGTTGCGGCCCGCTTCCGGCGCTCCTGCCTATCCCCGCTGTCGGCGAGGGCGCAGGGGCGGCGCTCGTCGCACAGACTCTAGATTCTGTATAGTCCTTGTCCAGATATTGTCCAACTCCCGGAAGGAGTCTCCAGATGTTCCGTTCCATCCGCGCCATCGCCCTCGTGGCAGTCCTTGCCACGGTGGTCGTGGCGGCACCTGCCGCCCAGGCAGGCGACAAGCAGCTGAAGGTCAAAGGCGGCAAGACCGCGCTCAAGATCAGCCCCGGCGCCGCCGGTGCGCTCGACAGCCTCGGGGTGGCCGCATCGCCGATCGGCTCGGCCGACGCCTGCGGGGCGCGCTTCAAGTTCCCGATCACCGGGGGCAAGCTGAACGCCGAGACGCTGGCGGGCCAGATCCGCCACAGCGGCGGCATTCGCCTGTCCGCGGGTTCCGAACACCTCGACCTGCGCAGGTTCTCCATCAACATCGACTCGAAGCCGAACCTGACCGCGAAGGTGGGCGACGCGCGAGTCTCGATCCTGCGGCTTGACCTGAGCGAGGCGGAGATCCGCAAGGGCGAGCGCCGGGTCGTCGTGAAGAACGTCGTGGCTCGGCTGACGGCCACAGCCGCGACGGCGCTCAACGACACGTTCAATGTCAACGCCTTCACCCGCGGTCTCAAACTCGGCGTGGCGAAGGTTGACGCTCGGGTCACCGAGCGCCACCGCCACTAGCCCGCTAGCGTCGGGCCAGGGGTAGACGAAGGGGCGGCCCTGCGGCCGCCCCTTCGCTTGCCCGGGATCGCCGCGATGGGGCGCCGCCGCTAGCGGAAGTGGCAAGCGCGCCAGATTTCGCCGCCAGGTCCAGCGCCTCGCCGAGCACGACCCCGAACAGGGCATGCCGCCAGGTCGCCTGCGCGAACGCGCGGCGGTTCCCGGTCAGGGTCGTGAGCTCCCTTCGCGCCGGGTGGTAGCGATCCGTCACGCGACCCAACGGCCATAGGGCGAGGTGCTCGATCTGGGCGGCCAGCACTCCGCGGGCCACGGGTGGGCCCGGCAGTCGCGGGTCCACGATCGCGTAGCCGGCTCCAAATATCGCGCCGTTGGCCAGGTGGAAGAGCGCCCCTGCGACCCGCCATGGCGGCCGGCCGGTGACCAGCTTGCCAAGCAGCTCGACGTCGTCGTAGTCGCTGCGAAAGAGCCGTTTGTCGAGGGGCTGTTGCACCGCCCAGATTCCGGCCGCGAGGGCGCCGGCGGCGGCTCCCCGGACCATCGCGACCCGGGTTGGAACGGCGGCAGTCAACGGTCTTCTGACCTACCGCGCTAAGTGACCACCACGGGCTCGGCAACGAGAGGCCGTTGCCGCGCCTGCAGCGGCAGCTGTCCCGACCACCGCCGCTTCGCGCACAACATCTGCACGTCGCTCAGCCGACCCTCCCGGAACCCGGCCTCGGAGATCGCGAAATAGAGCTCCCACAGCCTCCGGAAGGGACGGTCAAAACCAAGCTCCTCGAGGCGCGCCGAGGCGGCGAGGAAGCGCTGGCGCCAGCTCCGCAGCGTGACCGCATAGGACGGCGAGATGTCTTCTAGCCACACATCGCGCATGTCCGTCTGGGAGGAGAGGCAGCGATGGATGAGCTCAAGGGAGGGAAGGCAGCCGCCAGGAAAGATGAGCTGGTTCGCGAAGCTCCGAGTCGCCTTATCGGCCTCGTAGGCACGATCGTCGATGCAGATGGCTTGCAGGAACATCAGGCCGTTCGGCTCCAGCAACTCCGAGCAGCGGCGAAAGAAGAGGTCGAAGTACTCCCAGCCGACGGCCTCGATCATCTCGATCGAGACGAGCCTGTCGAAACGCCCTTGCAGCGCGCGGTAATCGGCGCCCAGCACCGTTACCTGCCTCTCGAGCCCGGCAACGCGGACCCGGTTCTCGGCGTACTCGCGCTGCTCGCGGGAGATCGTCGTAGTGGTCACGCGGCAGCCATGCTCCCGGGCGGCATAGACGGCCAGGCCGCCCCAGCCGGTCCCAATTTCGAGCAGATGGTGGTCGGAATTCAGCTCGAGGCCGCGTGCAGATGCGCTCGAGCTTGTTGCGCTGCGCCTCCTCCAGCGACTGGTCCTCGTGCTCAAAGTAGGCGCTCGAGTACATCATCCATTCGGTATCGAGGAACGTCTCGAACATCTCGTTACCGAGGTCGTAGTGGGCGGCGACGTTTCGCCGTGCCCCCCGAAAGGTGTTGAGCAGCGGAAGCATGGCGAGGCGGTGCAGCGGACGGGTGAGGGGAGCCAGACGGCGCCGCGCCGGATCGAGCCGGAACAACTCACGGGCGCCGATGCGAAGCAGGGAAACGAGATCCTGGGAGTCCCAGAGCCCCTCGGCGTAGCTCTCGCCAAGGCCGACGCTCCGGCGCAGCGCTAGCTGCGTCGTAGAAGCGGGGGTCGTGGACATGGAGCGCCGCACGGAGGGTCGCGTGGGCGGGCCGAAGCGATTCGCCTGGCCCGAATAGGTCTCGCGCAGCTCGATTCGTCCCGACCGGATCCGCGCGAGGACCGCTTGAACCGCGCGGCGCGAAACGACGCTCACCGCTCAGCGCTGCTGGGATGCGGGATGGAACGGGACTCCCTTCAGCCAGAGCCTGGCGGCATTGGCGTAGATCCGGGCGAGCGTTGCGATCGTGGTCGGCGGATAGCGCAGCAACAGGCCCGACCATCCGTGCTCGGGTCAGCTGGCGTCGGCGAAGCGCCATCGTCGCGGTGAACACCTCGGCTGCCCGCCTCAAGGCTTCTGATCACCACCCGAAGCTCATCTCCGGGCTCCCCGACCTCGAGTCTCGTAGCGCTGTTGCATCGGCTGAAAGGGCGAAACGTGCATCGCCTTCTCGAATCCGGCGTGGATGGTGCCCGAGGAATCACGAGAGCGCCCGTCGAGCACGTAGGAGACCCGCTCCCCCCATGGGGTGTTCGTGACCTCCGTGATCACGGCCTCGACATTACTCGCCGCCCTCTCCGTAGAGGAAGAAGAAGGAGACGGGGTTGAAGCCGACCCCGAGGTAACGCGGGTTGGCGAGCAGCCTTACCGGGCCCGACCGGCCGGTGCCCGATGCGCTCGAAGGACAGGTCGCGCGCTCTCTCGGAGAGAGGGGAGGGCCGTCGCCGAGAAAGTCACCGCAACGAAGCCGCGCGGGCGCCGGCCGGCGGGCGGACCAGAGGGGGATCGGATCGAGCAGCTCGGGCAGCTCGGCGAGGTCCAACAGCGGCAGGAAGATCCGATAGCGGAAGGAGTGGTGAAACGGCCCCCCGCCGCCGGTGCGCTACCCAGCCCTCGTAGATCGCCGAGGCGCTCAT
Source organism: uncultured Actinomycetes bacterium (assembly GCA_963755775.1). GTDB lineage: Bacteria > Actinomycetota > Thermoleophilia > Solirubrobacterales > 70-9 > AC-56. The sequence goes on along the minus strand of CAVWKY010000010.1, from coordinate 171,262 downwards.
GCCGCCTTCGCGAAGCTCGGTGGGAGCTCGCTCGGGGAGCGCCGACCACCGCGCTGACCTCGCGCGGCTGGGCAAGGGGCCCGCGCCCGCCCAGCGCCTCGCGATGCGCGAAGAGCGGACCACACCCCGTCCTCGTGAAACCCCCAACGCCAGTAGGCGCCGCAGTAGTGGGTGCGCCGCACGCCCGAGATCTCGGCCCATCGGGCCTGCGCCTCAACACCCTTCGGGGTGAAGACGGGATGGGCATAGTTGATCACTCCGCAGCACCCTGATCCGGATCGATCGCCTCCGTGCGGTTGAGGGTAACCAGGAACTCGCGGTCCGCCTCGAGCGACTGCAGGCGGTTCATGTGGTACGTGACCGTGGTTCGGCCGGTCTCCTCGTCGAGCAGGTGGTAGTTCCAGCTCGCCCAGGCAGCGCGCCGCCGGGGCATCAGGCTCGTGTCCGTGTGCAGCAGCCGCCTCGTTGCGCTGGTAGGGGATCGCGCCCAGGACCTGCGCCTCCGCGGGGCTGGGATCGGCAAGAAGCGACAAGCGCGACGTCGGAGTGCACTGCGAGCACGACCTCGTCGAAGCGCTCCGATGCACCGTCCAGCTCGATCGTGACCCCCTCGGGGTCACGCGCGAGAGATCGGACCGGTGCCCGCAGGTGAACGCGCTCGCGAAAGGGCGCGATCAAGGCGCCACGTAGCGGCGCGAGCCTCCCGTGATCGAACGCCAGTTGGGCCGCCCTCGCAGCTGCAGCACGCGGTGATTCTCGAAGAACTCGGCGAGAAAGCCCGCCGGAAAGCTCCACATCTGGCGGGGGTCCGCGGACCAGACTGCCGAGGCCTGCGGCACGAGCAGCCGTTCGACGAAGTACCTCCGAGTAGCCACCCGTCGGCCAGGAAGCGGCGCAGGGACGGCCCGTCGCCGCGGGCCCGACCAGCTTGCGGGCCTCGCGGTTGAAGCGAACCAGGTCGCGCAGCATCCGGTGAAAGCGGGGATCCAGGGCGTGTCCCGGGCCGCGCGAACAGCCCGCGGGCCCCCCTGGTCGCCCACTCGAAACGCCCCTGGCCGTCGGAGACCGAGAAGCTCATGCTCGCGGGCTGGGATCCGAACACCCAGCTCGGCAATCATGCGCTCGAAGTTGGGGTAGTTCAGCTCGTTGAAGACGATGAATCCGGTGTCCACGGCCCAGCTCCCGGCCGCGGTCTCGACCTCGACGGTGTTCGTGTGACCGCCCGGATAAGAGCCGGCCTCGAACACGTGGACGTCGTGGCCTGCCCGGTGAAGCTCGGCAGCGGCCACCAACCCGGACACGCCGGCGCCGACCACCGCGATCCGCTGCCTTCCGGCGCGCCAGCCTCACGCGCGCGCTTCCTCCAGCGACCGCGGCAGCGACCGCGGCGCCTCGCGCTCGTTGAGGCGCTCACGCAGGCCGCCTTCGGCACGGGTCACCGACCGGTGGAAGGCCAGTCGCAGCAGAGGGTCGAGGAGTCGCCGAGCGCCCTTCAGCCGAAGATCAGCGTCCCAGACCACGGAGCTGCCGCCGTCGGCGAGCGGGCGGATCTGGGCCTCGTCGCGGACCGAGACGCTCTCGGTCTCAGCGGCGAAGGCCACGCGTGTGGGGGCGTTCACCGCCACCGTCATGTAGGGGAGGCTGAGGCCTCTGCCCAGGAAACTGACCTCGAGCTCGTAGCGGGCACCCACCGTCCCGGGGTCCCCCGAGGTGAGCCGGATGTTGTCCACGCTCGGATCCCATTCGGCGACCGAGCGGAGGTCGGCGAGATAGCTCCAGACGTCGGCCGCCGGGTACGGCGAGGTGACTGTTCCCCTGTATCGGGCCATTGGGCTCTCCTTCGGTTGCGGTTGGTCAGTGGGGCGAACGGGTGACGGGTGGGGAGGGGCGGCGAGCGTGGCGAGGCGCTCGCAGAAGTTCCAGAGCCGTTCGCGATCCGCTGCGGTCTCCCGTGTCCACGGGACACGGTGTTCGGGACGCGGCGCGCGGTCGTGCCAGAACCCGCCACTGGCGGGTTCGAGCGACGGGGCGGTCGCCAGCCAGACGATCGTGTCGGCTCCCTGGGTCGCGTCGCGAAGCAGCGGCCGCATCAGCCTGCGGAAGCGGGGCAGCGACGATCGAAGCCCGCCGGTGTCGGCCCAGCCGGGGTGCATGGCGTGAAACGAGATTGCGTCGCTGGCGTGCCGCTCCGACCAGAGTCGGTTGAGAACCACCTCGGCGCGCTTGCTGTGGGCGTAGAAGTCGGGCCCGTCGAATTCCCGGTCGTCGAGCTGGGGGTCGTCGGCGTCGAGGCGCGCCGTGTACATGCCGCCCGATGACACGGTGACCACGCGAGACGAGTCGCCGGCCAAGAGCGCCGGCAGCAGCAGGCAGGTGAGCAGGAACGGTCCGAAGACGTTGGTGGCGAAGGTGAGCTCGAGTCCGCTCGCGGCTCGCTCGCGCTGCTGGGTGAGCACCCCCGCGTTGTTGACGAGCACGTCGAGTGTGGGCTGACGTGCCAGAAACTGCTCCGCGAAGCGGCGAACCTGGGAGGAATCCGAGATGTTGCAAAGCTCGGGAACGAGCCGCTCGCCGACGCCCGGCAGGTCGAACTCGATCCTGGCGACGGCCGAGCGATCCGTCTCCGGATCGCGGCCTAGCAGGTGCACGGTTGCGCCGGCCCTCAGCAGGCCCTCGCAAGCTGCCAGTCCGAGGCCCGCGTTGCCTCCGGTGACGAGGGCCGTTTGGCCGGTCAGGTCGCCCACGATCGCGTCCTGGTCCCGCAGGCCGCGCATCGCGAACCCGAGCCGCGTGTAACCCGGTAGGACGGCGAAGTCAAGCGCGCGGTCGAGCGGCGACGGCCTCATCGCGGGGCCCCGTGCTCGTTCGAGGCTTGCATCAAGGCAGTTGCCTCGCCGAAGACCTCGCGACCCTGCTCGAAGCGGGTGCGATCGCGGCGCTCGTTCACGATCCCCCAGACCAACAGGCTCATGGCGAGCGAGACGATCCCGAAGACCACGCTGCCGTAGACGAAAATGGCCACGTTCATCGCCCCTCCCTCGGGTCGTGGGGCGAGCTGTGGACTTCGCCGCGCGGGGCGACGAAGGCCCCGAGGGCCAGGATCGAGGGGACCCAGATGGCGACGAACACTCCCTCCGTCTCCCTGCCGCCGAAGTAGAGAAACACCGAGAGGGCGAAGGAGAGGAGGGCCGCCACCAGAAGGAGCCCTCGGGTTGTCGAGTTCCGCGCGAGTCTGTTTTCCATGCTCATGCCCCTGTAGCTCGATCGTGTCAAAGGTCTGTTCAGAGTTCGCCCTGGTTCTACCATGTAGACTGCCTGTTGTCAAGGCTTTGTCCAATGTCTGAACGCGAAAGGGAGAGGACCGGTGGACCGCTCGTGCGGATCGGCGAACTCAGCCGCCGTACCGGCGTGCGTGCCGACACCCTGCGCGCGTGGGAGCGGCGGTACGGATTGCTTGACCCCGTTCGCAGTGACGGGGGATTTCGGCTCTATGGCAGCGAGGATGAGGAGCGCGTGCGGACCATGCGGCAGCTACTGGACTCGGGTCTGTCGGCTGCAGAGGCGGCGCGCCTTGCAGCTTCCGAACCCGCGCCCGCGCCGCCGTCGGGCGCTGCACTCCCTGGTGAGCCGGAGCGACGCTTGCGCGAGGCGCTTGAGGCCTTCGACGAGGCCGAGGCGAGCGCTGTCCTGGACGATGCGATCGCTGCTCTTTCGCTGGAGGCCCTCGCGACCCGGGTTGTGCTGCCGGCGATGCAGGAGGTCGGCAATCGCTGGGAGCGCGGCGAAACGTCGGTGGGACAGGAGCACTTCGGGACCAACGTCGTGCGCGGGCGCCTGGCGAGCTTGGCGCGCAATTGGAGCGCAGGGTCCGGCCCGCTCGCGGTCCTTGCCTGCCCGCCCGGGGAGCTCCACGACGTTGGTTTGCTGGTCTTCGGGCTCGTTCTGCGCGCCCGGGGATGGAGGATCGTGTACCTGGGAGCGAATACCCCGATCGCGTCGGTCGTGGAGGTTGCGGACCGCCTGTCGGCACGTGTGGTTGTCCTGGCAGCGCTAAAGGCGGAGCCCCTCGCGGCAGTAGCGGACGAGATCGCGCATCTCCGCAAGCAGGTCCGAGTCCTGCTGGCGGGCGCTGGCGCCGACGAGGGGGTCTGCCGGCGCGCAAATGCCGAGCTTCTCTCGGGGGATCCTGTGAGCGCTGCGGAACAGCTCGCCCCGGCTACGGCAACCAGGGTTGGATGAGCGCCTGGCGCATTCGGTGGGAGGATGACTCCGATCCAACCGACACACCGGAGGGCGCAAGATGGCAACGCAGAAGCAGCGCCAAGCGGCGCGCAGGAACGTCAAGAAGGCCCAGTCTGGGGCGCGCCGGAAGAAGATGATCACCAAGCTCTCGAAGAAGACACGCAGCGCCCTGGGCCGCGAGGGGGCGAAGGCGGCGGCGCGCAAGCGCGGTGCCACGAAGGGCACCGGCAGCGGCGCCGGCGCGATGACCGTGCCCGAACTGCGGCGGGAGGCGGCCCGGCTCGGCATCGACGGGCGCTCGAAGATGGGCAAGGCGCAGTTGACCCGCGCGGTCGGGCAAAAGCGCCGCTCGCGGTCGCGCTGACGACGCCGCGCCACTTCGACCCCGAGAAGCGGGAAACCCCCGCGTGCGGGGGTTTCCACGATCCGTCGAGCTGAGCCGACCGCTCAGCGCATCTCGTAGAGCAGGCCGTCGTTTTCGTTCGGCAGGTTGTTGTTGTCGCGGTGCCGGTCGACGATCCAGTAGTCGAGGGCCCCCGGCGGGTCGGTAGTGCTGGAGGTGGGAGCCATGGTCACGTCGGCGACCACCGAGCGCGTGGTCGGGATCGCCGAGAGGTCCAGCACGTTGAACAGAGCGCCGCCCTTGCCGAGCTCGTAGATCGCGTCCGTGTTCGGATCCACCGCCAGCAGCCGGTTTGAGTTCGGATTCAGCCCCAGCCCCTCGACGTCACCAGCGCCGTGTCGGGCGACGTCGAAATGGGTGACGGCGTCGTTGCCGTCGCCGAACACGCCGTTGACCGGGTTGATCCTGTAGATCTCGATCCCGGCCCCGTCACTGAGGAACAGGTTCCCGGTCGACGCGGTCGAAGACGATCCCCTCGGGATCGGTGCTCCCGAAGGGAGCGGTCCGGAAGTTGCGATGGGTGTCGTCGGCGGTCCCGTGCCTGCCGTCGCGTCCCTGCGAGACGATGAAGACCCGGTCACGGTCATCGTCGGAGACGAACAGCGTGCCGTTGGCCGGATTGATCCCGAGGTCGGTGGGCTCCCTGGAGTAGGCGGTCGTGTTCCCCGAACCAACGCCGCCCCCCGTGCGGGTTGCAGTGAACAGGTTGAAGTTCGCAAACAGCGGGGTCTCCTCGACCTCCGAGTCGCTGATCACGAAACGGTCGATCGAGCTCCTGTACGCGATGCCGGAGGGATCCGGACTCGAAGGCGTGTAGGAGGAGGTGGCGATCGTCCGTACGAGCGTGGGGTGCAACACGGCAGCCGAGGCTGCAGAAGTCCAGAAGGCGAGCGCCCCGAGCCCGGTCAGCGCAAGCGCACAAACCAGACTTCGGCGACGGGTCCCTGGGACCGTCCCGCTGCGGGTGAGAGAGCCGCCAGCGTTTCCTTGAACGCGCGACCCAAACGACTTGAGCATGAAGAATCCTCCCCTGTCTACATCTGAGCTGGATGACCTACGAGCCGTTGCGGCGTCGCGGTCCAGCCACCGCCAAAAAAGGGACCCTTGCACCTCCAGTGGACCGCGTCAAGGCTTTCCGCTAGCGATGACGGGGGCGTAGGGGGAGCAAGTCCCCGAAAGCAGGTATGTGGCATGACGAGTTGCGCAATGTGCGCGGATCAGCGCTGACAGCCTGGGCACCAGTAAGTGGTCCGGTTTGCGTCCCCCTGCCCGCGCGAGCGCACCGTGCCCCGGCATCGAGTGCACGGCCTGCCCGCGCGCCGGTAGACCTGGCGGGGCGGGCGTCCTCGCTCCATCCCAGCCGACATCTGCCCTCGCAGGGCACCGAGCACTCGCTCGAGCTCCGCATCGTCGAGGTCGAAGAGAACGCGCCACGGATCGAGGGCCGCCGCGAAGCAACCCTCGCTCTTGTAGACGTTCCCGACGCCGGCGACCACGCTTTGGTCCAGTAGGGCTTCGCCAATAGCTCGGTCCTGGCGCGCGGCCCGGAGGGCCGCGACGCCGACCGAGGTCTCGAAACCTGGATGGAGCAGATCGGGGCCCAGCGACGTAAGGCGCGGGTCGGAGCGCAACTCCCCTTCGGTTCGCAGCTCCAGGCGCACGCCGCCGAACTGCGCCGCCTCGATGTCGTCAGCCGACAGCACCACCCAGGCGGTGCGCCGTGGACGTCGCCACGGAGCTCCCGGCTCGCGGAGCTGCCACGAGCCGTGCATGCCGAGGTGGGCATGAAGGACCAGGTCGGGGTCGAAGTGAAGGAGCAGGTGCTTGCCCCTTGCTTCGGCAGCCTGCACGCGCCCGCCGCGTAGCTCCGCGAGCCTGGCCGTCTGGCGGCGCAATGGGCTCCTGGCGCTGGGGACGCCCACGTCGGTCACGCGCCGGCCCGCAAGGGCCGCCTCCAAGCGCCGTGCGGTGCGATGCACCGTGTCGCCCTCCGCCATCGCGTGTGGAGATGAAGCCGCGGAGCTGAGCTAGCTCAGCTCTTGCTCTTTTTCGGTCGCCATCTCGTCGTGGCGAGCGGCCGCCTGGCCTTCACGTCGAACTCGCTGCTGTTGCGCCTCGACCTTTTCCTCATGACGCTCGGCCTGCTCGGCGTGCTGCTCGGCAAGGGCCCGGTGCTGCGCCGCCTGGTGGCGCTCCTCGTCGACCGACGGCCCGAGCTCCTGCGCCCTGGCGGCATGGGCATCAGCTTCCTGGCGGTGGCCGGCGGCCTCGGAGGCGAGTCGCTCCCGCTCGAGCCTTCGCTGCTCCGCGCGACGGCGGATCAGCGCGACCGCGAGCGCGATGACGAGCACCGCGGCGACGACGATGGCGATGATGAGAATCGTTGACACGTCACCCGACTACCCGCTGAAGCCACGGGCAACCGCACCGCGGAGCCCTGTGGGCCCCGCCGTGCGTAGGCCTTGCCGTGCGCCGCTCGCCTACCGGGCGACCGGCGCCGCGTCCTCGGACTTGTCCTCCTGCTCCTCCGCCGTGGGCGAGCCAGGCTCGAGCCCCGGCTCCGATCGCGCGGCGCGGTCCTCGTAGGCGGCGCGCTCCGCGCGGTCGGGCTCAGCGAGCACCTGGTCGACCTTCATCAAGCGGGCGAATCTCTCGCGGACCCGCCGTGGCAGGGGATGGAACAGCTTGTCGATCACCGCGCTCGAGGCCGGCACCCAGACGTCGACCTTCGGGAACTGGAGCGCCTTGACGATCGCCTCGGCGACCTCCTCGGGCTCGAGCTTCTTCACCCCGCGAACGTCGGGCAATCCACCGCCGAGCTCGGTCTTGACCACGGCCGGCATCACGATCGAGACCTCGACTCCGCTCTCGTGGAGCTCAGCGCGGACCGCCTCGCTTAGGCCGACAACCGCGTGCTTGGTGGCGCAGTAGGTGGCGCCTCCCGGGATGCCGGCCTTCCCGGCCTGCGAGGCGAGGTTGACGAGGTGGCCGCTTCCGCGTTGCTTCATCCCGGGGATCGCGAGCTTCATCCCATAGATGACGCCGTGGAGGTTGATGTCGATCATCCGCCGCGCGGTGGCGTCGTCCTCCTCGACGAACGGCCCGATGGGCATGATGCCGGCGTTGTTGATCAGCACGTCGATCGGGCCCAAGCGCTCGGAGACCTGGTCGAGGAAGCTGGCGAACGAATCGCGGCGGGTGACGTCCAGCGGAAGGCCGATGGCCTCCGTCGGAAGCTCTGATGCGGTTTGCTGCGCGAGCGGCTCGTCGAGATCGCCGATCCCGATCACGGCGCCCTCACGCGCCAGGGCCTTCGCGGTGGCCTTCCCGATTCCGCGGGCGCCTCCCGTGATTGCGACGACCTTGCCTTGCAGGGATCGCGCTTGCTTCGCCATCAGCCCACCTCCTGGGTAATCGTCCGAGCTCCGCCGAGCAGACTATCGAGGCGCTGCATGGCCGGGGGTGCCTCCCCAACCCGCCGCGTGGCCGAGGTCACACGGACGCTGAGGTCATTCGGGCTCCGGGGCTTCCTCGCCCGGCCAGGCGCCGGTCATCCGGGCGAACCCCTGACGGGCACCGTGGTCGAACAGCCCTCGCACGAGACGGAAGATCGCCCCCTCGAGCAGCAGCGCCGCGGCGAGCTTTCCGTAGGTGATCTCGCGATGCTTGGCCTCGGGCGGCTCCTCGTCGTCGATCACGCCCCACAGCTGCTCGAAGAGCTTCTTTCCGAGCAGGCCGGCGACGATTCCGCCGACGATGCTGATCGGAAGGAACAGGAGCTTCATGCGACGCCGCTGGTCTCGGAATTCGTTGCGGCCGTCGCCTGCCCGGCCATCGCCTGCGTTCCGTCCGGGGTGTCGACCGAGTCACCTCCGAGCACCTTGTTGCGAAGCTCCTCGTTCGCGGCCAGGACCGCGGCCGCTCCGGCGGCTCCCAGCCCGACGACGACGATGACCCGCCTGCCCCAATGCGGCTTCGGCTTCTGGCGCCCGGTCTTCACCGCGCTAGCGGCCTCGGAGATGGAGAGCACGGCCGACTGGAGCTGCCCCAGCACCTTCTTGTCTTGCGTGGGACTCACCCGCCGTTTCGACGCCCTTTCGTAGGCGGCTTGCAGGCTCTCCACGCCCCGGCTCAGGTTGTCTTGTACGTATTCGTTGTCGATCAGGCGCTGCGCGTAAACGCCCGCCTTCGTTGCTCCTGCAGTCACTTCTTCCTCCTCGATCCGAACCTGGTTTATCGCCGGCCAATCATCCAGCCGATCAGAAGGCCGCCGACGAAGGCGCCGATCGCCGCGCTGGGAATCGGGTTCTCGCGCGCCGTTTGTGACGCCTGGGCCGCCACCTGACCCGCCGCCTGACTCGCCTCTTGAGCGCCTTCATCCGCGGAGGAAGGCGTCGCCTCCTTGACCTTGGCCGCCGCGGCTTCCTTTTGAGCCGTCGCCTTCTCCTTCACGGTCTCCGTCTGCGTCGTCACCTTGTCGAGTACGTCGTCCTTCTTGGCGGTCGCCTTGGCCTTGGTCTGCTCGACCTTGCGCTTGGCCTGCTTCTTGACGTCCGCCTTCTCCGCGAGCTCGCCGACTGTGTCGCCGAGCTCCTCTCGCGTTTGCTCGATCTCGGCCTCGATCTCCTCGGGCGCGCGCTGCTCGGCCGCGTCGTCAGTCTTCGTCTTGCCCTTCTCGGTGGCCATCAGCTTCGTGCCTCCTTTGCGCTCCGCTTCGCCTCCTCCACGTCCTGCTTGGTGCTCTCGATCGCCCGCTCGGGGATCGGCGGGGTCCCCGCCTCGACGCGCTTTTTGCCCACCAGGGCCATGACCCCGGCGATCGCGCCGTAGACGGCGGTCACGACCAGGGCCGCCAGCCACGAGTCCATCGCGGTATCGAGCGCCAGGATCAAGGTCGCCGTGAGGGCTCCCGCGGCCAGCAGGCCGATCAACCCGGCGGCTCCGAATGCTCCCGCGCCGATCCCCAGGCGCTTTGCCTTGATCGCCATCTCGGCCTTCGCCAGCTCGATCTCCTTGTGGGCAAGGTCGCTGCTTTGTCGCGAAAGGTCCTGGACCAGCTCCGCGATCGATCGCTCGCCGTTGTGCTGAGTTTCCACGTCTGCCATTCGGCACTCCTTCTATGTGCGTGCCGAATCCGCTTACCCGAAAACCCGCGCGCTTACCGCAGCCGCGGCAGGAGCTCGGCCTCGGCGAAGCGGAGGAACCCGTCCTGGTCAGGGCCCACCTGATGAAAGTAGACGTTGTCGTAGCCTGCGTCGATGAACTCGCGGATCCCCTCCACGTGCCGCTCGGGGTCGGGCCCGCAGACGACACTCTCGGCCACCGCGTCCTCGTCCGCCCACGACGAGGCGTCCTCGAAGTTGGACGGGAGCGGCAGCTCCCAGTTCAGGTTTCCCGACACGACCGCATTCGGCCACCACTCGCGGGCGGTCTTCTTCGCCTCCTCCTCGGTCGCCGCCCAGCACACATGCAGCTGGCCGAAGCGAGGCTTTCCCTTGCCGCCTGCCTGCTCAAATTGATCGATCACGCTCGAGTCGGGGACGAGCCCGAAGAACCCGTCCCCCATCTTCCCCGCCATCTCCGTCGCCTGGGGGCCCGCGGCGGCCACGATGATGGGCGGCGCCTCGTCCGGGAGGGTGAAGATGCGCGCGTTCTCGACCGTGTAGTGCTTGCCGTGGTGGCTCTGCAGCCCGCCCTGCCACAGCAGGCGTATGACCTGGATCGCCTCCTCGAGTCTCTCCTGGCGGACCGCGGTCTCCGGCCAGCGGTCTCCGAGGATGTGCTCGTTCAGGTTCTCGCCGCTGCCGACGCCGAGGAAGAAGCGGCCGGGGAGCATCGACGCGGCGGTCGCGGCCGCGTGGGCGACGATCGCGGGGTGGATCCGGGTGGTCGGGCAGGTGACTCCGGTCCCCACGCGAAGGCGCTTCGTCGTGGCTGCGACGCCCCCTAGCACCGCCCACACAAAGGGCGAGTTGCCCTGCTTTTCGACCCATGGGTGGAAGTGGTCGGAGATCGAGGCGAAGTCGAACCCGACCTCCTCGGCGCGACGGGCAAGCTCGACGAGCCGGCGAGGCTCGTGCTCCTCGGAGGAGAGCGTGTAGCCGATGGCGGTCACGCCGTCGAGTGCCAGCGAGTCCGGAGGGAAGGGGGCACGAGCACGACTCGCATGAAGGGCGATTACCCGCGCGGGGCCTGGCGGAAAAGCCGTGCCTGCGCGAGGGGTTTCAGGCGCGTGAGGTGCCTCGAAGCGGGTAGGAGCTAGCGAATGACTGCGAATGGAGGTTGATCGAAGATGTCCGAGACAGCTCGTGACGCGAAGCTGCTCCAGTACCTGAACGAGGCCTACGCCAAGGAGCGTGATCTCGAGGCGGCGCTGGAGGCCCACATCGGAATGACGACGAGGAAGCCGTACGCGAAGCGGCTACGGGAGCACCTGAGCGAGACCAAGGATCATTGCCGCCAGGTCGAGCGGCGCATCAAGCAGCTCGGCGGCGAGGGGCCTGGGCGCGTTCAGAGCGTGGCCGGCCAGGCGGTGGGCCAGGCGAAGTCGCTCGCCAAGGGACCGCTGCACATGCTCAGGGGCACCGGCGAGGCCGAGAAGATGCTCAAGAACGCGAAGACGGAGTACTTCAACGAGCACGAGGAGATCGCCACCTACTCAGCGATCGAGGCCCTCGCCGACAGTCTCAACGACGCGGACACGGCGAAGATGGCCCGCTCGATTCGCCGCGACGAGGAGCGGATGGCGCAGTTCCTCTCGCGCCAGATTCCGCAGCTGGTCAAGGCCGTCGTGCGCGAGGAGGTTCCCGCCGCGGAGCGTCGCACGAACCGCTCGGGCCGACGACGCCGCTCCTCCAAGGGCCGGTCGCGCCCAACGAGTCGGTCGCGCTCGACAACCCGTTCGCGGTCGGCAAGCCGCTCACGATCGGCCAGTCGCCCGCGGTCGTCATCGCGCAGCTCGGCGGCGCGGAGGACACGGACGGCAAAGAGCTAGGCCGAACCAGCGCGGCGCCCGGCCGGGACAGCGCATGGCTGCAGATATCGCTCGCTCACGGCGGGTCGAGCCACACGTGCTCGAACCGAAGCCGTGAACGACTGACCCGCAGCAGGCCCATGGCGCGATGCGGGGCACGGCGACGCTCGGTCGGGCTGCCCGGGTTGAGGATCTGGAAGCCCGCCGAGCGCTCGTGCAGCGGAATGTGGCTGTGTCCGAACACCACCGCCTCCGCCTCGGGGAACCGGGCCTTCAGGCGCTGAAGGCGGCCATGCGCCGGCCCGGCGTCGTGGAGCAGGCCGATGCGCCGCCCGCCGAGCTCGACCTGACGCGAAGCCGGGAGTGCACGGCGAAGGGCCGGCTCGTCGACATTTCCGTGGACCGCGTAGAGCTCGGGGCAGATCGCCTCCAGTTCCCGGAGGACGCCCACCGTCGAGATGTCGCCGGCATGGATCAGGGCGTCCGCCCTTGCGATCCACTCCACGCAGAGGTCGGGAAGGCGGCGGGCCCCCTTCGGAAGGTGCGTGTCGGCGATCACCGCGACGAGCACGCGCTAAGCATGGCGGTGGTGCGGGCTGCAGCGGATGGCACCGAGGGGAAAGCGGCGGTCGGTCGCGACGAGCCCGACGTTAACCACGTATACGGTGGTCAACTGCAGAATCGACGATCGCGCGGCCTCAGCGCGTCCCCCGAACCACCACCAGCTCCTCCTCGCGTATCCCGGGCTTCAGCAGCCCACGTTCTTCCAGCAGTTGGGCTCGAGTCGAGGCGATCGGGCCCAGGGGGCCACGGCGGCGGGCCACGACCTCCGCACGGAGGCCCGAGTCCCTGAGGCCCCGCAGGGTGGCTTCCCCGCCGGCCACGGACGAGTGCACGATCAGGACGGTGCCGCCTAGGGTCAGGTGGGTCGCGGCCTGCTCGCAGAGGCGATCGAGCAGCACTCTTCCATCGGTGCCGCCTTCCCACGCGCGCGCCGCGCCCCGCGTGGGCAGCTGGTCATTTCCGCTCGGGAGGTACGGAGGGTTGGCAAGGATCAGGTCGTAGCGCTCGCCGCGCACGGGGGCGAAGAGGTCACCGCGCCGCGAGCGGACCCGGACGCCGTTGAGCCGCGCGTTGATCCTGGCGTTTAGCGCGGCGCGCCTGGAGAGGTCGACCGCGGTGACCGACTCGGCCCCGTCCAGCGCCGCCGAGACGGCAAGGGCACCGCTTCCGGTGAAGACGTCGAGCACCGACGCCCGCCTTGCCAATTCGTCCCGCCGCATGACCGCCGCCAAGAGCCAGCAGTCGCTGGGTGGTCGCAGAACGCCGGGAAGGACCACCAGCCGCACGGCCCGTATCGTGCCCCATCGTGTCGGCCGGGTCAGACCTCGACCTGCGAACGCTCACCGCGGCGCAGTTGGAGGCCGTCTTCGAGTCACCCGAGCCGCTGACTGTCGGGATCGAGGACGAGGTGATGCTGCTCGACACCGACACCCTCGACCTGTGGCCAGGGGCGGCGGCCCTGCTCGCCCGGCTTCAGGGCGACCCGCGGTTCAAGCCGGAGCTTCCCGCTTCCCAGCTCGAGATCATCACCGCTCCGACGCCCAGCGCTGAGGAGGCGCTGGCCTCGCTGGCGGCGGGGCGTCAGGGCCTTGCGGACGCCGCTCGCGGCGAGGCCCGCCCGGCGGCCGCCGGCGTGCATCCGTTCTCCCCGGCGATGGGCGAGCTGGGGTCATCCGAGCGCTATGAGCACATCCGCAACGAGTACGGAGGCATCGCGCGCCGCCAGCTCGTCGCGGCGCTGCAGGTGCACGTCTCCATCGGCGGGGCAGATCGAACGCTCCGGGTCTACAACGCGATGCGCAGTTACCTCCCGGAGATCGCAGCCCTGGCCGCCAACGCGCCGATCTACGAAGGCCGTGACACCGGCCTGGCGTCGGTGCGGCCGAAGATCGCCGAGCTGCTTCCCCGCCAGGGAGTGCCGCCCGCAATCGAGACCTGGGCGTCGTTCGCGGGAGAGCTCCGCTGGGGCGCCCTCGCGGGCGCCGTGGACGAGCCACGACTGTGGTGGTGGGAGCTCAGGCCCCACGCCGAATTCGGGACGGTCGAGGTGCGCGTGCCGGACGCCCAGACGAGCTTGGACGACGCGGCCGGCATCGTGGGGTTCGTCCACTGCCTGGCGGCTTGGCTGTGCGAACGACACGACGCTGGCGAGGACCTGGTCGCCGCGCCCACCTGGCGCATAGAACAGAACCGCTGGTCGGCTGCTCGCTACGGCGTCGAGGGCCGGATGGCCGATCTGGAGAGCGGCGAGACCAAGCCGACCCGGGAACGCCTGGTGGAGTTGATGGGCGAGCTCGAACCGGCGAGCCACCGTCTGGGCTCGACCGGGCTGTTGGCAAGCGCGCGCAGGCTGGCGGATGCGAACGGCGCGATTCGCCAGCGGGAGACCTTCGAGAGCGAAGGCGCCGTCGGCTTGGCCGCCTGGCTGGCGGAGCGCTTCCTCGACGTGGCGTAACCGCGGGCGGGACGCCGGCCTAGACCTGGCGCCCGTTCGATGCGCCGTTCGCCGCCGCGGCTCGGCTTGCGTTTGCGAACCCATCCTCCAACCCGCTGGGCGCTCGAAAGCGGGTCAGCTTGTGGGTGCCGTCGCACAGGGGCCGGCTGCGCGACTTCCCGCAGCGGCACAGGGCCACGACCTTGCGCTCGACCACGATCTCGCGTCCATCCTGGTCCTCGATGCGCACCGGCCCGCGAACCAGCAGCGGCCCGTCGCGATAGGCGGTGATCACCGTCTCCATCAGCTCGCCTCCCATACCCGCCTCGCCGGCGCTCACGCATTTCGCCCTCGCGCGCCCTGCCGTGCCGCTCGGCACGGCGCAAGCGCTCGCAGTTTTTCGCGTGACCGCGCAGGGTAGGTAACAACCGTGCCATCTCTTCCCTGTCCCCGAGGCTGGATCAGCGAGCAGCTGGTGGAAGCGCTTCGCGGAGAGCCTCACCAGATCGAGTCAATCCCGGTCCGGGTTGACGACAGGCTGGCCGATGAGGATCTTCACCTCTCCCTATACGTCTGTTACGAGCTCTTCTACAGGAGCTTCGACGAGGTCGATCCCCGGTGGGAGTGGGAGCCGTCGCTGCTCGCGGTTCGAGGCGAGCTCGAATCGGCCTTCGAGCGGGAGCTTCGCGGCCGCGTCGGCGAGCCGGTCATGAACGGGGACGACCCATCGCGGGTCCCGGAGGCGCTGCGGGAGATCGCCGAGAGCGACGATGCGCCGTCGCTCTCGCGCTTTATCGAGCGCGAAGCGGGCATCGAGCAGCTCTTGGAGTTCATGATCCATCGCTCCGCCTACCAGCTCAAGGAGGCCGATCCGCACACGTGGGCGATCCCGCGCATGTTCGGCAGCCCCAAGGCGGCGATCGTGGAGGTCCAGGCCGACGAGTACGGCGGCGGCCGCCCGGAGCGGATCCACGCGAGCATGTTCGCCGAGTCGATGAGCGCGGTCCGCCTCGATCCCGCGTACGGGGCCTACCTCGACCGAATCCCCGGGGTCACCCTGGCGACCGTCAACCTGATGTCGCTGTGCGGCCTGCACCGCCGCCGGCTGGGAGCGATCGTCGGCCACCTCGCGCTGTTCGAGATGACCTCCTCAATCCCCAACCGTCGTTACGGAGACGGGATGCGCAGGCTCGGATTCGGCCGCAAGGCGACGGCGTTCTTCGACGAGCACGTGCTCGCCGATGCCGTCCACGAGAACATTGCCGCGGTCGACCTCGCCGGAGGGCTCGCCCGCCAGCAACCGGAGCTGGCTGGAGACATCCTCTGGGGCGCGCATGCGCTGGTCTTCCTGGAGGGCCGCTGGGCCGCCCACCTGCTCGACGCGTGGGCGAATGACCGCAGCTCCCTGCTGGAAGACAGGACGGCTCACCCGTTCGAGACCGTCCCCTAGGCGTCGATCAGGTCCTCGGCGATTGGCGGAATTCGAGGCCCACAACAAGCAGGAGCTAAGCGCGATGTTGCCGAGGGACGGCGTTCATGGCCCGCTGGCCAATCGGGTCAGCGGTGAGACCATCACCGGCCGGGAGCGGCGCGAGGTCGTGCTCCTCGCGGACCGAGAGGAGCTCTCGATCAGCTGGTCGCGCTACGCGCCCGGCGAGCGCGGACCGGAGCCCCATGTCCACCGCCAGCACGTCGATTCCTTCTACGTGCTGGACGGGGAGCTGGGGTTCGCGCTGGGCCCTGAGGCCGAGCGGATCCGTCTAGGCGCCGGCGGCTTCCTCGCGGTGCCCGTGAACCTCATCCATTCGTTCGCCAACGAGGGGCCCACAGGCGCCCAATTCCTCAACTTCCACACTCCGGACGGCGGGTTCGCCGATTTTCTGCGCGCCGGCCGCGGCGGGGGAGAGGCAGGCTTCGACAGTAGCCACCCCCCGGAGGATGGCGGCGTGCCCGCGTCCGAGGCGATCGTTTGCGGACCTGGGGAGGGTGAGCGCGCCCAGTCCGGCAGCGGCATGGTCGTCCATAAGGCCGCCTTGCCCGAGCTGCGCATGACCGAATGGGAGCTGCCGGGACCGTGCGAATCAGATCTGCACCTCGCCGAGGCCAGGGTCGACTCGCTCTACGCGCTCGCGGGCGAGCTCGAGGTGACGATCGACGGCACCTCACACGCGGCCGGCCCCGGCACGCTGGCCACGGTTGCCCCCGGGTCGCGATTCGGGCTCGTCCATCGAGGATCCGGCACGGCGCGCGTGCTCAGGATCCAGACCCCGGGCGAGGAGTAGCATCGGCGCTGTGGAGCCCAGGACCTCCCATCAGGGCTTGCAGGTCGCAGCCGAGAACGAGGAGGCGACCGAGGCCTGGACCGGGGTGCTGTTCGACCGATTCGTGGAGTACCGCGGGCTGATCGTCCGCGGACTGGCCGACCACGGCGAGGTCGCGCTGAGCGTCTATCCGCCGAAGCCGGGCGATCGGGTCCTGGACATCGGATGCGGGTTCGGGGACACGACTCGGCGCCTCGCCGAGCTGGTCGGGCCAGGCGACGAAGCCGTCGGTGTGGACGTGTCGGAGCCATTCGTCGAGGCCTCGATTGCCGAGGCGAGGGAGGTGGGTGCGGAGAACGTCAGCTTTCGCGCCGGAGACGTACAGGTGATGGACCTGGAGGGCCCCTACGACTACGTGTTCTCTCGCATGGGGATCATGTTCTTCGCCAATCCGGTGGCGGCGCTGCGAAACGTTCGGAGCGCGATGGCGCCGGGCGGCCGGCTGGTTGGGGTGGTGTGGCGGCGAAAGCTCGATAACCCATGGGTTCAGCGCGCGGAATCCGTGGTCGAGCGGTACCTCGAGGAGCCGGAAGAGAGCGACGAGCCGAAGTGCGGCCCTGGCCCGTTCTCGATGGCCAACGCCGACACCGTGAGCGAGCAGCTGAAGATCGCAGGCTTCGAGGAGATCTCCCTGCAGCGCTGTGATCTCCCGATCAAGATCGGAAACGACCTCGACCATGCCGTGCGGTTCAACATGGCGCTCGGGCCGGCGGCCGAGGTGATCCGCCTGGTGGGGCAGGAGGCGGACAGGATCCGGCCCAAGCTCGAGGCCGAGATCCGCGAGGTCCTCGGCGATTTCGACCACGGCTCAGATGGCGTCATTGCGCCGGCGTCGACGTGGATCATCCGCGCGACGGCGTCGGCCGGCGGCGCAGCGAGCTAGCTCGAGCGGCGACCCAAGACCGGTCGCCCGCAGCGGGTCACTCCACCAGCACCGTCTTCGTGGCTTCGCCCCGGAGCACGTGGTCCCTGATCGCGCGCGGAGCGTCGTCGAGCTTGGCCAGATGGGTCGTGACCTGCTCGGGCTGCAGGCGGCCCGCGTTCATCAGCTCGAGGACCTGGGGGATCAGCGTCCGCACATGGGTGCGAGCCACGCGATACGTCGCGTTTCGCCCAAACAGCGTCCCGGTCGGGATGCGGGCGCTTGCATGGAGCCCGCCGGCGCTGCTGCAGATGCCGTCGCGCGCGGTGTGGCGGAGGGCCATGCGCAGGCCCGCCGGGGTGCCGGAGGTGTCGATCGCCAGCGGGGCGGGAGGGTGCCGGCGAGCCTGCGACGGCTTCAACGGCCGCAATCCGAGCGCCGCTGCGTGCTCGCGGACGCCGGCGCGGCTGTCGACGACGTGCACATGGCGAAAGCCCAGCGACCGAGCGATCAGGCCGGCATAGAGAGGCACGCTGGCGGTAACCACGGGCCGGCGCGAGATCCCCGCCACGATGAGCACGTCCGCGTCGGCGTCCCGGGCAAGGAGCTCGTCAGCGTAGGGGGCAACGTGGCGGTAGCCGTCGCTGACGTTGTCGGCAACGCTGGCGGCGGCCGCCGGGTCGACGCCGTCGGGGAGCGGGACGAGCATCGCGTCGGCATAGGGGACGAGGAGCTGGTCGGAGACGACGCCGCCCCAGTGACCCCCGCCGACCCCGAAGCCGTACATCGAGATGGGCGGCAAGCTCGCGCAGTTGCCGGTCCGCCCCTGGCGGCAGGGAGAGCAGTCCCCGCAGTTGATCTGGAACGGCACCACCACCCGCTGGCCCGGCCGAACCGTCGTCACCCGCTCGCCCACCGACAACACCTCCGCCACGCACTCGTGGCCGAAGTGCAGTGGAAGCGCAAACGGCGTCGCGCCGAGGCCAAGCGACCGGTCGAGATCGCACGTTGCGACCGCGATCGGGTGGACCATCGCGCCCGCGGCCCCGGGAGGCGGCGGCGCCGGGGCCTCGCGCCACTCGAACCTGCCGCCGGGCCCGGCAGTCAGGGCACGCATCCGCGGGCGCGTCGGCCGAAGCCTCTGGCGCAGCCGGTCCTCGGCCGCCGCTCGAAGTCGCTGCCATCGCAATCCGGCCTTGTCCTCCAAGGCGACTCTCCCGGCCATCGCGGCGGTGGGGCTCAGCAGGCCGGCCAGGTGCCGGAGATGCCCCCGGGGGCGGTAGCGCGAGTTGGAGGCTCGCCGGCTCTGTGGCTGGATCGGTTCCGCCATCGCGTAAGGGACCTCTCGTTCATTCTGACGTGAGGCGGCCGGCTGATGGACGCGAGTTCGGGCGGCGCGTGGGATGGGCCGCGATGGGCGCCGTCGGGATGGGACGAGTCAGACGGGGGCGCTCAGCGCTTCGGCGCTCCGGGGAGCGACATCGTGCCCTTGTAGATGCCGCGGCAGGCGCTCACCGGCTGCATCCGCAGGTCGCGACCCTTGCGGTTCACGAACACGTGGTGGCGGGGGGCAACCCGGTTTTGGCTCGACCGGTAGTGGTCCTCGTCAGGCTCGATCCCGCCGTTGACGTTGTAGTCGGCATCGGGGTTCAGGCCGCGGAGGCAGTTGTTGTGGATGTAGTTGTTCGATCCCGAGCCGTCGTTTCCGCCGTAGATGTTCCAGCCGAGGACCGAGTCGAAGATGATGTTGCCGTAGATCTCGTTGTTGCTCGAGTCGGCGTTGATCACCATCCCGTCGCCGTTCTGCAGGAGCACGTTGCCGGTGACCTTCGAGCCGTCGGCGTCGGGATAGAGCTGGATCCCACGGTCCACGTTGTCGTAGATCCAGTTGTCGCGGATGACCGTGTTCCTGGCCTCCGAGACGTAGACGCCGTGGTCCTTGTTGGTGGTCGGGCGCTCGCCGCAATCGTGGATCAGGTTGCGCGCGATCACGACCCCCCTTGGGGGCGGTCCGTCATACCAGCTGCCGATCTGGACGCAGATCGAGGTGTGGTGGTTGGTGATCTCGTTGTCGCGCAGAGTCACGTGGTCGGCGTAGATCCTGGGGCCGATGCGGCCCTCGCCGCCGCGGCCGTCGAGCGTCATGCCCTCGATCGTCGAGCCGGCTCCCGAGGGCCGCACCTTGATCTCTCCCCGCAGGGTCACCTCCTGCGAGCCGTACGGCGCGAGGGTGATGTTTTGCCGGTTGATTCCCAGGAGGGAGAAGGTGTAGGTGCCGGAGCGGAAGCAGCCGGTCTGGCCCGGAATCAGCCGGTCGACCAGATTGCGGGCGCTTGTGCCGGGCGCTGCGACCGCGTCGCAGGAAGCCGGCGCGGCCGCCGAGGCGGGGCGGCGCCGAGCGCGCTGGCCGCCGCAAGCGCGACCACGAGGAGTGCTGTTCTCAGCGCCCCGCGGGACATGGGCCGAGTCCGCTCCGGGGCCTCGGATCGGGGAAGGCCCTGCCTGGAATGGGATGCCATTGGCGGCACGCTATGCAGATTCTTCAGGGAAGATCAAGTTCCTACCAGTATTTGTTAACAATCTCGCCTAGCGACTACTGGCGGGCGGCGCGGCGCGGGGTTGGACCGATTTACCCGGCCAACCCCTCGGTGATGCCCGTGAGGGCCTCACGGACCAAGTCGCCGATTGCACCGAGGTCGTAGCCACCTTCCTGGACGATCACCGTCGGCAGGCCGATGGCTCCCAGGGCGCGGCCGGCGGCACGGAAGCCGGCAGGCGTCACCGCAAGGGGGCTCTCGCTCGAGGCGGTTCGCGGCTAGGCGCGCCGGATCAGTACCGGCAGGCCGCCGCGTGGCGACAGCGTGGGCATCTGGCGAACTCGCATCTCCCAGCCGGGCTCGAGGTCCAGCCTGAAGCTGCGCAGGATCGCGGCCGCGATCGCCCGGATCTCGAGCTCGCCGAACCGCATCCCGATACAGATCCTCGGGCCACCGCCGAACGGGACATAGGCGCCCTTGGGGAGCTTGGCGCGCTCCTGCGGCGCGAACCGCTCGGGCCTGAACGCGTCCGGGTCCTCGAACACGTCGGGGAGCCGGTGGCTCGCCCACGACGAGTAGCTGACCGGCAGCCCAGCCGGCACCCGGTAGCCGCCGAAGTCGAAGTCCTCGGCCGCGCGGCGGGGGCCGATCCACGCCGGCGGGTACAGGCGCAGGGTCTCGTCCACCGCCATCCCCAGCTCGGGCAGCTCGCGGAAGAGCTCATCGGCGCCGGCGGCGCGATCGCCGACCACGGTGGCTCGCTCGGCCGCAAGACGCTCGGCCCATCCGGGTTGGCGGGCGAGTTCGTAGAAGAGGAAGGCGACCGTCGACGTCGTGGTGTCGTGGCCCGCGAACAGCAGCGTCAGCACCTGGTCGCGGACCTGCTCGTCGGTGAACCGCGTGCCGTCCTCGTGTCGCGTCTCGATCAGGAGGCCGAGGATGTCCTCGCCCGGGTCCCCGGCCCGCCTGCGGCGCGCGATCTCGCCGAGGATGATCCGATCGAGCGTGTGCCGCACGCGGCGTAGCCGCGCGAACGGGCTTCCGGGCCCGCGCATCACCTGGAGGAAGTACTCCCGTTCGTAGAACGAGAGCCCGCGCTCGAAGGTCGCCGCCACGTCGACCCCTGCCCGATCCGGATCGAGCCCGAATAGCGCCCGCATCGCCACGCGCATCGCCACGTGCCGGGTCCAGTCGTACAGGTCGATCCGCTGTCCGGGGCGCCAGTCTGCGAGCGCGTTCTCGGCCTCGGCCGTCATCACGTCGGAGGCGGCCGCGATCCGCTCGCGGTGGAAGACCGGGACCATGATCTCGCGCGCGCGGTCGTGGTACTCGCCGTCGGTGGTCAGCAGGCCGTCGCCGATCAGGGGGATCAGGTCGCCAAGGCTCCCGTCGCGCCAGCGGAACTTCTCGCGGTCGGTGACCAGGATGAAGCGGTTTGCCTCGGGACCCAGCATGAACACCTGGATCGAGTGGAAGATCCGGATGGCGAAGATCGGCCCATGCTCCTGATAGGCCGGTAGCAGCACGGATAGGGGGTCCCGGCGCATCCGCTCGGTGCGCGCGATGCTCGGGAGCTTCGAGCCGGGAGGCAGGGGCCCCCGGCGGGTCGCGCGCCGCTCGACGCCCAGGTCCTCCCGGATGCGAACCAGCGGATTGGTGCTGAGCGGCGGCGGTGAGCTTGCCGGCGTCATCCGCCGACCTCGTAGCGCAGCTCGACCATTCCGCTGTCGAAGCTCCTGGTTCCCATCAGCTGCATCGGGCCGCTGGGCAGGCGCCGGTCGAACAGCGGCTTGCCCTCGCCGAGCACCACCGGGACGACCGTTGCATGCAACTCGTCGAGCAGGCCCGCGTCGGCGAACTGCGACGCCACGTTGCCGCCGCCCACCACCCAAAGGTCCCCGTCTCCCGCCGCGGCGATCATCTCGTCGTACAGGTCCTCCACCTCGGCGTTGGCGATCCTCAGGTCGACGTTCTCGCTCTCGGGCTTCGGCAGGTCTCGCGAGCTCAGGACCCAGGTCGGCTTGCCCGCATAGGGCCACTCGTCCAGCTCTTTGAGAACGAACTCGTAGGTCACGGCCCCCATGACCAGCGCTCCGATTCCGTCGTAAAAGCGGTCGTAGCTGCCCTTCGCCGGCTCCGCGTCGGGACCGTCGAAGCTGCCGTCGTACTCGAACAGCCAGGCGAGCGTGTCGTCGTTCTCAGCGATGAACCCGTCCAGCGTGGCGGCGCAGTAGTAGACGGCCTTGCCCATCCAGGCCCAGCCTAGATGAGCGCCCTCACGAGTGCACGCGAGCGAGCCGTGCAGCGCGGTGCCGCAGGCGACGAGGCCTAGGCGCGGACCGGGTTCCCGCGGCGAGCGGAGCGGCTCGCGGCCGACTTGGAGTGGGCATGCAAGGAGAGCGTGTAGCGCTGGTAGGTGATCTCACCTCGTCCCCAGCGGGGCTTCGTCTCCTCCCAGACCACATCGAAGCCGTGGTCCCGGTAAATCCGTGCGGCCGCGGTCAGCTCGCTGAAGGTCTCGAGCGAGATCAGCTCGTAGCCTGAGGCGCGAGCCTCAGCGAGGGCCTCGCCTACCAGGGAGCGCCCCAGGCCCCGCCCGCGCAGGTGTGGCTCCAGCACGAACCAGCGAACGGTGGCCTCTCCGTCGCCCTCGTCGGTGAGACCGATGCTGCCGCAGTGCTCGCCGGCTTCCTCGACGATCCAGATCGCCTCGCGCGTCCCTGGGAACCCCTGCATCCCCGCCCGAGCGACACTGTGGGCGACGTGTGCTTCGAAGCTGACGTCGACCCCGTACTCGCGCGAGTAGAGGTGGCCGTGATGGGCGATGATCGCCCCCAGGTCGCCGGGGCGCAGCTCGCGACGGATCGTGGGCTCCGGGGTCACGTCCTCACCAGCCTTGCAGGCGCCGGCGCGCTCCAGCTCACCATCAGGTGCTGATCCGGACGGCGGGGGCGATCGGCAACCTCGAGCATGGGTCGATCATCGCCCACGTCGCCAATCTATGCAAGACGTAGTTCTCACGGGATTGATCGTGAAATAAGATGAATCGCGCCGTGGAGCTGCGCCAGCTCAGATACGCCGAGGCAGTGGCGCGCCATCGTCACTTCACCCGCGCCGCGGAGGAGCTGCACGTCGCCCAGTCAGCGCTCTCGCACCAGATCCGGCGGCTGGAGGCGGAGCTCGGAACCGAGCTCTTCGAGCGCACCAGCCGCCGCGTCGTTCCCACCGAGGCGGGCGAGGCGGTTGCCTCGCGCGCCCGGCGGATCCTGGCCGAGGTCGAGGACGTGCGCGAGCAGATCGACGACCTTCAGGGACTGGTAAAGGGCCGCATCGCCGTCGGTGCTCTGTTGCCGGCGGGTGAGCTCGACGTCCCCCGGCTGCTGGCGAGCTTCAGCGACGCCTACCCCGGAATCGAGGTGGCGTTGCGCGAGGGCACTGCGGGGGACATGCTCGGCTATCTCACTGACGACGAGGTGGACGCCGCCTTCTCCCTCGTCTTCGGCGAGCTGCCCGCCGGGTTCGCCTTCGAGCGGCTCGCCGAGGAGGAGCTGGTGGCGGCCTTCCCGCCCAGCCAGGCGCCGAGCCGCCGCAGCGTGACGATCGCCGAGCTGGCCGACCGCCCCCTGATCACGCCGCGGGCCGGGTCGGCCATCAAGCAGGCGCTCGACGATCAGTTCTCCCGTGCTGGCCGATCCCTTCGGACCTCGCTCGACAGCGGCGATCCCTTCCTGCTTCGGTGCCTGGTCTCGGTCGGGTTCGAAACCGCGGTGCTCCCGCGCTCCCTGACCGAGCGCCAGGGCCCCCCGGTCGAGGTCCGGGCGCTGCGCCCCGCGGTTCGGCTGCCCGTGGCGCTGCTATGGCGCGAGCGCCGACACCATTCACCCGCAGCGCGGGCGTTCATCGAGTACGTGAAGGGCGAGGTCGCCCCCTCGCGAGCGGCTCCGTGAGCAGGTCCTGGACGGCGCCCCACGACCTGGCTCCATGGCCCACTTCACGCGGCCTCGGAGCAGGCGCGCTCGGCCCGGGCGGGAGCGGCCTCGGGTGATGCCTGCTCCTGCGCCAGCGCCTCGGCCCGCTCCTCGGGCTGGAGGATGGTGACCGCCACCACCACCGCGGCCAGCACCAGGACCGCCCCGATCAGGAACGCCAGGTGGTAACCGCTGGTGAGCGCCGAGGCCATGGGCTCCCCGCCGGCGATCAGGTCGTCGCTTCGGGTCGTGGACACGGTCGCCAGGATCGCGAGCCCGAGCGCGCCGCCCACCTGTGCGGTGGTATTGACGAGGCCTGAGGCCAGGCCCGCGTCCTGTTGGGTCGCCCCGGACATGGCCAGTGACATCAGCGACGGGAAGCAGACCCCGATGCCGAATCCGAGCACCAGCATCACCGGCAGGACGTTCTGCACGTAGCTGCCGTCGACGGGCGCCTGCGTGAAGAGGACGAGCCCGACAGCGATCAGCACCAACCCGGGAAGCAGCGTCCTGCGGGCGCCGAAGCGGGTGATCAGCGGCTCGGTGTAGCGGAAGGACAGCACCCCCATGACGAGCGTCGCCGGCAGGAAGGCGAGTCCGATTTCCAGGGGGTCATATCCGAGCACCCGCTCCAGGTAGAGCGATCCGAGGAAGAACATCCCGAACATTCCCGCGACCGTCAGGGCCTGAATCACGTTCGCGCCGGAGACGTTTCGCGAGCGGAAGATGCGCAGCGGGATTAACGGGTTGCGGGTCCGCGCCTCGCGGACGACGAACGCCACCAGCAGCGCAAGCGAAACGGCGCCGAGTCCGAGCGCCTGGCCCGAGCCCCAGCCGTGCTCGGCCGCCGGCTTGACGATCGTGTACACGCCCAGCATCAGCGAGCCCGTGATCAGGACGGCGCCGGGGACGTCCGCGCCGTCGCCGAAGCCGATGCCCTGATCCCTCTTTATGAGCCGCATCGCAAGCGCCGCGGTGGCGATCGCGATCGGGATGTTGATGAAGAAGATCCAGTGCCAGTTGATCGCCTGGGTGAGAACACCCCCGGCCAAGAGGCCGATGGAGCCGCCCGCGGAGGCGACGAACCCATAGACGCCGATCGCCTTGGCCTGCTCGCGCGGCTCCGGGAACATCGTCACGATCATTCCCAGGATCACCGCGGAGGTCATTGCACCGCCGACACCCTGGACGAAGCGGGCCGCGACGAGGACCCCCGCGCTCTGCGCCAGGCCGCAGATCAGCGAGGCGAAGGTGAACAGGGCGAGGCCGGCCAGGAACACGTTCTTGCGGCCGAGGATGTCCCCGAAGCGCCCGGCGAGGAGGAGCAGTCCGCCAAAGGCGATCAGGTAGGCGTTCACTACCCACGCCAGGCTCGACTGTGAGAACCCGAGGTCGTTCTGGATCGAGGGCAGCGCCACGTTCACGACCGTGACGTCGAGGACGATCATCAGCATCCCGATGCACAGCACGTAGAGCGCGATCCAGCGATTTGGGTCGGCCGCCCGCTCGGCAATCACGGCGTCCTCATTCGGTGTGGTCGTTTGTGTCTCTGCAGTTGCCATTGTGGGTTCAGACCGGGGGCAAAACCGGAATTCATCGGTCGCCCCGGGGGGCGAATTCAGCGCTTCGGCTGCCAGAAGGCGACCTCGCCGCCGGCCGGCACGGCGATCACGCTGCGCCAGCCCGCGGGGCCCTCGCGGGGCTCCAGCAGCACCGAACCCCCGAGCGCGCGCGCCCGCTCCGTCACGCCGGCGATCTCCTCGACCTCGACGTACGGAAGCCAAAGGGGGCGGCGAGTATTGCACTCCACGATGCCGCCCCCGACCCCGCGCCCCAGTTCGAGCGCCAGATAGGAACAGGAGCCGGTTCCCGCGTCGATCCGTTGCGGGCTCCACCCGCAGAGCCCGGTGTAGAACTCCCGGGCGCGGGCGAGGTCGCCCGTGTGCAGCTCCAGGTGGACTACTGGGCTCGAGACCGTGGCAGGCATTGGTGCACTGTTGACCGTCGCAGCGCACGGAACTAATCGGCCCGCCGCTGTCATGCAAGTCCGCCCCCCCGCCCGTGATGGCCTCGGGCGGCGGGTGGGTCTACCCTGCGAAGACGTGAGCACGGCAGCGAAAGCGTCGAACGCGCGCGAGGGCGAGTTGCTCGAGGCGGCCCGGAGCGGAGACCAGGGCGCATACGAGGAGCTGGTCGAGCGACACCGCGGAGAGCTCCACGCCCACTGCTACCGCATGCTGGGCTCCGTCCACGATGCCGAGGACGCGCTCCAGGAAGCGCTCCTCCGGGCCTGGCGGGGGATGCCCCGGTTCGAGGGACGGAGCTCGGTTCGCTCCTGGCTTTACCGGATCGCCACGAACGCTTCCCTGGATGCGATCGCGCGCCGGCCGAAGCGGGTGCTACCCGTGGACTACGGCCCGCCGATCGATCCCCACGACGGGCCTCACCTGCCGCTTGCCGAGTCGGTCTGGGTGGAGCCGTATCCAGACGAGCAGATCGGCGTCGAGGACGGATTCGCGGCGCCCGAGGCGCGCTACGAGCAGCGCGAGGGGATCGAGCTCGCCTTCATCGCGGCGCTTCAGCACCTCCCGCCCAACCAGCGCGCGGTGCTGATCCTGCGCGAGGTGCTCGGGTTCTCGGCTAAGGAGACCGCGGAGACACTCGAGACCACGACGGCGTCGGTGAACAGCGCACTCCAGCGCGCGCGTGCGACGGTCGACGATCGGCTGCCTGAGCAA
The DNA here is from genome assembly GCA_963755775.1 of uncultured Actinomycetes bacterium. Lineage (GTDB taxonomy): Bacteria > Actinomycetota > Thermoleophilia > Solirubrobacterales > 70-9 > AC-56. The sequence continues at coordinate 144,721 of CAVWKY010000010.1, read as the reverse complement.
AGCCAGCAGGCGACCCTCCGCACGCTCGGCGACGATGGCGTACGCGAGGTCGTCGAGGGCTACGTGGATGCATGGGACCGTGGCGACATCGAGGGCGTCGTGGCGATGCTGGCCGACGACGCTTGCTTCTCGATGCCGCCCGCCCCGAGCTGGCACAAGGGGCGCGAGGCGCTGCTCGAGTTCATGGGTGTTGGCCCGCTCTCGGGCGACTGGCGCTGGCGCCATGTGCCCGTCCGGGCGAACGGCCAGCCGACCCTTGCCTTCTATTGCTGGCACGAGGGGGAGGGGGCATATCTGGCGTTCGCGCTCAACGTTCTGTCCTTCCACGGGCGATCGATCAGCGACGTGACCGCGTTCATCGCACGCGCGACGGACTCACGCGATCTCGACGCCTACCGGCGCTGGCCGGAGGAGCCGATGATCCCGGAGCGGTACGAGGATTTCTTCGGGCGCTTCGGCTTGCCGGAGCGCCTGGACTGATCAGGCGGGAAGGGACGGACGCACGATCGGTGGCGTCGCGACTCGCTCGTAGGACGGTTGGCGATGACGGTCGAGAAGTTGAGGGTGCTATACGCCCTCAACTTCACGAGCGTGCACCAGCGGTGGCGATCGCTGGTCGCGATCGCCCGACGGTTGCATGCAGTCGCGTGATCCGCCTCAGTCCTCCTGGTGGACCGAGAGGATGTTGCCGGCCGGGTCCTTGAACCAGGCGATCTGCGGCCCCGGCCCGCGGGCAATCCCCTTCTCGTCCTGCTCGAAACCCTCGTAGCGCTCGAAGCTCACCCCTCGCTGGCCGAGCTCCTCCACGGCCCGATCGACCCCGTCCACGGGGAAGTTGAGGATTGTGTAGGTGGCCGGCGTGTAGTCCGGCTTCACGTAGATCAGGGTGTCCCGGCCACCGGCGAGGTGCAGTGTCATCAGGCCGTTCTCCTCATCCAACACCGAGGTCCTGAGCCCGAGCGTCTCGCCGTAGAAATCGCGAGCCTTCGCCAGATCGTCGACTGCGAACCCACTGTATGCCTTGCTTTCCGCGAGCATCGATGCTCCTTTCCCGAGCTAATTGCTTCCTTGGAATAGACCGTCCCCGGTCCGAACAGTCATCGGTGGCCGCCCCCGACGGGCCCAATCTCATCAGAGCGGAGCGCTTCGATCCGGTGGCCCGGCTCGCCTCTCGCTCCACACCGCGAAGGACAGCGCGGCGATCGCAATGCCCAGGCTCGTGGCGATCGCCCGTTCGTCCGCCGCCTCCACGGCCGGTTCTCCGAGCGCGTGGGCCAGGACGACGACGAAGGTGGTGATCGCTGTGGTGAAGAGCGCGTACTCGATCGCGAGTAAGGCGAACGAGAACCCGGCGGCGACCGCGATCACGGCGGCATTCGCCAAGTCGTGTCCGTCCGTCAGCAGCGTTAGCGGGGTCGCGATGGCAAGCCCCGCCACCGTCCCAGCAGCCCGCATCACGATCCGTTCCTGCGTCTCGCCCGGCGAAGGCTTGAGGACGAACAGCACCGTCAGCGGTATCCAGAACCCGTGCTGGCCGAGATCCACTACGTGGTAGAGAGCAACGGCCACTCCCAGGGCGACGCCCCATCGCAGGGCGTGGCGGAGGCTGGCGGACCTCATCGTGAGGTTTGCGCGGACGACGGCTGCGACTTCGCGGACGCCGGCGATCGGGTGGACATCGTCGGCGCCGACAGCGCCACGCCCGGCTGACAGCGACAGCAGCGCCTGAAGGGCGGCCCCCGCACCGCCCAGCAGCAAGGCATCCAGAGCTTCGTGCGCGTCGAGCGAGAGCCCTTGGGCGACGAGCAGGGCCAGAACGCAGGTCATGCCTGCGATGGAGAGGCGCCGCGAGACGGCCACGGAGAGTCCGGCCACGGTCGCGAACACCGTCATCGTCGCTGCTGCCAGGGCGGCCGGCTCGCTGGTCAGGGCACCCAGCGCGGCCGCCGCGCCGATCAACGGAGCACAGAGGACCTGCCACACGAAACGTGTGCGCCCCGGGGCATCGAACGCCACGAACCCGGCCATGAACGCCCCAGCCGCGATTCCCCCCGCGGCGGGCGCGTCGAGCTCGAGATCAAGCAGCAGGCCGAGGCCGACCGGAATCGCGGCACCAAGGCCACGCCACACGGCAGGGCGCACGGGTGCCCGCAGCCGCCAGTTGCTCGGAATCGGGTACATCCCGCCAACCTAATCGGGCTGATCGGGAACCAGCGGTACGCTTCGCACGATGCCGCACGTGGCTCACCGACCGGCAAGCGAGGGGGGACGATGAACTTCCGCAGAACGGCAATCAGGCTCGCGCTCGCGACGATGGCGATCGGGCTTGCAAGCGGAGCGGCCGCCTCGCCGGCGGGGGCCCACCAGGTCCAGTGGATGAACGGGTTCGACGCCCCGGGTACTCCGCCGCGCCTCGACAAGGTTGGCGTGCTGAAGTTCGGCTCACCCCAGGCTCGGAACGTCCTGGTCCTGAACGCGGGCACCTCGGCGGGCTCCGCCTACTTCGGGCCGATGGCGAGGACGCTCGTCGAAGAGCTCCCCGGGTGGCAGGTGTGGGCGGTCGAGCGCCGCGAGAACCTGCTCGAGGACCAGTCCGTGTTCCAGCTGTCGAAGGAGCGGCGGGTGACCGCCGAGCGCTCGTTCGACTACTACCTGCGTTGGCTCGTCGACTCCAGCATCACAAACCACTTCCGGTTGATCCCCGATTCGGAGGTCGGGTTTGCCCGCGACTGGGGGATGCGGGTCGAGATCAACGACCTGCGCCGCGTCGTGCAGGCTGCGCGCCAGAACGGTCGCCGGGTCGTCCTGGGCGGGCACTCGCTCGGAGGCTCGATCACGACGGCGTACGCCACCTGGGACTTCCAGGGCCAGGCCGGGGCACAGGGGCTCTCGGGCCTCGTGTACATCGACGGCGGCAGCAGCCCGACGCCAATCACTCGCGACGAGGCCGAGCAGGAGCTCCAGGACCTCCAGGCGGGCACTCCGTGGCTCGCCTTCGGGGGGATCCCGGCCCCCTTCGCGGGACTCTTCGCCACAGGCGGCGCTGGAGCGGCGATCATCAAGCCGAACGGCGCCCGCGCTGGCCCAGGATTTCCCGCTGCTGCCGGACAACCTGAAGCCTCCAGTGCCGGCCACCAACCTCGCCCAATGGGGGTATGCATCGGACACCCAGACCTCGCCCCCCAACGTGGCCGCGTTTCAGGCCCACGTTGGGAAGCTGGCGGCCGCGGGTAATCCCCGAGGGTGGATCCAAGCGGGCGAGATCACGCCGATCGTGCGCTACGCGAGGATGTTCTTCGGGTCGGGCCTCACCGACGTCGATGGCGTCGCCTGGTACCACCCGCTGCGACTGAGCATCGACTCCGGCGCGGTGGCCGCCGGAAACCGCAACCCGGCCCAGCACGTCCTCTCGGTGCCCGCGACGCACGGCGACGACATCAAGGTCCCGATCTACGCCTTCGCCGCCTCCTTGGGGGGGCAGCGGGTCCTCGACGCCGCACGGGCCTTGGCGCAACAGTCGCATCTGCCGCCGTCGAAGCTGACGCTGGTGAACCGCCAGGCAACGTACGCTCACAACGACCCGGCGGGGGCCTATCCCAGCAACGCCTTCCTCGACCGCCTGGTGCCGTTCCTGCGGGGAATCGGCACGCCGTGACAGCGGGTTCGCGCTAGGGCCCGGTCCAGCCGCCGGCGTAGCACGGCTTGCCGCCGCACACGTCGGTGATGGCGCTACTCGCGTTCGGCCGCAGGAACTGGGAGACCATCTTCAACGCGTCGGGCGCTCCGCGAGGCGCGCCGTGCGGGTCCTCGCCCCCGCGATTCGGCACGTTGGCGAACGGTGGCGGGGCCACCCCGATTGTCTCGCCTGGGTTGTCCGGGTCCGGCCTGATGGGCCCGATGTCCCAGTAGACGATCGCGGACCCACGGAACGGATACTGGGTGATGCGGGGGATGCCGAACAGCAGGTCGACGCCGGGCCAGCGCCCGGGGTCGAGGATCGGCGCGTGCGTGGAGGCGCCGATCGTCCAGGCTTCGACGTTCGCAGCCCAGTTCGTCACCTGATGGTCGCCGAAGGCGACGTTCAAGAGCACCTTGTGCGGCGGCGTATTCGGCAGCGGCAGGTCGGTCATTCGGCGCGCGTAGCCGTTCGGTTCGCCGCGGTCCCACAGCATCTGGATCAAGGAGAGCAGCAGCGGGCGCGAGAGCTCGTCGGGGTAGCGCGGGTAGAGAACCGCGGCGAAGCTGTCGAAGTCGATCGAGCGGGGGAGGAGAAGCGAGTAGCGCATTGCCGGCACGCCGAGCGCCGCGCGCGTGAAGTCCGGTGACACCGCGGTCAGCGCGCCGCCCATGATCCCGCCCTGGCTGTTGCCGTCGTAGTAGAGCTGGTTTCGGTTGATCACCGACGGCGTCGCCAGGGTGCCGTTGACGTGGAACGCGGGGTGGCGGCTGAGGCCGTTGCGGTGGATCATCAACCGACCGAGGTAGAGCTCGTTGAGGAGCCCCTGCTGCAGGCGGTCGGCCAGCTCCGGGAACGAGGAGAGGTCTTGAAGGATCCCGGCCGTGTTGCCGAGATCGGCCGACGACATCCCGATCTCGTCCGTGGCGCAGAGGACGAAGTTGTAGGTGTCGGCGAGCTCCGCCTGGCCGCTCGAGGTCACCTCCCCGGCGCTTCCGAACAGGCCGTGTCCGTACAGCGACGGGCGCGCCGGCGCGGGCGACCCCGAGACGGCGGAGCGCGGGATGATGCAGTCGAAGTTCGCGGTCCAGTCGCCGTTACGGGTGGGCAGGCCGCGGGCGTCGAGCTGGAACCGCCCGCCCGGCGCGCAGTTCGGCACCAGGTAGCAGGGAACGGTGAAGGTTCCCTTCACCTCGCGGGCGATCCGCTCGTTCTGCGATGGCGTGAAGTTCGTCACCTGGCTGACGCGGAACGCCGGCGAGCGGCCCTGGACGATCCGGTCCGTGAGATTCTGGTCGCCGAGCTGGGCGAAGGCGTCGTTTCGCATGCGGAGCACTCGTGCGGCGATGTTCTGGTCGCTCGCGACCGAGAAGTCCCACGCCAGGTAGAGGTTCTGCCGCGCGATCCCCGCTTGGCTCAGGGTCTGGAAGATGCTCTCGAAGTGCGGGCGGCGGCGGTTGATCGCCTGTTGGTCGGAGGGGACGCGGTCGCGGTAGTAGCGGAACGCCGCAGGGGCCTGGATCGTCTGGCCGCCGGCCGTCTTCAGGTTCCGCAGCGCGACGATGTAGCGGTGGTGGGGGACCAGGTTCTTGGCCGGGTGGATCTCCAGCGCCACCCGGTCGGGCTGGGTTGCGTTTGAGTCGATCTCGGCCCAGATCGGCCACCGCTTCCCGGTATCGGCGTCGATGAGGACGATCGGTGCGTTCGGATCCCGGTAGCGGCCGATGTCGTTGATGGGCGCTGCGCCGGTCCGCTCCATCGCGGCCTCGCTGTTCAGGCCGGGAACCTTGAGGACGATCGGCTGGCCGGGGCTGAAGCCGTCGTTCCCGTTGTACGGGCGAGCGTCCACGTGCTTACCGTCGACGTTCGCCGGCGTCGCCGGGGTCTTCAGGTTTACCCGCAGCCCGGTGTGCGTGCTGGCGTCGCGGACCGTGTAGTAGTCGTTGGGGAACGGCAGCAGGCACAGCCCGCGGTTTGGCTTCGCGATGAAGTCACAGCGATCGGCGTCGCTCGTGTCGATCCTGGGCAGCGGTCCGCCGTGCGCGACGGACGGCAGGAGCGCTGCGACCGCGAGGGCGGCGGCGCCGAGAGCTGCGGCCGCGACCCTGGTCCGATTGCGCCTCCCGGGCACTCCCTTCACCACCCAGCATTCTGTCATGGCGTGGAGGGGAGGGGGGCCCGGCGAGGTGGCGATCAGCCGCCGTACGACTTCTCCCCGGCATCGCCCATCGCCGCCACTGCGGCGTCCACCGTTTGGTCGGTGGGGGCGGCGCGGCGCAGTCCCACCGTTTCGAGAATGCCGGCCAGGTATGACTCGTCCGGGACCACGACGCGCAGCGATTGCTGGTGCCGCCGCAGGCTTGCCGCCAGGTCGAACAGCATGCGGATGCCGGTGCTGTCCATGAACTCGAGCTCGGTCAGGTCGACCACAAGGCCGTCGGGTTGGCTGCCGGCGGCATCCGTCAGCCTGCCTCGCAGGTCAGCCACGTTCGACCCGTCGATCTCGCCGAGTAGCCGCGCAACCGGAAGTCCAGCGATCGATTCGAGGTGAAGCTCTGCCAGGACATTCATGGTAAGGCGACCCTATGGCACCGTCGCTGTCGCGGGGCGCTCGGGAATACGTAGTACCAGAAGGACGATGTCATCGCGTGGCTCCGCCGTCGTCGGGCCGAGAACCGCGGCCTCGAGCTGCTGGGCGATCTCGCTCGCGCTGCCGCCGGCACACGCCTCAAGTGCCGCGACGAGACCCGCCCGCTGCACTACCCGTTCCGGGGCATGAGCGTCGGTGAGCCCGTCCGTATAAAGCACGAGGGAATCCCCAGGCTCCAGGTCGTCGGTTTCGTCGGTCAGTTCCGGGTCCGAGAAGACCCCCAGGATGGTGCCGGGCTTCCCGACGGGCTCGACGCGGCCATCCCGGCGAAGCACGAGCGGTAGCGGATGCCCGCCCACCGAAAGCGTCAGTCGGGCACCGTTCATCGGTTTCGGCTCCAGGCGCCCACAGGCGACCGTGCACGATTGGTCGGGGGACTGCCTCCGGATCGCGTCGTTCAACAGCGTGAGAATCCGGCTCGGCTGCCTTTCATGCACTGCGGCCGCTCGCAGGGTGTAGCGGGCCAGTCCGGTGGTGGCGGCCGCCGTCGCCCCCTTGCCGAGCACGTCTCCGACGACAACGGTCCAGCTTCCGTCTTGCAGCGCAAACAGGTCGTAGAAATCACCTCCGACGAGGTAGTGCTCACCGGCCGGACGGAAGTCGGCCGCGATCTCAAACCCCGGGATTGTCGGAAGGTGGGAGGGGAGAAGGCTCTCCTGGAGCGTACGGGCGATGTGCTCGGCTGTCTCCTCGGCCCGTGCGCGCTCAGTGATCACCGCCGCCAGCACCAGCCCGGTGAGGCTGGCGACGCCAAGGAACCCCTGCGCGAGCAGCAGGCTTTCGTCAGGGGCAAAGCCCGCAAATGGCCCGGTGTCGGATGCCGTCAGCGGAATCGAGATGCCCGCAATCAGCAGAACCGTGCCCACTGCGCCCAGTTGCCAAAACCGAAGGCAGGCCCAGACCAGCGGTGGCGTCACGAGGAAGGTCAGCGGGGTGCTCTGAGAGAACACGAGGACGCTGACGCCGAGCACGACCGCAGCCAGCGCCACGGCCTCAGGCAGCCGTCCCGGTGCCTTCCGGAAGGGCCAGTGGGTCGCGGCGACCAGGATTGCCGGGGCGACGACGAGATCTCCCCCCATGTCACCGAGCCACCACGTTCGCCAGACGGAGCCCAGTTCGCTCGAGGAGATCTCGTTGCCAACTAGAAGGCTGGCGACTCCGATGGTGGCGCTGATCGTGGTACTCACTCCCGCCGCCAGAACCGCCAGCGCCAGCACGTCGCGTACCCGCTCCAGCGACGGTCGAACACCGGCGACCTGGCAGAGCAGGTAGGCCCCGGCGAGTCCCTCCAGCGTGTTCCCGATCGTGATCCCGAGCACGCTGTAGAACGGAATGCCCGTCCACGCATTTGCGAGCAGGGCTCCCAGTGCCACCCCCGGCCACACCCGGTAGCCCCAGAGGATGATCGCCGCCAGCGCGATCCCGGTTGGCGCCCAGATTGCGGTGACGTTGGGCGCAGCGAACGCGAGGCCAAGGCCGAGCTTCGCGGCGCCGTAATAGGCCGCGGCCAGCAGGACGATCTTGGCTGCGTAGGGCCAGTTCCCCCGTTCCGACCCCTCCATCGAGACGAGCCTACCGTGGGCACGAGTCGCGGATACCAGTTCCCACCGGTGCCCACCCTCCTCGCCGCAACGCGCGTGCCGGCGCCTTGCCGGATCATTCGCCCATGGGGCAGGCGATCCGGCATCGCGGGTCATCAGGCGGCATCGCGACCTGCATGGCCGTACTCGTGTTGGGGCTCGGTGCCTGCGGCGGTGGGGATCAGGGAGGCGAGGCGGCCTACGCGGTTCCCTCCCTGAGCCTGCGCGACCTCCATCCCTGCAAGGAGGGGCCCGGCCCGCCCTCGCTTCGCTGCGGGGCGATCAGCGTCCCCTTCGAACGGGAGGACCCGTCACTCGGCAACACCAGAGTCGGATTCACCGTCCTGCCTCGAAAGCAGCGCCAGCAGCCCTCCCGCGGCACGATCGTCGCGGTCGAGGGGGGTCCCGGGTACGCCAGCTCCTGGACCGTCCGGTCGTTCGTGCTGCTGTTCGGCTCGCTGCTTCAGCGTCGCGAGCTGGTGATGGTCGACCTGCGCGGGACGGGCCGCTCGCGACCGCTGGACTGTCCGGACCTCCAGTCCGGCCGGGCGCCGCACTGGATCGCGCTTCCAATCTGCGCCGAACGACTCGGCTCACGCTTCAGCTCGTACCGCACATCGGCAGCCGCTGACGACATCAACGACGTTCGGCGAGCGCTGGGCCTGGGCCGGATCACGCTCTACGGAGACTCCTACGGGACCTTCCTGGCCCAGTCCTACGCCTTCCGACACCCAGGGACGCTCAACGCCCTGGTCCTGGATGGGGCCTATCCCACGCGAGGCGAGAGCGCCTGGTACCCGAGCCTGATCGAGACCGGCGTTCGGGCGATTTCGATCGCCTGCCGGCGCTCGCCCGACTGCTCCGGGAACGCGAACAAGCGCTTGCACAGGCTGGTCCACTTCCTGCGCTCCAGGCACAAGGGCGTCGGGCCGCTGATCGACGTGCTGTCCGTGGCGGCCTACGGGGTTCCCGACAGCTACCTGCGGATCGACAGCGCCGGAAGCAAGCTTCGCCACGGGGACTCTCACCCCTGGAAGGTGCTGATCGCCGACGCCAAGCTCGGTGTCGGGCACCTGCACCACTACTCGGTCATGGCCGAGGACGTGTTCAGCTGCAACGACTATCCGCTGCTGTGGGAAAAGGACGCCACGGAGGAGGAGCGGCGCCGCCAGCTGGAGGAGGAAGTCAGCAGCTACCACAACGACGCGCTGAAGCCGTTCAGCCCCCGCGAAGTGGCGCTGTCCTCCGAAACGCTCTACCAGTACTGCCTCACGGCGCCGCGGCCTTCTGAGCTGTACGAGCCGCCCGATCTCCCCCGGGGACCATCCGACGCGGGCGCCGGTCCTGGTCGTCTCGGGCGAGCTCGACAACATCACGACGCCCGACGAGGGGCGCATGGTCGAGGACGAGTTCCCCAACGCGCGCGACTACGTCGCCCGCGGCGCCGGCCACGTGGCCGACCTCTACGACGGCAGCAGCGCGCCGGCGGTCCGCACTCGCCGTTTCCTCCGCAACGTGCTGGGCGGCGCCGGCTGACCGCCCCGACCGAGGGGCGGTCGCCTCCGGCGAGCGATGCGCTCGCGAAGTGCTTCGGGCGCAAGCTGGGAGTCGCTGACGACGTCGTTCCGGAGTCGCCCCCACGATGGCGGTGTGACGGATTCGCGGGCATATAGCCCCTGAAGTCGTCGAGCGCGTCGCGGACCGCTCGAGGATACGGCGACGGACGTCGCCGGCTCCGAAGGCATCTGATCGGCCGTCGAGCGCGGTGCGTAGAATCGCTCGAGGAGGCGCCGGGCGCTTTCAGAGAGCGATTTGAGCAAGGTCCTTGAGGAAAAGGAGCGGATCGTCGTCCGCTTCGCGGGCGATTCGGGCGACGGTATACAGCTCGCGGGCAACCGGTTTGCGGCTGCCACTGCGCTGATCGGCAACGACCTCGTCACGCTGCCGGACTTCCCCGCCGAGATCCGGGCGCCCGCGGGCACGCTGGCCGGCGTCTCGGCGTTCCAGATCCACTTCGCCTCCCGCGACATCCTCACCCCGGGCGGCCGACCGAACGCGCTGGTGGCCATGAACCCCGCCGCGTTGAAAATGAACCTGCGCGAGCTCGAGCGTGGTGGCATCGTGGTCCTGAACGAGGACGGGTTCACGAAGACCACCCTGCGCAAGGCGGAGTACGACTCGAGCCCCCTCGAGGACGGGACCCTCGACGACTACCAGGTGTTCCGGGTGCCGATGACCTCGATGACGGTCCGGGCCACGGAGGGCATCGACGGCATCACCTCCCGCGAGGCGGCCCGGTCGAAGAACTTCTTTGCGCTCGGCCTCGTCTCGTGGATGTACAGCCGCCCCGTGGAGGTGACCGTCCGCTGGATCGAGGAGAAGTTCGCCTCGCAGCCGGCCATCATGGGCGCCAACCTGGCGGCGTTCAGGGCCGGGCACAACTTTGGGGAGACGGCGGAGCTGCTCCAGGTCCACTACGAGGTAAAGCCGGCTCCCGCCCACCCCGGTGTGTATCGCAGCGTCAACGGGACGGAGGCTGCGGCCCTGGGTCTGATCGCCGCCAGCGCTCGCAGCGGCCTGCCGCTGTTCTTGGCCAGCTATCCGATCACCCCCGCGTCCGAGCTGCTGCACGAGCTGTCGCGGCACAAGCGCTTCGGGGTTCGCACGGTCCAGGCGGAGGACGAAATCGCCGCCGTCGAACATGGCGCTCGGGGCCTCGTTCGGCGGCCATCTAGGGGTCACGGTGACGAGCGGCCCGGGCATGGATCTGAAGGCCGAGACGATCGGCCTCGCGGTGGCTCTGGAGCTCCCCCTGCTCGTGATCGACACCCAGCGGGCCGGGCCGTCCACCGGCATGCCCACCAAGACCGAGGCCGCCGACCTATTGATGGCCATCCACGGCCGCCATGGCGAGTCGCCCTTGCCCGTAATCGCCGCCGCGACCCCGGCTCAGTGCTTCGACGCGGTGTTCGAATCCGTGCGAATCGCGGTCCGCTACCGCACCCCGGTGATCCTGCTCTCCGACACCTTCCTCGCGAACTCCTCGGAGCCGTGGTCGCTTCCCCACGCGGCCGAGCTGCCGCAGATCGACCCGCGCTTCGCCACCGGGACCGACCACGACGGCAAGTTCCAGCCATACGCCCGCGACGAGCGGCTCGCGCGCCCGTGGGCGCGCCCGGGCACAGAGGGACTTCAGCACGTGATCGGCGGACTAGAGAAGGAGGACGTCACCGGACACATCAGCTACGAGCCCGAGAACCACGCTCGCATGACGCGCCTGCGCGCCGACAAGGTCGCGGGGATCGCTGCCGACATCCCCGCGCTCGAGGTCGACGACGAGGAAGGCGCCGAGCTCCTGGTCCTCGGCTGGGGGTCGACGTACGGGGCGATCACCGGGGCCGTCCGGCGTCTGCGGCGCCGCGGCAAGAAGGTCGCTGCCGCGCACCTTCACCACCTGAACCCGCTCCCCTCCAACACCGGCGAGGTCGTCCGCTCCTATCCAAAGGTCCTGATTCCCGAGGCCAACAGCGGGCAGCTCGTGAAAATCATCCGCGCCGAGTTCCTGGTCGACGCGATGAGCTACACGAAGGTGGAGGGACTGCCGATTTTCGCCGAGGAGCTGGACGAAGCGATCGTGGAGAGACTGTGAGCGGCGCAGCGGAAAACGGCCACCTGCACGGAAACGGGAACGCGGTGGGCACCCTGACCAAGAAGGACTTCGCCTCCGATCAGGAGACCCGCTGGTGTCCGGGCTGCGGCGACTACGCGATCCTGGCCACGGTCCAGCAGTTCCTGCCCGAGCTCGGGCTGCCGCCGGAGCGGATCGTGTGGGTGGCGGGAATCGGGTGCGCCGGCCGGTTCGCCTATTACATGAACACCTACGGCGTGCACGGTATCCACGGCCGGGCGCCGGCGCTGGCGACGGGACTGGCGCTTGCCAGGCCGGACCTCTCGATCTGGGTCGTCACCGGCGATGGCGATGCCCTGTCGATCGGTGGCAACCACCTGATCCACGCGCTGCGCCGCAATGTGCCGATCAAGATCCTCTTGTTCAACAACCAGATCTACGGCCTGACCAAGGGCCAGTACTCGCCGACGAGCGAGGAGGGGAAGGTGACCAAGTCGACCCCGTTCGGCTCGCTGGACCACCCCTTCAACCCCATCGCGCTCGCCCTGGGGGCGGAGGCCAGCTTCGCCGCCAGGACGATCGACACCGACCGCGAGCACCAGGCCGGCGTGCTTCGCGCCGCGGCGGAGCATCGCGGATCCGCCTTCATCGAGATCTACCAGAACTGCAACGTGTTCAACGACGGGGCCTTCGACGCGGTGCGCGGCAAGGGGCGAGAGGCAAACCAGATCAGGCTCGAGCACGACAGGCCGATCCGGGTCGGGGCAGACGGTGAGCGCGGAGTGGTCCGCGGCCCCGACGGGCATCTGGCGATCGACGAGGCCGGCACGGACGCCCTGCTGGTGCACGACGCCCACGACCCCAATCCCAGCATGGCGTTCTCGCTGGCCCACCTCTCCGAGCGCCCCAGCGGCCCCACGCCGATCGGCATCTTCCGCGACGTCGAGCGCGCCGTCTACGGGGAGGCGACGACCAGGGAGCTCGAGGCGGCTCGAGCCGGCGTCGGCACGGACGACCTCGATTCGCTGTTTCGCTCCGGAGACACCTGGACGGTCGAGTAGCGCCGGCCTCGGAGCGGCGCCGGATCGCCTCGCCGCCGGGCCGGGGACTACGGTTTTGCGGATGTACGACTGGCTGCTGTTCCTGCACGTGCTGTCGGCCTTCGCCCTGGTGGCGACGGTCGTGATGTTCAGCGCCTTCGCGCTTGGGGCGGCCACGGACACGCGCGTACTCGCGGTCGCGAACTTCTTATGGGCCGCGGGCGGGCTGGGGACGCTCGTGTTCGGGATCTGGCTGGCGATCTACGTGGACGGCTACGAGGTCTGGGACGGCTGGATCATCACCTCGATCCTGTTATGGGCGATCGCCACCGAGCTGGGCCGTCGCGCGCAGCTCGGGTACACCGCGATCGCGGGGGCGGGGGACGGGGGCGCTGTCGTCGCCGAGGCCCGGCAGGCATCGCTGATGCACTGGCTTCGCTCCCTCGCGGTCCTCGCCTTGCTGGTGGTCATGATCTACAAGCCCGGGGTATGAAGGTGGTCGCAGTGGTTCGTCCCGACAGCTGGAACTTCCCGCTCTTGGTTCACGTGCTCGGAGCGATGGTGCTGGTGGGGGCACTGGTGCTGGCCGCCTCGGCCCTGATCCTCGCCTGGCGCAACGGCAGCCCGGCGCTGGCGCGGCTGGGCTACCGGTCGCTGCTGCTCGGTGTGCTTCCGGGGTGGATCGTGATGCGGGTGGGCGCCGAGTGGATCGCCTCCAAGGAGGACGTCGCAGACGCCGACCTGGCATGGGTGGTCATCGGCTACAACGCCGCCGACATCGGCCTGCTGCTGATCCTCGTGTCGGCTCTGCTTGCCGGCCTCGCGGTGCGTCGCGACCGTCCCCTCGCCGGCTCAGGCCTTGCCGGCGGGTCGACGATCATCGTCTCGCTGCTCCTGATCGTCTACCTGGTGGCGGTCTGGGCGATGACCGCGCAGCCGACCTGAGGACCCCTAGGCCTCGGTTCCAAGGGCCGCGGCGATCTCCGCCACGGCGGCCTGCTCCGCCTCCGATACGCGCTCGCCGCTGAGGCCGAGGAACCCCTCCTTGTGCGCCTCCGCCGTCCGGTGGGCGAGGGTGAGCACGAAGCGCTTGTACTCGTCCACCTCCTCCGGAGTGGCCTTCTGCTCGAGCAGTGCGACGGCGTCCCGGAGGTGCTGGAGGCCGGCTTCCTTGAGCTCCTCGTACGAGTGGTAGCGCGTGTGGTCGATCTCGGGCTTGGTCGCGGCGATCTCGTCGAGCAGCTGGCTGTCGCCGTGCCTCTGCCGTGCCTCGGCATATACCTTGGCGATCGAGAAGCTCTCGCGGAAGCTCCCGCCGCGCTGCGCCATGACCACGATCATGCCCGCGCTGGGCGACCCCTTCAAGACGGTTTCCCACTCCTCCGGTGTGAAGTCGGCCTTTCCCGTCATCGTTGGTCCTCGGCTCGGCTACCCGACTAGCGCTGCTTGCCCGGCTGGGCCGGCGACTTGGACCCCTGCTCGACCATCTCGACCACTCGGCCGGCGCGCTCGAGACAGCGCGGGCAGGGTCTCGGCATGATCGAGCCGGCTTCGGGGCTGAACCGCTCCCCGCACGCGGGGCACACATATACAGGCACGAGACATCCTTTCGAGTACGAAAACGCCTCCCCTGACTGGCGCGCCAGTGTACGCACATCGCTGGATGGGGACATGCGCGCGTTCGCGCCCTGCACGGCCTGCTGCGGGCCACGGCGGTCCCCGCGGTGGGATACTCGCCCCGGGACGTACCCGCGTTGGCCGTAAAGGAGGAGACCCAGCCCGGGCGCCGCTCGGCCGAGATCCAGACGGAGCTCGCAAAGCTGCTCCGACCTGAGGCCGTGGGCCCGGCGCCGCCGGCGTACTTGACCGATGCGACCGAGCGACGCGGCATCGGGGGCCGCGCCGACGCCCTGGCGCTGCCGGCGAGCACCGACGACGTGGCCGCTGTGGTCGGATGGTGCTACGAGCACGAGGTGCCGATCGTGCCCCGGGGCGGCGGGACCGGATTCGCCGCGGGTGCGGTGCCCGAAGGTGGGGTCGTTCTTGGCCTCGAGCGGATGAGGAGCGTGCGCTCCTTCGAGCCGCTTCTGTGGAGGATGTGCGTTGAGGCCGGACTGCGGACGGGGGAGGTGCGCCGCCTGGCCCGCGAGAGCGGCCTGCTGTTTCCACCCGACCCGGGCGCGGCGGACCAATCGCACATCGGGGGCAACGTCGCGACCAACGCCGGGGGCCCGCACGCCTTCAAGTACGGGGTGACAGGCGCTTGGGTAACGGGGCTGGAGGCCGTCGTTCCGCCCGGCGAGGTGGTCGCGGTGGGCGGGCCGATCCGCAAGGACGTGGCCGGGTACGACCTGAAGAGCCTCCTGGTCGGTTCCGAGGGGACGCTCGGGGTGATCACGGCCGTGTGGCTGAAACTGATTCCGGCACCCGAGGCGGCGCTGCCGGTCGTGGCCACCTACCCCGGCGCCGAGGCCGGCTGCCGAGCGATCGAGGGCGTCGTCGGCGCCGGGATCACGGCTGCGGCGCTCGAGTACCTCGACGCGGGCGCGCTGGCAGCGGCCGGCGGCTCGTTTCCCGGCGGCGTTCCCCCAGGAGCCGGGTTCATGGTGATCGCCGAGGCCGACGGCTCCAGGGCCGAGGCCGAGCGCCTGCAGCGCGAGTTGACCGATGCCATGGCCCCTGAGGCGCTCGCCGTGACGGCGCCCGCCGAGCGCCCCGAGGTGGAGGCGCTGTGGCGCTGGCGTGACGGAGTCTCGATCGCGATCGAGACTCACCGCGGAGGGAAGGTGAGCGAGGACATCGTGGTGCCCCTCGACCGCCTGGGCGAGGCGATCGAGGAGACCGTGGCGATCGGCGATCGCCATCGGCTGGAGGCGTGCAGCTGGGGACATGCCGGCGACGGAAACCTCCATTCGACGTTCCTGGTGGCGCCGCACGACATCGACGGCCTGGAGCGTGCGCGGGGGGCCGTCGAGGAGCTGTTCGACCTGGCGGTCGGACTGGGAGGATCGATCTCAGGCGAGCACGGCGTGGGCTCGCTGAAGCGGGGACAGCTCGCGCGGCAATGGGCCCCGCGCGGGCTCGACCTGCACGCGTCCATCAAGAAGGCGTTCGACCCGAAGGGTCTGCTGAACCCGGGCAAGAAGCTCGCGCGCGCTGACGCGAAGTCCGGCGGGTCCGAGGGCTGACTCGCGACGCAATTCCAGCTGTCACAGACAATTGTCACGACAACCGGGCTCTACGTCGCGAGAGGGTCGGCTCGGAGGTTGTCATGACCATTGTCATGACAACTGGAGAGCGTCGCGATGCAGCCCTCGGACCCGCCCGGGCCTCGGTTTGGGGCTAGGCGGATTCGACGGGGTGGCCGCGGCGCTGCCAGGTGCCGGTGCCTCCGTGAGCTACGTGGATCACGGAGTCGTAGCCCTCGCGCTGCAGGAGCGAGGCTGCGAGGCCGCTGCGCTTGCCGCCGCTGCAGACGGCGGCGATCGTCCGGTCGCGGGGCAGCTCGCCGAGCCGCTCGAGCAGGTGGCCGTACGGGACGTGGAGCGAGCCGGGGATGTGACCGCGCTCGAACTCGTCGTCGTCGCGGACGTCGAGCACCAGGACGCCGTCATCGCTCGCGAGGCGCCGTGCCAGCGCATCGACGTCGATCAGCTCGATCCTCTTCACCGGACGCTCCTCGGAGCGCCAGGCGGTCATGCCCCCGTCAAGGAAGCCTCGGACTCGCAGGCCAACCGACGCCAGCAGCTCGGCCGCCTCCAGCTCGTAGCCATCGGAGGCGGCGACCACGATCAGCTCGACCTCCCCGGGGACCACCTGCGCCACCTTGGTGGCGAAGCCGGTGTCGTAGGCGGATGCGCTGATCGCGCCGGGGATGTGGGCCTCGTCGAATTGCTCGTTCGTTCGCGCGTCGACCAGGATCGCGCCCTCGGCGATCGCCACCTCGACGGCCCGGGGCGTCAACGGCGCAGGCGTGCCGAGCTCCTCGACGAGCGGGCCGCGGTTCAGCGCCACGATCCGCTCGACGTTGGGTGGGGGGGCGCCAAGGTCGGCGACCGCGGCGTCGACGAACGAGGCGGCGCTGGTGATCCCGAGGCCTGGGTTGTGCTGGCGCTCGAATCCGATCGTCGACGACGTCTTGTTGTCGATGCGCGAGCTTCCGCACAGGGACCCGCCAAGGTGCCCCGGCCAGACCTCGACGTCGTCGTCCAGCGACAGCAGGCGCTCGTGCAGCGAGTCGAAGATCTGCGCCGCGCCGTCGCGCGCCTCGATAGCCAGGTCAGGCCGCGCGACGTCCCCGACGAATAGCGAGTCGCCGGTCAGCACGGCCCACGCGTCGCCCTCGCGGGTGGTGTCCCGAAGCACGAATGAGGTGTGCTCCGGGCGATGCCCCGGCGTGTAAAGCGCCTCGATCTCCAGCTCGCCGAGCGCCAGCTTCCAGCCGTCGGCGAACGGCTCGTGCGCGTACTCCGCCCCGGCCAGCTCGTGGACGTGGATCGTGGCGCCGGTGGCTCTCGCCAACCGGCCATGGCCCGAGACGTGGTCCGCGTGGTTGTGCGTCTCGAGGACGTGCTCGATGCGGACCCCGTGGAGCCGGCTCAGCCGCAGGTAGGGATCGATGTCCCACTGGGGGTCGATCACCGCGGCAACCCCGGCCCGCTCGTCCCCAACGAGGTATGACCCGCAACCGAGGTCCTCGTGGATCACCTGGCGGAAGAACATCGAATGCTCGCGCCCAGCATACGAGGCGCGCTCACCGACTCGCCGCCCCCGTCAACCCGCGCCCGGGGTCGGCGAGGGGCCGCCGGGGGGCACGGCGAGAAAGGCACGTAGCCGGGTTCGCAGTCCGAGCCCACGGCTGAGCTCGCGGCGCATCGCTCGGCGCTCACGCCCGTTGGGCTGGCCGGGATCTCGTCCGCCATAGCGGGCCTGGCGAAGCTTGGCCGCGTAGCCCGCCGCTGCCGGACAGGCGGTGCTCGCCAGGCGATGCTCGAGTGACAGGAGCGTCGTGCCGGTGAGGGGCCACGAACGCAGACGGACGACAGCCATCTCGAGCTCCCGCAGCCGGGCATCCGCCGCCGCCGGCGGCGGCAGGGAGCGGTATCGGAACGCGCGCACGGCGATCGCGCTCGCGAACACGGCCAGGGCGAGCGTCAAGGCGGCCGGGAACGCCCACGGCGGGACCCCATCCGATGGCTGCGGCGCCGGTGCTTGCTCGACTCGCCCAGGCTTGGGGCCGCCGCGAACCTTCCGCGAGGCCTGGTCCCCCAGCACGGCGGTCGGGAATCGCAGCAGGCCGAGGCCGCTGGCCTGGGACTCGGCGGGCGCGATGGCGGGGGTGGGGTCAAAGGTCACCCAGCCGATGCCGTTGAAGTAGACCTCGACCCAGGAGTGGGCATCCAGGTCGCGGACCGCGTATTCGCTCTTCCGGCCGGCCGGCTGTCCGGCGCTGAACCCCGCCGCGACCCGGCTTGGGATGCCGACCATGCGCAGCATCAGGGCCATCGCTCCCGAGAACTGCTGGCAGTAGCCCGAGCGGTCCTCGAACAGGAAGGCCGCAAGCGGGTAGTCGTGCTGAGGCGGCGACTCGCTATAGGTGTACCTGCGCTGCAGGTGCTCCTGGATCGCGTGCACCGCCTGGTAGGTGGTCCGCTTTCCGTCGGTGACTCGGTGGGCCAGGCCATACATACGGCCATAGGGCGAGTCGCCGAGCACCCGCGCGATGGTGGCGCGGTCGTGGACGCCGGCGTGGGGCGGCGCGGACGACGGCCGCGACCCTCCGCGGAGCTGCACGGCGAAGGAATCTCCACCCGGCAGCTCGATCGTCGTGAACCGCGCCAGGTCCCGCGAGTAGCGCGGGGGGGACCTCACCATCTGCTCGGCGGTGGGGTCCGGGACGTAGGCCTGGATCGCGTAGGTGTCGCCGTCCACGAGGCGATCGTTCCCGGGCAGCGCCAGGCCGCCGGTGGTCGGCTGGGGCCCGTAGAGCCCCTCGGTCGCCAGCACCGTTCCCGCCCCCACCACGAGGTCGCTACGCAGCGAGTGGACCGTGAAGCCGATCTGATGGATCCACTCGCGGTCGAGTTTCGAGACGTCGATGGTGGAGCCATTTCCCACTGCTCGACGTGGGAGCTCCAGCGCGCCGAGGCTGAAGTCGTCGGAGCGCACCCAGTGGACGCCGTCGAACTGGTCGAGCATCGCGGTGCGCCAGTAATGGGGAGCGTCGCTCTCCACCTGGAGCAGGGTCTTTCCGTCACGCGGCCAGTCGAGTGGTCCGTATGAGTGGTCCCAGCTGAACGTGTCGCCATTCGAGCTCGACGACCAATCCCAACTGCGGTAGTCGAGCCATGGATGCTCGCCGTCGAGTCGCGCGGCCAGCGGTAGGGCGATCACGCCCGCCCCCAGGACCACCGCGCCGGCGCGGAGCGCCTCCCGTGACTCCAGTCGAGGAAGCCACAGCCACCCGGCCATCAGCGCCAGCAGCACGAGCCCCTGCCACACGGAAGGGCCGGGCGGGTTCGCCGAGGCCGCGGTCACGTACGCGCCGACTACGACTACGAGGGCCGCAACGCGGACGCTCGGCGTCGAGCTTCGCGTCGGCCAGAAGGCCAGCGCCCCCGCGAGGCCGAGCCACAGGGGCAGGCCGACCAAGATCGTCAGACGCGCCCACTCGTCTCCGCCCCCGTAGGGGTAGTCCGCTTCGCCGACCGCGCTCAGCCCGCCGGTCAGGCGGTCGCCGAGCTCGCCCCATCCTCCGGGTGCCAGAAGGTGGATCGGCACCCCAATGGCGGCCGCACCGGCACCCGCCGCGCCCACCGCCGCGAGCGCGCCGAGCGTCCACGCGAGGGGGCGGGCGATCGGCGCCCGGGAGAGCCACGCGAGCGCGCCGGTGCCCGCCAGGGTGGCCCCGACGGTCAGCGCTGCGCGGCCGACGGGCGGGTCCGCCACAAGGCCGATCCACTCGATCGCCGCAAAGACGCCGAGCGCCGCAAAGGCCAGCAGTCGAACGATCGTCGAGTCGCGCGTGGACGACGGCGTCAGCAGGCGCCCGGCCTCCCCCGCCATGTGCGAGGTCGGCTCGCGAGGCCGCCCATCGAGCGCCGCGGTAGAGGCGGTGCTCACGCTGCTCGAGCCGCCGCCCGCCGGGAGGCGCTCGCGGGTCGTTGCGCGTGGCAGCCCGCCACCGTGAACGCCGAGCCCACGCCGGGAAGGGGAAACGGCGTGACCAGGTACCAGCCGGCGCGCCCTCCTCCTCGGGCCCAGCTCGGTGCTGCCTCCGTCGCGCTCACCCAGAACAGCGTCTCGGCCCGCGACAGCCGCTCGATTGTGGGCCCCGTCCCGCCGGCCTCGACCACCGCCAGGTGCGCATGGACCTGCGGCCAGGCCTTGAGGTGCGGGTCGACCTCGAGCGGGCGACGCTCGCCCGACACCAGCACCCTGCATCCACCGTCGCGGGCCAGGTGATGGCAGATCGAGGCCGTGGCTCGAACCGCGGCGTCCAGCGCGTCCTCGTCCACGGGGTGTGACCGATCGAGGACCACGAGGGGGGACGAGTCACCGCCCGCCACGACGCGATGCTCCACCATCTCGCCGGTCCGGGCCACGGTCGGCCAGTGAATGCGAGAGGCCGAGCTGCCCTGCCTGTACGGGCGCAGTCCGTCGATCTCGAAGTCGATCGCCCTGGTTCCGAGCCCGCTCCCGAGGTGGCCGTCGGGCCCCGTGAGGGTGCCGTCCGCGGGGCCACCGCTCTGCCTGCACCTGAGCACCGGCTCGATCCTGGGCAGCACCATGACCCCCTGGCCACGGCCGCCCGAGACCTGCGCGGTATGCAGCCCGATCGGATCGCTGAGCACCACGGTGGGCGGCTCGATCCGGCGTCGGCCGCGGCGCGGCGAGCGCAGCTCCAGCTTGACGGGTCCCCTGGAGCGCTTTGCAATCGGAACCGGGCGGGAGGCGAGTGGATGAACGATGCGCCCTCCCGGAAGCGGCAGACTCCCGCTTTGGATCCGGATTTCGAGCGGGTAGCTCTCACCCTCGACGATGCTCCAGGGTCCCGGCAGCCCCTTGGCGCGGACGCTTCTCGACGCGAGCTCGACCCAGACCCGCAACCCGGCGAACAGGGCGGCGAGGGCGAGGCCGGGGACGTACAGCGAGGGCACGTCGAACGCGGCTCCGACCAGTACGAAGGCCCCCGCGAGAACGAGCGTGGAGCGCGCCGTCGGCATCCCGCTTACAGGGCCGGGACCCGCTCCACCGCGCTTCGCACCACGGCCTCGCGGTCGTCCTCGGTCGCGCCGGGAGCCAGCAGCAGACGGTGCCTGAGCACCGACGGGGCGAGTGCCTGGACGTCGTCGGGCAGCACGTGGTCGCGGCCCTCCAGCGCCGCCAGCGCCTTGGCGGCGCGGAAGAGCAGCAGGGCAGCGCGCGGACTCGCGCCGAGCTCGGCGCGAGCGTCGTCACGCGTCGCCTGGCACAGGGCGACGACGTAGCGGCGCAGCGGCTCGGTGGAGTGGACGGCGGCCGCCGCTAACTGCGTCGCGAGGACGGTCGCCACGTCGGCGACCGGCTCGAGGTCGAGCACTCGGTCCCGGTCGGCATGCGCGGCGAGCATCTCGGCTTCGTCGTCGCGCCCAGGGTACCCGAGCGAAAGCCTCACCATGAAGCGATCGAGCTGGGCTTCGGGAAGCGGGTAGGTGCCCTCGTACTCGATCGGGTTCTGGGTCGCGATCACCAGGAACGGCCGGGCGAGCTCATGGGCCTGGTTGTCCACGGTCACGTGCCGTTCCTGCATGCACTCGAGCAGCCCGGACTGCGTCTTGGGCGAGGTGCGATTGATCTCGTCCACCAGCACGACGTTCGCGAACACCGGGCCGGGGTGAAACTCGAACCGAGCCTCCCGCTGGTTGAAGACATTGGTGCCGATGACGTCAGCGGGCAACAGGTCCACCGTGCACTGGACGCGCGCGTACTCGGCGTCCACCGAGCGGGCAAGTGCCCGCGCCAACGCGGTCTTCCCGACCCCGGGGTAGTCCTCGATCAGCACGTGCCCCTCGGCGAGCAGGGCGACGAGCACGTCCCTGACCACCTCGTCGCGGACCTTGACGGCGCGCTGCATGTTCTCCCGCAACCTGCTGCCCACCTCCGCCACCGCGACCGGATCGAGTTTCGGCAGCGTGGCCACAGGTACATCATGGTACGGGCGCGACCCTGGATTGGGTTCACGGGGGCGTCGACAGCCGAGGGCCGCCAACCGCTGACCCGCCACCCCCCTCCAGTGGTCATGACACGTGTGTGTCACGACAACTGGAGAGGGCGGCGTGCCAGGGTCGGCGCCCCTCGGCCGGCGCGCGGAAGTCGGGTAGCTAGTCGGACTTCGCCGCGCGCAGGGCGGCGGCGAGCGCATCGCGACCGCCGCTCAGCACCGGCTCGCCGTGGGAGACGAGGACGCGCTCGACGGGGAGCTCGAGCAGCGGGCCCAGGGCCTCGGCCAGTTCGGCGACGGTCATCGGGCGCGGGAGGTAGCCGAGCCACGACTGCGGAGAAAGCCGAAGGCCCCCGCGGGGGGCGCCGAGAATCCGGTCGCCGGGCACCAGCGTGCGATGTTCCGCCAGCCAAAACATGGTCTCGCCGGCTCCCCGGATCGGATGCGCATCGACGCCCGCTGGCAGGTTCTCGCGAGCCCGCGAGGTCGTAGCCGCGTACCGCTCGGCGAGCGAGTCTCGACTGCGGCGGTGGAACGCGATTGTCGTCAGCACCGCGACCGGACGCCCGCGACCGCGAATGTGCTCGTCCAAAACGCGCAGGAAGCCACAGTCCCCCGCCGGCAGCAGGGGGTCGATCAGGACCGTCGCCTCGGGCACGTCGCAAAGCACGCAGCCGACCTCGGGTGGCCAGTCGGCCGGGCTGTCCTTCGCCGCATCCGGGCGCCAGCCGGGGTGCGACGCCGTCCAGCGGCAGAGTCCTGGCGCGATCTTCCCGAGTTCGGTCACGGCCGGGACCCTATGGCGGAACGGCCCGGCTGAAAGCGTTTCCCAGACACTGATACATGTGACATCGATTTGTGTAACATCCCCGCCAGCGGCACGAGCCGAGGCCCCGACGCGAGAAGGAGAGCCATGAGCGCCACCGATTCCGAGCAGGCAGCCGAGAGCCCAGAGGAGACGACTCCGGGCACCGAGCAGGCAGTCCAAGACGCCGAGCGGGCGGCCGCGGCCGCGGCGGTCAATGGGAGCCAGGAGGCGCCGGACGCGGGCGGCTTCACACTCGAGCTGAACCAGGACCAGAAGGACATCCGCGAGTGGGTGCACGGGTTCGCCGAGCAGGTGGTGCGGCCGGCGGCGGCCGAGTGGGACGAGCGCGAGGAGACCCCGTGGCCGATCATCCAGGAGGCGGCAAAGATCGGCCTCTACGGGTTCGAGGCGCTGGCCCAGTTCTGGTCGGACCCCACCGGCCTACAGCTTCCGATCGCCAACGAGGAGCTGTTCTGGGGTGACGCCGGGATCGGCCTCTCGATCATGGGCACGACCCTCGCCGTGGCCGGGATCTATGCCTCGGGCACTCCGGACCAGCTGGTCGAGTGGGTGCCGCAGTGCTACGGCACCGCGGACGAGCCGAAGGTGGGGGCATTCTGCGCGTCGGAGCCCGATGCCGGATCGGACGTCTCGGCCATCCGGACGACGGCGCGCTACGACGAGGCGAGCGACGAATGGGTCCTCAACGGACAAAAGGCCTGGGCGACCAACGGCGGGATCGCCGACGTGCACGTCGTGATCGCCTCCGTGGACCGAAAGCTGGGCTCTCGCGGCCACGCCGCGTTCGTCGTCCCGCCGGGCACGAAGGGCCTCGAACAGGGCGCCAAGGTGAAGAAGCACGGCCTGCGAGCCTCGCACACCGCCGACGTGCACCTGGACGACTGCCGCATCCCCGGCAGTTGCCTGCTGGGCGGCAAGGAGAAGCTCGACGAGCGCCTTGCCCGGGCCCGGGAGGGGAAGGGGTCGCGCGGGCAGGCCGCCATGCGGACCTTCGAGGTATCGAGGCCGACCGTGGGTGCCCAGGCGCTCGGGATCGCCCGCGCGGCCTACGAGTACGCGCTCGACTACGCGAAAGAGCGGGTGCAGTTCGGCCGCCCGATCGTCCAGAACCAGGCGATCGCGTTCACCCTCGCCGACATGAGGATGGAGATCGACGCCGCGCGGCTCCTCGTGTGGAGGGCGGCATGGATGGGCCGAAGCGGCAAGACGTTCGACGCCGCCGAGGGCTCGATGTCCAAGCTCAAGGCTGGGGAGGTCGCGGTGTGGGCCACCGAGCGGGCGATCCAGATCCTGGGCGGCAACGGCTATACGCGCGAGTACCCGGTGGAGCGGATGCACCGCGACGCGAAGATCTACACGATCTTCGAGGGCACCTCCGAGATCCAGCGCCTGGTGATCTCGCGGGCCATCTCCGGGGCCCACATCAGCTGATCAGCCCATCGTTCGACGACGAAAGGAGACGCAGTGATCGACGAGACGCAGGCGATCGACGCCTCGAAAGTGGATCCGCACGAATTCGCGCGCAACGTGGCGCAGACGCCCGACGACCAGTTGCGAGAAGGCATCGAGGGACCGCTTCGTGGCCAGATCCTGGCCGAGATCTTCCAGCGCATGGAGCACCACTTCAAGCCGGGAAGCGCTCAGGATGCGGTGATCCACTGGGTCATTGGTGGGCGTCCGGAGGGCGGCGAGGACCACTGGGAGGTCGTGATCGAGAACGGTGCCTGCACCACCAGCCCGAAGCCGAAGTCAGAGCCACGTGTGACCCTGAAGCTCGACGGCCTCGACTTCCTGAAACTGGTGACCGGGAACGCCAACGGGCCGATGCTGTTCATGAGCGGCAAGCTGAAGATCGACGGGGACTTGATGTTCTCGACCCAGATCCAATCGATGTTCACGATTCCCGCCTGACCCCTCGACCAGTTAGGGTGTGTGTGCTGGCACGCCGGGCCCGGGTCTCCTCGCCAGGGTCTCGCTCGGACCAAGGAGACGTTTGGCGACGGACAAAGAACTCATCCAACCGGTCGCCCACGAGACGACTGACCGGATCATCACCGGCCTGGTCACTGCCCTCCCGATTCTGCTTCTGACCGTGGCCGCATGGCAGGTATGGAACGAGGCCCTTCATTGGCGCGACCTGGCGATTTTCGGCGCCGTCTACGTGGTCACGGGGTTCGGGGTCACAGTCGGCTTCCATCGCCTGCTCACTCACCGCAGCTTCAAGACCAGCCCGGCCCTGCGCGGCATCTTGGCCGCGCTGGGGTCGGCCGCGATCGAGGGCCCGGTGATCTCCTGGGTCGCCGACCACCGCAAGCACCACACATTCTCCGACGATCAGGGCGATCCGCACAGCCCTCACGTGGGCCACGGCGGGGGCTGGCGGGGCACCCTGCGGGGCCTGTTCCATGCCCACATGGGCTGGCTGTTCATTCACACCGAGCGCGGGGCGAAGCAGCGCTTCGCCCCCGACCTGATCGAGGACCCAGTGATCAGCTTCGTCAACCGCACGTTTTTGCTCTGGGCCGTCGCGGGGACTTGCGGTCCCATTCGCGCTCGGCTACGCAATCGGTGGCACGCTGGTGGCGGGGCTGACAGCGCTGCTGTGGGGAGGCGCCGTTCGCGTCTTCGTCGTGCATCACGTCACCTACAGCATCAACTCCATCTGCCACGTCTTCGGACGGCGCCAGTTCGCCACCGAAGACCAGTCGCGAAACGTCTTCTGGCTCGCCCTGCCGACGTTCGGGGAGGCGTGGCACAACAACCACCACGCGTTCCCCACCTCCGCCTTCCACGGTCTGCGCCGCTGGCAGCTCGATCCCTCCGCAGCCGTGATCCGGTTGCTCGAGCGGCTGGGCCTGGTCTGGGACGTCGTGCGGGTGAGCCCGGAGCGCCAGGCCGCCAAGGCGGTCAGCCGAGGAGTTCGCACAAGCCGGACTGCGACGAGGGGTGGGGCCGCCGCCTAGTGGTGGCTCGGGCGGCGCACCTAGTGCGCGTCGTGCCCCCCGCCCACGAACGCGGCGAGCAGGCCGAGCACGAGCTGGGCGTAGACCAGCGGCCGCAGGTACCGGGCGGCCAGCGGCAGGACTGCATCAGTGGGAGCGCGTCCCCCGCTCGCCAGTAACGCGGGCCCCATCAGCGCGATCATCGCCTCGGTGGCCGTGGCGGCGAGGTCCAGCGCGCCGACCGGCTCCGGATGCCAGGCGCCGGGGCCGAACGGGACACCCACGGTCCTCGAGACGATCCAGAGGGCGATCACCGCGACGCTGACGGCGATCCCGGCACGAAGGCCGCGCGGCGACGGATGCGAGTAGATCCGCACCCCCCAGCCGAGCTGGAAGGCGGCGAGGACCGCGAAGAAGGCTCCGTGCGTCCACGTCTCCGCGAGGTGGGAGGGCACGGCCACCGCGTGGATCGCGCCGGCGACGATCGACAGTGCGGCCAAATGGAGGAGAGCATCGCCATAGATGCCCTGCGCCCTCGACGCAGCGCGCCCGTCGGACCTCGCCAGCGCAGTGCTCATGCGAAAAGCATCAACGATGCTCCGGTCGCCGTGGATCAGCCCCAAGCCGGATGAACCGATCGGACAGGCGTCCACTTCGCGGCGGCGCGGACTCAAGCTAACCGTGCTCACGCCGATGACCTTCGTGCACATCCATCAACTGCGAGGACGGCAATAGCTTCCTCGCGGGGCACCTCCCATGTCGAAGCGGGGCGCTGGGCGAGCGCCCCGCTTCCTCGTTCCCCGGCAGTGGGTCACGGCTGGCGGCCCCGGCGCTCAGCGATGCGCAGACGAAGCCCGCCCACCAAGACCGCGAACGAGCCCCCCAGGGCGACGAAGATTCCGTAGCGCAGGTGGATGCCGGTGAAGCCGGAGATCTCGTCGGGCCGGTCGAGCATCAGGTAGCCCACCAGGACCGCGGACCAGGTGCCCGCCAGCGCCAGCAGGCTTCCCTGTCGGAGCGGACGCGGAAGCTCGTAACCCGCTGCGCACCGCGCGATCAGGTACAGAGCACCGCCGACCGTGAGCAGCAGCGCCAGCTGGCCCAGGCCGAAGGAATCGAATCCGGTATGCGAGAGGCCGCTCGAGAACTCGATCCCGTACCAGGGAAAGAGCATGCTGCCCGCGACCGCGAGGGCGCCGGTTGCCGCGAGACGTGCCGGCGGGGGGAGCGAGCGAAACAGCTCAGTCCACCGGTTTCCGTCCGCGGCCACCGGGTCAGGTGCCCGACTTCAGGCGCAGCGATTCCGTGATCCCTCTGATCAGCGCGGCCGTGTTCGCCGGCCGCGAGATCGGGCCCGATGTCGTTCTCCAGCACGTGCGCCTCGGGCGTCAGCGTCTCGACGAGCCTGCGCCGTTCGTGCTCGGGCGGAAGCCAGGGACCGGCCACGTCCGAGGCCGACAGGATCCACAGGCGCCCGCCCGTCCCGCGCGCGTCGGCGGTGGGATCGTCGTCCGCCCATGTCCGGACCCGCGCGAGGGCGGCCTCCTGTGGGCAGTAGGAGATCTGAAAGCCGACGCGTTCGCGCAGCTCGGCCTCGGGCATCTGAACGTTGGTGGCCGCCAGGAGGCTTCGAAGCGCGCCGCGGTAGTCGCGTTCCAGCATCTCCAAGAACGCGTCCACGACCGCGTCCGAGCCGATCATGCCCTCGCGGCCCTCGAAGTGCTTGCGAGCAAACGGGGCCGTGCCCAGCGTCGCCACCGCCGCGACCAGGTCGGGACGCCGGGCTGCGACGCGGACGGCGCGGTTCGTGCCGTCGGCAATCGCGATCACGAGCGCTCCGCCGCCCGCGCTATCGACGATCGCTTCGAGATCGGCGCAATCCGTCTCCATGTCGTACGGCCCGGCTCGCGTGGACTCGCCGGTACCACGGGCGTCCCAGGTGATCACGTGGTGATCGCTCGCGAGCTCGGAGAGCAGGGCCTCGTAGACGCCGGGATGCCCCGACCAATACGGAGCGAGCACCACCGGCAGGCCATCGCCGCGCTCCTCCCAGTGGAGGTCGACTCCGTCCGGGCGCCGCAGGCCGGGCATCTCTCGTTCAGGCGGTCGCCGCGCGAACCCGCGAGGTGATCCTCCGCACGACCTCCGCGGTCTGATCCGGCCGGCTCATCATCCCGTCGTCCACCTGCTCCAGCCGAACGTCGGGCAGGATCTCGCGGGCGAGCTTCACCAGGGCCGGACCCTGGGGAAACCAGCCGCCGCTGAGCCGCTCGGAGTGAACGATCCACAACCGCCCGCCCAGCCCCCGGGCCTGGTCGGCCGAGTCCGCCTCGGCCCACTCCCTCAGGCGCGGCACGGCTGCATCGGCCGGTGCGTACTCCGCTTGGGCCCGGACCCGGTCGCGAAGCTCCTCTTCGCTCATCTGCGGATTCGTGGAGCCGACCAGGGAGCGAAGCGCCGCCCGGTAGTCGGCGCCGGCCATTTCGAGCAGCGCTCCCACCACCGCGTCGGAGGAGGCCATCACCTCGGAGTTCGCGAGCGCCTTACGGCTGATCGGCGGCCCGCCCACCGCGACCACGGCCTCGATCAGGTCGGGGCGGTTCGCGGCCGCTCGCACCGCGCGATGCGAACCGTCCGCGATCGCGACCACCACCGCCGGCCCCCCGGCCGCCTCGATGATCGCCTCGAGGTCGGCGGCGGCCGTGTCGAGGTCGTAGGGGCCGGTATGGCTTGACTGCCCGGTGCCTCGGTCGTCGTAGCGAACCAGCCGGTGGTCGCGCGCGAGCTCGCCGGCGAGCGGCTCGAACACCGAGGGGTGCATCGACCAGTAGCTGGCGAACGCCACCAACGGGCCCTCGCCGTGCTCCTCCCAGTGGAGCACGACGGCCTCGGGACGCTGAAGTTGCGGCATGCGGCGATTGTCCCAGGTGCCCCGGGGTAGTGGCCTGGGGTGAGCTTCGGAACGAGTCCAGGAGGAAGCAGATGACAGAGGTCCGTGCGAGCGCCGACATCCTGTCCGACGAGAACGCGGAGAAGCGCGAAGAGGTCGTCGGGATGCTCCAACGGGCGTACTGGATGGAGATCGAGACCGTGATGAGCTACATCGCGAACTCCACCAACCCGGACGGCGTTCGGGCCCAGGAGATCAAGGAGTCCCTACAGGAGGACATCGAGGAGGAGCTGGGTCACGCCAAGCTCTTCGCCCAGCGGATCAAGGAGCTCTACGGCGTCGTCCCGGGATCGGAGGGGTTCAACGCCGAGCAGTCCTACCTGCAGCCGCCCGAGCATCAGACCGACGTCGTGCACGTGGTCAAGGGCGTGATCGAAGCCGAGCGCGGCGCGATCCAGCACTACAGCCGGATCATCACCGAGACCGACGGCGTCGACCCGGTGACCCAGGACATGACCATCGACATCCTGCACGACGAGCAGGGACATCTGCGGCTGTTCGAGGGGTTCCTGCGCGAGTACGAGGCCGAAGGCCTCGCGTAGGAGGCCCGGCTAGGCAGGCATCATCTCGCGGGCCAGCTCCGCGAGATGGTGGACCCCGTAACGCTCCGCCTCGACGGCGGCGGTCTCGAGCGCCTCGCGAGCCTCGCCGGGCCGCGAATCCCGCAGGACCCGACCCCGGACGTACTCGCAGCGGGCGGCGTCGAGAGGACGGCCCAACGCCCGCCACGCGTCGCGGGCCTCGGTCAGCGCCGCGCCGGCCTCCTCTGGGTCGCCCGCCACCGCGCCCTTGGCCTCCAGGCTCGCGGCCTTGCCAACCGGATAGCGCAGGCGATCGGCCAGGCGCTCGGCCTCGTCGGCGGCTTCGCGCGCGGCGTCCAGCCGCCCGGCGAGGGCCAGGTTGATGGCCCGCGACGAGATCGCCTCCACCGACTGGGCGACGAGGCCGGCGCGTTCGCACAGGTCGAGCGCCCGGGCGAGCTCCGTGTCGGCATTCGCGTGCTCGCCGAGCTGGCGCAGCGACGCCGCAAGCCAGAACAGCGACTGGAAGGCCACCTCGGAGCGGCCCACCTGCTCAGCGAGGTCCGCCGCGCGGCGAAGGCCCTGGGCTGCCTCGTCGAAGTGCCCCTCGCGCCACCGCAGCATGCCGCGCATCATGTAGGGGAAGCAGAGCTTGCCGGTCAGTCCCTCGCGCTCGGCAAGTCCGCCTGATGCCTCGGCCTCTCGCTCCACGGTCTCCCAGTCGCCGCGGTGCACGGCGAGCTGCGCAAGCGCCGCGTGCAGCTCGACCTTCGACGGCAGGTCGCCGGTCTGCTCGGCGAGCTCCAGCGCTTCCGAGTAGGCGGCCCCCGCCCCCTCGTAGTCCGCCTCGGAGATCTCGAGGTGGTAGCCCAGCGTCAGCAGCGCGCGGACCGCCTCGGCCAGGTCGGACTCGCGCCCGAGCTCGACCGAGCGCTCCAGGTTCTGACGCGCTCGCTCGGAGTCGCCGATGCGGCCGAATACGCGGCCGAAGATCCCGTGGGCGCGGCTTGCTGCCGCCGCCTCGCCCAGTCGCTCAGCGAGCCGCAGCGCCTTCTCGGAGGCGTAGATCGCGAGCATGTTGTCGCCCGTGTGCATGTACAGCGAGGCCGCCTCCTCATACAGGCGCACCAGCTCCAGACAGGGTGGGCCGTCCTTTAGCAGGTCGATCCCCTTCTGGTAGTGCTCGATCGAGCCCTCGCGATCGCCCTTGTGCCAAAGCCCCGCCCCGATCTTCCGGTGCAGGTCGCCGACCCTCGACAGATCCTCCTCGCGGCGGTGGAAGTCCAGGCATTGCTCCCACACCTCGGTGGCCTGGTCGATCCGCCCCAGCCGAAGCGCGACGTCGCCCAGCTTCTCGGCAATCCGCGCCCGCGTGGCGGGATCGAGCTCGCGTCGCAGCGACAGCGCCGTCTCGTAGTGCCCGAGCGCCTCCTGGTTCGAGTACAGCGAGGCGGCGGCATCGCCGGCGCTCTCGAGCGCCGCCAGAGCCCTGTGGTTGATGCGCTCGAGCTCACTCGGCTCGAGGTCGGCGTCGGCGCCCAGCGCGGCGGCTCGCCCGTAGTGGTCGGCGACCATCCCGACGACTCCCTCGGAGCGGTCGGCCGCGCGCGCCTCGATGAACCCGCCCACCTGGGCGTGCTTCCACGCGCGCACCGACTTCGGGAGCGTGGAGTAGGCGACGTCACGGATCAGAACGTGCTTGAAGGCGTACTCGTGCTCGCCGGCCAGACGGCTGCCGGGACTGGGTATCACGAGGTCCTTCTCCTGGAGGGCGATCAGCGCCTCCTCGAGGTCGATGCCCTCCTCTTCCTTGATCCTGGCGAGCGAGCCCTCCCAGAAGACCTGGCCGACCACCGACGCGTGTTGCAGGACGCGGCGCTCCGCGGGGGAAAGCGAGTCGAGGCGCGCCGCGAGCACCGCGTGGACGGTCTCCGGCAGCGTTTGGACGTCTTGGGAGCCCTCCTCCCGGATTCGGTTGACGATCTCCTCCGCGAACAGGGGATTGCCGGCGGAGCGCTCGGCCACCTGCGGCACGAGCTCCCGGGCCCCATTGGCTCCGGTGCCGTTGCCGCCGTCGGGGAGCAGGGCGGCAACCAGTTCGCGGGTCTCGTCGCGGGAAAGCGGCTCGAGCGCGATCGTCGTCGCGTTGCGCCTGCCGCCGCCCCATCCCGGGCGCCGGTCGAGGAGCTCGTCTCGGGCCAGGCAGACGATCAGCGCCGGCCCGCGCACCCAGCGGGCGAGGTATTCGATCAGGTCGAGCATTCCCTCGTCCGCCCAGTGGATGTCCTCGAGCGCGATCACCACCGGGTGCTTGCGGCTCGCGGCCTCCACGACCGAGCGCACGGCCGAAAACAGGCGGTCACGGGTCTGCTGCGGGTCCTCCAACTCGTGCGTTCCCGTCGACATGGGGTCATCGTTCGGCGTCTCGATGCCGAGGGGCCGGGCGATGGTGGCCGCGATTCGCTCCGGCGGCTCGTCGGTCTCGGCGTCCGACACGACCGCCTCGATTCCGGTTCGGAGCTTCGTCCAGGCCTGTTCGGAATCATCGGTATCGACCAGTTCGAATTGGTCCCTGATGATCTCGCCGAGCGCCCAGTAGGCGAGCCCGGCACCGTAGGCGGGGCAGCGGCCGACCCTGAACCCTGGCTGCTCCGGGCGCTCGCCGATCCGCGCCTCCAGCTCGCGCAAGAGGCGGGACTTGCCGACCCCCGCCTGACCGATGACCGTGACCAGGTGCGGCCGGTTCTCGCGCACCACCCGGTCGAGCAGCGACAGCAGCAGCCCCGACTCGTCCTCGCGGCCGATCAGCGGCGCCACCGCGCGGGCGCCGCGGACGGCCGGGCCGGGGACGAGGACGCGTACGGCTTCCCACGCCGCCACCGGCTCGGCCTTGCCCTTCAAGGTAAGCGGCTCGAGCTCCCGATATTCGATCGCGCCGCGGGTCAGCCGCTGAGTGGTCTCACCGACGGTCACCGTTGCCTGCCGCGCAGCGGACTGAAGGCGGGACGCCACGTTGACCGCGTCGCCCATGACCGTGTAGCCATCGCCCACCTGGCCGGCGAGCACCTCGCCGGAGTTGATCCCGACGCGCAGCGAGAAGTCGCCCCCGGCCGCGGCGGCCACGTCGCGGTTCAGCTCCTCCATCGCGGCTTGCATCGCGAGCCCGGCCCGCACGGCGCGCTCGGGGTCGTCCTCGTGGGCAACCGGCGCGCCGAAGACGGCCATTACGTTGTCGCCGATGTACTTGTCGACGGTGCCGCCGTAGCGAACCACCTCCTGGCCGAGGCGGCGCAGCGCCCGATCCACGATCGACTTAACGGCCTCGGGGTCCATGCGCTCGGCCACCGCCGTGTAACCCGACAGGTCGGCGAACAGGACGGTCGCCTTGCGGCGCTCTTCCGGCAGCGCCCCGGCGGCCGGCCCCCACTCGGGGGCCCCGACACCCGGCAGCTGGCCACCGAACAGCCCACCACGCGGGGCGGCTGGGGCGCCTCGCGCGGCTACGCCGGGAGGGCTGGGGCTCGCGGGGGCCGTCGGGACGCCGGTGCCGCCGGACCCGAGCCCGGTTCCGCATTCGATGCAGAACTTCGCCTCGGCCGGGTTCTCGGTGCCGCAGGTGGGACACCTCGGCGACAGCGTCGCGCCGCACGACATGCAGAACCGAGCCCGCTCGGGGTTCTGGGTTCCGCAACTGGGGCAAGCCCCTCCACCCACGTGATGAACGATACGCAGTGTGCTGCGACGCACCGAGTGACATGCATCACTGATGCAAGCCGCGTGCCCGCCCACGGGGCTGCTGCGTGGCCACCAGTGGCCATGGAAGCCGTTTAGGGGCGTTCGCTACTCTGCCCCGTCCCAGCGCCCGCGCAGCACTCGACCCGCGGAGCAGGCCACCTCGATCTCACAAGGGGAGATTCACTTGAGCCACCGAATCCAGGCCGCGATCGTCGCCCTGATCCTCGTTCTCGCCGCCGGGCTTGCCGGGTGCGGGGGGGACAGCGGAACCAGCGAGGACCCCGACCAGGTCCTCGACGAGACGTTCAACAACCCCGATCAAATCGACAGCGGCGTACTGGATCTGACCCTCAGCGGCTCCGCTGGGGACCAGGGCAGCCTCTCGGCCGAGCTCAGCGGTCCCTTCCAGGGGGTGTCCGATGTCTCTCAGATTCCCCAGCTCGAGTGGACAGGATCCCTCGACGCGGAGGGCCCCGACGGGAGCCTGAGCTTCGAGGGAGGCTTGACGATCACCGGCGACAACGCGTACGTCACCTACCAGGGACAGGCGTACGAGGTCGGTGAGCGCGTCTTCGAGCAGCTCCAGAGCCGCTACAGCGAGGCGAACGCCCAGCAGGAGGACGATGTCCAGAGCTTCACGCAGGCCTGCGAGCAGGCGGTGGAGCAGGGCGGGGGGGACGCGAGCGTCTGCGATATCGACCCCAGCACCTGGCTCACCAATGTCACCGACGAGGGGTCGGAGAGCGTTGGGGGCACAGACACCATCCACATCTCCGGGGACGCCGACGTCGAGCGGATCCTCGCGGACGTCTCCAAGGTCGCCGCCGAGCTTCCGGGTGCCTCCGCAAGGGGGTTCAGCGCCGATCAACTCGACCAAGTCGAGCCCGCGGTGAAGAGCGCGACCATCGACGTCTACTCCGGCGAGGACGACAAGATCCTGCGCAAGCTGGATTTCAGCCTCACCCTCGACCCCTCGGCCCTGGGAAGCGGCGCGGTTCCGATCAGCTCCGTGGACGTCAGCTTCTCGGTGGCGTTCAGCGACGTCAACTCGTCCCAGACCATCACTGCCCCCGAGAACCCGCAGCCGATCTCGAAGCTCGGGATCGGGGCTCTCGGGCCGCTCGGGTCACTGGACGGGGGCGGGGGCGGTCCCGGCGAGGCCTACCTTGAGTGCATCCAGGAGAACCCCTCCGACACCGACAAGTGCGCTTCGGAGCTCCAGTAGCTTGACTTCAGCCCCGGCCCGGCATGCGGGCTGGGGTTCGCCGTCTAGGCAGAGGCCACCGGCGCGACGTCGAAGTTGCGCTCATAAAGCTCCGCGATTCGCGCCAGCTCCTCCTCCGTCAGGTCCGGGACCGCTGCGGCGCCGGCGTACTCCTGGAGCTCGGCTCGGCTCGTGATCGTGGGTACCACTACGGTCATCTGCGGCTGGGCGAGGATGTAACGAAGCGCCGCCTGGGCCATGGTCCGGCCCGTTTCGGGGCCGCATAGGAAGCGGACCCGATCGATCTTCTGCAGGCCGTCGACCAGCCACTCGTGCGGGCGGTGGCGGCGGTGGTCGCCGGGCCCGAAGGTCGTCTCGGCCGTCAGGTTGTCGTCCAAGAGCCCCGATGAGGTTGGAACGCGGGCGATCACGCCGGCGCCCCCCTCGGCCGCTGCCGCGATCAGGTCGCGGCCCGGGTCCTGCTCGAGCAGGTTGTAGACCGTCTGCACCGATGCGATCCGGCGCTCGCGGATCGCCCGCAGGCCCTCCTCACGCCAGCCGATCGCCGGCCCCAGGGCAACCCCGTAGCCACGAATCTTGCCCTCGGCCTTCAGCTCCTCGAGCGTCTCGAAGCAGTCGTCGGACTGGATCGCATCGAACCGCGGATTGTGGAGCTGATAGAGGTCCAGGTGGTCGGTCCGCAGGCGCCGCAGGGTGGCCTCCAGGGCTCGGCGGACGAAGGGACCGTCCCAGCGCTGTGGCCGCTCACCCTCGGAGTGCTCCCGGCGGGTCTCGTCGAGCACGTAGCCGAACTTGCTCGATAGCTGCACCCGGTCGCGATGCGAGGCGAGCACGCGCCCGACGAGCTCTTCGTTCGCGCCCTGGCCGTAGGCGTCGCCGGTCTCGAAGAAGCTGACGCCGAGCTCGAGCGCCTCCAGCAACAGACGCTCGCCCGCTTCCTCGCTGACGTTGCCCCACCAGGTCGAGCCCAGCGCCCAGGTGCCGAAGCCGACCTCCGATGCC
Organism: uncultured Actinomycetes bacterium; assembly: GCA_963755775.1. Lineage (GTDB taxonomy): Bacteria > Actinomycetota > Thermoleophilia > Solirubrobacterales > 70-9 > AC-56. The sequence continues at coordinate 109,741 of CAVWKY010000010.1, read as the reverse complement.
TCCACGTCGCTGTCACCGAAGCGGCGAGTCTTCACCCGGACCAGTCTAGTTGCCCACCGGCTCGGCCCAAGGCGCCTCCGGCCCGACTGCCCGACCGCATAGGCTCCCGCGGCGCGATGGCCAACGGCCGATCAGATCGACCGCGGGGGGCCCGTTTCCTCCTCACCGCCCAGGGTTGGCCTTACCTCTTGGTGCCGTTCCTTCCGGGGGCGCTGGCGCTGGAGCTGGCCCATGCCTCGGCCGGCATGATCTTTTTTGCCGCGGCGCTCGGGATCATCCCCACGGCGGCGCTGATGGGCCAAGCGACCGAGGAGTTGGCCGCGCGTTCCGGCCCGGGCATCGGCGGGCTCCTCAACGTCACCTTCGGCAACGCGCCCGAGCTGATCATCGCGCTGTTCGCGCTCGCCGAGGGCCTGCACGAGGTGGTCAAGGCCTCGATCGTCGGCTCGATCATCGGCAACGTGCTGCTCGTGCTGGGGGCCTCGATGTTGGTCGGGGGCATCGGCCGCAAGAGCCAGACGTTCAATGCAACCGCCGCCACCGCGCAGTCGTCGATGCTGCTGCTCGCCGCCGCGGCCCTGATGATGCCGGCGATCTTCGAGTTGGTGGAGGGCAAGGGCTTGCCGAGCCCCACCGCCGAGCTCGTGGACTACGGCTCCACAGTCGAAAACCTCTCGCTCGCGGTCGCGCTCGTTCTCATGGGCACCTACGTCGGCGGTCTCGTCTTCTCGTTGCGTACCCATCGCGACCTCTTCAACCCGCCATACGTCGAGCAGGAGGAGGAGGGCTTCGGCTGGAGCGTGCGGCGCTCGGTGCTGATGCTGTTCATCGCCGGGCTCGCGGTCGGGCTGATGTCTGAGGTCCTGGTCGGCTCGATCACCGAGGCCTCGGAGTCGGTGGGCCTAAGCGAGTTCTTCATCGGCGTGATCGTGGTCGCGATCGTCGGCAACGCCGCCGAGCACTGGGTCGCCGTCCTGGTCGCCTACAAGGACAAGATGGACCTGTCGGTCAACATCGCGATCGGCTCGGCCGCCCAGATCGCGCTGTTCGTCGCCCCGGTGCTGGTGATCGCGTCGTTTTTCATCGGCCCTGGGCCGCTGCCATTGGTATTCAACGGCTTCGAGCTCGGCGCGATCTTGTTGGCGATCCTGATCGCCAACACGGTCACCGGCGACGGGGAATCGAACTGGTTCGAGGGAGTGCAACTGCTCGCCGTCTACGCGATCGTCGGGATCGCCTTCTACTACGCGTGATCGTGCTCCGCCGCCTGCCAGTGGAGCGGACCTGATGGTCGACGCGCTGCTCCTGGCCCTCAGCTTCGCGGTGATCCTCGCCGGCGCGCTGCTGTTCACCACCGCGGTCGAGTGGGCGGGCCACCGGCTCGACCTCGCCGAGGGCGCGACCGGCAGCCTGCTCGCGGCGGTCGGCACGGCGATGCCGGAGACGCTGATCCCGATCGTCGCCATCGTCGGCGGCTCCTCGGGGGCCGATGACGTGGCCATCGGTGCGATCATCGGCGCGCCCTTCTTGTTGGCGACGATCGCGATGGCGTTGGTCGGCATCTCGGCGCTCATCTATCGCGAGCGGCGCCCGAAGGGCACCCTGCTGCGCGCCGACACCGAGGTGATCGACCGAGACCTCGTCTTCTTCGGGCTGTTCTTCGCCGCCGGCCTCGGGCTGGGCTTGGGCGTGCCCGATGCGGTGCAGATCCCTTGTGCCGTCGGCTTCGTCCTCGCCTACGGCGTCTACGTCCGTCGCACCCTGCGCAGCCGCGGCGAGGTCCAGGAGGCTGAAACATTGCGGCCGCTGCTGCTCGACTGGACCCCCGGCGACGAGCCCACCAACGGGGCGATCGCGCTCCAGTTCCTGGTCGGGCTCGGGGCGATGGTCGGAGGCGCGCACCTGTTCGTCGAGGAGCTCCTCACCGTCTCCGAGCAGCTCGGCGCCGAGCCGCTCGTGCTCGCCCTGATCTTGGCGCCGATTGCCACCGAGCTGCCGGAGAAGGCGAACAGCTTCTTTTGGGTGCGCCAGGGCAAGGACAGCCTGGCGCTGGGAAACATCACCGGGGCGATGGTGTTCCAGTCGACGATCCCGATCGCTTTCGGCCTTGCGTTCGCGGAATGGGACCTGGACCGCTACGCGGTCGTCTCCGCTGTGCTTGGACTCGCCGGCGGCGCAGTCGCCTACTGGGCGCTGCGGCTGCGCGGGCGCTTCGAGCCGCTGGCGATCGTCCTGTGGGTCGCCCTGTTCGCTGCCTTCATCGTCTACGTCGTGGCCTGACCTGCCGCATTACACCGGCCAGAAGTCGTCGCCGGTTCGCTCGGTGCCCGCGTCCGGATCGCGGGTCGAGAACAACAGCAGCTGGGCGTCCTCGCCGGTGTCGTTGTGAACCGAGCGGAACGCGTCGCCGCCGATTCGCACCGCCGTCTGCGGGCCGGCCTCGAACACGTCGTCATCCACCTTGAACGTGACTCGGCCGGCGATCACGAAGTAGACCTCCTCCTGGCCCGGATGGCGGTGGCCGTAGCTGCCGCGGCCGCCGGTCCCCGGCGGCATCGTCCGCCAGCTAAAGGAGACCTGCTCGGTCCCCAGCACATGCGAGTACCAGCGCATCTCGCCGAATCCCGGGTAGTCGGCCATCCAGTCGGTGGCCTCTTCACGCTTGGCGATGGAGTAGTCCGCCATCAATCCTCGCGGCCGGGGTCCTGGGACTCGCCGTCCTCCTCCTCGTCGTCGGTCCCGTCGCCCTGCTCGAGGGCGGTGGCGGACACCGACCCGGCAGTGCCCGCGTGGTAGTGGGTCTGGAACTTCTCGAGCGTCTCCTCGAGGTCGTCCTCGTCCACCGGGACGTCGTCGGCGATTCGCACCCAGTCGGACCCCTCGTAGGCCTCCATGTTGAAGATCTCCTGGTCGATCGAGCTCGAGTCGTCCACGATCACCACGATCTCGGTCTGGGGGTTGAAGTAGGTCCCGGGGCGAACGAGCATCTCGTCGACCTCGACCGTGCGGCTATCGATGTCGGGGGTCACGCCGCGATCCTATTACTGCCCGAGGTTCTCCAGCTCCCGGAGCTGTCGCTCGACCTCGCGGGCGACATCCAGCGGCTCCTTCCCCTGTCGCATCCGCCGCTCGTTGCGTGCCGCCACTAGCTGGCGCACCTCCTCCTCGAGCTGGGCGTCGATCCCCGGGCTCGCGGCGTCCCGCTCATTGAGTAGGCGGCCGAGCTCCGCCTCGACGTCGAGCGGGGTCTCGCCGCGAGCGTGCTGCCGGTAGGCCTTGGCCTCGAGCATCTGGCGGATCTCGGCCTCGCGGGCCGGGCCCGTTCGCGTCCGCGGCTCGTCGGTGATCGGCTGTCGCAGGTCGCTGTCGAACTCGACCGCGAACTGGCCCCTGCCGATTTGCCGTAGCGCGTTGCCGGCGCCGGCAACGAAGGTGACCAGCGCGACGGGGATCGCCACCAGGACGATGATCATGATCGCCTCGCCGGTGCTGAGGCTGATGCCGAGGGGCACCACCCACCAAGCGTACGGGGAGGCGCAAGGAACCGTGAGTGCGCGGCAGCCATCGGTGGGCAGCGATGGGAGGGACCGACCCGCGAGCGACGTCGCCCGATTCCGTTATCCTTCGGCCTCATAACTGGTTGACTGACCAGTCAATCGGTCCCGCCGCTTGCGGCTGGTCCAACGACCGCAAAGGAGCACCGAGCCTTGGTTGACTTCACGCTGACCGACCAGCAGAAGGACCTGCGAGAGCTGGCCCACGACTTCTCCGAGAAGGAGATCCGGCCCGTCGCCTGGGACTACGACCGGGATGGCACCTGGCCCCAGGAGATCGTCGACAAGGCGTTCGAGGTGGGACTCATGAACGTCCACATCCCGGAGGCCTACGGAGGACCGAGCCTGGACTACCTGTCGGGGTGCCTGATCGAGGAGGAGCTCGGCTGGGGCTGCTCCGGCATCGGCACCAGCCTGATGGCCAACGGCCTCGCGTCGGCCCCGCTCCTGATCGGCGGCTCGGAGGAGACGAAGCGCAAGTACCTCGGCATGCTCACGGAGGGGCCCAAGCTGGCCTCCTTCTGCCTCACCGAGCCGGACGCGGGCTCCGACGTCAGCGGTATGAAGACGCGGGCCACCAAGAAGGGCGACAAGTACGTGATCTCCGGCTCCAAGACCTTCATCACCAACGGCGGCTATGCCTCCTGGTACACGGTCTACGCCAAGACCGACCCCGACGCGGGCCACCGCGGCATCACCGCGTTCGTCGTGGACCGTGATGCGGACGGCGTCACCGTGGACAAGAAGGAGGACAAGCTCGGGCAGCGCGCCTCGAACACGGCGACGATCTCCTTCGACGAGGTCGAGGTCCCGGCCGAGAACATGCTCGGCGAGGAGAATCACGGGTTCAAGCTCGCGATGACGACCCTCGACCGCACGCGTCCGGCCGTCTCGGCGATGGCGGTGGGAATCGCTCGGGCCGCCTTCGAGTTCGCGTCCGAGTACTCGAAGGAGCGAGTCCAGTTCGGGGTCCCGATCGCCATGCACCAGGCGGTCGCCTTCATGATCGCCGACATGGCCACGAAGATCGAGGCCGCCCGCCTGCTGGTCTGGGAGTCGGCGGTCCTGCTGGACCAGGGGAAGCGGAACACGCTGGTCTCCTCGCACGCGAAGAGGTTCGCCGCCGACACCGCGATGGAGGTCACGGTGGACGCGGTGCAGGTCTACGGCGGGTACGGCTTCATCAAGGACTACCCGGTCGAGAAGCTGATGCGGGACGCCAAGATCATGCAGCTCTACGAGGGCACCTCGCAGATCCAGCGGCTGGTGATCGCCCGCGAGATCCTGATGCCCCGCCAGGTGGAGGAGCCTCAGCCCGAGACCACGCGGGAAGCGACCGAGGCGAGCGAGAAGGCGACCGAGCAGGCGCCCGCCGCCGCCTAGCGGCGCTCAGTCCTGCTTTTGGAGATCAGCCGCGGCGGCTTGGGCTGATCGCGATCATCAGCCCCACCGCGGTCAGCACGATCACAGCCAGAACCAGCGCCTGGGCCCAGCCGTCGATGCCCCACGCGACCGCGTAGAGGAGCGCCGCGGCAAACAGGATCGCGATCACGGTGTAGGCGATCACGGGCCGGCGATCGCGAACACGCATCGTGCGATCCGGCCCGCTTAGGTCGGGCCGGTCGTACTGGGCGCGGTCCGATTCCGTCATGTTCGCCATCTGGTGCCCTCCTGTCGCGGTCGGAATGAGGCTACACCTATAGTCGCCCGGTATGGCGCGAGGGGGCGAGAAGCGTGCCCGTACGCTGGCCGAGGCAGCGCGGGCCGCCAGGGAGCGCGCCACGCCCGCGGGGACCCCGGCCACCGCCCGCCGCCGTGGCGGGGCGATGGACGTCTTCGGCGGCGAGATCCGCCGCCGCGACGTCTTCCCGCTCCTGGTCCTGCACCTGATCGCGAAGGAGCCCGCCTACGGGAACCGGCTGATCGAGGAGGTCGAGGCGATCTCCCACGGGGCGATCTCCGTCAACCCCAACACCATCTATCCGCTGCTGCGAGACCTCGAGGCGCGAGGGCTGATCAAGGGCCAGTGGGAGCATCCCGACCGCCGAACGCGCCGCTTCTACTCGATCACCGCCGCCGGGCGACGGGAGCACCGGCGCCTGCGCGCGGAGCTGAAGCCGTTCCTAGACTCGGTGATCGAATCGGTGTCGCTGATCAAGCGTGAGATCTACGGTGAGGCTCCGCGGAGTGGGGGTGGGCGGTGAGCAGCGTCTCCGCGTCGGTGGTCGTGAACGCTTCGTTGGCCGAGGTGTGGGACTACTACCTCGAGCCACGCGGATGGCCCTTGTGGGTGGATGGGTTCGGGCACTTGGAGGCATCGGACGGCTACCCCGAGGTTGGCGGCACCTTGCGCTGGCGCTCGGTCCCGGCCGGCCGCGGCGCGGTCACGGAGCACGTCCTGCAGCACGAGCCGCGTCGCCTGCACCGGGTCGAGTACACCGACCCCGAGAGCTCAGGCGAGCTGCGCACGAGCTTCGAGATCTCGGGCGAGGGAGCGCGGGTGACCCAGGAGCTCGACTACCACCTCTTGCGGGGCGGTCCGCTGACGTGGGTGACCGACCGCCTGTTCATCCGTGGCCAGCTCCGCGCTTCGCTCGCTCGCACCCTGACGCGCCTCAAGCTCGAGGCAGAGGACCGGGCCGGCGGACGCTAGCGCCGTCCCGATAGGCTTCGCCGCCTCATGTTCGTGTTCAAGGCGGCGGTGCTGGGCGCCGGGACGATGGGAGGCGAGATCGCGCAGGTGATCGCCTCCGCCGACGTGCCCGTCGTGCTCAAGGACATCGACCAAAAGCTGGTGGACGCCGGGCTGGAGAAGGCGCGGGAGGTCACGGAGGGCCAGCTCGCGGGGCTGGTCGGCAAGGAGAAGATCACCCAGGAGCAGGCTGACGCCCGGCGCGAAGAGATCCTCGGACAGATCGAGGGCACCACCGAGTACGACGGCTTCGGCGGAGTGGACTTCGTGGTCGAGGCGGTGCCCGAGCGGATGGAGATCAAGCAGGCGGTGTTCCGTGAGCTCGACGAGGTCACGCCCGGGCATGTGATCCTCGCCTCGAACACGTCGGCGCTATCGATCTCCGAGATCGGTTCGGCCACAGCGCGGCCCGACAAGGTGGTCGGCTTCCACTTCTTCTATCCCGCCTCCGTGATGCGCCTGATCGAGGTGGTCGAGGGTACGGACACCTCCGAGGGAACCGCCCAGGCCGCGGCGAACTTCGCGATGCAGGTCCGCAAGAACCCGATCCGCTGCGGCGAGCAGCCGGGATTCGTCGTCAACCGCGTCCTGAACTCGGCCGCCGCTGAGATCTGGCGCTACCAGGACGAGAGCGGGCGCACGCCTGAGGAGATCGACAAGGAGATCGCCGAGGCGAAGGTCACCCCGATGGGGCCGTTCTTCCTATCGGATCTCCTCGGGCTCGACACGGTGCTCCACGTGGCCGAGCACCTGGAGCGAAGCTATGGCGAGCGCTTCTACGTCCATCCGATGATGAGGGAGCTCGTGGAGGCCGGCAAGCTGGGCCAGAAGACCGGCGAGGGCTATTACCGCCACGGAGGGGATGGGTGATGGAAGCCGCCACCACGACCGGCGAGATGACCGTCGTCGAGCGCTTCCAGCTGAAGGCGTTCGTCGAGTCGGTGATGCTGGTGGACGAGGGCGTGACGACCACCAAGGACGTCGAGCTCGGGATGATGATGGGCGCCGGGATCCTGCCCGGGCCGCTCGCGCGGGCCGACGAGGCGGGGCTGGACGGGATGCTCGAGCGTCTCGAGCTGGCTCAGCGGGAGTGGGGCGACCGGTTCACACCGCCCCTCCTGCTGAAGCGGCTCGTCAACCAGGGCCGGCTGGGCAAGAGCACCGGCCAGGGCTTCTTCTTCTATCCGCGCCCCGACGAGGGGGCAGACCAACGAGAGACGGTGCTGCTCGAGACCCGGGACGAGCTGGCCATCCTGTGGCTGAACCGCCCGCCCACCAACCCGATCTCGCCGCAGGTGATCAGCGACTTGACCGCCCTGTGGGACGAGGTCGAGTCGCGCGAGGAGATCCGCGCGGCCGTAATCGCCTCCTCGAACTTTGCGGTCTTCTGTGCCGGCGCCGACATCAAGGCGTTCACCAAGATGACCGACCCCGCGGCGGGCAAGGAGCTCCTCGACGGCGGCCATGGCCTGCTGCGGCGGATGGAGCAGTCCAGCAAGGTGACGGTCGCGGCCGTCAACTCGCTGGCCCTCGGCGGTGGATGCGAGCTGGCGATGGCCTGCGACTTCCGGATCGCCGCCCGGTCGGCGAGTTTCGGCCAGCCCGAGATCAACCTCGGAATCATCCCCGGCTTCGGCGGCACCCAGCGGCTCGCGCGCCTGGTGGGGGAGGCCAAGGCGCTCGAGATGAACCTGCTGGGCGAGCCGATCTCGGCGACGGAGGCCCACCGGCTCGGCCTCGCCAACGAGGTGGTGTCGGACCACGAGCTGTTCGACACCGCGGTCGCCTGGGCCCGCAAGCTGGCAGCACAGGCCCCCGTCGCCGTGGAGCAGATCAAGGGGGTTTCGGCCAAGGGCGACCTCGACGAGGGGATCGAGGCGGAGAAGGGCGGCTTCGCCGCCGCCTTCTCCTCCGAGGACGCGCGGGAGGGGATCTCGGCGTTCCTCGGCAAGAGAAAGCCGAAGTGGAAAGGTAAGTAGGGGAGCGTCGGGGTGTCGGACGCGGACGCCTCCAGTTGTCCTCGACAATTGTCTGTGACAACTGGACGGCACCGCCGGGTTCCCGCCGAACCAGCGGTTCAGTTGTCATGACAATGGTCAGGACAACTGGAAAGTGTCCGCGGGCGACACCCCGACACTCCCCCCATCACCTCCGGGGCCGGTGATGGGGATTGACGAGCAAGCTGTGAGCTCCCGCGCGGCCGCGGAGGAGCTTGCGGAACTCATCCGAGAAAGCGAGTGCACGGTGGCGCTCACAGGTGCCGGGACGTCCGTGCCGTCGGGCATTCCCGACTTCCGAACTCCCGGGAAGGGGCTGTGGGAGAAGGTCGATCCGATGTCCGTCGCGACGATCGACGCCTTCCGCCGCGACCCCAAGGGCTTCTGGGACTTCTACCGGCCACGTCTCCACATGCTCGCCGGCAAGCAGCCGAACCCCGCGCACCTGGCGCTGGCGAAGCTGGAGCGCCGTGGGCTGCTCGAGGCGGTGATCACTCAGAACATCGACCGCCTGCATCGCAAGGCGGGGTCGGAACGGGTCGTGGAGGTTCACGGATCGATCGAGACGGCGAGCTGCACCGGCTGCGCCGCCGGCTATCCCGTGGAGCGGCTGGAGTCGCTCTTCGACGCCGACGGAGTGGCGATCTGCTCCGCCTGCGCGGGCAAGGTGAAACCCGATGTGGTGCTGTTCGGCGAGCTGTTGCCGCAGGACGAGCTCGTGGAGGCGGAGCGCCTGTGCGCCGCCGCCGACCTGCTGCTCTGCGTGGGCTCCTCGCTCGAGGTCCATCCGGTGGCGGGCCTGCCGCAGTTGACCCTGGACCGGGGTGGAAGCGTGGCGATCGTGACCAAGGGCCCGACGTCCTACGACGCCGCCGCTTCACTGCGACTCGACGGTGACGTGGCCGAGGAGCTCACCACCGTCGTGGCCGCGATCTAGCTCAGTCCGAGAGGATCTGCCGGCGGCGCAGGACGCGCTCGCAGATGCCGAGCGTCTCGGCCACCTCCGCGCTGCGGCCTGGCGAAAGTGGGCCGCGAAGGGCTTCCTCGGCCGCCCGGCGGACGCTCTCGCGTCCCGCCGACAGCGCTGCCAGGTCCTCCTCCTGGTCCGGCCCCGCGCGACCCGGAAGCTCAGCGAGCAGCGCGTCGAGGCCGATGCGAAGCTGAAGCGCCGCCTCCCTGGGAAGTCCCTGGTCCATGTCCGCCTGGGCGCGCAACAGCAGCGTCTCGCACGCGTCGATTCTTTGTCGTCCGCCCAGGATCGCCGCCAAGCGCTCCTGCGGGCGAAGCGCCTCCGCGCGCCGCCGCCGCCGGTCGGGATGCGGGACTTCAACCGCCTGCTCCCAGCGGCCCGCGGCGAGCTCCTCTCCCGTGCCGTACCCGATCCGTACCGCCGTCGCCCCCTCGCGGCCGACCTCGCGGCCATACGGGTCGGCCGCGGCGACCCGGCGGGCGCGCAGCACGACGTTCGCTGTCTTCAGCCCGTCGGCGACTCTGGCCTCGGTCGCGTCGGGATCACCGGCCGTCCGCTCCAGCTCGGCGGCCGCGGCTCCGGAGTCCGAGGGCTGGGGACGGATCACGGTCAGGCGCGTGAGCGGCACCTCGGGAGGCTCGCCCAGCGCTTCGACTCGCCGGGGCCGCCGCCGGCGCGGGCGCCGGATCGGAGCCCCGAGGGTCTGCACTACGATCACGGCCTCCTCCCGCCCGTCTTCGGTGCGCAGCAAGTAGCGCCCGTCGTCGAGGCCGAGATGCCCCGGCACCTCCAGCTGCACGCAGGCGAAGCGCTCGTCCCTCACCGCCCCGACCCTACCCCCGGTGGCGTCAGGAGCCGCTGCGAGCTCGTGCCGGTGGACGCTAGTCGCCCACGTGGGCGCGACTCGCGCGCTTGGACCCCTTCTTGTCCTTCCCTGCCGGGATCGCGAAGCGCGAGGGTCGCGTGGGGACCGAGGGGTTGTCGATCTCGGCGATTCGCCCGATCAGCCGCTCCCACTGCTTCGGCTTCAGCAGCTGGATGAAGTGCTTGCCGTTCTTCCCTGCCTGGCCCCTCGGGTAGTAGCCCAGGTGGATGTGGTCGTCGTGGTCGCCCATGGCGTACGTCGGCCCGCCCATGCTCATGAGCGAGATGATCTGGTGTGGCTCCATCTGGCCCTGGAGCCGCAGCAGGGTCTTGACCACGGCCTCGGTGATCGAGCCGGGGCCCTGGTTGCCCAGGATCGGGATCCCGTTGACCTGCGCGATGTCGATCGCGTCGCCGGTCGAATGCTCGCTGACGTTCCCTGAGGCGGTCAGCACGCTGTGACCGCACTTCATCGAAGTGATCGTGAGCCTGAAGCCGCTGTCGGCCAGGTACTCCATCGCCGCCAGGATTCGCTGGTCGATCTGACCGGTGCGGATGTCGTCGCGGCCGCACTGGTAGATCGCCAGCCGCGGGTCGGCGAGCACCCGGCGCTCGAGCTGCGTCTTCGGCATCAGCAGGTCCTGGGTGACGCTGCCGCCGTCGAAGCGGAACGGGTTCTTCCCGGCGGCGCGATAGATCGCGGTCTCCTCGAGGAGCTTCCAGCCGTCGAGGATGGGCTTGGGGTCGATCCTCGGGGCGCCTCGGCCCGCCGGCCGGATGGAGAAGTGGAGGTGGGGGGCGAGCTTGTCCGTCTTCCCGAGTTGCCCGAGGACGGTGCCCGCGACCACTTGCGAGCCCTCGCGAAGCGGGCGCAGCTCCATCGAGTCGCGCTCGAACTGGAACACCCCGCCGAAGTAGGACTTGAAAGTCGAGTAGCCAGGGAACCTCTTCGACAGGAGGTGGTCGAGCTGTCCCGTGATGTCGGCGCGGTCGAGGTTGTGCGGACGCTCTGGCAGCGCGTAGAGGCGCTGGCGCAGTTCCTCGGTGTTCTTCGGGCCGGAGCTGTCGGACTGCGTCCCCTTGCTTCCGTTGTCCTTGCTCTGCGCGGAGCCGTCAGCGGACTTGCCGAGCGGCGTGCCGCGGGTGGCGGGCTGATCGGGGGCTTGGTCCCGCTTCGGGCGGACGAGCTTGAAGTCGGCATGCGAGAGCTTGTTGCGCTTCGGGACCGGGTGGACCTTGGAGACGTGCCCGAGCTGGGCGTAGGTGAAGCGGTTCCCGTAGTCGTCCTCGAGGACGATGAACTTGCCCAGCTTCGAGTTCTTGCCGATCCGCTTGATCGTGCCGTCGTTGACCGCCACGACCCGGGCGCCCTTGTGGGAGTAGATGTTGATCCCGCGGCGTGTGGGTGAGCTGGAGACCAAGTCGGCGGCGTTTCCGATTGAGCTCTTCCCGGGCTTCGCGCGCTTGGCCGCCTTGCGCTCGGCAATGTCGTCCGCGTAGCGAGCGTCGGCGGCAACCGGGAACCGGGCGCCCTGGGTGAGGCCGGTGATCGACCCGACGAGATCCTCGGGGAGCTTGCCGTACTGGCCGGCGTACAGCAGCACCTCGTCCACGTACCAGTCGGCGTGGTTGTAGGCGAAGATCGCTTGCCGCAAGTCGCTCGCGCCTCCGGCGGCCCTCAGGTAGCGGGCAGCGGCACAGATCGCGTCGACGGGGTTGTAGGGGTCCTTGCGGTTGTCGGCGTTGGCATCAACGCCATACGCGTCCCAGGTGGAGGGCAAGAACTGCATCCAGCCGACCGCCCCCGCGGTGGACACGTTGAGGTTCGTGCCGAAGGCGGTCTCGATCCGGTTGATCGACGCCAGCACCTCCCACGGAATCCCGTACTGCGTTCCGCAGGCCTGGTAGATGGGGAGCAGGAAGGGCGGGATCGTGAACTGGTCGATCAGGAAGCTCGGGACCCCGATCGGAGCCGGGCCGAAGTCGGCGACCGTGACGGTCGGGTTGGCGTTGGTGGGGACCCCGCTCGCCGAGCGGGTGGGGCGCTGAGCGGCCGGCTCGCGGCCGCCACCCGAATCGCTCGCCGTGCCGCCGCTGCCGTTGTCGCCGCCAGTGCCGCCCGGGGCACCGTGTCCGCCGGTGCCCCCGGGGCCGGCCGGCCCGGCGCCGCCGCCGCCGCCGGTGAAGTCGCCGCCGCCGGTGCCGCCGCCGTTGCCGTTGTCGTTGTCGCCATCACCACCGCCGCCCGTGTCGTCGGGTGGGGGGGAGGCACGGGGTTACTCTCGTCCGTGTCCAGCGCCCCCGAGCAGCCGGGATCGCCGAGGTCGGCGAGGCCGTCACCGTCGTCGTCGGCGCCGTTGGAGCAGGCTGCAGCCGGCTCGACAGGGGGAGTGGGGCCACCAGGGCCGCTGGCGCCGCCGGGTGCCTGCTCGACCTGGGCGTTGACGACCGCCGCCGCGATCACGGTTCCGAGGACCGCTAGCGCAATCGTCAGTAGAAGCTTCCTTCGCATCTCAGTCTCGGATCTGCTGATCAACCCGAGGGCCTCTCCCAGCCCTGTTCCGCAACCCGGATACCCCAAACAATGCCAACTGCCTGCTCGTGGGCGTGCTAACGCTACTCCACTGCCTGCTGGTGGCCGTGCCTACGCTACTTGTTCGATAGGGCGTTTGCAACGCGGAACCACGGGCTGAACCGTATCCCACACGTCCGGTTCCCTGCCCAGTTCGAGGTTAACCTCGCTCGAGGTACTGAATCGGCACGCGGGCCGCTGGGCTTGAAGCGTTACGCTGCGCGAAATGGCTGGTCGCGGGCGAGGATGGAAGGGGGCTGTCGGGTGAGCGAGGAAAGCGCCGGCGGCCGCCTTCGAACGCGAGGCGAGGAGGCGCTCGGCGATCTCGCCCAGGCCCTGCTCGAAAACCCGCTCTTCAACCAGGCGCTGACGACCGCAATGGGCGCCGGCGAGCGCGCCGCGCAAGCGCAGCGCACGGCCATGGGCGCTCTGAACATTCCGGCGGCCTCTGAGTTCGAACGTCTGGAACAGCGGCTGCGCTCGCTCTCCCACCGGCTCGAATCCATGGAGGACCGCCTCGACGAGGTCGGCGACGAGCTGGCGGCGCTTCGACGGCGCTTCGCCCAGCAGCCGGAGGCGGGCGGCATGCCTGGCGAGGTCTCCGTGCAGGGACCCGAAGGGCCCTACGGCGAGCCGTACAGCGAGCCGTATAAGTAGTGCCGGAGGGCTCCGGGACATCCGGCGACCGCGGCGCGACGGAGGCGCTTCGGGCGGCGATCCAGGGCACGCTCGCGGCGGCCGGGGGCCAGGCGCGGGCGGGCTCGGCTGCTCTGCGCCCTGAGCGGGCTACGCGGCTCCTCGACGAAGTGGCCCGCCGGGGCCTGCGAGCCAGGGACGAGGTGGCCCGCCGGGGCCAGGGCGCCCGCGACGAGTTGGCGCGCCGAGGCCACGAGGCGGGCGCCGAGCTGGCGAGGCGGGGCCAGGGCGCCCGCGGTGAGGTCGGCGCGCGGCTCGAGGCACTGCTCTCCGGCTTGGAGGAGCGGCTCCGAAAGCCTAAGCCTAAAGCCGAGGATTAGGTGCCGGGCCGTCGCGTGGTGATCACGGGGATCGCCAGCCATTGGGGGGCGGAGCTGGCGCGGGCCCTGGAGCGCGACCCCTCGGTGGAGTACCTCGCGGGGATCGACACCGAGCCGGCATCTGTGGAGCTCGAGCGGACCGACCTGATCGAGGCCGACATCCGCTCCCCGCTGCTGTCTCGACTGCTGCCCGCCACCCGCGCCGACACCGTGGTCCACTGCGGGATCCTCTGGTACCCGGAGCCGGGGAAGCCGGCGCGGGCCCTCCACGACGTCAACGTGATCGGGACGCTGCAGCTCCTGGCGGCCTGTCAGCGCATGGAGACGCTGGAACGGGTCGTGGTCCGCGGGTCGGCTGCGATCTATGGCTGCGAGGGCGCGTCACCGAGCTTCTTCACCGAGCAGATGGCCGGGACCCTTCCGCTTCGCACCAGGTTCCAGCGGGACATCCGGGAGCTCGAGGGCTACTTCGACAACTTCGCCCGCCGCTATCCGCGTCTCACCTGCTGCATGCTTCGCTACCAGCCCGAGATCGGCCCGGATCTCGAGCTGCCCCTCGTTCGCTATCTGAGCCTCCCGGCGGTCCCCACTCAGCTGGGCTTCGACCCGCGGCTCCAGCTCCTGCATGCGGATGACGCGACGGGCGCGTTGGTGGCCGCTGCCCGAAACCCGGTGCGCGGGGCGGTCAACGTGGCGCCCACCGGGGCGATCTCGCTGAGCCACATCCTGCGCCTCGCCAGACGGCCCTCGGTGCCGATTCCCCATCCGCTGTTCGGGCCCGCGCTGGAGCGGCTCGGCCGCTACCTCGGCGCCGGCCCGCTCTACGGTGACGGGGTGCGCCTGCTGAGGTTCGGACGCGGCGTCGACAACGGGCGGCTGAGGACGGAGATCGGCTACGAGCCCAGGTTCGACGCGGTCGATGCCGTCCGCGACTTCGCCGCGAAAAGCATCGGGCGGCGGGTGGGACCATCGCTTCACCCGGGAGACCTGGTCGGCCGTCTCGCGGGGATCGCAAGGTGACCCCGGAGGCCCGCACCGAGATCCCGCGGATGCCGCGCCCGGAGGCGGTCGCCGACTTCCTTCGCCGCATGCGGCTCGGGATCGAGGATGGGCTCGACCCCCGAACCGCCGCCCAGCGAGCCGCCGTCGAGCTGCCCGAGACCCTGCGCGAGACCGTTGAGCGGCTGTCGCAGCGGATGCGGGGCGAGTACCACGAGGACGAGTGGGGCTTCGACGAGCAGTTCGCCGAGGCCGTCTATCCGTGGTTCGAGTTCCTGTACGACGTCTGGTGGCGCGTCGAGGCGGTGGGCGTGCGCCATGTGCCCTCGCACGGAAGGGCGCTCCTGGTCGCGAACCACGCCGGGTCGCTGTTTCCGTTCGACGCCTCGATGATCCTCGGCGCGATCATGAAGCAGCATCCGCTGCCACGGTGGGCGCGCTTTCTGGTTCTCGACTGGGCGTTCCTGCTTCCGTTCATCTCCACCTTCATGCGCCGGGTCGGTGGCGTCCCAGCGAGCCCGCACAACGCCACGCGCCTCCTCGAGCAGGACGAGCTCGTGATGGCGTTTCCGGAGGGGGTCAAGGGCACCGGCAAGCCCTTCTCGGAGCGCTACCGGCTGCAGCGCTTCGGGCGTGGCGGGTTCGTCGAGGTCGCCCTGCGGGCCGGCGCTCCCATCGTGCCGGTGGCGGTTGTCGGGTCGGAAGAGATCTATCCGAAGCTCGGGGACGCCAAGCCGCTGGCGCGGGCGATCGGCGCCCCATTCGTGCCGATCACGCCGACCTTTCCGTGGCTGGGGCCGCTGGGCCTGATCCCACTGCCGTCGAAGTGGCGGATCGAGTTCTGCGAGCCGCTCGACCTCTCCGAATTCGGGCCCGAGGCGGCCGGGGATCCGCGGCTTCTGTTCGACGTCTCCGAGCGGGTGCGGGAGACGATCCAGGACAGGCTGTACGACAACCTCGTCAAGCGCGGCTCGGCTTTTCTGTAGCCGGCGCCCACCGGGTGGGGGTACGAGGCGCCACTCCAGTTGTCACGTGACGATGGTCGTGACAACCGGGTCAGCGAAGGACCGACCCAGGCGCCCCCAGTTGTCATGACAATTGTCGCGACAACTGGATGGGCGTCTCGGACCCCCACCCGGCGGGCGCCGGCTCAGGGTCTTTGCTCGCCGAGAAAGTGGCAATAGACTCCAGCGCCCATGGCCACGGTCGAGGCAGCCCGGGCCCGCAGCGGCTCTGCAGTCGAGTACCGGGAGCTGCTCGACGAGGCGCTGTCGGAGCTCGATGCCGACCTGCGGGCCGGGCCGCTGCTCCGGGCCACCGGATTGCGGATGAGGCTCGAGCTGCCGGACCTGCCGCTGGTGGTGAACGTCGCCGCGAGCGATGACCCTCACCACCATCTGCGTTGGAGGTTTTCGGACCCGGCGGGTTGGGAGCCGAAGTTGAGCATGAGGATGGACTCGAAGGTGGCCAACGCCTACCTCCAGGGCAAGGAGAGCCTGGCGATCGCGATCGCTCGGGGGCGGATCCGCGCCACCGGCGACACCCGATGCGCGCTGCTCTACGTCCCGGCGCTGCGCCTCGTGGTCCCCGCCTACCGGCGGCTGGTGGCGCAGGAGTATCCGCACCTTCTCCTCTAGCCGGCCCCCGGGGCTCGTATTGACGGCGGGGCCGGGGCCGCGTAGCCTCAGGCCGTGAGATAGGAAGCAGGCCGCAGTGGGTGCCGCCGCTCCCCGGCGACTGGGGCGGCGCCAGTGCCCGCGAGGCGTCAATCACGCCGGAGGCCGACGCAGCGGGCCGCGAGCCCGCAGAGCGACGGGGAAAGCGCGACCCCGTCGCTCTACATAAGGCGGCCGATCGCCGGCGTTCGGGGTTCCCGGACTAGGATCGCGGTCCGCGCAAGGCCAATGCGGTGGCCGACTTCTAGACCGAGCGCGGACGAGGTGGCTTGTGACGGAAGACCTGATCTCGGTGAGCGAAGCCGCGCGGATCGCGGGCGTCACGCCGTCCACCCTTCAGCGCTGGGCCCGCGCCGGCGTCGTACCGGTCAAGCGGGACCGGTGGACGACCGCCGCCGCCGCCCAGGCGCGGGTGGTCGCGCGGATGCGCGAGCGCGGGCACTCGCTCGACGAGTTGCGGCGCGCGGTCCGAGAAGGCCGGCTTGCCTTCGGTTACGTGGAGGACCTCCTTCCCGGAAGGGAGCGGTCGATCACCCGCGACCAGGCGGCCGAGCAGGCTGGGCTCGAGGAGGCGCTGATCGAGCGGATCATGGCCCTCCTCGGGACCCCCACGGCGATCGAGGGCACACTCAACCAGCAGGACGTGGTCGCGATGAAGCGGATCGCCGATGTCCTTCGCGCCGGCTTCCCGCTCGTCGCCCTGTTGCAACTGATCCGGGTCTATGCGCAGTCGGTTCGCAAGATCGCCGAGGCGGAGGTGCGCCTGTTCCACCTCTACGTGCACGAGCCGCTGATTCGTCAGGGTCTGGACGCCCTGCAGATCGCCGAGGAGATGGAGGGGCTCGCGCGTGATCTCTTACCGCTGACGTCGCCGCTGATGGAGTACATCCACCAGCGCTACCTGCGCTTCTATATAGAGCAGGACGTGGTCGGCCACATGGAGGCCGAGCTGGGTGGGCAGCGGCAGCTCGGACGCGTGCAGATGGCCTTCTGCTTCGTGGACCTGACCGGGTTCACGCGCTACACCGAGGAGGAGGGTGACGAGGAGGCGTTCGACCTCGTCGAGCGCTTCGTGGAAACCGTCGAGGCGACGCTGCCGGCCGAGGCGACGATCGTGAAGACGATCGGGGACGAGGTGATGATCGTCTCGCCCGATCGCGTGACCCTTGCCGAGTGGGCTGTCGGGTTCCTGACCCTGTTCCAAGAACGGCCGCAGCCGCGGGTCGGGATCCACTACGGGCGGGCGGTCTACCGTGACGGCGACTACTTCGGGACCGAGGTGAACCTGGCCCACCGAGTCGTCGCCCGAGCCCTGGGCGGCGAGGTGATGGTGACCACCGCGGTCGTCGACGCTGTCGGTAGCTCGAACTACCTGGAGTTCGAGCCGATCGGCGAGGTGGACCTCAAGGGCTTTCCGCAGCCGGTGGAGCTGTTCGTTGCGCGCGCACGGGAGGTCGATGAGCGGACGGAGGGGAACGCCACCGACTAGGACCACCCGGATGCGCGAGGCCCCAGTATCCGCGGGTACGGGCCGTAAGATCGCGCCATGGGGTCCGCGGACAAGGAGAACGCGTTCGAGGCCCTGGCCGACGTGGTCCGTCGCAGCGGGCTGGTCGGTCACCGCTCTTCGGGAGTGGTGCTGGTGTCCGGCGGGGCCGATTCGGCCTGCGCGGCGGTCGGGCTGGCGGGTGCAGTCGGGCCGAAGAACGTGCATGCGCTGCATCTCAACTATGGCCTCCGCGACTCGGCTGACCGCGACGAGCGCGCGTGCCGCGATTTGTGCTCGCGGCTGCGGATCGACCTCCACATCGAGCGCCCGGCCGAGCTCGACGGCAATCTCCAGGCGGCGGCGCGGGAGGCTCGTTATGCGGCCGCCGAGCAGCTGCGCGTGCGGTCGTCCGCGGACTGGGTCGCGACCGGCCACACCAGAACTGACCTCGCCGAGACCGTGCTGTACCGGCTCGCTGTGTCCCCTGGAGCACGGGCGCTTCGCGGCCTGCCGGCGCAGAGCGGTCGCGTGGTGCGACCGCTGCTTGGGCTGGAGCGCTCCGAGACGCGCCGCCTCGCCGCGCAGGCCGGGCTCGCGTTCGCCGACGACGAGACGAACCTCGACCCCGGCTTCGCACGGAATCGGATCCGTGCCGAGGTGCTGCCGGTACTTCGGGAGCTGAGCCCCGCCGCCGAGCGGAACGTCGCCGAGACACGGGCCGAGCTGGAGGAGGAGGCGCAGCTGCTGGAGCGGGTGGTGCTCGAGGCGCTGGAGGCCACCGGCGCCGGCGCCGGCGCCGTGGCGATTCGCGCCGATGCCCTCCAGGGGGCCGAGCCGGCGCTCCGCCGGCTCGCGTTGCGTGCCCTCGCAGAGCGGGCCACCGGACGCCCGGTCTCCCTGGGGCGACACCGGGCGGCGGAGCTGATGCGCCTCGCGGCTCAGCCCGAGGGAGGCCAGCTGGACCTAGGGCAGGGCGTGCGGGGCATCTGCGAGCACGGGCTGATCCGCTTCGCCGTCTCGTCGGAGACCGACGCGGCGCCCCAGCCAGTCTCGCTCAGGGTGCCCGGCAGCTGCCGCATCGGGCGGTGGGAGGTTCGCGCGGAGCTTCGCCTCGGCCCAGTCGAGCCTGCGGGCCCCGACCTCGCCACGCTCGACGCAGGCATGCTGGGCCACCGGCTCGTGGTGCGCACCTGGAGGGAGGGCGACCGCATGCGGCCGCTCGGCATGACTGGAACGAAAACCCTCCAGGACCTGTTCACCGACTGCGGCGTGCCTCGCTCCCTGCGCCACGACCTGCCCGTGGTGACGGCGGGCGATCGCCTCGTCTGGGTGGCGGGGGTGGCGGTCTCGGACGAGTTCCGGCTGGACCCGGCGGCGCGCGAGGTCGCGATCCTGACCGCTCGCGTACTGGACTGACGAGGCGGCCGAGTGCCCGACGATCCGGCGATCGGCGAGGTGGTGGTCTCGAGCGAGGACCTCCAGCGCCGAGTGGCCGAGCTCGGCGCGGAGATCAGCCGCGACTACGAGGGGCGCGACCTGGTGATGATCGGGGTGCTGAAGGGGGCTGTTCTGTTCATCGCCGACCTGATGCGCGAGTTAACGGTCCCGTGTGAGGTCGATTTCATGGCCGTCTCCAGCTACGGCTCCTCGACGGACTCCTCCGGGGTGGTCCGGATCCTCAAGGACCTGGAGGCCTCGATCGAGGGGCGCGACGTGCTGATCGTCGAGGACATCATCGACTCCGGCCTGACGCTGCAGTACCTGCATCGGAACCTGCGCGCGCGAAACCCCGGTTCGCTCGAGGTCTGCGGGCTGCTGGCGAAGCCCGAGCGGCGCCGGGTGGAGCCGCCGGTCCGGTACGTGGGCTTCGAGATCCCGAACAAGTTCGTGATCGGATACGGCCTCGATTACGCACAGCGGTACAGGAACCTGAGCTACGTGGCGGCCTTGAACGAGGACCGTCAGTAGGCGGGATAGCCTCTTTTCGTGCCGAAAGGACCCTGGTACGCTGATTCCAGACCTTTGCCGGGGCAGGATCCCCGCGTGGCCATGCTCGAAATCCGCCGACACTCACCCGCTGCTGCCTCACGGGCGAGGTGGGGCAACGTGCCCGGCAGCTGACCTGCGATGAGACGGTTCTTCCGCAGCGCCGCCTTCCCGATCCTGATCGTGATCGTGCTCGCGTTCTTCGCGCAGCGGCTGCTGAACGGTGACGAGAAGGAGAAGACCCCCACCCTGAGCGAGTTCCAGGCTCAGGTGAGGGACGATCCCGACGCGTTCGACGAGGTCACCTTCCAGCCGAAAAGCAACACGATCCAGGTCCAGCCGAAGAACGCCAACGAGTACTCGGTCGGCTATCCCAACAACTACGAGCCGCAGCTGGTCAGAATCCTCGAGCGCCACGACGTTCCGTTCAACGCCGAGGGCACGGGAGGCTCGAGCTTCCTCTCGATCCTCACCTACATCCTCCCCTTCATCCTGTTCTTCGGGTTCTGGCTCTTCCTGATGAACCAGATGCAGGGTGGCGGCTCGCGGGTGATGAGCTTTGGCAAGTCGCGCGCGAAGCGGATGTCGGTGGACGCTCCGAAGATCACCTTCCGCGACGTCGCCGGGGTGGACGAGGCCGTGCAGGAGCTCCACGAGATCAAGGAGTTCCTGGAGAACCCGAAGCGGTTCCAGGCCCTCGGCGCTCGGATCCCGAAAGGCGTGCTGTTGTACGGGCCGCCTGGGACCGGAAAGACCCTGCTTGCGCGCGCCGTCGCCGGCGAGGCCGGGGTGCCGTTCTTCTCGATCTCGGGATCGGACTTCGTCGAGATGTTCGTGGGCGTGGGTGCCAGCCGCGTCCGGGACCTCTTCGAGCAGGCGAAGCAGAACTCTCCCTGCATCATCTTCATGGACGAGATCGACGCCGTCGGCCGCCATCGCGGCGCCGGAATGGGCGGCGGACACGACGAGCGCGAGCAGACCCTGAACCAGCTGCTCGTCGAGATGGACGGCTTCGAGATGAAGGACAACATCATCCTGATTGCCGCCACGAACCGGCCCGACATCCTCGACCCGGCCCTTCTGCGGCCGGGCCGCTTCGACCGCCAGATCGTCGTCGACCGCCCCGACCGCAAGGGGCGCAAGCAGATCCTCGAGGTTCACACGCGCGGCAAGCCGCTCGCCAAGGTGATCGACCTCGACGTGCTCGCCGGCCAGACGCCGGGTTTCACCGGCGCCGATCTCGCCAACCTGATCAACGAAGCAGCCCTGCTCACCGCCCGCTCGTCGAAGCGCGAGATCACCATGGGCGAGCTGGAGGAGGGAATCATGCGGGTGATCGCCGGGCCCGAGAAGAAGAGCCGGGTGATGAGCGAGAAGGAACGGCTGGTCACCGCCTACCACGAGCTAGGCCACGCGATCGTGGGACACGTCCTGCCCAACTGCGACCCGGTCCACAAGATCTCGATCATCAGCCGCGGCCAGGCCCTCGGCTACACGATCTCGCTGCCGACCGAGGACAAGTTCCTGACGACCCGCGCGGAGCTGACGGACACAATGGGCATGACCCTCGGCGGACGCGCTGCGGAGGAGATCGTGTTCGGCGAGATCACGACCGGCGCCTCCAACGACCTCGAGAAGGTCACTGCGACCGCGAAGCAGATGGTGATGCGCTACGGGATGTCGGAACGGCTCGGCCCACGGGTGTTCGGTCACGACCGCTCACAGCCGTTCCTCGGCCGCGAGTTCTCATCCGAGCCCGACTATTCGGACGAGATCGCGCGGGAGATCGACGACGAGATCCGCCGTATCGTCGAGGAGGCGCACCAGACGGCCAAGGACATCCTGATCGAGCACCGCAAGGCCATAGACCGGATCTCGAGGATCCTGCTGCAGCGCGAGACGATCAACTCCGAGGAGTTCGTGAAGCTGCTCGAGGGGACCTCCGAGGACGAGGTGTTCGGCGAGCCCGAGGAGGAGCCGAAGGCCCCCGAGGTCCCCGCGGAGCCGGAGAAGAGAGCCGGTCGCGAGGGCCCCAGGCCCGTGCCGCGGCCGCGGCCCGGTTTCGCAGGCAGCACCGAGATGCGCGCCGACCCTCCCGACGCGTAGCACCTCGCCGAACCTCCGATTCGCCTCGGTCGGCGCGATACTCGCCCGGTGACCCGGATCATGGGGATCGTCAACGTCACCCCCGACTCGTTCTCGGACGGGGGCCTCTTCCTGGAACCCGAGCGGGCGATCGAGCTCGGTCGCCGGCTCCTGGATGAGGGCGCCGACCTCCTCGACGTGGGCGGGGAGTCGACGCGACCGGGGGCCCGGGGAGTCTCGGCGGCGGAGGAGCTGGCGCGGGTTGGCCCGGTAGTCGAGGAACTGGGCGCCGCCGGCGCGCCGATCTCGATCGACACCTCCAAGGTCGAGGTCGCGAAGGCCGCGCTCGACGCCGGCGTGCGGATCGTCAACGACGTCACGGCGCTTCGATCAGAGCCTGAGCTCGCCGCGCTCTGCGCGGATCACGACTGCGGGTTGGTGCTCATGCACATGCAGGGGACTCCGCGCACGATGCAGAGCGATCCGGCCTACGACGACGTGGTCGACGATGTGAAGGCATTCCTGGCGGAGCGAATCGAGTTCGCGACCGCCGAAGGGGTGGCGCCCGGATCGCATCTGGATCGACCCTGGGATCGGCTTCGGCAAGACCGCGGAGCACAACCTGGAGCTCCTACGGCGGCTCGGCGAGCTGGGCGAGCTCGGCCGGCCGATCCTGGTCGGCACCTCCCGAAAGAGCTTCCTCGGCAAGCTCACGGGCCGCGAGGTCGAGGAGCGGGTCGGCGCCACGATCGCCTCCAACGTGCTGGCGATGCTGGAAGGAGCGTCCGTGTTCCGAGTCCACGACGTGGCCGCGCATCGCCAGGCCCTCGACGTCGCCGAGGCGATCCTCGGCCGTCGGGCCTGGCAGAGGGGGGAGCCGCTCGCTCCCGGATAGCGGGTTGGGCGCTGGTAGCGTCCCGGCCCGTGGAGGCGCATCGCCCGGGGCTGAATTCCTCCGTCGAGGTCGAGATCCGCCGCCTCTCGATCTACACGCATCACGGCGTCAGCGAGGCCGAGCGCGAGATCGGGCAGCGCCTCGAGATCGACGTCAGCTTCGACGTCCCGGACTGCGACGCCATGCTGACCGACCGCCTCGAGGACACGATCGACTACTCGGAGGTCTGCGACATCGTCGCCCTCGCAGCGACGGAGCGCAGTTACAAGACGCTGGAGCGCCTCTGCCACGTGATCGGCGAGCGGCTGATGGAGCGGTTCGCCTGCGAATCGGTGCGGGTCCGGGCGGCCAAGCCGGAGCCGCCTTTGCCCCTGGCCGTGGACGAGGTCGGGGTCGAGGTGGTCCATGAGCGCCGGGAAGCCGACATCGAGGAGGACGGGCCGGATTGAGCGAGCTCCCCGTCGGCTATCTCGGCCTGGGATCGAACGTCGGGGACCGGGAGGCCCACCTTCGCGCCGCGGTGGCGGCGCTCCGGGAGCACGGGGTGGAGGTCCGAGCGGTCTCCTCCCTGTACGAGACCGAACCCGTGGGGGAGGTCCCCGACCAGCCCGAGTTCCTGAACGCGGTGGTCGAGGTCCGCACCGAGCTGGAGCCCACGGACCTGCTGGACCTGTGCAAGGCGATCGAGGTCGAGCAGGGGAGGATGCTCGGAGGCCCCCGGCACGGCCCACGCCCGCTGGACGTGGACCTGCTGCTCCTCGGCGATCGGGAGTTGGACGGCGAGCGGCTGACGCTTCCCCATCCCGAGCTCAAGACCCGGCGCTTCGTGGTGCAGCCGCTGCTGGAGCTCGCTCCCGACCTGACGCTTCCGGACGGGACGCGCCTGTCCGCGGCGCTGGAATCGCTGGGACCGGGCCAGCGCGTCGAGCAGGTGGGGAGCCTGAGCCCGTCGCCCGGCGACCCCGGCCCGTGAGCTCGCTCGAGGAGGAATACGATGCGGCCATGACCGACGCCGGGCCGCCGCTGGACGCGAAGCTCTACGTGATCCCCGGCTCGCACCCGGCGATGGCGGCCAGGCGAATGCTCGAGCTCAAGGGCATCCCGTATCAGCGTGTGGACCTGATGCCGGTGATCTCGCACGGCGTCCTGCGGGCGCTGCGGTTCCCCTCGAACACGGTGCCGTCGCTGAGGATCGCGGGCAGGAAGCTCACCGGCTCGCGCGAGATCGCGGGCGAACTTGATCGCCTGCGCCCGGAGCCGCCGCTTTACCCGGGCGAGCCCTCCCAGCGGGCGACCGTCGAGGAGGCCGAGCGCTGGGGCGAGGAGGTTCTGCAGCCCGCTGTGCGGCGGATCCTTTGGAACGCGCTCAAGCGTGACCGCTCACCGCTGGCGAGCTACGCCCAGGACGCGAAGCTGGGCGTCCCCGTCGGGCTCGCCGTCAAGACGGCCGCCCCCATCGTCGCCGCCGCGGCGCGGATGAACCAGGCCGACGACGAGGGCGTTCGCGCGGACCTCGCCGCCCTGCCGAGCTGGCTTCAGCGCGTGGACGACTGGGTCGCCGAGGGCGTGCTCGGCGCCGATCCGCCGAATGCCGCCGACCTCCAGATCGCCGCCAGCCTCCGCTTGGCGATGACGCTGGACGACCTTCGGCCCACGATCGAATCCCGTCCGGCCGGGGAGCTGGCGCTGCGGGCCATTCCGGACTTCCCGGGCCGCGCCGCCTCGGTCCTGCCGCAGGCGTGGCTCGAGCCGCTGCGCCGGGCCGAGCAGCCCGCGGCCAGCGGGTAGTCGCCGGATCCTTTACTGCCTCGGCCGAATTCCGATTCCATGTGAATCGGACTTCGGCCCGGACGAGTTGCGAGAGCGTCGCCGGTCTCAGTGCGCGACGCTAGGGAACCTCGAGCACGTACTCGCATTGGCGGGCCGTGTCGCGGCGGCCGTTGCCGCCGTTGCAGATGTCCCGGGCGGGGCCCCCGAACAGGTGGTCGATCCCGCCGGCGCCCCCGATCGAATCGTGGGCGCCGCCCCTGGTCCGGCCCTGTGGCCTGGCCGCGTAGTTGTCCCCATAGGCGGTGTCAGGGCCCGGGCGGCTATGTATGTGGTCGCGGCCGGACCCCCTCGCGAGCCCCGTCTTGGTGTAGCTGTCGCCGACGATGAGGTCGCCCTGGGGCCCGGCGTTGATCGTGTCCTTTCCGCCTCCCAGCGCCTTGCCGAACGGCGAGTAGCTGTCGCCGACCTCGAAGTCCTTGTCCGACATCGACTCGAAGTAGTCGTTGCCGCCGCCCCGGGCCGTGCCGCGGCCGGTGACGGCGCTGTCGCCGATCAGCGTGTCGTTCTGCTTCTGGCTCAGCAGGATGTCGTGCTTTCCTCCCTTGGCGTTGTACCGGGAGTAGTTGTCGCCGACGATGAAGTCCTTGCCGAAGTCACCGTCCATCTTGTCCCTGCCGTTGTGGCCCCTGGCGTCCCCCGAGAGGTTGGCATTGTCGCCGATGATCAGGTCGTCGTCGTGACCGCCCTGGATGCGGTCGTTGCCGGGGCCGCCCACGAGCGTCGACGGGTCGTCGCGCCCCAGCCGGCTGGGATGGCTGCCGCCGAAGATGCGGTCGTTGCCGGGGCCTGCGCAGATCAGGTCGCGCCCGCCGTTGCTGATGATCACGTCCCGGCCGCCGAGGCCCGCGATCACGTCCCGGTGGCCCGTTCCCATGATGTGGTTTCCGCGCCCGTTCCCCACGATCGTGGCCTTGTGTCCGAAGCACTGCGCCCGGGCGGCGGCGGTCGACGGGGCAACGAGGGCCACGAAGGCGGCGATCTGAAGGCATGCGAGGGCCAGACAGCGCACTGCTCCGATCATATGAGCCCTATCGGCGGCTCACCGAAAATGCCCAGTCCCGAATAATGGGCGCGATGCTGCTGGCGATCGACGTCGGAAACACCCAGAGTCACGTCGGCGTCTTCGACGGCCAGGAGCTGATCGCCCACTGGCGGTTCGCCACCGAGGCGGACGACACCGCGGACGAGATCGCGGTGCGGATCTCCGCCCTGGCCGCTTTGGGAGACCTCGAGCTGGGCCGGGTCGGAGGGGCCGTCGTCTCGTCGGTGGTGCCCCAGCTCACCCCCGAGTATGCGGGCATGTGCGAGCGCTACCTGGACGGCGAGTGCCTGATCGTCGGCCCCGGTGTCAAGACCGGGATGGCGATCAGGCTCGACAACCCGCTGGAGCTGGGGGCGGACCGGCTGGTCAACGCGGTGGCGGCATTCGACCGGTTCGGCGGGCCGTGCGCGGTGGTGGACTTCGGCACCGCGATCACCTTCGATGCCGTTTCGGGGGAGGGGGAGTATCTGGGAGGCGTGATCGGACCGGGGGTCGAGATCT
This sequence comes from uncultured Actinomycetes bacterium, assembly GCA_963755775.1. GTDB lineage: Bacteria > Actinomycetota > Thermoleophilia > Solirubrobacterales > 70-9 > AC-56. The sequence continues at coordinate 83,573 of CAVWKY010000010.1, read as the reverse complement.
CGATGCAGGCGCTCGCGGCCCGGGCCGCGAAGCTGCCGCCTGTGGAGCTTGGCGAACCCCTCGGTGAGCCCGGGGCCGTGATCGGCAAGACCACCCAGGCGAGCCTCCAGTCCGGCATCGTGTACGGCTTCGCCGGCGCGATCGACGCGATCGCGCGCCGGGTCGAGCGGGAGCTGGGCAACGGGGCCCAGTTCGTCGCTACGGGCGGCCAAGCCGCGGCGATCGTCCCCTTCTGCGAGCTGATCCACGAAGTGGACGATCTCCTGACCCTGAAGGGCCTGCACCTGATCTGGGAGCGGAACTTGTGAGGCGCCCTTCGCTGACGACGCCGTTTCGAATCGGCGAGCTGGAGGTGGCGAACCGGGTTCTGCTCGCGCCCCTGGCCGGGATCGGCAACTGGTTCGTCCGTCTTCAGGCCCGTCGCCATGGGGCCGGCCTCGCGGTCTCGGAGATGGTGTCGAGCTTCGGGCTCCACCACCGAAACGAGCGGACGCTCCGCGAGCTTCTGCGCATCCACCCGCAGGAGCATCCGGCGTCCATTCAGCTCTTCGGCCACGATCCCGAGGTGATGCGTTCCGCCGGGGCGATCGCCGCGGCCGCCGGAGCCGACGCGATCGACCTGAACATGGGGTGCCCGGTGCGCAAGGTGCGGGCGACCGGCGCCGGCGCGGCGCTCCTGAGCCGCCCCGAGCTGGCCCTGCGGCTGGTCCGCGCCGCGCGCCAGGGCTCCGGGCTGCCGGTCACCGTGAAGCTTCGGTCCGGGCTGTCTCCGGGTGACCGCTCGGGCCTCGAGCTGGCGGTGCGGCTGGTGCAGGAGGCCGGCGTGGCGGGGATCGCGATGCACCCCCGAAGCGCCGCGGTCCAGCACCGTGGGACTCCGGACTACGGGCTGGTCCGCGAGCTCGTGGGCCGGCTGGCGGGCTCAGGCGTGCCCGTGATCGTCTCGGGCGGGCTCGATTCGGCCGACAGCGCCCGCCGCGCCTACGAGACGTCGTGCGCCGACGCGGTGATGATCGCGCGGGGAGCGCTCGGCAACCCGTGGATCTTCGAGGAGTTGACCGGTGGCCGTCGCGGACCGCCAACCCGCGACGAGGTCCTGGACGAGCTGATGTGGACGATGGCGCGCGCCGAGGAGCATCTCGGTCGCCAGCGCGCCGCACGGTACGCGCGGAAGTTCTATCCCTGGTACCTGGAACGGCTCGGCATCCGCGGTCGCAGAGCCGACGCGTTCCAGCGAACCGAGAGTCTCGACGAGGCAAGGGAACTCCTTGCATCGTGTCGTGAGCCCATGGCGCTGGCGGCCTGAGCAGGGGTCGTGCCGGCCGCTCGCCCGGGTGACAGCGGCGGGCTGAATCCCGCCTGAGCGCCGGCGGGCGACCGCTATAATCGCCCGCTGCCCGACCGCGCGAGCGCCCCAGGTGCCCGCGTCTCGGGCGTTTATTTCGTCAGTGCACGGGATGAGGGGAAACGCAAAGTGGCGCGTGAATCACTGATCACCCAGGAGGGGTTGGCGAGGCTCCGTGAGGAGCTCGAATACATGACGACCGTCAAGCGTCGCGAGGTCGCCGAACGGATCAAGGATGCCCGCGAGTTCGGCGACATCATGGAGAACGCCGAGTACGACGACGCCAAGAACGAGCAGGCACTGCTGGAGCAGCGAATCGCCCAGCTCGAGGAGCGCGTCCGCCGGGCCACGGTCGTTGATGAGAAGGACGTCGACACCAACGTCGTGTCGGTGGGGGTCCGCGTTCACGTCAAGGACCAGAAGTCGGGCGACTCGCGGAAGTTCCAGGTCGTCGGCTCCGCCGAGGCCGACCCGACGCAGGACAAGCTCTCGAACGAGTCGCCGATCGGCAGCGCCCTGATCGGCCACAAGCGCGGCGACGTCGTGACCGTGGACGTCCCACGCGGGCCCAAGCGCAAGCTGAAGATCACCAAGATCGAAGCCGCCTGACCCGCGCGCGATAGGCTCGCGCGCTTGTGAGTCAAGAGCGCTCCGAGTCCCACCTGGTCGCCGAACGGCGGGAGAAGCTCGAGCGGCTTCGCCGGGAGGGAGTGGAGCCGTTCCCGCACTCCTTCGCGGGCCGCACCGAGATCGCCGAGGTCCGCGAAGCGCACCAGGATTTGGCCGCCGGCGCCGAGACGGACGACCGCTACCGAGTGGCGGGCCGCATCGCCGCCCGGCGCACCCACGGCAGGGCGGCGTTCATCGACTTGGTGGACGGCTCGGGGAGGATCCAGCTCCATGCCCGCGAGGACCTGCTGGGCGACGAATCGTTCGAGCGCCTGATCGGCTTGGACCTGGGGGACATCCTCGGTGCCGACGGCGTGGCGTTCGCGACCAATCGGGGGGAGCTTTCGCTGCGAGTCGAGGACTGGACGCTGCTGGCGAAGAGCCTTCGCCCCCCGCCCGACAAGTACCACGGGCTGGGGGACGTCGAGCTCCGCTATCGCCATCGCGAGCTCGACCTGATGGCGAACCCGGGCGTGCGGGAGCTCTTCGAGACGCGGGCCCGCGTGGTGACCGCGGTTCGCGAGTGGCTTGACGCGCGCGGCTTCCTCGAGGTCGAGACCCCGGTGCTCCAGCCGCTCTACGGCGGTGCCCTGGCCCGCCCATTCGTCACCCATCACAACGCGCTCGACCGCGACCTCTATCTGCGGATCGCGACCGAGCTGTATCTGAAGCGATGCATCGTGGGCGGCATGGAGCGGGTCTACGAGCTCGGCAAGGACTTCCGCAACGAGGGGATCTCGCCGAAGCACAACCCTGAGTTCACGATGCTCGAGTGGTACGAGGCCTACGCCGACTACGCCGATGCCGCCGAGCGTCTGGAGCAGCTCGTCGCCCACGTCGCGGAGCGCGTGCTGGGGACCACGCGGGTGGAGCAGGAGGGCACCGCAATCGACTTCACGCCACCGTGGCGCCGGATCACCCTCCGCGAGGCGATCGAGGACCGGACGGGGATCGACCTCGGCGAGCGGCCGAGCCGTGAGGAGCTCGCCGAGGCGCTGGGCTCCGAGGCCGAGCCGGATCAGAGCTGGGGCAAGCTCGTGGACGGGCTGCTCTCGAAGCTGGTCGAGCCGACTCTGATCCAGCCCGCCTTCGTGCTCGACTACCCGGTCGAGCTGTCGCCGTTCGCCAAGCGCCACCGCTCCGAGGAAGGCCTGGTGGAGCGCTGGGAGGCGTTCGCAGGGGGGATCGAAATCGCGAACGCGTTCACGGAGCTCAACGACCCGGACGAGCAGCGGCGCCGGTTCGAGCAGCAGCGTGCCGAGCTCCAGCGCGGAGACGAGGAGGCCCAGCCCTTCGACGAGGTCTTTTTGGAGGCGCTGGAGAACGGGATGCCGCCGACGGGCGGGGTCGGTCTCGGGATCGACCGCCTGACGATGATTCTGACCGGGGCCCGGAGCGTGCGCGAGGTCGTGCTTTTCCCGGCCATGCGGACCTAGCGGCCGCGACCGCATGTGGCCGATCCGGGGCAACCCTTCGCAAACTGCATAGATCCGGCCCGACGGCGGCCCGGAGCTGCGAAGGCGCCGAAGGGCCGCCGATATACTTCGGGCTCGCCGTAAGCGACAACCGGAGGTCTTATCCGTCGGCAGGTCTCGGCCGAAACACTGGATCGGACTCCGGCGATCTTGCGTCCCCGCGTGGGGTTCCCGGAGACGGCCACCGAGTAGGCCATACTGAGTAGAGGGATTCGATTCCGGAGGCGGAAAGTCTCGGTCTAGTGCAAAGGCAGACGTAATTTGTTCGAGCGATTCACAGAACGCGCCCGCCAGGTGGTCGTCCTCGCTCAAGAGGAAGCCCGGACCCTGAAGCACAACTACATCGGCACCGAGCACATCCTGCTCGGGCTGCTGCGCGAGGAAGAGGGCCTCGCCGCCCGCGTCCTCGAGTCCCTGGACATCACCGTCGAGCGAGTTCGCGCACAGGTGGTACGGATCGTCGGCTCCGGTGAGGAGGTGACATCCGGCCAGATCCCGTTCACGCCGCGGGCCAAGAAGGTCCTCGAGCTGGCCCTGCGCGAGGCGCTGTCGCTGGGACACAATTACATCGGCACCGAGCACATCCTCCTCGGCCTGGTGCGCGAGAACGAGGGAGTCGCCGCGCGCATCCTGCTCGACTTCGACGCCGACTCGGAGAAGATCCGCAACGAGGTAATCCGGATGCTGTCCGGCCCCGGCGGCCGCCGCCAGGGCGCCGCGGCGGGCGGCGGCGAGGGCAAGAAGTCCTCGAAGCTGCTCGACCAGTTCGGCCGCAACCTGACCAAGCTCGCAGCCGAGTCAAAGCTCGACCCGGTGATCGGTCGCGAGACCGAGATCGAGCGGATCATGCAGATCCTCTCCCGCCGCACCAAGAACAACCCGGTGCTCGTGGGCGAGCCGGGCGTGGGCAAGACGGCGGTCGTCGAAGGCCTGGCCGCGCGGATCACCAAGGGCGAGGTCCCGGAGCTGCTCAAGAACAAGCAGATCTACACGCTCGACCTCGCCGCGCTCGTGGCGGGCTCGAAGTACCGCGGCGAGTTCGAGGAGCGGCTCAAGAAGGTGATGAAGGAGATCACCCAGCGGGGCGACATCGTCCTGTTCATCGACGAGCTGCACAACCTGGTCGGCGCCGGCGCGGCCGAGGGCGCAATCGACGCGGCCTCGATCCTGAAGCCCGCGCTCGCCAGGGGCGAGATCCAGACGATCGGCGCGACGACCATGGACGAGTACCGCAAGTACCTCGAGCGCGACTCGGCGCTCGAGCGGCGGTTCCAGCAGATCAAGGTCGACCAGCCGTCGATCCAAGACACGGTCGCGATCCTCGAGGGCCTGCGTGAGCGCTACGAGGAGCACCACCGGGTCCGGATCAGCGACGACGCGCTGCGCGCCGCCGGCGAGCTCGCCGACCGTTACATCTCAGACCGCTTCCTGCCCGACAAGGCGATCGACCTGATTGACGAGGCAGCCTCGCGGATGCGCATCAAGTCCATGTCGCAGCCGCCGGTCTACCGCGACCTCGAAGAGGAGATCGAGGAGACCCGCCGCGCCAAGGAAGCGGCGATCGAGGCCCAGGAGTTCGAGAAGGCCGCCAACCTCCGTGACCAGGAGCGCCAGCTCACCAATCGCAAGCGCGAGCTCGAGGACCAGTGGGCCGCCGGCGATGGGGGCGAGCGCCCCGAGGTCGGCGAGGAGGAGATCGCGGACATCGTGTCGATGTGGACCGGGATCCCGGTCTTCAAGCTCACCGAGGCCGAGACCAAGAAGCTCCTGCGCATGGAGGATGAGCTGCACAAGCGGGTGATCGGCCAGCACGTCGCGATCACCGCGGTGTCGAAGGCGATTCGCCGCTCGCGCGCCGGCATCAAGGACCCCAAGCGACCCGCGGGCTCGTTCATCTTCCTCGGGCCATCGGGCGTCGGCAAGACCGAGCTCGCCCGGACCCTGGCCGAGTTCCTGTTCGGCGACGAGGATTCCATGGTGCGGATCGACATGTCGGAGTACATGGAGAAGCACGCGGTCTCGCGTCTGGTCGGCTCGCCCCCGGGCTACGTTGGCTACGACGAGGGCGGGCAGCTGACCGAGGCGGTTCGCCGCAAGCCCTACTCGGTGCTGCTCCTCGACGAGATCGAGAAGGCCCACCCCGACGTCTTCAACATCCTGCTCCAGATCCTGGAGGACGGCCGGCTTACCGATGCCCAGGGCCGCACGGTCGACTTCCGCAACGCGATCGTGATCATGACCTCGAATATCGGGGCCAAGGACATCGCCCGCAACGTCTCCTTCGGCTTCGGGACGTCGGACGAGACCGGCACCTCCTACGAGGAGATGAAGGACCGGATCATGGGCGAGTTGAAGAAGGTGTTCCGGCCGGAGTTCCTGAACCGGATCGACGAGGTGATCGTGTTCCACAAGCTCACCCGCGAGGAGATCACCGTGATCATCGACCTGATGATCGGGCGGGTCCGAGCCCAGGTCGCCGAGCACGAGCTCCAGCTCGAGCTCGACCAGGGCGCCAAGGAGCTGCTCGCCGAGCGCGGGTGGGACCCGGCGATGGGGGCACGGCCGCTGCGTCGCGCGATCCAGCGCTACATCGAGGATCCGCTTGCCGACGAGGTGCTGCGGGTCGGAAACGTCGAGCCGGGCAGCACCGTCGTGGTCGAGCGCGATCCGTCCGGCGACGAGGACGAGCGCCCGCTGAAGATGAAGATCGTCAAGCCCGCCAAGCGGCCGGCCAAGAAGCGCGAGCCGGTGGGCGTCGCTGCGAAGGCGAGCGATGGCGAGGGATCCTCGGCTGCGTCCGGTGGGGACGAGGGCCCCGACGGGCGTTCCGACGAGCCGGTACCCGACCAGCCGCCCGACGGGGACGAGCCGCCGTCGGACGCGGCGCCCTCGGCCGAGCCCCAGTAGAGAGCGTCCCCGAAGCGTCGCCCGGGGGCCGTGCCGCGCGCGTCCGGATAACTTCCCCGCGTGCAGAGCGGTCTCGATCGGTTGCGGACGTCCCTGGGCGAGGTCACTGACCTCTCCCGGGCGCGAGCTCTTCTTGACTGGGACGAGCGCACGCAGATGCCGCCGGCGGGTGCGCAGGCGCGCGCAGACCAGGTCGCCACGCTGGCCCGAATTGAGCACCAGCGCCTGATCTCGGACGAGCTCGGCCGGCTGATCGAGGAGGCGGCCGCCGAGGTCGACGGGATCGCGTTCGAGACTGACGACGCCAGTCTGGTGCGCGTGGCCCGCCGAGAATGGGAGAAGGCCCGCCGGGTCCCGGCCGACCTGCGCGCGGAGATCACACGGACCTGCTCGCTGGCAGAGCACGCCTGGGTGGACGCCAAGGAGACCTCGGACTTCCCTGGGTTCCTGCCGCATCTGAAGCGCATCGTGGAGCTCAAGCGCCGCTACGCGGAGTGCTTCGACGACTTCGACGGCTTCGAGCGCCCATACGACGCGCTGCTGGACGACTTCGAGCCCGGGGTGACGACCGCGGAGGTCGCCGTCGTGCTCAACCGGCTTCGCCAGGGCATCCGCCCGCTGGTGGCGAAGCTAGATGGCCGCGGCCGGTCCCCTGACGACTCCTGCCTCTACGGCCACTTCCCTATCAGCGACCAGGCCGAGCTCGCCCGCGAGGTGGTGTCCGCCCTCCCACTGCCGGCGGACGCCTGGCGCCTGGACCCGACCGTGCACCCGTTTGCGACCGCGATCTCCCCGGCCGACATCCGGATCACGACCCGGTTCGAAGAGAGCTACATCGGCACCGCGCTGTGGGCGGTGATCCACGAAGCGGGCCACGGCATGTATGAGAACGGAGTCGCTCCGGAGCTCTCGCGCTCGCCGCTGTCGAGCCCGGTCTCCTACGGCTTTCACGAGTCTCAGAGCCGGCTGTGGGAGAACTGGGTGGGCCGGAGTCGGCCCTATCTGGAGTGGATCCACCCGCGCCTGCGCAGGCGGTTCCCGGCGCAGTTCGCCGACGTCGATCCACACGAGCTCTACCGGGCGGCGAACAAGGTCGAGCCGTCGTTGATCCGTGTGAAGGCGGACCAGCTCACTTACAACCTCCACATCGTCCTGCGCTTCGAGCTGGAGCTCGAGATCTTCGAGCAGGGGCTGGACCTGGCGGACCTCCCCGAGGCGTGGAACGCCCGCATGGCCGACTTTCTCGGTGTGGACGTACCGGACGACGCGCACGGCGTGCTGCAGGACGTGCACTGGGCGGGCGGCGCGTTCGGGTACTTCCCCACGTACTCGCTCGGCAACGTGATCGCGGCCCAGGTCTGGGACGCGGTCCGCGAGGAGCTCCCCGACCTCGACGACCAGATCCGAGTAGGCGAGCTCGGGCCACTGCACGGGTGGCTGCGAGAGCGCCTGTATCGCCACGGGGGCAAGTTCATGCCCAAGCAGATGATCGCGCGGGTGGTGGGAGGGCCGATCGACGTTGGCCCCTACCTGCGCCAGCTCCGCGAGCGCGCGGCCGAGATCTACGGGATCCAGTAGAGCGGCCGGGTCTTTTCCCGCGAGGGCCGGATGCCGATCCACGTGAATCGGGATTCGGCCAGGACAGATGGGGCGTCGTGCCGTCCAGCCGGGTTCCTACAGTCAGCGAATGGCCCGCAGAGACTCCCACTTCGTCTGCCAGCAATGCGGGCATGTCGCCCCCGCCTGGACTGGCCGCTGCCCCGGCTGCGGGGAGTGGAACACCCTGGTCGAGACACCTCGGCCGCAGGGCGGGGGCGCACGGCGAGGCCGGGCACGAGCCCCCACCGCAGGGACCGGAGGCGGCGGCGCGGGGGAGCCCGTGCCGCTTCGCGAGGTGAGAGCGCCGGCCGCGAGTCGCCTGCACACGGGCGTGGCCGAACTGGATCGCGTGCTGGGCGGCGGGCTCGTCCCCGGCTCGCTCGTCCTCCTCGGCGGGTCGCCCGGGATCGGCAAGAGCACGCTCACGGGCATGGCGCTTGGCAACCTGTCGGCCGCCGGACGGCGGGTCCTGTACATCTCGGGAGAGGAGTCGGCGGCGCAGGTACGGCTGCGGGCCGAGCGGCTTGGCGACCACGCACTCGGCGTCCACATCCTGTCCGAGACCTCGGTCGAGGCGATCATCGCGACGCTGGAGGCCGAGCGCCCCGAGGCCTGCGTGGTGGACTCGATCCAGACCCTGCACGTCGAGGAGATGGGTGGGGCGCCCGGATCGGTCGGCCAGGTCCGCGAGGCGGCCGCGGCGATCATGCAGGTCGCCAAGCGGATCGAGACGGCGGTGACCCTGGTCGGGCACGTGACCAAGGACGGGACCGTCGCCGGCCCGAGAGCGCTGGAGCACCTGGTCGATTGCGTGCTGCTGTTCGAGGGCGAGCGCGAGCGCAGCTTTCGCACCCTGCGGGCGCTGAAGAACCGCTTCGGCGCCACCAGCGAGATTGGGGTGTTCGAGATGAGGTCCGGGGGCCTGGTCGAAGTCGCGGACCCCTCGGCGCTGTTCGTCGGCGAGGCCAGCCAAGCGCCCGGCTCGTGCGTTCTGTGCGCGATGGAGGGCACCCGTCCCCTGTTGGTCGAAGTGCAGGCGCTGGTCGCCCCGACCGAGATCGTCCCCCCGCGCCGCATCGCGACCGGGATCGACCGCAACCGGCTGGCGATGGTCCTGGCCGTTCTCGCGCGCCACGGAGGGCACTCCCTGGCCGCGTCAGACGTGTTCGTCAACGTCGCCGGCGGGGTTCGGGTGGACGAGCCCGGCGCCGACCTCGCGGTGGCCCTGGCGCTCGCGTCAGCGCACCGAGGAGAGCCCTTGGCCGCAGGCGACGGAAAGCCCCTGGCATGCTTCGGAGAGGTCGGGCTGACCGGTGAGCTGCGCTTCGTCGCCCATCCCGATCGTAGGGTCGCCGAGGGGCTCAAGTTCGGCCTCGGGCCGGTGATCGGGCCCCCAGCGGCGGAGCCGATCGAGGGCTTGGCCCCGTCCGCAAGCCTCGCCGCTGCCCTCCAGAGCGCCCGTCGGCCGCGACGAGCGACGGCTCGCGCAGCTTGACAGTCCCCAATCCGACCTCTCCACACGGAATTCGGCGGAGGGCGGGCGGTGGGGGGTCTTTGCCATCATGGACGGGAGATGGTGGCGAACAACGGGGACGAGCTAAACGAGCTTGAAGCCCGTCTCGATCCCCGGCTGTTGCGGGCATTGGACATGGTCGCGCCCGGAACGCCGCTGCGGGAGGGCATCGACAACATCATCCAGGCACGCAGCGGCGGCCTGATCCTGATCGCCGAGGCCGACGAGGTCTCGTTCCTGTTCAGCGGCGGGATCAAGCTGGACATCGACTACACGCCGGGGCTGCTCTACCAGCTCGCGAAGATGGATGGGGCGATCGTCCTCGACCTCGAGGCCCGGAAGATCTGCTGGGCGAACGTGCAGCTGATGCCGGATCCCACGATCCTGTCGATGGAGACAGGCACCCGCCACCGCACCGCCGAGCGCGTCTCGAAACAGACCAAGGCACTGGTGATCTCGATCTCCGAGCGGCGCGACGTCGTCTCGCTCTACATCGAAGGGATGAAGTGCATCCTCCAGGACATCCCCACGGTGCTCTCGAAGGCGAATCAGGGCCTGGCGACGCTGGAGAAGTACCGTGCCCGCCTCGACCAGCTCTCCCGCCGGCTGACGCACCTCGAGTTCCTTGGCAGCTGCACGCTCCACGACGTCATCTCGGTGCTCCAGCGAGCCGAGTTCGTGACTCGCATGGCGGCCGAGGTCGAGCGCTACATCATCGAGCTGGGCTCCGAGGGCCGGCTGATCGAGATGCAGCTCGAGGAGACCGTGGTCGGCGTGATCGGGGAACGAGCGGCGCTGGTGCGCGACTTCGTCGTGCTCGACACCGAGGAGAACATCGAGCGCACGATCGGCGAGCTCGCGTCCCTGCCGCACCAGGAGCTGCTCGACTTCGGGCGCCTCGCCGAGCTGCTCGGATACGACCGCAAGACGAGCACGCTCGAGTTCGCGGTCTCGCCGCGCGGCTACCGGGTTCTTTCCGGAATCCCCCGCCTGCCCCGTCTAGTGGTCCAGAAGATCGTCGACAGGTTCGGCGATCTCGAGGCGATCTCGACCGTGTCCGAGGAAGAGCTTGCCTCGGTCGAGGGAGTGGGGGAGGCTAGGGCGCGAGAGATCCGGGAGGGGCTTCGCAGGCTTCAGGAGGTCGACATCGTCGACCGTTATCAGTGACACAGATGGCCGCCCGGGCGGCCATCGCTACGTAAGGAGGCCGAAATTCCAGACATAGCTACCGAGGAAGCGAACGAGATCGACCACGATCTCGGCCCCGTCGAGTGCACGTACGAGATCGGCGACAACGTCGTCTATCCGCACCACGGGGCCGGCGTGGTGTTGATGAAGGAGACCAAGGACCTTCTCGGCGAGAAGCGTGACTACCTGACGATCAAGATCCTGCACAACGAGATGACCGTCATGGTCCCCTGCGAGAACGCCCATCGGGCCGGATTGCGGCGGGTGATCGACGGCGAGCAGGTCAAGAAGGTGATCAGCGTGCTGACCGGTGAGGTCTCGGAAATGCCGAAGAACTGGAATCGCCGCTTCAAGCACAACCGGGAGAAGATCAAGACAGGCGACGTCTTCGAGCTGGCCGAGGTGGTCCGCAACCTGGCGATTCGCGAGTGGGAGAAGGGCCTCTCCACGGGCGAGAAGCAGATGTACACGCGAGCAAAGAAGATCCTCGCGTCGGAGTTCATGTACGCGCTCGACAAGGACGAGGATGGGGCCGAGGCGTACCTGGACGAGTTGCTGGAGGAGCGGTTCGGGGCCAAGGCATCTGCCTGACCGACCGCCAGTTTCAGCGGTGATCGCGGCCGCCGGCTCCGGAGAGCGACTCGGAGCCGGCGGCCCGAAGGCCTTCGTCTCGGTTGCGGGACGTCCCCTGATCGAATGGTCGCTCGACGCGTTTCGCCAGGCCGAGAGCGTCGGCCCGGTGATCGTCGTCCTGCCGCCCGGCCACGACCGGGACTTCGGTGAGGGCGTGACGAGCGTCGAGGGCGGGGAGCATCGCTCGCAGTCCGTCGCCGCTGGCCTCGAGCGGGTGGTGACCGAGCTCGTGGCTGTTCACGACGCGGCGCGGCCGCTGGTCACGCCGCAGCTGATCGACGAGCTGATCGGCAAGCTCGCCTCGCGGCCGGAGGCCGACGGCGTGCTCGCCGCGGCTGCCCTGACCGACACCGTCAAGCGGGCTCGCGAGCCACGCCCTGAAAAGGGGGAGTTCCCCGGGGGCGGGCCGACGGTGGCGCAGACCGTGAGCCGCGACCGTCTGTGGGCCGCGCAGACCCCGCAGGTGTTTCGCACCGAAGCGCTCCGCCGGGCGGTGGATGCCGACCCCAAGCGCGTGGCGGCAGCCACCGACGACGCGATGCTGGTCGAGAAGGCCGGGGGGACGGTGTTGATCCATCCGGCGCCCGCGGGGAACCTCAAGGTGACCACCCCCATCGACTTGCGGATCGCGGAGCTCACGCTGGTTGAGCGGAGCGGCTAGCTCCGCTTGCGTCCGGCGGTTCATGCGAGCACACGCGTCGCGGTTCGGCTCGGCGCAACTTGGCGTTCGCGAAGGGGTTATCGGGACATGGCCCCCACCTTCCGACCGGCCGCGCCTCGATACTGGTGCCGCGCGTGAAGTGGCTTCGCACCAGGTTCGGTTGCGCGGTCGACGGCCACCGGTGGGGGCTCGTGGGGCACCGCTGTGTCTGCCTGCGGTGCGGTCGCGAGGCGGCGTCCGAGGGCGTCAGGCGCGCGGCTTCTCGCCGCGGCTGACGGCTCTAGAGGGATTCCGGCCCCCGCGCCCAGGGCGGACCACCTCAGCGCCTCAGCAGCACCCAGACCAGCGCCGCCGCAAAGCCCATCTGGCCGAAGGCCAGGGCGGTGCCGAGGTTCGCGGCGCCGAAAGCGGCGGCCAGGGCGGTGGCCGCGGCGAATGCTGCCACGAGCACGGCGAGGTCACGCAAGGTTCGGGAGCCGGCAGTCACTTCGAGGTCGGCCCGGCGGGCGTTGCCGGTTTGGGCCCGCGCCGGCTTTGCCCGATCGGCAGGCCGGCCCTCTCGCGGGCTTCGTGGTGAAGGTGGCGGCGGCGGCGGCGTACGTACAGGCGGCGCTGTACGAACAGCGTGCCGATCCCGGCCAGCAAGATCGCGAACAGATTGAGCGATAGCTGCTCCATCGCGCCGAGCCACTCCTCCCAGTCGCCCAGTGCCGCGGAAAGCCCGATGTTCGATGCGGCCGGGATTGTGGTCACCGAGATCAACACGCCGATCAATGCGCCTGATTTGGCGGAGGTCAGCGACAGCACTCCCGCGGTCCCAGCCAGATACGCGACGATGAAGCTCCACCAGTCGGGACTGGAGATGAAGGCGGTGAACGGATGCCCCTCCTGGGAGAACTCATTCGGGATCAGTCCGGTTGCGTCCAGCAAGAGCGTGGCCGAGAAGGTCACCGTGATTCCCAGCGGAAACCCGATCGCAAGCGCCGTGAGCGACCGTCTCATCAATTCCCGGCGCTTCTCCACAGCCGCCACGCAAAGTCCTGCGATCGGCCCGAACTCCGGCCCGACGATCATCGCGCCGATGATCAGGATGAGCTGGTCGGTGAGGATGCCGATCATCGCGATGAGCATCGCCAGGGCCATGAACATCAGGAAGCTCGCCGAGAGCTCCACCTGCTCCGAGGTGCGAGCCTCGACCTCCTCCCAGACGACGGCATCGGATGGAAGTCCGCGGGCGGCCTTCTCCGCTGCGAGCGCTACGTCCGACACCTGGGAGTCGATGGTCTCGATCGCGATCGATCCCTCGTGATCGATGTTGAGCTCCCGGAGATCGGAGATGATCACGCTCGCGTCTTCCCGGGCGACGTCACAGAGGATCACGTCGCCCTGCGGACTGCGGGCCGCGCGCTCCAGGTAGATCAGGTTCGTGACCGAGGGCGTATGAGCGAGGAGGTCGAGCGCGTGCTCGGCCTGGTAGCTGGGAACGACGATCCGGAGGTGAACCACGCGCCCGTAGCGTACCCACGCCTTCGCCCTCCGCCTTGGGTGCGATCTGCGGTCGGTTAGCCTGGCCGTCCGTGCTCACCGACTACCACGTCCACCTGCGCCCGGACGACGACGACGGCCCTCCGGAGCGCTCCGCGTTCACGCCCGAGAACGCGGAGCGCTACCTGGTGGCGGCTGCGGAAGCGGGGGTGGCGGAGCTCGGTTGCTCCGAGCACGTCTACAGGTTCAGCGCCGCGCTCGAGATCTGGCGGCATCCGTTCTGGGAGGAGCAGGCTCGCGACGACCTTGACGCGTACTGCGACTTCGTCAGGACAACCTCGCTCAAGCTCGGCCTCGAGATGGACTTCGTGCCCGGTGCCGAGGACCGAACCCGCAACCTGCTCGAGCGTCACGACTTCGATTACGTGCTGGGCTCGGTTCACTTCGTGGGCGATCGCGCGGTGGACCACGAGGGCTGGGACATGTGGGAGCTGCGCGGGGACCCGGACACGGTGTGGCGCCGCTACTTCGAGTCGCTGGCGGAGGCGGCACGCAGCGGGCTGTTCGACATCCTGGCCCATCCCGATCTTGTGAAGATCTGGGGCCGGGCGCGGCCGCGACCGACGAGGGACCCGCGCTTCTACTACGAGCCGGCCGTCGAGGCGATCGCCGAATCCGGAGTTGCGGTCGAGGTCTCCACGGCCGGCCTTCGAAAGCCGGTCGGGGAGATCTATCCGGCTCCCGAGTTCGCCGCGATGTGCGTGGAGGCTGGGACGGCCTTCGCGCTCTCCTCCGATGCGCACCTGCCCGACGACGTCGGCCGCGACTACGATCGCGCCGTGGAGGAGATGCGCGGCTGGGGGGTCGATCGGATCGCGGTCTTCGAGCGCCGCGAGCGGCGCCTGGAGGCGCTGGGATGAGTAGGCAAAGGGGGGGCGCGTGAGCGCCCGGGTCGGGATCGGCTACGACGCCCATCGCTTCGCCGCGGGGCGCAAGCTGGTGCTGGGCGGGGTCGAGATCCCGAACGAGCTTGGCCTGGAGGGCCACTCCGACGCCGACGTGCTGACCCATGCCGTGATCGACGCGCTGCTGGGAGCCGCCGGGCTCGGGGACCTCGGGACCCTCTTCCCATCGGAGGAGGAGCGGTGGCGAGACGCCCACTCGCTGGACCTCCTGACGGTGACGCTCGGAAACCTTCGCGGCCGGATCGCGAACGTGGACGCGACGCTGATCTGCCAGGCACCGCGGCTCGCCGAGCACCGTCCCGAGATGGAACGCAACCTCGGCGACGCCCTGTCAGCCCCCGTGCTCGTGAAGGCGACGACCAACGACCGCCTCGGGTGGATCGGCAGGGGAGAGGGGATCGCATGCGTCGCCGTCGCCCTGCTGGACCTCGATTGAAGCCGCTCGCACGAGTCCCGCCGGCCCCCGGCCTTCACCACTAGGCTACGGGCTGATGCTGCGCTCGGCGGCGGCAAAGCTGTCCACGGACATCGTCACCGGCCCCATCGGCGACATCGGCCGCAAGGTCCGGCTCGGGAAGCTCGGTCCGCTGAGCGACGTGCCGTTCAACCTTCGGACCCTCGTCGAGGCGGGGGTGATCCACCCGGTACGCCCGGACAGGCTGGCGCTGCTGGTGCGGGTACTGCGTCGCTGGGGGGCTTCGCCGGCGGCAGGCATCACCAGCGCCGCGATCAACCACCCCGACGACCCGATGATCGAGGACGAGTCCCGGTCACTGACGTTCGCGGAGGTGCATCGTCGCTCGAACGCGCTGGCCCACGGGCTCGCGGCGGACGGGGTCCGCGAGGGTGACGGGATCGCGATCATGTGCCGCAACCACCACGGCTTCATCGAGGCGACGCTGGCCGTCTCCAAGCTCGGCGCGACCGGTCTGTACATGAACACGGCCTTCGCGGCGCCACAGCTCGCGGACGTCGTCGAGCGCGAGCAGCCCGTGGCCCTGATCTATGACGGCGAGTTCTCAGGGCTGCTGCAGCAGGCCGCCGAGGCTGGCAAGGAGATCGGCCTGCGGCGCTATGTCGTCCTGACCGAAGGCGAAGGCGAAGCCGCGGATCCGTCGCTCGAGGGCCTGATCGCAGCCAGCGACGATCGCGACCTCGACCCGCCGGAGGAGTCCAGCCGGTTCGTGATCCTCACCTCGGGGACGACCGGGACGCCCCGCGGAGCCCAGCGGGCGCAGCCTGACACCCTGGGGCCGCTGGCGGCGCTGTTCTCGAAGATCCCACTGCGATCGCGCGAGCGCACGATGATCGCGGCGCCTCTCTTCCACTCCTGGGGCTTCGCGCACTTCGTGCTCGGGTTGTCGCTCGGCTCGACCTACGTGCTGCGCCGCCGCTTCGACCCTGAGGAGACGCTGCGGGCAGTGCAGGACAGAGGGGCGACCGCCCTGATCGTGGTGCCGGTGATGATGCAGCGCATCCTCGAGCTGCCGACGGCGACCCTGGACCGATACGACCTCTCGACCCTGCGGGTGACGGCGGCCAGCGGCTCGGTGCTTCCCGGAGAGCTTGCGATCAGGTGGATGGACACGTTCGGCGACAACCTCTTCAACCTGTACGGATCGACTGAGGTCGCGTGGGCGACGATCGCGACGCCGGAGGACCTGCGTGCCGCGCCGGGCACCGCCGGCCGGCCACCCAGGGGCACCGTGGTGCGGATCGTCGACGCCGGCGGCAACGACGTCCCGCGCGCCAAGACGGGCCGGGTGTTCGTCGGCAACGAGATGGCGTTCGAGGGGTATACCGGCGGGGGCGGCAAGGACGCGCTCGGGGGACTGCTTTCCTCCGGTGACGTTGGCCACTTCGATGCGGAGGGCCGGCTGTTCATCGATGGCCGCGAAGACGAGATGATCGTCTCCGGTGGGGAGAACGTGTTCCCGCGCGAGGTCGAGGACCTGCTCGCCGACCACGACGAGATCAAGGAGGTGGCCGTGATCGGCGTCGATGACGAGCAGTTCGGCCAGCGCCTGAAGGCGTTCGTTGTCCGCGGCGAGGACGTGGAGCTCACCGACGAGGACGTCAAACAGCACGTGAAGTCAAACCTCGCCCGCTACAAGGTCCCGCGAGAGGTCGAGTTCCTCGACTCGCTGCCGCGCAACGCGACCGGCAAGATCCTGAAGCGCGAGCTCGCCTAACTGGAGGGCGGCGAGCGGAGGAACCGTCGGGTGGCGCGGGTGCGTCGGACCGCTCGCGCGCCCCGCTTTTCGCAAATAGCATCAGGGAGATGGCGCGCCCAGTGCGGATCCGGGACACGCTCAGCGGCGAGCTCCGTGCGCTTGAGCCGGGCGCGTCGGGCGAGGTCGGGATCTACGCCTGCGGCCCGACCGTCTACGCGCGGATCCACGTCGGCAACGCCCGGGCGTACGTGATCCCGATGCTCCTGGGCCGGCTGCTGAAGCGGCTTGGCCAGCGGCCACGGTTGGTGATCAACGTCACCGACGTCAACGACAAGATCTACGACGCGGCGCGCCGTGAGGGCGCGCCCTCGGACCGGTTCGCGAGCGAGATGGCGCAGGTGTACGTCGAGGACACGAACCGCCTTGCGTTGGGCCGACCGGATGACGAACCGCTCGCATCGGAGACGATCCCCGAGATCGTTGCGCTGATCGAGGCGCTGATCGAGCGGGGGCACGCCTACGAGTCGGGCGGGGACGTGTACTTTCGGGTGCGCAGCTTCCCGGGGTACGGAAAGCTCTCGAACCGTGATCCCGAGGAGATGGACCAGGGGGAGGAGGCGGGCACCGAGTCGCTGAAGGAGGACCGACTCGACTTCGCGCTCTGGAAGGCCCGCAAGCCGGACGAGGACACCTCCTGGCCATCACCCTGGGGGAAGGGCCGTCCCGGGTGGCACATCGAATGCTCGGCGATGGCGGAGAAGCTGCTCGGCACCGACTTCGCCGTGCACAGCGGCGGCGTCGACTTGGTGTTTCCTCACCACGAGAACGAGATCGCGCAGACCGAGGCGGCTCGCGGGGTTCCGTTGGCCCGGCTATGGATGCACAACGGCATGGTCCGGATGGCCGAGGAGAAGATGTCGAAGTCGGCAGGCAACGTCTTCCAGCTCTCCGAGGCGCTGGACCGCCACGGGCGCGACGTCGTCGTTGCCTACCTGATCTCGGGCCACTACCGCCAGCCGCTCGAGTTCTCGGAGACGTCGCTCGACGAGGCCTCCGCGCGCGTCGACCGCGTGCGCAACTTCGTCCTCAGCTTGCCTGCGGAGGACGACGGCACCGAGGACGATTTCGTCGCGGCTCAGCGCGAGGCGCTGCTCGACGCCCTCGCCGAGGACTTCAACACCCCGCGTGCCTTCGCGTCGCTGTTCGAGCTGATCGGGGAGGGAAACCGCAGGACGCTCCCGGGCGCCCGGGCGGCGCTGGAGGAGGTGCTGCCGCTGCTCGGCCTGGAACCGCTGCTGTCGCCAGCCGAGGTCGTGGACGTTCAGGCCGAACGGTTGATGGAGGCGCGCGAGCGCGCCCGGGCCGGAGGCGACTTCGAGCAGGCGGACCGGATCAGGGACGAGCTCGCGAGCCGCGGCTACGAGGTCCGCGACACGCCGGAGGGCCCCCGGCTCGTGCGGCGACCGGAGTAGGCCATCGCCTCGCGCGGGCAAACCGGCGCTGAAGGGCCGGGGCGAGGCGATCTGATCTATGGCCGCCGCCCGGTGGCGGAGGCGAAGCGGGGCAGGCGCCGGGTGCGTCGGGTTTGGACCACCGCCGACCTCCCGGCGCCCGAGCTCGCCCGCCTTGCCGGCTCCGCCGAGCACCAGGGAGTCGTGGCCGAGGTGGATCCGTACCCGTACTCGGACCCGGAATCCCTGCTGGACCGGCCGGGCGCCCTGGTAGTTGCACTGGACCAGGTCCAGGACCCCCGGAACCTGGGAGCGGTGTGCCGTTCGGCCGAGGCGGCCGGTGCCGCGGGCGTCGTGATCCCCTCGCGACGCTCGGCCGCGGTGACGGCCTCGGCATGCAAGGCGGCCGCGGGCGCCGTCGAGCACTTGCCGGTCGCTCGGGTCTCCAACCTTGCGGACTGGCTGGCCCGCGCCAAGGGGTCGGGCGCGTGGATCTACGGCGCCGACCCAAGCGCTCCCGTGTCTTTCACTGAGGCCGACCTCACGGGCATGGTGGTGCTGGTGCTGGGGAGCGAGGGGAGGGGCCTCCGCCGGCGGGTTGCGGACTCATGCGACCTCCTGGTCTCGATCCCGGTCCGCGGAAGGGTCCGCTCGCTGAATGTGGCCGCGGCCACGGCGGTGCTGTTGTTCGAGGCCGACAGGCAGCGGGCCGGCTAGCAGCGGCCGCGGACGGAGGTCGCCCGCTGCAACGAATCGTGCAGCCGCTGGACGAGCCGGTTGACAGAACGTCCGCGGCATGACTAGACTTGCCGCATAAGGGTGAACTAAAGGTCGAGTCTCGACCGGTGGATCACTCGAAGGAGAGGGCGCCCAGGGGAGGTTACGGGCGCCACTCGGTTCCCATCCATGAACGGAGGATCCAGTGGCCGCACCGACCCCCACCCCGACCCATGAGTTCGTCGCCGTCCAGCCAGCTGGCCCGGCCGCGGCGCCCGCGAAGAAGTCAGAGGCTCAACCTGAGCTAGAGGATACGTACCTGGTGGCGCTGGCCAAGCGAGGCAGTGCCGACGCCTATGACCGGATCGTGAAGCGCTACCGCGGCTTCGTTCGTCTGAAGGCGTCCTCGTACTTTCTGCTCGGCGGCGATGCCGACGACCTCGTCCAGGAAGGCCTCCTCGGCCTGTACAAGGCGGTTCGCGACTTCCGCACCGACCGCGAGTCGAGCTTTCGCAACTTCGCCGAGCTCTGCATCACCCGCCAGATCATCACCGCGGTCAAGACCGCCAGCCGCAACAAGCACGCGCCCCTGAACCAGTACGTCTCGTTCGCCCAGACACCGGCCGGCTCCAGCGACTCCGAGACCACGCTGGAGGAGGTCCTGCCGGGGCCGGGAAGCGAAGAGCCCTCGGAGCGCGTGATCGCGACCGAGGAGCTCCAGAGCCTCGTGTCGTGCCTGTCGAGCGTCCTGTCCGAGCTCGAGAGCCACGTGCTCTCGGCCTACCTGGACGGGCACTCCTACGAGGCGATCGGTAACCGCCTCGAGTGCGACACGAAGACGGTGGACAACGCGCTCCAGCGCGTGAAGCGCAAGGTCAGCCTGCACGTGGCCTCCCGCGAGGTGGCGGTCTAGCCCTCGCCTCGCGATGGCCGAAAACGATTCCATGTGAATCGTTTTTCGGCCCGGGCCGTGGCGGTTCGGGTTCGCGTCCGTTCCCGCGAGCCTTCCGCGTGATCTTCGCCCGTCCTCGCGTGCTTATCCTGCTCTTGGGCTGCCCGGGTAGCTCAACTGGTGGAGCAGTGCTCTTGTAAAGCACAGGCTGCGGGTTCGAGCCCCGCCCCGGGCTCTGATGGCTTCGATGCCGTCCCACCGCGATTTCACCTGGCGCGCCGGGGAGCGGACGGTCGTCTTCCGCCAGGGAGCGCTCGCGGACGTCCCGGCGCTGACGCGCAAGGGCATCTGGGAGCGGTTCGAGCTCGTGACCACCGGGCGGGCGCTGGGCGCGGCGCCCTTGGAGTTCGCCGAGCGGGCGGGCGCCGTGCACGAGGTGCCCCGCGGCCCAGTGCCCGACGCGGCCGCCGCGATTGTCGACTCGGTACGAAACCCGACCCTGATCGCCCTCGGCGGTGGCCGAGTGATCGACACCGCGAAGGCGATTGCCGCGGTGCGCGGCGGGCGCGTTTGCGCGGTGCCGACGACTCTGTCGGGGGCCGAGATGACGACCATCCACCGGCTTCCGCCCGGCCGCGAACACGATGCCCGGCACCTGGTGCGCCCGGAATTCGTGATCGCCGACCCGCTGGAGATGACGAGCCTGGATGACCAGCGCCTGCGGGCCAGCGCCATGAACGCGCTCGCCCACGGCGCCGAGGCCCTCTACGGGCCGGCGGCCAACCCGGTTGCGACCTTGATCGCCTTGCGCGGCGCCGAGCTGTTGGCCACCGGGCTCGACCGCCCAGCTTCAGGCGGTGCGCGGGCCGGGCTGGCGCTGGGCTCGCTGCTGTGCGCGGACGCACTCGACTCAGCTGGGTACGCGCTCCACCACGTCGTCTGCCAGACGCTGGTGAGGGTGCTCGGAACACCCCACGCGGAGACCAACGCCACCCTGCTTCCCCTGACCATGGAAGCAATGCGCCCGCGGGCCCCGGACGCGATCGGATCGCTGGCGGACGCGCTCGGCACCGACCCAGCAGGCATTCGCGAGCGGATCGAGGTCCTCGGGGGCGGGCGCCGCACCTTGGGTGACCTGGGCGCCGACCGTGGCAGGCTCCGGCGGGTGGTGGACGCGACGCTCTCTCGCAAGGAACTTCGAAGCACCCCTGACCCGCCCGGAACGGACGAGCTCCTGCGCCTGCTGGAAGCCGCCTGGTAGGGCACCTCCGCGCGCCGGTCGTGCAAGTCGGCGCGCGCCCGGGCGCTGGGCCAGTAACGCGGCGTGTCCGTGCGTGTAGGCATGGTCGTGGATCAGGGACTGCGGACGTCTGCGCCGCCACGCACGGACCAGGTGATCGGCGAGGAGCGCTTCCAGCGTTACCACGCGTACGCGCGCAAGCACGGTGTCAACCGCCTCATGTACCTGCTGGCGCGCCTGGTCCTGCAGGCCGGGCTCCTCGTCTGGCTTCGCCTCTCTCGAACTGGTCGCGAGCACCTGCGCGGGATCAGCGGCGGCCTGATCGTCGCGTCGAACCACCGCA
Organism: uncultured Actinomycetes bacterium; assembly: GCA_963755775.1. Classification (GTDB taxonomy): domain Bacteria; phylum Actinomycetota; class Thermoleophilia; order Solirubrobacterales; family 70-9; genus AC-56. The sequence continues at coordinate 62,316 of CAVWKY010000010.1, read as the reverse complement.
GCTTCCTGGACCCGTTCGTGATCGGCGTCACGCTGCCGTGGCGCCGCCCGATGCAATACGTCGCCAAAGTCGAGCTGTTCGAGCGGCCCTGGTGCGGCTGGCTCCTGTCGCGGATGGGCGCCTTCCCGATCCGGCGCGGCCAGTCCGACGAAACGGCGATGCAGACCGCCCGGATCGTGCTCGAGCGGGGCGGGACCGTTTGCATCTTCCCCGAGGGGACGCGAATCCGGTCCGGCTCGCTTGGCACGCCCAGGCGAGGCGTCGGCCGCCTGGCGCTGGAGAGCGGTGCCGCGGTCGCGCCTGTCGCCGTCCACGGCAGCGAGCAGGTCCGAAGCGGTTGGCGGATGCGGCCCCGGAAGGTGATGCTGCGCGTCGGGCGGCCGGTGACCTTCCCCCGCACCGAGCACCCCTCGCCGGCGCTTGCCGCCGCCGTCACCGGTCGGATCTGGCCCAGCATCGAGCTGCAGTGGGAGTGGCTGGGTGGCCTGCCGCCATTGCGCAAGGCGGCCGTGATCGGCGCCGGGAGCTGGGGCACGGCGATGGCGGTGCTGTTGGCGCGCGGCGGGCTGGAGGTCCAGCTCGGAACGCGCTCGCAGGAGAAGGCGGCCGAGATCGCAGCCAGGCGCGAAAACTCGCGCTACCTGCCGGGTGTCGCCCTGCCGGACGGCGTCACCGTCAAGCGCGCCGGCGAGATCGAGCTGGCGGGAGTGGACCTCGTGTGCCTCGCGGTGCCGTCCGCTGCACTTCCCGCCGCGGTTGGGTCGCTGGGCGATCGGATCGGGCCGCGGGCCGCGCTCCTCCTGCTGACCAAGGGGCTCACCGGTCCGCTGGGCCAGCTGCCGAGCGAGTACGTCGGCAGTCGCATTCGCGCGCGGGCGATCGCCTCGTTGGGGGGCCCCGCGCACGCCCGCGAGGCGGCAGCCGGAATGGCCGCGCTGGTGCTGGGCACCGGCGACCAGGACCTGCGCGCTCAGCTCGGGGAGGTCTTCGACCGGGCGGGCCTCGTCTGCGAGCGAAGCGACGACGTCGTGGGAGTGGAGATGGCCGGCGCCGCCAAGAACGCCGCGTCGCTCGGCGCCGCTGCGGCCGAGGGCTACGGCCTGAATGCCGCCGGGATCGCCGCGGCGACGATCTGGCGCGAGTGCGTGGACTGCGCGATCGCGAGCGGCGCTCAGCTGGAGACGTTCACCGGGCTGGCGGGGGTGGGTGACCTGACCGCCACCGTGATCGCTCCAGAGAGTCGCAATCGCCGGGCCGGAGAGCTGCTGGGGGCCGGCGTTCCCGCTGCGCAGATCCCCAGCCGTATCGGGCAGGCCTCCGAGGGCCTCGACACGGTGCCACTGCTGGCGGAGTCGGCGGCACGGGCGGGGCTCGAGGCCCCGGGGCTCGACGGCCTCTCAGCGTTGATCGGAGGGCGAATCGACCCGGGCGAATGGGTGGCGGGCCTGCGCCGAGCCGAGCGCACGCGGCGGGCCGCATGACGATCGAGGGGGAGGGTGGAGGTTTACGCTTGACGGGTGAGTGCCGCGAAGCAGGAGGCTTCGTCCACCGATGCGGGATCGAAGGCCGAGCTCGATCGGGCGTTCGAGGACCTCTACCGGGCGCATCTGCGGGACGTCTACTCCTATGCCTACTACCGGGTCGGCAACCATCACGACGCCGAGGACCTGACCGAGCAGGCGTTCCTGCAGGCCTACCGGCACTTCGAGCGTGCGCGCCGGGAGTCGAACGGGCGCCCGCTTCGCCCGTGGCTGATCCGCATCGCGCACAACCTCGCCTCGAACTACCACCGCGACCGGGCCCGGCGCCCGGAGGCGAACCTGGAGGCCGTCGAGCCTCCCTCGCATCCACTGGGCACGGAGCAGATCGTCGAAGGACGCGAGGAGCTGCGTGCGGTCATGAGCAAGCTCGAGCGCCTTTCGGACGACCGCCGGGAAGCGTTGATCATGCGCTTCGCGCTGGGGATGTCGAACCGCGAGATCGCGCGCGCGCTCGGCCGGACGGACGGGGCCACGAAGGTTCTGCTGCACCGGGCGATCAAGCAGTTGGAGGAGGAGATGAGGGAGAAATGAAGATCGGCAAACGACCCAGGATTAGACGGTGAGCGACGCGGGAGGCAGTCACCTCGAGTCGCTGCTGAGCGACGCGCTGCGCCCGATCGAGCCGCCGGAGGACCTGGCCACGCGCGTCGAGAACACCCTCACCGCGATCACCGAGCAGGCGGCCGCCGAGCTCTCGAGCTGGGCGGAAGAGCTTTCCGAGGGCGAGCTCGAGGCGCTTCGGGATCCGCGCAACTGGGTGCGCCCCGTCGCCGCGGCCGCGGCCGGTACCGTCGCCACCGGCGCCCTGGTGGTCGTCGGCATGCGTCGGCGGCACCGGCCCAACGGGCTCCGCGCCGCCGCCGAGAACGTGCTGAAGACGGTCCGCCCGGATTAAGCGCTGCTGCGCTTTGCCGCCTACGCTTCCGCGGGGCGCGCGGGGGCTCCGGCGGGCGTGGCGGCTCCGGCCCCGAGGCCGGCAAGGCCGAGCAGCAAGTGCAGGATGTTGTCCTCGGTGTTCACCGGGACGATGCTCAGGATCGATTCGCCGCTGCCGATGATGAAGCCCCAGATCGCGACCACCAAGTACACCAAGCCGAGCCCGAGGGCGTACTCCCGCGCTGCGTAGCCCACCGCGGCCAGCCCGAGCAGCCCCGTGAGCAGGTGGACGACGTTGTGCCACCCGTTGACGGCCAGGATGCCGAACACGTCGTCTACGTCTCCGGGGGAGCCGAAGCTGCCGCTGTAGAAAAAGCCGATGATGCCGGCGATCGTGAGCACCGCTCCGACCACGGTCGCATACAGCTTGGCTGGGCTCGATGCTTCCATCGGGTCCTCCTTGGGGAAGCTTGTGTGCCTAACTATGTTGTCGCGCGCGGACGTACTGATCCGCTACCGCGAGGTGTGCGTAGTTGCGTTCGTCCGGGCGGTTTAGGCGCATCCGCGCCGCCTTTGGATCAGTGCCCCGAAGCGATGAGATCCGAGCCTCACACCGCGGCCCTCCAACGCCTCGCCGACGAGGAGTTGATGACTCGCGTCCACGGCAAGGACCCGGACGCGTTCCAGGTCTTCTACGAGCGCCACGGCGGAGCGGCGTACTCGCTGGCGCACCGGATCGTCGGGGACCGCGAGCTCGCCGAAGACGTGACGCAGGAGGCGTTCCTCTCGATCTGGAGGAGCAAGGCCAGGTTCGATCCGACGCGGGGCAGCGTTCGAGCCTGGGCCTTGGGGATCCTGCGGAACCGCGCCATCGACGCGCTGCGCAGCGCCGCTCGGCCGGCGCCGAAGCTCGACCGCGATGATGAGTTGGTGCTCGAGAACCAGCCCGCCGGCGAGCGAACCGAGGCCGAGGCGATTCGCCGCGAGACGGCCGGTCGCCTTCGCCAGGCGCTGGGCCTGCTGCCTCGGGAGCAGTCGCAGGTGATCGAGCTGGCCTACTTCGGCGGTTTCAGCCACTCGGAGATCGCGGACATGCTCGGCGCGCCGCTCGGAACGATCAAGGGACGCATGCGGCTGGGCCTGGAGAAGGTTCGGACGACTCTCACGGAGGGAATGGCCGACGAGGATGCGCCGGGGGCCTACCTATGAGCGAGGAAGGCGCCCCGCAGGCGGGTCACCAGCGCTACCGGGACGACCTGGCGGCCTACGCGCTGGGGGCCTTGGACGAGCGCGAGGAGGCCGAGCTCCGTCGCCATCTGGAGGGGTGCGAGGAGTGTCGCACGCACGTGCGGTGGCTTCGCCCGGCGGTTGACCTGCTGCCGCGCACGGTCGAGCAGCTCGAGCCGCCGCGCGGGCTGGGCGAGCGCTTGATGGCGACGGTTCGGGCCGAGGCACCGGCGAGGGGCCAGCCCGAGGCGCCCAAGCCGGATCGTCGGCGCGGCTGGGGAGCGCTGTGGCGCCCAGCCGCGGCCGTGGGTGCGGTCGCGCTGGTCCTCGCCGGGGCCGTGGGCGGCTACCTGCTCCGCCAGCCGGACGAATCGTCCGAGGTGATTGCCGCGCAGGCCGCGCCCGGCGGCGGGTCCGTCACCGGAACCCTCGAACGCCAGGACGGCTCGGCAATCCTGACCATGACCGACCTGCCGGCGCTGCCCCCCGGCGACGTCTACGAGGTGTGGGTACAGCGGGGCGACCGGATGGAGCCGTCAAGCCTGTTCGTCCCCCGTCGCGACCGAAGCGCCGAGGCCGCGGTCCCCGGCCCACTGGAAGACGCCGAGGCCGTCTTGGTGACGCGCGAGCCCCGCGGCGGCAGCGTCGAGCCCAGCTCCGACCCGCTGCTTCGAGCCGAGCTCCAGTAGCGCTTGCCGCGAAGTCCGGGCGAGTAGATTCCGCCGGCCGTGCCCGCCTGCTACCGGCATCCGGACCGCGAGACGAACGTCGCCTGCTCCAATTGCGGGCGGCCGATCTGCCCCGACTGCATGACGGTGACCCCCGTCGGGATGCGATGCCCGGAGTGCGCGCGACAGCGCACGCAGGTCCGCCGGGTCGCAGGCGGCTTGAGGGCCGGGGCGGCGCCCGCGACCTACGCGCTGATCGCCGTGAACGTGGCGGCGTTCATCGCCGAGCTCGCAGGCGGTGGCGCTGCCTCGTTCAGGGGGGGCGGGTCGCTGATCGACAACGCCGGGCTCAACGGCCCGGCTGTCGCCGACGGGGATTGGTGGCGAATCGTCACCTCGGGGTTCCTCCACGCTGGCCCCCTGCATATCGCGCTCAACATGTTCGCGCTCTTCATCCTCGGGAGCCTGCTGGAACCCGCCATCGGCACACGTCGGTTTCTGGCCGTCTACTTCGTCTCGCTGCTCGCCGGCTCGTTCGGCGCGCTGCTGCTGGATCCGCGCGAGACCACGGTCGGAGCCTCCGGCGCAATCTTCGGGCTGATGTCGGCGGCCTTCATCATCGCGCGTCACCGCGGGCTCGAGCAGCTGGCCTCCCAGATCGGCTTCTACGTGATCCTCAACGTGGTGTTCACCTTTGGCGTGCCCGGGATCAGTGTCGGGGGGCACCTCGGCGGGCTCGTCGGCGGGGCGCTCGCCGCGCTCCTGATCACCTCGGCGGAGCGAGCGGCCCGCCGTCCGATCCCAGTCGAGTTCCTGGGAATGGCCGCGATCGCCGCGGTCAGCATCGGCGGCTCGCTGGCCGTGGCAGCAGCCGCCTGAACCACCTCACCTGCCCGCGGCAGCGGCTCGCCGCAGGTCGGCGGTCAACTCACGGTGGCTCAAACCGCCTGGCGCAGGCACCAGCTCGGGGTGAAGCAGATGGGCCAACAGCTCGGTGCCGTCCACCAGCCGGGGACCGGGCCGCGAGAACGAGGACGCGGCGTCCACCGCGTAGACGCCATCGGCGTCCAGCGAGGCGAGCTCCTCGCCTCGCCGAAGGGCCTGCTCCGACGCCTCCTCGACGTAGAGGCCGCATGGCATCACGACGGCGACCTCCGGGCGGGTGTCCCGAAGCTCGTCCCAGCTCATGGCGCGCGACTCGCGGCGGGAGTCGCCGGCGGCGCTCTGCCCGCCCGCCAGCGCGATCATCTCCGGCACCCAGTGCCCGGCGGCGTAGGGCGGGTCGAGCCACTCGAGGGCGAGCACTCGCGGGCGAGACCCGGCTGAGACCGAATCGCGGACCCGATCAAGGCGCCTTTGAAGCCTCGCGCGAAGCCCTTCGCCGGCGTCGCGGTCGCCGATGGCTTCCGCCAGCCGGACGAGGTCGTCCAGCACCTCTCCCAGTGAGCTCGGATCGAGGGAGACCACCCGAGGTCGTGACGGAAGCCGGTCCGCCACCGCCCGCACGTCGTCATAGGACACGGCGCAGACGGCGCAGAGGGCCTGGGTGACGACCAGGTCCGGCGACAGGCGCGCCAGCGCCGCCTCGTCCAGCTCGTACAGGGCCTCGCCGCGTCCCGTGATCTCTCGCACGCGGGCGTCGATCTCACCGGGCTCCAGCCCCGATGGGATCACACTTCGCGTCAGGCGGGGAAGCGCAAGGGCCTCCGCCGGGTGGTCGCACTCGTGGGTGACGGCCACGACGCGGTCGCCGGCGCCGAGCGCGAACAGGGCCTCCGTCGCCGAAGGGACGAGGCACGCGATCCGCATGGCCCGACTATGGCACGGGTCGGCTGTTCACGGGGGCACGCGACTAAGCTCCACGACGTGGAGCTGCTCTCCGACAGCGAGATCGAGTCCCGCCTGGCGGAGCTCGAGGGATGGGAGCGCGACGGCGAGAAGATCGTCAAGACTTTCGAGCGCGGTGACTTCGTGGGCGCGGTTCGGTTCATCAACGAGTTGGTGGAACCAGCGGAGGAGATGAACCACCATCCCGACTTGACCGTGTCCTGGAGCAAGGTGGGCATCTCGGTCACCAACCACGCGGCGGGAGGGCTCACGCCCAACGACTTCGAGCTGGCGAAGCGGATCGAGGCCGTAGCGGGCGACCGCTAATGCACGTCCTGCAGGTAGTCGGGACGCGGCCGAACCTGGTCAAGACGGCGCCGGTGATCTCGGCGCTTCGGGCTCGATTCCCCGACTGGCGCAGCACGATCGTGCACACCGGCCAGCACTACGACCGGCTGATGTCGCAGATCTTCCTCGAGGAGCTGGACGTGCCCGACCCCGACCACTCGCTGGGCGTGGGCTCGGGAACGCACGCCGAGCAGATCGCGCGCGTCCTGGAGCGACTGGAGCCCGTCCTGCGGGCGGAGCACCCCGATCTTGTGATCGTGCCGGGCGACGTCAACTCGACTCTGGGCGCCGCGCTGTGCGCCGCGAAGATGGGAATCCCGGTTGCTCACCTGGAGTCGGGACTGCGCAGCTTCGACCGCACGATGCCCGAGGAGACGAACCGCATCGGCGCCGACCTGCTCGCCTCGCTGTGCTTCCTGCACTGCGACGAGGCAATCGAGAACCTGCGGGCCGAGGGGGTCGAGGAATCGCGGCTGAGGTTCGTCGGCAACACGATGATCGACACGCTGGTGGCGCTCGAGGAGCGGATCCGAGAGCGCGGGGCCGCCGCGTCGCTCGGGCTCGAGCCCGGGGGCTATCTGCTGGTCACGCTGCACCGCCCGGCGCTGGTGGACGGCCCGCTGTTGGGAGAGGCCATGGATGGGCTGTCCCGGGTCGCCGGCGAGCTCCCGGTGGTGTTTCCGGTCCACCCGCGAACCCGCCAGGCGCTGGACGGCGACGGCCCTGTGGGGGTCACGCTGATCGACCCCGTCGGCTACCTCGACTTCCTCTCCCTCGAGGCCGACGCCGGCGCGGTCCTGACTGACTCGGGCGGGATCCAGGAGGAGACCACGTACCTCGGGGTTCCCTGCTTCACGCTGCGGGACAACACCGAGCGGCCGGTGACGATCCGGCTCGGGACGAACACGCTCCTCGGTCTCGACCCAGCCCGGATTGCCGAGATCCCGACCCTGCTGGCGAACGGCTCCCGGCGCCCCTCCGAGCTCCCCCCGCTGTGGGACGGGAGGGCCGCGCTGCGGGTCGCCGATGTCCTCGCAGGCTGGTAGCTTCCGGCTTGGTGCCGCTCCCAAGCCTGGTTCCTCGCGATCGGGTCTTCTTCGACCTCTTCAACGAGGCGGGCCAGAACACCCTTCGGGCCGCGCGAATGCTCCAGGAGATGCTCCAGAAGTGGCCCGACGAGAGCGGCCTCGCGCGAGAGATCCTGCTCGCCGAGCAGGAGGGCGATCGCATCACCCACGACATCGTCCAGCGCGTCAACACGACCTTCGTCACCCCGATCGACGGCGAGGACATCTACGCGCTGGCGACGCAGGTTGACGACATCGTCGACTTCACGGAGGAGACGGCCGACTTCCTGGGGCTCTACAAGATCGAGGCTCCGATGGCCCAGGCGCAGGCGATGGCGGAGGTGCTCGTGAAGTCGTGCGAGCAGCTCGCCGGAGCCCTGGCCGGCCTCCGGGGGTTCAAGGACCTCGAGGGGTACTGGATCGAGATCCATCGGCTCGAGAACGACGGCGACCGGCTCTACCGCGACGCGGTCGCGGCGCTGTTCGCGAACGGCCCCGACCCGATGATGGTGATTCGCTGGAAGGACCTGTTCGCGGTTCTGGAACGCGCGATTGACGCGACCGAGAGCGCCGCGCACATCCTCGAGGGCATCGTGATCAAGAATTCGTGACGCCGGCTGAGCGTCGCTAGCTCATGGACAACGACGTAATCCTGGTGATCGTGGTGGGGACCGCGCTCGTCTTCGACTTCACGAACGGGTTCCACGACACCGCGAACGTCGTGGCGACCTCCATCTCGACCCGGGCGATGTCGCCCCGGCTGGCGGTCGCGTACGCGTCGGTGCTCAACTTCGCGGGCGCCTTCCTGTCGATCGCGGTCGCCGCGACCATCGCCCAGGACGTGGTCTCAAGCGATGCGATCACCCCTACCGTCGTCTTCGCCGGGCTGATCGGGGCAATCTCGTGGAACCTGATCACCTGGTACTTCGGCTTACCCTCCAGCTCCTCACACGCCCTGATCGGGGGCGTTGTGGGCGCCGCGTTCGTCGCCGCGGGCGCGGATGCGGTGCTGGGCGACGGGATCGTGGGCAAGGTGCTGATCCCGGCCGTCGTGGCGCCGTTGCTGGCCTTTGTCGTCGGCGCGATCGCGATCGTCATCTGCTACCGCACCGTCGGGAGGCTTCGCCCGGGACCGGTATCCCGCGGCTACAGGCTGGGCCAAGTGGTCTCCGGCGGCCTGCTGGCGCTCGCTCACGGGACCAACGACGCCCAGAAGACCATGGGCGTGATCACCCTCGCCCTGATCGCCAACGGCAACCTGCCCGCGGACGCCGATCCGCCCACGTGGGTGATCGTCACCGCCGCCACCGCGATCGCCATGGGGACCTACATGGGGGGTTGGCGAATCATCAAGACGCTCGGGACCCGGATCATCAAGATGGACCCCGCGCAGGGGTTCTCGGCGCAGGGGGCGGGAGCGGCGGTGATCCTCGCGTCCTCCCACTACGGCTTCCCGCTCTCGACCACCCAGGTGATCTCCGGCGGCGTGATGGGCGCGGGCGCCGGCAAGCGCGTGTCGGCGGTGCGCTGGGGGGTGGCCGGGGACATCGTCGCGGCGTGGCTGCTGACGCTGCCCGCGGCGGCCGCGATCGGCGCCGTCGCGTACGGCGTCACCAGGATCTTCGGCACCGGACCCTTGGGCCCGGCAGTCGTGGCCGCGGGCGGGTTGGCACTCGTCTTCGTCGCCTTCGCGCGGCGCCTGCGCCACGGCGATCCGGTCCCAGCCCGCTGATCATATGCTCGCGACCATCGTCGAGACCGATGCGCTCCTGAAGACGGTGGCGGCCGCCTTCGTCGCCGGGGTCGGCGTGACCCTGATCTTCTCGCTGGCGATCATGGGCGCCGCCCGGTTCGCCGATTTCAGCCGAGATGGACGTCCGGTCGCCGCGGTGGCGTTCGGGGCGCTCGCGCTCGTGGCCCTCACTGCCGCGGCGGCCGCGGTCACGATCGGGATAATCGTGATGACCAGCAAGTGAGCAGGGAGAGGTAACAGCGTCCGCATGCGCACCGCACGCAACATCGCGATCCTGGCCCTGATCGCCGCGAGCGTGGCCTTCCTGCCCGGCGGCGGGCAGGCCGCGGAGGCGGTGATCGCGGTGCTGATGATCGCGTTCCTGGCCACGCTCGGCTTCGCCGCCCGCCAGGTATACCGCGACAACCGGCTCACCTTCGACACGCTGCCGGACGACCAGCGCGCGGTCCTCCTGGGGTCGCTCGGCGTGCTTGTGCTGATGATCGCCGGCGCCGACGAGATGCTCGGCGGCGGGGGCCTGGGCGCCGTCCTGTGGGTCACCCTGGCCGCCTGCGCGGTCCTGGCGATCGTCGGGGTGTGGACCCGCTCCCACAGCTATTGAGCCCGGTTCGCACGTTGGCTGGGCGCGTCGCGTCGGCGCTTTGGCGCTAGCTCGGCCCTGACTCGCCACCGTTAGCGAGTCACCTGCGCGCCGACGGCTCCTAGATTCGCCGCATGGCGCGGTGCCGAGCACAATGCGGTCAGGCCTCAGTCGAGTTGGTCGCGGCGCTCCCGGCACTGGCGCTCGTCGTCGTCCTGGTCGCCCACCTCGCGCTGGCCGGTTATGCGCTGTGGAGCGCCGGGGTCGCCGCGCGGGCGGGAGCGCGAGCGGAGTACGTGGGCGGCGACGCGACTCGCGCCGCGCGCGCATCGCTGCCCCCCCTCCTGCGTGAACACGCGTCCATCAGCGGCGGCGACCCCGTTCGGGTGCGGATTCGGGTGCCGTCGCTCGTTTCGGGGCTTCCCGGCATACCGCTGAGCGTCCGAGCGGGACTCGGGCCGGGGGGCGGCGGTGGGAAATGAGCGCGCCCAGGCGTCGCTCGAGGTGGTCGCGAGCATCCCGGCCATAGCTCTCGCCGGCCTCGTGGCCCTGCAGTTGCTGGCCACGGGTTACTCGCTGACCCTTGCCGACGGCGCCGCCGAGGCAGGCGCCATGGCGCTGGCGGCGGGACGGCCGGCGGCGCCGGCCGTACGCGCGGCGCTGCCTGGGTGGGCACGGGACAGGATCGACGTGGACGTCCACGGCGGCCGGCTCACGGTGCGGCTCAGGCCGCCCTCGCCGCTGGGCGGGCTGGCACGACGCTTGGAGGTCTCCTCCTCGGCATGGGTGCGAAGGCCACTGAGCTGATCAGTTCCCCGGGGGGACGACCCCGGCGGACTCCCCGCCGCCGGTGGGCTATCCGATCGGGCAGGCCCTCCCTGCGTGATGCTGGCCACGGAGCTGGGCGACGCAAAGGGCGGCCTGGCGGTGGCCGCTGCGGTGGGCGTGACGATCTCGCTTCAGGGGCCCGGGACAACCGGCGGCGTGGCGCTCGCCGAGCTCGGAGCCGAGCGGGGCCGCGGTCCGACCCTGCTGGCCTCGGCTGTCGCACGCGGGCTGGAGGACCGGTTTCGCGAGGCCGGTGTAGAGCGCGTTGCCGCGCGAGGGCGGCTCTGCTGGCTCGGGCTTTCGGCCTCGGATGAAGCCGTCGCGAACCTTCCGTCTTCGCTCGACCTTCTGGGGGCCGGATCGACTGCGATCGTGCACCTGCCCGCTTTCCTGTGGCCACTCGCCCTGGACGGCGGGCTGGGCCCGACCGCAGCACTGCTTCGCGCCGACCTACCGGCGGAGCGGCCGCTGGTCGCGCTCGCCGTTCGCGAGCTTCGCGAGCGGGGCCTGCCCGTGCGGGTCGCCTCCAGGCCGTTGGGCCGGGTGGCCGCGCGGCGCGCGCTCGCCGGCCTCGAGGTCGGGGGCGCGGCGGCGAAGCGGGTCACGCGGCTCGCTCGCGGGCTCATGGGCCGGACGGCGGCACTCGCCGCCGAACAGGGCCAGGCGCTCTTGATGACGCTTGGCGCTGCGTTCGCGATCCTGTTCGCGACCGCGCTGCTGGTGGCGCTGGGCGGGGCGCTCGCCGGCACCGCCCGCGCCCAGCGCGCCGCGGACCTGGTGGCTCTCTCTGGTGCGCGGTCCCTGCGCGACGACTTCCCTCGCCTGTTCATGCCGCCGCGGCTGCCCGGAGGAGCGCCCAACCCGCTTCATCTCGATCGGCGCGAATACCTCGGGCGCGCGAGAGCGGCCGCGGCAGAGGCGGCCGCCCGAAACGACCTCAGCGCGTCCAGGCTGCGGGTCTCGTTCCCCGACAGGGCATCGTTTGCGCCGCTGCGGATCCGCGCCGAGGTGGTCGCCTCGGTGGACTCGCGAGCGCTTCCGGGCCTCGATGGGCGAACGGCGAATGGCGCCTCATCCCGGGCCCGCTCGATTCGGATCGAGACCAGAGCCGAAGCCTCGGCCGCGTCGCCGGGGCAATCCATCGCGATCCCGACCACGGCCGAAGGCGGCGGGTACTCGGGACCGCTCGTCCACCGCCAGGGCAAGCCGATGCGTCCCGACGTCGCGCTCGCCTTCGACCGGCTCGCCGTCGCCGCGCGCCGGGCGGGGATCTCTCTGTTGATCACGTCCGCCTACCGCTCCGACGCCGAGCAGGCGCGCCTCTTCGCCCGCCATCCGGATCCACGCTGGGTCGCGCCGCCCGGCAAGTCGCTTCACCGCTGTGGGACCGAGCTCGATCTGGGGCCGTCGTCCGCCTATTCGTGGCTGGACGCCAACGCTTCCCGGTTCGGCTTCGTGAGGCGGTACTCCTGGGAGCCGTGGCATTTCGGCTTCGCGACAGGCCCGGCTCCCTGCTCGCCCCGCGCCGAAAGCGTCGGCACCGGCGGCGGTGCCTCGGACGGCCGCGGCGCCGGGGCGGTGGGCCTACCGGGCTTCGTTCCACCTCGCTTTCGGCGCCCGATCGTGCGGTCGGCCGCGCGCTGGGACGTTTCGGCCGGCCTGCTCGCTGCCCAGCTGATGGCGGAGTCGAACTTCAACCCCTACGCGGTCTCGACCGCCGGCGCTCGCGGGATCGCCCAGTTCATGCCCGCCACGGCGGCCGCGTACGGCCTCGACGATCCGTTCGATGCCCCCGCCGCGATCAACGCGCAGGCACACCTGATGTCCGACCTCCTCGACCAGTTCGACGGCTCCGTGGCCCTCGCCCTCGCCGCCTACAACGCCGGCCCCGCGCCGGTGGCCGACTGCGGCTGCGTGCCGTCGATTCCCGAGACCCAGGCCTACGTCGCGCGCATCCTGGGCCTGCTCGGCGGGGCGGGCGAGCTCGCGGTTTCGGCGCTGGAGGTACGGCTGGTGGACTGATTCCCACCAGCGCTCCGCTTCAGGTGTGGCTGGTGCTGCCGGGTAGCGACTTGGACCGTCTGTCAGGCTGGCGGCGATGCCGCCGCTATCTGAGCTCGGGGGGAAGCGCCTTCCGTTTCTCCGCTGGTCGATGGTGCGCATGCTGCTCGGCATGCGCCGCCTGACCACGGAGTGGCAGGTGGGTGACGGCCGGGAGCTGGCGCTCGCTCGGCATGTCGAGGCGGAGGCTCGCCAGGGCGACCTCGATGACGTGATCCGTGTCGTCGATGACTTCGCGTACCACCGCAGCTTCCTGATCAACATCGGCGACGAGAAGGGCGCGATACTCGACGCGGCGATCCGCCGGACACGGCCGCGGCGGCTGCTCGAGCTGGGGGCGTACTGCGGCTACAGCGGCCTGCGTGCCGCGCGGATGATGCCGGAAGGGTCGCGGCTCGTCTCGATCGAGTTCAACGCCGACAACGCGGCCATTGCCCGCCGCGTGTGGGACCACGCCGGGATTGGCGAGGAGCTGACGGTCGTCGTCGGGACGCTCGGCGACGGAGGCGCCACGATCGAGAGGCTCGAGGCCGAGCACGACTTCGCCGACGGGTCACTTGACTTCGTCTTCATCGACCATGACAAGTCCGCCTATCTCCCGGACCTGTGGCGGATCCTGGACCACGGCTGGCTGCATCCCGGCTCGGTGGTCGTCGCCGACAACATCAAGCAGCCCGGCGTGCCTGATTACCGCGAGTTCATGCAGGCCGAGGAAGGACGAGGCTGGAGGACGACCGAGCACGAGACGCACGTCGAGTACCAGTCGCTGCTCAAGGACCTGGTGCTCGAATCGGAATACCTGGGCGATAGCGCCGCAGATCGCTGACGCTCCTTCGATTCACGGCCGGCAGCTCGCCCCGGCACACTGCTCCAGTTCGTGCAACCGGGTCGCAAGCTGGGTCCTCGTGGATGCGTAGCCCGGAGCGGCATGACGGCTTCGGAGCTCGAAGGGATCGTTGCTCAGGTCGTAAAGCTCCTTCTCGCCGCTGTTCCACTCCACGTACATGTGACGTGCTGTTCGGATTGCACCGAAGTTCGGCTGCTCGACCAACAGCTCTCGTCCCTGTGCGATCGCGGGGTTCTGCGCGACCGGAATCAGTGAGTGTCCGTCCATGACCAGGCCGGGAGTCGCGTTCGCCGCGTCGATGACCGTCGGGGCCAGGTCGGCGTTGATGGACAGCGCCCCAATGTTCACGCCCTGGGGGATGCCGGGACCCCGGATCTGGAGCGGGACCCGAATCGACTCGTCGTAGATCCGCCCTTTTTCGCGGGGCACGCGATGCTCCCCGTGGAAGTAGCCGTTGTCCGAGGTGTAGATGAACAGCGTGTTGCCTAGCTCGCCCCTGGCGGCCAAAGCATCGGTGACCCTCCTCACTCCTTCGTCGACCGACAGCAGCGATTCCAGTTCGCATCGGTATGTGCGTCGGATGTCGGCGACCTGGCCGGCGCTCAAGCGCGGAAGGTTTCGTATCGCGGCCGGTTTGTCGGAGACGTCGGACTCGTTGAAGTTGGACGACATCGGGAGTGGTTCGGAGTCGAATGCGTGCGCGTGGCGGGTAGCCGGCTTCGCGGTCGCCGCGCAGTCGAACGGGGGGTTCGGATTCGGATTGGGCCCGGCGACGTGGACCGCCGTATACGTCAGCCAGAGAAAGAACGGCTGCGCCTGGGGCGCGCGGCGGTTCACGAAGCCGACCGCCTTTCGGCTCAGCACGTCCTGCTTGAAGTCGGCGGGATTCTGACCGTAGTGGACCGAGGTGCCGTTCTCGTTGAGGGCGTAGTCGTAGACCGCTTGGCCGCGGCCGATGGCCACGTACCACTCCGACCACCCCGGGGGAACGGTCAGGTTGTCATAGCCGTTCAGGTACCTGCCAATCGTGGCCGTGTAATAGCCGGCGTTCTGCAGCCAGACGCCGAGATGGTTCTCTCGGTGCAGCGCCTGGAAGCGGACGAACCCGCCGTGTGGGCCCTCGTTGCCGACGATGCCGTGGTTGTGCTCGTACTGGCCGGTGAGAAACGTGGCGCGCGACGGGCAGCAGAGCGAGTGGTTGACGAAGTTGTTCTTGAAGGTCGCCCCCCTTCCACCGATCACGGTGTTGACGTTCCGCATCACTCGGATCGATTCCGCGGTCTGGTCGTCGGTCTCGACCACGACGATGTTCGGCCTTGCCTGCGCCGCGCCGGCGTGCTCGAGGGTTGTGCCACGTATCGCGACCGCGACTGCGAGGACGCACGCCATCATGGACGCGACCAGGAGTATCGCCCGGAGGGGGCTCCGGAGGTTTCCGTCCGTAGTGGTCTCCTGCCACCCGCCGCGGTGCCGATGGATCACAGTCGCCTCCTCGTCGGCGCGGCCTATCCGAGCTGTGCATGACTTACCACACGCGCCAGCGCTCAGTCAAGGGTGTCGAGGACGCCTGCGTGAGCGCGTTGCCAGCCCTCGGGGTTGCGCTCGGTCCATGAATGGGTGTAGCGTCGGATGAAGCGATCAAGGAGGCGCAATGATCGGTCCGACGACCACGGGCGGATCACGCATCACAACGCCCACCCCGCTCGTGCCGTGCCCTAATTCCCGGCCGCGAGGAATCGTCCTGGCCTCCTTGGCGATCTCCGCGCTCACCGTCCTGCTGCTGGGCACAGCCACGCGCGCCGAGGCCGCCCCAACGTCCGCGCAGGTGCGCTTCAGCGTCTCCGGCCTGGTTCCCGGCTATGCGCCGAGCATCGAGGATTACGTCGTTCGCTGTAGGAACGGCCCAGTCACGGTCGCGGCCCACGCCGCCGGGGGCTGGCAAATCTCGATCGCGAGCCATCCCTTCCGAAGCGGCACCTTCAACCAGACCGTGGGGTTGAGCGCCGGGCGTGCCTTCGTGGTTCGCGCGCGCGAGGGGTCTACTCCGCCGCTTTACCGCTACCACGTGCGCTGCCTGCCCGACAGCTTTCCGGCCTACACCTTCACCCGCTATGGGCCGGTCTCGCCGAAGTTCTTCACAGTCAGCCGCACGGACCTCGGCTACGGGATCATCTTCGACAACCGCGGGGTGCCGATCTGGTGGGTTCGGGCCCCAGGCTTCAACCTCAGCGTGCTCGCGAACGGGAATCTGCTCTGGTTCAACGGCCCCAGCTTCCGGTACGAGCTCCACCGCCTGGACGGCAGCCTTATCCGCACCCTGCGACCCGTCGGCCTGGGGCCGGACGGACACGACCTGCAGTTCCTGCCGAACGGCGACCACCTGATTGCCGGACGGCCCCAGCAGAACCACGTCGACGCCAGCCCTTATGGGAAGTCGAGTGACGCGAGCGTCTACAACGCCGAGCTTCAGCAGGTGACACCGAACGGCCAGCTCGCCTGGAACTGGCAGACACAGGACCACATCTCGCTGGCCGAGACGGGGCGCTGGTGGAACGAGCGGCCGACGGAGAACCAGCCCTACGACATCGTCCACTGGAACTCGATCGAGCAGGTCGGCAACGACGCGGTGATCGCCTCGTTCCGAAACCTCGACGCCGTCTACAAGATCAGCAAGAGCACCGACGAGATCCTGTGGAAGCTGGGTGGCACGAGTCGAGCCGAGAGCCTGACGACGATCGGAGACCCGCGCACGTACACCTTCGGGGCCCAGCACGACGCGCGGTTGCTGTCGGATGGGACCGTGACCGTGTTCGACAACCGCAGCCGCCTCCCGGACAAAGCCCCACGTGCGGTGCGCTTCAGGATCGACGAGCAGGCCAAGACGGCGACCCTGCTCGAGTCGATCAGCGATCCCGCCGTCCCGTCGTCCGAGTGCTGCGGGTCGGCCCGGCGCATGCCCAACGGCGATTGGCTGATCGACTGGGGGCAGGCGAGGGGCCATCCGGTCGGTGGCTACAAGCCCAACGGCCAGAGGACCTTCTTCCTGAGCTTTGCCACTCGCACCAGCTACCGGGCGCAACCGGTGCCATCGGGCGTTTACACCGCTGATGACCTGAGAGCGGCGATGAACGCCCGCTGTTCATCGGGGTGCAACTGAGCCGTCGCGGGGCGCCGCGGTCGCGCGAGATCGGTCCGCTGGCGATCAGCCAGGCCCGGCTCAGCCCGACATCTCGTATAGAAGGCCGTCGTTCTCGTCGGAATTCTGCTTGTTGTCGACGTGACGGTCGACGATCCAGTAGTTGAGCGCGGAGGGGTTGTCGCCGGGGCTCGAGGTGGGCGCCAGGGTGACGTCCGCGACCAACATGCTCGAGGTCGGGATCGCGGCGAGGCTGAGCTTGCGAACCAACTGGCCGCCGATCCCGAGCCTGTAGATGGCGTCGGTTCGCCAGTCGACGGCCAGCAGCGTGCGGCTGCGGCGGTCCATTCCCAGGCCTTCGCAGTCGCGCAGGCCGTAGCGGGCGAGGTCGAAGTGGGAGACGAGGTTGCCGCTGGCGGCGTTGACCGAGTAGACCTCGAGATCGCTGCCGTCGCAGATGAACGCTCGGCCCGTCGCCGGGTCGAACTCGACTCCTTCCGGATCGGTGCTTCCGAAGCCCGAGGTGCCGAAGCTCGACACGCTGTCGTCCTCGGTCCCCGCGACCCCGTCGGGGCCGGGCCCGACCCGCGAGATCCGGTCCCTGTCGTCATCCGACACGTAGACGGCCCCGTTCCTGGGATCGGACCCCAGGTCCGAGGGCTCCCGGTTGCCGAACGACAGCGTGGTACCGCTCCCGAGCCCCAGGCCCGTCCGTGTTGCGGTGAACAGGTTGAAGCTCCGGTACAGCGGCGTCTCATCGACCTCGGAGTCGGCGATCAGCAGCCGGTCGGCCCCCTGCCGGTAGACGATCCCGGACGGGTCGGGGCTCGAGGGCACGAAGGCCGACGTCTTGATCGTCCGGACGAGCTTCAGGCGGACCGTGTCGGCCGAAGCAGCTCCTACGCATGCCAGCGAGCCGAGTACCGCCACGAGGCTCGCGCAGGCGAGCCTTCGAAGGCCTCCGAATGACGCCATCCCCGAAAAGCTCCCACGCCCCCTTCGATGTTCCCGGGTTACGAGGATCCGCCGAGGATAGGTATCGACACGGGCCGATGCGTCGATCAACGGGGTTCACGCGCGAGCCGGCCGGCCGTGGCCGGGGATAAGCTGCCGCCCGATGGAGCCCGTCCAGGTGGAGGGAATCGACCAGTTCAAGGAGCTCGTGGGTCGCGAGCTGGGCCCGAGCGAATGGCTCGAGATCACTCAGGAGGACGTGGACCGGTTCGCCGACGTCTCTCGCGACCACCAGTGGATCCACGTCGATCCCGATCGGGCTGCAAGCGAGAGCCCCTATGGCACCACCGTGGCGCACGGGAATTTGACTCTCTCGCTGCTCGACTACTTCCGCCCACAGCTGATCCAGAACCGGGGCGTGAAGATGGGCGTGAACTACGGGTTCAACAAGGTGCGCTTCCCTGCCGCCGTGCCGGTCGGCACCCAAGTCCGGGCACGCATGGAGGTTCTCTCGATCGAGGAGCTCGGCGAGGGTTGGTGGCACGTGGTCACCAAGTGGACCGTCGAGGGGGAGGGCCAGGAGAAGCCGGTCTGCGTGGCCGAGAGCGTCGGCCGGGCGCTGATGGACTAGCCGGCCGCCTCGGCGCGGCCGGTCCCGATTGGATCGCGGACCGCTACTCGACGGTCAGCGTCCCCTCCATCCCGGCGGCCTCGTGGCCCGGGACGCTGCAGAAGAAGGTGTAGGTGCCCGGCTTCAGGTTCACCGAGAGCGAGGTGTTGCTCTGCTGGATCACGTCGCTGCAGCCGACCTCCTTCTCGCTCGTGTCCTTGACGCAGACGTCGTGCCCGGTCGACGACGGGTTGTCGAAGTCGATCGTGGTCTCTCCCGCCTTGCTGGAGAGCGAGGTCGTGTCGTAGGCGAGCTGACTGGGATCGGCTGCGAGGCTCAGGGTCCCGCCGCCACCGCCGCCACCGGCTTGGGTGGTGGTCGTGGTTGCCGCCGACGTCGTCTCGTCGTCGTCTCCACCGCAGGCGGCCAGGGCCACCGGGGCCAGGGCGGCGAGCGCCACCAGGAGTACGAGCTTTCTCATTCGCGATCCCCTTTCGTGCAGGTCAGCCGCGAGTCTAGCCTCACGGCCCTCAGCGCCCGGTAAAGGTCGCCTCGCGGCCGTCGAGGAAGGCGGTGACCCCCTCGCGCAGGTCCTCGGTGGCCATGCTGTCGGCGATCCCGTGGCGCTCGGCCTGCAGGTGCTCGGCCAAGCCGTTGTCGAGGCTCTGGGCGACGAGCGCCTTGGACATCCGCACGTAGTGCGGCGCCTTCGCTGCCAGCTTGCGGGCCTTCTCTTGCGCGCGTTCCATCAGCCGCTCTCCGGGGACGACCTCCGCGACGATCCCCATCTCGTGCGCGTCAGCGGCGCTCAGCATGGGGTCGTTGAGGAGCAGCTCGGTGGCCCGCGAGGGTCCCACCATCCGGGGGAGGAAGTAGGTCATACCGCCGTCGGGCGAGGCGCCGATGCGCCCGTAGGCGCACACGAACGCCGCCTCCTCGGCGGCGATCCTCGTGTCGCACATAAGCGCCAGCGAGAAGCCCGCCCCCGCGGCCACGCCGTTGACCGCCGCGATCACCGGATAGGGGATGCGGCGGAAGTCGACGATCGCCTGGTGCAGCACGTCGGCGCCGCGCCGCACGTCGGCTGACAGGTACGCACCCGACTCGTCGAGCCCACGCTTGAACCAGGTGACGTCGCCTCCGGCGGAGAACGCCCGCCCCTCGCCGGTGACGATCAGGGCCCGCAGTGGGGCCCGGTCGGCCAGCCAAGCGGCCGCCACGACCAGCTCGGCGATCAGGTCGGGGCTCATCGCGTTCAGCACCTTCGGGCGGTCGAGCGTGAGCGTCCCCACCTCCCCGTCGATCTCGAGGCGCAGGTTGTCGAGCTGGGGTGGGCTCGGAGCGGTCGTCGTGGTCATCGTCATCTCCCTCTGCTTTAGCCGGCGGGCGAGGAGCCTAACCTTTCCTCAGATGGCCAAGAGACGACGAGACGCGGATGGCGCAGCCTCCCAAGGGGCGCTGGACGTCGAGGAACAGCGAAGTCGGCTACCCGACCAGCCCGGCGTCTACGTGTTCAAGGACGCCGAGGGCGGGGTGCTCTACGTGGGCAAGGCGACGTCGATCAAGAAGCGCGTCGCCTCACACTTCTCCGGGCCTCACCGCGGCGGGCTCGTGTTCGTCGGCCGGGTCGTCTCGATCGACTTCCTGGTCACGGAGACGGAGGCCGAGGCGCTGCTCGCCGAGCAGCAGTTCATCAAGCGCCACCGGCCTCGCTTCAACATCCGCCTTCGTGACGACAAGTCCTACCCCTACGTCGGGGTGAGCCTCGACGAGGAGTTCCCGCGGGTCTACTTCACGCGCGAGCGCCACCGCTCGGGAAGGATCTACTTCGGCCCGTTCTCGAGCGCCAAGCGAGTGCGCGAGACGCTCGACCTGCTGGGAAAGCTGTTCCAGTACCGGACCTGCGAGGGGCCCGAGCCGGGCCGGCGCTCGGGGGTTCCTTGCCTCGACTACTACATCAAGCGCTGCCAGGCACCCTGCGTCGGCTACATCGACCGCGAGGAGTACCGGCGAAACATCGAAGCGATCATCGACTTCCTGTCGGGCCGATACCGAGACGTCGAGCGCGACCTCGAGCGCAAGATGGCGGAGGCGGCCAGGGCAGAGGAGTTCGAGCGGGCTGCCACCTATCGGGACCGGCTCGAGGCGGTGCGCTCGCTGATGCAGCGGCGCAGCGTCGCGGGGGAGTCGCTGGACACCGCCGACCTCGTCGCCATCGCCACCGATGGCCGTGCCGCCAACGCCCAGGTGTTCCAGGTCCGAGACGGAGTGCTGGCGGAGCGCCAGGGCTTCTACCTCGCGAACGAGGGCGAGCGCGAGGAGGCCGAGGTGACCGAGGAGTTCATCGCCCAGTACTACTCGGCCGTGCCGGCGGTGCCTCGCCTCGTGGTCGTCGGCCCGGCGTTGCGGGGACGCACGGAGCTGCTCGCCGAAGCGCTGTCTCACCGCCGCGGTGGGCCGGTCGAGGTGCGGATCGCCGAGCGCGGTGACAAGCGGCGCCTGCGCGAGCTCGCCGAGCGCAACGCCCGCCTGGCCCTGGCCCAGGACAAGCTGCGTCAGGAGCGCCGGCGCCAGCAGCGGGTGGACGCGCTCGCCGCCCTGCAGGAGGCGCTCGAGCTGCCGTCGCTGCCGGTGCGAATCGAGGGTTTCGACGTCTCAAACCTCGGTCCCGACCACACGGTCGCGTCGATGGTGGTGTTCGAAGGTGGGGCGCCGAAGAAGGCCGATTACCGCCGCTTCAAGGTCAGGGGCGACCGCCGTCGCCACGACTTGCCAGCGCCGCAGAACGGAGGCGAGGGGAGCTTCGGCGCGGACGACTTCGCATCCGTGGAGGAGGTCCTCGGACGCCGGACCGCCCGCCTTCTCGAGCAGGCCGACCGCTCGCCCCACGACGCAGAGCGTGACGAGAGCTTCGCGGGACTGCCTGACCTGGTCCTGATCGATGGCGGCAAGGGGCAGCTTTCGGCCGGCATGCGCGCCCTCGGCCCGCTGGTCGAGCGGGGCACGGCGGTGATCGGCCTCGCGAAGCGGGTCGAGGAGGTGTTCGTCCCTGGGCGTTCCGACCCGGTGCCGATACCCGAGGGGTCCGAGGCGCTGCGCTTGCTGCAGCGGGTGCGCGACGAGGCGCACCGCTTCGCGCTCGACTTCCACCGCGCGCGGCGGGGCAAGGCGATGACTCGCTCGCTCCTCGACGAGCTGCCTGGGGTCGGCCCCGTGCGAAAGCGCGCGCTGCTGGACTACTTCGGCTCACCCGACCGCCTGGTGAGCGCGAGCCGCGGGGAGCTCGAGGCGGTGCCGGGGATACCCGGCAAGCTGGCCCGCGAGATCCACCGGCGACTCCACAAGTCCGGGCGATGACGGGCGAGCGCCGAGCCTCCGGGGAGACGCCCAATCACGACGGGGCGCCCGGCGTGGACCTGGTCGTGATCACCGGCTATTCGGGGGCGGGCAAATCCGAGGCGATCGCTGCCTTCGAGGACGGCGGCTACTTCTGCGTGGACAACCTGCCACCGCGGATGATCGGCGCCCTGGGTGAGCTGTTTCGCCACGAGGGAAGCGGAGTGCGGCGGGCCGCGATCGTCTCCGACGTTCGCGGAGGCGGCTACTTCGAGGAGCTGGTGGAGGTCCTGGGCCAGCTCGAGGAGGGCGGGTTGGACCCGACGCTGCTGTTCCTGGAGGCGAACGAGGAGACTCTGGTGGACCGCTTCAAGGAGACGCGCCGACGGCATCCCATGGCACCGAACGGCCGCGTCCTGGACGGCATCCGCGCCGAGCGCGAGATCGTGGCGCCGCTCCGAGAGCGCGCGGACGTCGTCATGGACACCAGTGACCTCACGGGCTGGATGCTGCGGAGACGCGTCGTGACCGAGCTGCTCGGCCCGAAGGGGGCACGGGGGAAGCTCGCGGTGACGATCATCACCTTCGGCTTCAAGAACGGGCCGCCGCGCGAGGCCGACCTGCTGCTGGACATCCGATTCCTCCCGAACCCGCACTATCGCGAGGACCTGCGCCCGTTGACCGGTCTCGACCCGAAGGTGATCGAGTACGTGGAGGCGGGGGAGCTGGCGAGCGAGTTCTACGACCGGTTGTTCCCGCTCTTGGACTTCGTCCTGCCCGCCTACGTGACCGAGGGCAAGACCCACCTGACGATCGCGATCGGCTGCACGGGCGGGCGACATCGCTCGGTCACGGTCGCCGACCGGCTCGCGAGCCACCTGGCCGATCACGACGACGTCTCGCTGCGGGTCGTGAATCGCGACGTCGAGCTCGACTGAGGGCGCCCGCGAAGCGTCGCTTCATAATCCGCCCGATGCCGGAGTCGGTGATCTCGGTCAACGGGCTGCGCAAGTCCTACGGCGAGCTCGAGGCGGTCCGGGGTATCGACCTCGAGGTGGCCCGCGGAGAGATCTTCGCCTTCCTGGGACCGAACGGTGCCGGCAAGACCACGACCGTTGAGATCCTCGAGGGATACCGCGGCCGCAGCGCCGGGGCGGTTGAGGTGCTGGGGGAGGACCCTGGCCGCGTCGACCGCGAGTGGCGCGAGCGCATCGGGATCGTCCTGCAGGACAGCAGCATGCATGCCGAGCTAACCGTGCGGGAGTCGCTCGAGCTCTTCGCCGGCTACTACCGGCGGCCTCGCGAGGTCGAGGGCACGATCGCGCTCGTGGGCCTGGGGGAGAAGGCGGACGAGCGGGTGGCGCGCCTGTCCGGAGGCCAGCAGCGCCGGCTCGACGTCGCGTTGGCGCTGGTCGGCGACCCCGAGCTCCTCTTCCTGGACGAGCCCACGACGGGGTTCGATCCCTCGGCCCGGCGGCGGGCCTGGGAGGTCGTGGCGAGCCTGCGCGATCTGGGCAAGACGGTGTTCTTGACGACCCACTACATGGAGGAGGCCCAAGCGCTCGCCGACAGGGTGGCCATCATCGCCGGCGGCATCATCGTCGCCCAAGGCTCACCGGCCGAGCTGGCCGGTCGAGACGCCGCCACCAAGATCAGCTTCAGGCTCCCGCCAGGGGTCGCTGGCAGCGACCTTCCGCAGGCGCTCGCGGCGGGCGTGGGCAACGGCCAGGTGACTCTGCAGGTGAAGGACCCGGTGCCGCTGCTCCACCAGCTGACCTCGTGGGCGCTCGAACGCCGCGTCCCGCTCTCCGGGCTGGAAGTTCGGCGCCCAAGCCTCGAAGACGTGTACCTGGAGCTCACCGCCGTCCACGCGGACGAGGAACCGAGCCAATGAGCGGGCTCGCCCTGGCGGCGCACCAATTCCGCTTCGACCAGAAGACGTTCTGGCGCAACCCGGCATCCGTGTTCTTCACGGTGATGCTGCCTGTGATCTTCCTGTTGATCTTCGCGACGATCTTCGGGAACGACCGCATCGACGAGCTCGGCGGGGTCAAGACCACCACGTACTACGTCCCGGCGATCATCTCGCTGGCGGTCGTCTCGGCGACCTTCCAGAGCCTGGCGATCTCGCTCACGGTCGATCGCGAGCGCGGCCTGCTGAAGCGAACCCGCGGGACGCCGCTCCCCAGCTGGGTCTTCATTGCGGGCCGAATCGGCAACTCGGTGGTGGTCTCGGTCCTGATGCTGGTTCTGCTCGCCGTGCTCGGCCGGCTCCTATATGCGGTCGAGATCCCGTGGGACCGCACGGTGGCGGTGCTGGTGACGTTGTCGGTTGGCGCGGCGGCGTTCTCGTGCCTGGGGATCGCGCTCTCGGCGGCGATCCCCTCGGAGGACGCAGCGGCGCCGATCACGAACGTGGCGGTGCTGCCCCTGTACTTCCTGTCCGGCGTGTTCATCCCGGAGAGCGAGATCCCGAGCGGGGTGCTGCACGTTGCCGACGCGTTTCCGGTCCGCCACTTCTTCGAGGCGTTCTTCACCGCCTGGGACCCCGCCACCGTGGGAGTCGGCGTCGAGTGGGGCCATCTCGCGGTGGTCGCCGCCTGGGGCCTTGGCGGCTTGGTGATCGCCCTTCGGACGTTCAGCTGGACTCCGCATGCCCGGTCCTAGGGGACGGGACTCCGGGCTCGGCGCATCTCCGCATATTTTCGGGACCCGGACGGATACCGTGTAGAAGTTGCGGTGAGCACGGACCTAGCCTGCGAGCGGATCGAAGGAGGACGGATCAAATGGCAGCGGTGAAGGTCGGGATCAACGGGTTCGGGCGGATCGGGCGCAACATGTTCCGAGCTGCCCACGAGGCCGGCTCGGAGCTCGAGTTCGTGGCCGTCAACGACATCGCCGACGCTCGGACGTTGGCTCACCTGCTCAAGTACGACTCGATCTACGGCCCATTTCCGGGGGAGATCGAGGCCGGCGATGGCGCGATCTCGGTCGATGGCAACGAGATCAAGGTGCTCGCCGAGCGCGATCC
The DNA here is from genome assembly GCA_963755775.1 of uncultured Actinomycetes bacterium. Lineage (GTDB taxonomy): Bacteria > Actinomycetota > Thermoleophilia > Solirubrobacterales > 70-9 > AC-56. The sequence continues at coordinate 37,626 of CAVWKY010000010.1, read as the reverse complement.
GGCCGCCCTTCCCTGGGGCGATCTGGGCGCTGAGGTCGTGATCGAGTCCACCGGGCTGTTCACGAAGCGACCCGAAGCCTCCAAGCACCTCGAGGCCGGGGCCCGGAAGGTGATCATCTCCGCCCCCGCCGGCGACCCGGACGTCACGGTCGCCTTGGGCGTCAACTTCGACGATGAATACGACCCCGACCGGCACCACATCATCTCCAACGCGTCCTGCACCACGAACTGCCTCGCGCCGATGGCCAAGGTGGTCCATGACTCGGTGGGTATCGAGCGCGGGCTGATGACCACGATCCATGCCTACACGGCCGATCAGCGGCTCCAGGACATGCCGCACAAGGACCTGCGCCGCGCCCGAGCTGCGGCGGTCAACCTGATCCCGACCACCACGGGCGCCGCCCGCGCCGTGGGGCTCGTGCTCCCTGACCTCGACGGGAAGTTGAACGGGCTCGCTGTGCGGGCGCCGGTCACGACCGGGTCGGTCGTGGACCTGGTGTGCGACGTCTCGCGCGACACCAGCCCCGAAGAGCTGAACGCCGCGGTCAGGGAGGCGGCGGACGGACCGCTTGCCGGCATCCTGCGCTACACGGAGGATCCGATCGTCTCCAGCGACATCGTCAAGGATTCGCATTCGTCGATCTTCGACGCCGAGCAGACGATGGTCATCGACGGCCGGATGGTGAAGGCGGTCGCCTGGTACGACAACGAGTGGGGCTATTCCAACCGCTGCGTCGAGCTCGCCGCCAAGGTGCTCGAGCCGAAGCCCGCGGCGGTCGGAACCACCAGTTGAGCTTCGACAAGGCGACCGTCCGCGACGCTCCTGTCGAGGGCCGGCGCGTCCTGGTTCGGGTGGACTTCAACGTCCCGCTGGCCGAGGGCAAGGTCAAGGATGACGCCCGAATTCGGGCCGCGCTTCCCACCTTGGAGCTCCTGGGTGAGCGCGGGGCGGCCCTGGTGCTCGTCTCCCACCTGGGGCGCCCAAAGGGGGTCGATCCCGCTTTCTCGATGGCGCCGGTTGCGGCGCGGCTAGGCGAGCTGATCGGCAAGCCGGTGGAGCTCGCTCCCGCGGTCGTGGGTCCCCAGGTTGAGCACATGGCCGAGGGCCTCGAGCCGGGTGGGATCCTGCTGCTGGAGAACAGCCGGTTCGAACCGGGTGAGACCGGCAACGACCCCGAGCTCGCCCAGGCCCTCGTGCCACTGGCTGACCTCTACGTGAACGACGCGTTCGGCGCCGCGCATCGAGCGCACGCGACCACGGTGGGCGTCGCGGAGCTGCTTCCCGCGTATGCCGGGTTGCTGTTGGAGCAGGAGGTACGAGAGCTGACGGCTGTTCGCGACCACCCGAGTCGCCCGCTCACCGTGGTGCTCGGCGGGGCCAAGGTGACCGACAAGATCGGCGTCCTGGAGCGGTTCCTCGACTCCGCCGACGAGCTCCTGCTCGGAGGAGCGATGTGCTTCAGCTTCTTCAGGGCGCAGGGCGTGAGCACGGGCGACTCACTGGTCGAGGAGGAGGGCGTTCGAGTCGCAGGCGAGGTGCTGGAGCGCGCTCAAGGATCGGCCTGCGAGCTTGTCCTTCCTGTGGACCTGGTGCTGGGCCGTGAGCCCACGGCCGACACCGAGTGGCGCGAGGTCGACGGAGTCGAGGTCCCGGATGGATGGATGGGGCTGGACATCGGCCCGCGGACCGCGGAGGCCTTCGCGGCGTCCGTCGCAGCGGCTGGCACTGTGTTCTGGAACGGGCCCATGGGCGTCTTCGAGCTGGAGCCCTTCGCCGCCGGGACGAGAGCCGTCGCCGAGGCCATTTCCACGGCTTCCGGCACGACGGTGGTGGGCGGCGGCGACTCGGCCGCCGCGTTGGCCGCCTTCGGGCTGGCCGACCGCGTGGACTGGCTGTCCACCGGAGGGGGTGCTTCGATGGAGCTCATGGAGGGGCGTGAGCTACCCGGGGTGGAGGCGCTCCTCGACAGGCCCGAGGCGCAGGCCCCGGCGGGGTCCCACCCCGGCGCCGAAGAGGTCGCCGATGGCTGACCGCACGCCGGTGGTGGCGGCGAACTGGAAGATGCACAAGACCGTCGCCGAGACCGAGGCGTTCGTGGACGCGTTCCTGCCGTTGACCGAGCAGCTCGGCCACGCCGACCTCTTCCTCTGTCCCCCGTACCCCTCACTGGCCACGGCGGTCGGACGCTGCGCCGAGAGCGCTGCCCGGGTCGCGGCCCAGAACATGCACGAGGAGCCGGCGGGCGCGTTCACCGGCGAGGTCGCAGCGTCGATGCTCACCGAGCTCGGGGTGGACGGCGTGATCCTCGGGCACTCAGAGCGGCGCGCGCTCTTCAACGAGACCGACGACGCCCTTGCCCGCAAGGTCCCCACGGCGCTCGCCGCCGGGCTGACGCCAATCCTCTGCGTCGGCGAGACCGCGGCCGAGCGAGACGGCGAGCAGACGGAGGCCGTGCTGCGCCGCCAGGTGGAGGCCGATCTCGCCGCCGTGGCCGGGAATCGGCTGGCGGACCTCGTGATCGCCTACGAACCCGTGTGGGCGATCGGCACCGGTCGCAACGCCACCCCCGAGCAGGCGGCGTCGGCGATCGCGTTCATTCGCTCGCTGCTCGCAAGCCGGGACGCTCGGGCTGCCGAGGGGGTCCGGATCCTCTACGGCGGTTCGGTGAAGCCCGACAACGCCGCTTCCATCCTGCGCTCCGAAGGCATCGACGGCGCCCTCGTGGGTGGGGCCAGCCTGGACCCAAGCGACTTCGCCGCCATCGCCGCGGCCACCCGGCCTTGACCCTCCCGAAGGGGGCGGTGGCGAAGCCGGTGCCGTCGCTGGCGTTGATCGTGCTGGACGGCTGGGGCCTGGCGCCGCCGGGACCCGAAAACGCGATCAGCCAGGCCACCACGCCGGCGTTCGACGAGCTGTGGGAGTCATATCCCCATACGACCCTCTCAGCCAGCGGGCGCGACGTCGGTCTTCCGGAGGGCCAGATGGGCAATTCGGAGGTCGGCCACCTGAACCTCGGTGCGGGCTCGGTCGTGAGGCAGGACCTGAGTCGGATCGACGATGCGATCGCCGACGGCAGCTTCTTCGAGAATCCGGTGTTGAAGGCGGTCTGCGAGACCGCCCGGTCGAGTCCGCGAGGCCGGCTGCACCTGATGGGGCTGGTCTCGGACGGCGGGGTCCACTCCGGCTGGGAGCACATCGAGGCCTGCATCGAGCTGGCCGCTCGCGAGGGTGTGCCGCACCTGATCGTGCACGCGTTCACCGACGGGCGGGACACGCTGCCGACGGCGGGCCCCGGCTACATCGAGGAGCTCGAGCGCTGGCTGCGCCACGCCGGAGTTGTCGGCACCGTCGGCGGTCGCTACTACGCGATGGACAGAGACCGCCGCTGGGAGCGAACCAAGCTGGCGTACGACGCGATCGTCCACGCCGAGGGGCTGCATGCCGAGAGCGCGGTCGAAGCCGTGCGCGCCTCGCACGGCGGCGGCGAGACGGACGAGTTCGTCCGCCCGACGGTGATCGGCGACTACGACGGGGCGGCGGATGGGGACGCGGTCCTGCACTTCAACTTCCGGCCGGACCGGGCCCGGCAGCTCGTCCAGGCGTTGGGGGAGCCGGACTTCGATGAGTTCCCGCGCGGCCGCGTGCCCGACCTGCGGGTGACGACGCTGACCGAGTACCGCAAGGGTTGGCCGTATCCGGTGGTCTTTCCGCCGGAATTGCCCGGCGTCACGCTCGCCGAGGTGCTGTCGCGACGCGGCGAGCGCCAGCTTCACGTGGCCGAGACCGAGAAGTACGCCCACGTCACCTACTTCTTCAATGGCGGGCGCGAGGCGGAGTGGGAGGGGGAGGAGCGCTGCCTCGTGCCCTCGGTACGCGACGTCCCGACCTACGACCACAAACCCGAGATGAGCGCCGCGGAGGCAAGCGATGCGTTCCGGAAGCGCTGGGCCGACGACGGCTACCGGTTCGGGGTCATCAACTTCGCGAATCCGGACATGGTCGGACACACGGGGGTGATCCCCGCCGCAGTGACGGCGGTCGAGACGGCCGACCGCTGCCTCGGCGACGTGGTCGCGGCGGTCCACCGGTCGGGCGGCGCCTGCCTGGTCACCGCCGACCACGGGAACTGCGACCACATGCTGGAGGCCGACGGCTCCCCGAACACGGCCCACTCGACCAACCCGGTGCCGCTGATCGCCACCGTGGGCGGGCTGACGCTTCGCGAGGAGGGCATCCTGGCGGACGTCGCGCCCACGGTGCTCGACCTGCTGGGCATCGAACAGCCCCCGCAGATGACCGGTCGCTCGTTGCTCGCCGACCCGGGCTGACTCGCCGTCAGCCGGGGACGTCGAGATCGGCGTGGCCGTGAACGGGGGAGGCGAAGGACAAGTAGCCCCCTAGGCTTCCGGGTCGTGCGCAGCGATCCGGAGCGCCTTCGATTCGAGATCGTGCAAAGCGACGGAGCCGCCCGAGTCGGGCGGCTCCGGCTTTCGCACGGCACGGTCCAGACGCCCGCGTTCATCCCGCTCGCCACCCGCGGCACCGTCCGCGCGTTGGACGCCGGCGAGGTCGCGGCGCTGGGCTACGAGCTGATCCTGGGGAACACGTTCCATCTCATGCTGTCGCCCGGGCCGGAGAGGGTGTCGGCGCTGGGCGGGCTTCACCGCTTCATGGGGTGGCCGCGGCCGATCATCACGGACTCCGGCGGCTTCCAGGTGTTTTCGCTGGCGCACGGCCGCGTCGCCGACGAGATCAAGGGCCGTCGCGGAAGTCAGCCGACGCAGGCGAGCGTGCTCGAGATCGGCGAGCAGGGCGTGCGCTTTCGCTCCTACCTCGACGGCTCGGAGCGCTTCCTGGGACCCGAGGAGTCGATGGAGGTGCAGGCGGCGCTGGGCTCGGACATCGCCCTCGCGTTCGACGAATGCACCCCTTACCACGTGGACCGGGACTACACGGCGCGATCGATGGAGCGCACCCACCGCTGGCTCGACCGCTGCGTTTCGTGGCACGAGCGGCAGGGGCCCGGCGGTCAGGCGGTGTTCGGCATCGTTCAGGGAGGCGTCTACGAGGACCTGCGTCGCGCGGCAGCGGAGGCGGTCTCGGCGGCCCCCGTGGACGGCCTGGCGATCGGCGGCACGCTCGGGCGCGACAAGGCGGAGATGCGCGAAGTGCTCGGCATGACCGCGCCGCACCTTGCCGCGGAGGCGCCGCGTCACCTGCTGGGGATCGGGGAGCCCGACGACCTAGTCGAGGGGATCGGCCTGGGCGTGGACCTGTTCGACTGCGCCGTCCCGACCCGCCTGGCCCGGCACGGCATGGCGCTGGCTCCGCTGCCCGGGTCCCGTTTTCGCTTCGACGTTCGCCGGGCGGCGCTGGCGGCCGACGAGCGCCCGCTGGTGGAAGGGTGTCCGTGCAGGACCTGCGGCGCGCACAGCCGCGCCTACCTCCACTTCCTTTCGCGAACAGAGGAGCTGACCGGCATCCGCCTGCTGGTGATCCACAACCTCACCTACCTGGAGCGCCTGGTCAGCGGGGCCCGGGACGCCATTCGCGCTCGCCGCTTCGCAGCCTACCGGCGGGCGACCCTCGCCGGGGCGCCGCCGTGGCAAGAGATCGCGCCCCCGGGCGGCGAGCCGTGAGGCTCACTGCGTGTGAGAGTTGATGAAGTCCTCGAGCGTCTGGATCTGATCGTTGACGGTGTCCTTGATCAGCTCGCTGCTTTGCGTGTTCTGCCCGGCGTCGGTGATCAGGAGCACGACCCCCGCGATCACAGCGGCCAGCAGGGCGATGACCAGCAGGATGCCGAGTACGCTCCCCAGGCGGCTGGTGAGGGAGCGCCGCGGGCGCGGTCGGTCGGGCGCGGCCGCGGGCCGAGACCTGGGCGAAGGGCGGCGCGGCGCGGCAACCGGCCCGGGCGGCGGTGCCGCGGGCGAGAGCCTGCGTGTCGCCCCGGTGCTGTCGCCGGCCAGCGCCCGCGTTGGCGCGTCGGCGTCGGCACCCGGCGGTTCGTGACCTGAAAACCCGGCGCGAAGGGCGATCGCGAGCTGGCGGGCGGTGGAGTAGCGCTTCGCGGGATCGCCCTCCAGCGAGCGCAGCACGGCGGTCGAGAGCGTCTGGGGCACCGTGGGGTCGTAGGAGCTGGGGGGCAACGGTTGCTCGTTCTCGCGGCGGATCGCGAGCTCCGACAGGGTGCTGCCCTCCCACGGCAGGCGACCGGTGAGGAGCTGGTAGATGACCACCCCCAGCGCGTAGACGTCGGACGTGGGGGTCGCCTCTTCGCCTCGGGCCTGCTCGGGAGCCAGGTAGGCGGCCGTACCGACCACCGAGCCCACCTGGGTCAGCCGGCTCTGCTCGGCGGCTCGCGCGATCCCGAAGTCGGTCAGCTTGACGGTCATCTCCCCCGTAGGCGGGTCGTGGCCGCTGCCACGGGCGCGGCGGCCGGCCGGCCCCCCGATCACCATCAGGTTCCCGGGTTTGACGTCGCGATGGATGATCCCCTGCCGGTGGGCGTATTCCAGTCCGGCGCACGCCTGGGCGCCGACCTCGACCGCGATCTCCCCGCCCAGGGGCCCCTGGGCTTGCAGGAGCTGCGCACACGAACGGCCCTCCACGTACTCCATGACGATGTAGTGGCGGTCGTGGTCTACGCCGGTGTCGTACACCTGCACGATGTTTGGGTGGATGAGCTTCGCCACCGCCAGGGCCTCGCGCCGAAAGCGGGCCACGAACTTGTCGTCGTCCGACAGGTGCTCGGCCAGGATCTTCACCGCGACGGTACGCTCCAGAACGCGGTCGGTGGCCTTGTAGACGCTTGACATCCCGCCCGAGCCGAGCCGCTCGCCCAGCTGGTAGCGGTCTGAGATCAGGGTCGCGCTCATCGTGTTCTACCCACGGGTGCCGCCCGTACCCCCGGTGCCATCGTCCGATCCGCCGCCGCTCGGCGCCCCGCCATCGTCGCCTCCATTGCCGGCGCCGTTCCCGTTTCCGGGCTCCTCCGGTGGCTGCTCCGTCTCGGTGGTGGTGGTGTCGGTCTCCGTGTCGGTTGTCGTCGTGGTGTCCGGGGTGCTCGTGGACGTGGTCGTCGTGTCGCTGGTCGTCGACCGGGGGCCGGTGACCCCGGTGGTTCCGGTTGCCGGGCACTCTTCCGAGACCAGCGCCTGCAGCCTGTCGCCCGCGTTTCGGAGCGCGTCCTTGAGCTCGGTTGTCGCCTCCGCGGGCAGGGCGTTCACGCCGTCGACGAACGACTGCGCTCCCGAGCTCGCCGAGTCGCAGTCTCCAGCCTCGATGTCGTCACGGACCTGGCTCAGCGACGCCTTGAGGTCAGCCGCATTCTGCGCGGGGATCTGACCGCCGATCTCGTCCGAACCGCAGGCGGACAGCGCGACGACGGCGGCCAGAATCGCCAGCAGGGCAGGAAGGGCGGCCGTCCCGCGCATCGCGGCGAGTCTAGTCGGCGTTCTGGGGAGCCTCATCCGCTATTGGCCCGCGTAGAGGCGCCGGGCCAGGTGCTCCGGCAGCTCGTTCGCGGTGATCGCGTCGGCGGCCCGGTCGATCTCGTAGGAGACCCGGTGGTAGGCGGCCTCCCAGGCGTCGGTGTCGAGCTCGAGCCAGGCCGCGCGCGGATCGCCGTCACGAGGCTGGCCGACGCTGCCCGGGTTGATCAGCCAGCGGCCGTCAGAGAGATCCAGGCGGGTCCCGGCTTGGGCCTGGGCGCCCTTGGCGGTGTCCGACGGCCCGGCCGTTTCGCCCGCGGGGTCGCTTCGGCGGCCATCCTCCGGCGTGACGAAGAAGAGCGCCACGTGGGAGTGGCCGATCAAGCTGACCCGCGATGCCTGGGCCTCGATGCACTCCGCGGCCTGGTCGGGCCACAGGACGTACTCCCACACCGGGTCGCGCGGGCTGGCGTGATACAGGGACACCGCCCGGCTCTCGTCGGCGGGCTCCAGCCGGCGCAGGAAGTCCATCGTCTCGGGTGCCGCGGTCTCTCGCGTCCATCGCACGGCGGTCGCGGCCGCCGGGGAAAACGAGGAGTCGTCGAGCTGGCCCAGGACCGCGAGGTCATGGTTGCCCACCAGGCAGAGCTCGCACCGCTCGGCGACCAGCTTCGCGCACTCGTCGGGTTGCGCCCCGTAACCGACCACGTCGCCGAGGCACCACAGCTCTTCGAGGCCGGCGCGCTGGACGTCGGCCAGCACGGCCTCGAGGGCAGGGAGGTTCGAGTGGATGTCGCTCAGGATCGCCAGTCGCACCAGCGGGGCGGACTATCGTAGGGCCATGACCAGCCGCGTCGGCAGGAGGCGGGCGGTGCGGGTTGGGGCCGCGGCGGTGGCGATGGTGCTGGTCGCGGAGGCGGCGGTTTGGCTGCTGCGGCCCCGGGAGCCGCCCATCGACTCCGCGCCCGCCTCCGAACGCGACTACTTCACCCAAGCACAGATCGATCGGGGCCGCGCCTACAGCAACGGCCAGCTGTGGCTACTGCTCGGCGCCGTGGGGGCCCAGGGTGCCGTCCTGGTGGCGGTGGCACTCGGCCGTCCGGGGGTCGTCCGTCGCGGCCTTCAGCGGCTGGACGACCGTCCGGTGATGGGTGCGGCTGCCGCTGGAGCCGGGTTGTCGGTTGGCCTTTTTGCCGCCTCCTTGCCGGCGGCGATCGCCGCGCACGAGCGTGCCGTCGACTACGGCATCTCGACCCAGTCGCTGGGCTCCTGGCTGGGCGATGCGGGGAAGTCGGCGGCGATTGGCGCGGTGCTCGCGGCGGGCGGAGGCGCGCTGCTGATCGCACTGGTTCGCCGCTTCGACCGGCGTTGGTGGCTGGCGGGCAGCGCCGCCGTGGTGGCGGTTGCCGCGGTCTTCCTGTGGCTGGCGCCCGTCGTCCTCGCGCCGCTCTTCAACAAGTTCTCGCCGCTGGCCCCGAACAGCGCCGCCCGTTCTGAGGTGCTGGCGCTCGGAAGGCGCGCCGACGTGGACATCGGGGAGGTGTACAAGGTGGACGCGAGCCGTCGGGTTCGCTCGCTCAACGCCTACGTGGACGGCCTCGGGCCAACCAAGCGCGTGGTCCTGTACGACACCCTGCTCGAGCGCACGAACCGCCCGGAGCTCCGCTCGATCGTCGCGCACGAGCTGGGTCACGTGAAGCACGAGGACATCCTGCGGGGCCTCGCGTTCGTCGCGCTGGTTGCCCCGCTGGGCCTGCTGTTCGCGGGCGAGCTGGGCGACGGCCTGGCGCAGCGGACCGGCGCGGACCGGCGCGGGCCCTCCGCCCTGCCGTCCTACGCGCTGGGGCTTGCCGTCGCCGGGCTCGTCCTCGGGGTGGTCGGCGACCAGCTCTCGCGCCGTGTGGAGGCCAGCGCCGACACCTTCGCCCTGCGCCTCACGCGCGACCCCGGGGCGCTGATCCAGGTGCAGCGCCGCCTGGCGCTCTCCAGCGCCGCGAACCCGGACCCATCAGGGGTCGTCACTGCCCTGACCGGGACGCACCCGACGACCGTCGAGCGGATTGGCGCCGCCGTCGCCTACCGCGACGGCTCGCGGTAGTGGCCGGCCTGAGGCGCCGCTCTAGTATCGCGGCATGCCCGATCCGCTCGAGCAGTTGCGGGTGACAATCCGCTCGGCGGCGGACGCGGTGTGCGACGGCGAGGCCAGCGGGATCGCCCCTACGCTCGAGCGTCCGCCGAAGCCCGAGCTGGGCGACTACTCCACCAATGCGGCCATGCTGCTGGCACCGGCACGCGGGCGGCCTCCCCGGGAGATCGCCGAGCGGCTGTGCGAGGAGTTGGGGGCCCTGTTGGGGGCCAGTGCCGAGCGGGTCGAGGTGGCGGGCCCGGGCTTCGTCAACGTGTTCCTGGCCGACCGCTGGCACCGGCAGGGCATCGCCGCGATGCTGGCGGTGGGCGAGGATTTCGGGCAAGGCTCGCCCGCTCGGGCGGAACGGGTGCTGGTGGAGTTCGTCTCCGCCAACCCGACCGGGCCTCTCACCGTGGCCGCCGGGAGAGGGGCGGCGTACGGTGACTCGCTCGCCCGCCTGCTGGAGCTTGCCGGCCACCAGATCGAGCGCGAGTACCTGCTGAACGACGTCGGAACCCAGGTGCGCCGTTTCGCAGAGGCGATCGCCGCTCGGATGCGGGGCGAGGAACCGCCCGAGGACGGATACCGGGGCGAGTACGTGGCCGAGCTGGCGCGCGACCTCGTATCCGCCGGAGCGGAGCCCGCCGACCTCGAAGGCCTCGCGCGCGCGGGGACCGAGGCAATGCGCGATCGGATCGAGGCGACCCTCGAACGGTTCGGGGTGCGGTTCGACACCTGGTTCTCGGAGCGCTCGCTGCACGAGCGGGGCAAGATCGAGGAGGCGATCGAGTACCTGCGAGGTCGCGGCCACGTGTACGACAGCGAGGGAGCGGTGTGGCTCAGGACGAGCGAGCTCGGCGACGACAAGGACCGCGTCGTGGTGCGCTCCGACGGGGAGCCGACGTACTTCGCGGCCGACATCGCATACCACCGGGACAAGCTCGAGCGGGGCGCGGAGCGCATGATCGACCCGGTCGGCGCCGACCACCACGGCTACGTCCCACGGATGCGGGCGGCGATCGAGGCGCTGGGCCACTCGCCCGACCTGTACGAGGCCCCGATCATGCAGCTCGTGCGCTTGGTGGAAGGCGGGGAGCGGGCGCGGATGTCGAAGCGGAAGGGCGAGTTTGCCTCCCTGGACGAGCTGGTAGACGACATCGGGGTTGACGCGGCGCGCTTCTTCATGCTGCAGCGCAGCCACGACACTGCGCTCGACCTGGACCTCGAGCTTGCCCGCCGGCACTCGCAGGACAACCCGGTGTATTACGTGCAGTACGCGCACGCGCGGATCGCGAGCATCCTGCGCAAGGCGGTGGAGGAGGGCAGCGCCGGCGGCGAGGACGTAGTCGACGAGGACGCCCTCGTAGCCGCCGCTGCGGCCGACGAGGTGCTCGCGGCACCGGCCGAACCCGCCGAGCGCGCCCTGGCCCGGCGACTGCTCGAGTTTCCCGCCGAGACGGCGGCCGCCGCCGACCGCCGCGCTCCACACCGCCTTGCCGCCTATGCCGCGGCGACCGCGGCGGACTTCCACGCCTTTTACCGGGATTGTCAGGTGGTGGGGGCGGGCGCCGGGCTAGAGCCCGCGCGCCTTGGGATCTGCGTCGCTGCGATGCGGGTGACCGCCCGGACCCTTGGTCTGCTCGGTGTCAGCGCTCCGGACCGCATGTAGCCGCGCCCACCGGCGTCGAATGGCGCCGTGCGGCGATGTAGATTGCCTCGCCCTGACATCTGATGAGGAGGATGGACATTGACCAAGGGTGAGTTCGTTGACCTGCTGGCGAGCGACGAGCGGATCGGCAACAAGAAGGCGGCCGCGGAGTCCGTGGAAGCGGTCCTCGACACGATCGCTTCGGCTCTCTCGCGCGGAGACGACGTGAACTTCACGGGCTTTGGGAAATTCAGCGTCGCCGAGCGCAGTCCCCGGCAGGGCGTCAATCCCAGGACCCGCGAGCGGATCACGATCCCCGGCGGCCGCGTGCCGAGGTTCTCTGCGGGGGCTGCCCTCAAGTCCCGCGTGAAGGGCTGAGCCACCCAGCCGGGGCGCTGTCCGGTCCCGCCTCGGGTCAAGCCGCAGCGTGAGCCCGGCGCCGTTCGCCGACCGTCTTGCCGCGCTGGTCGAGGAGCGGCAGAGCCAGCTCTGCCTGGGACTCGATCCGGACCCGGCAACGCTCGACCCCGGGTCGGCGGGGCCGGAGGGGGGGATCGCCGAGCGCGCGGCGGAAGCGATCGCCGCCGGCTGCCGCCGCTTGATCGAGCAGGCGGGCTCGGCCTGCGTCGCCGCCAAGCTGCAGCTGGCGTGCTTCGAACGGCTCGGCGCCCCCGGCTGGACGGCGCTGGAGCGCACAGCCGAGGCAGCGCGCGAGGCGGGCCTGCTGGTGATCGCCGACGGCAAGCGAGGAGACGTGCCGATCAGCGCCAGCGCCTACTCGGAGGCGCTGTTCGGCTCGACGCCCACGCCGTGGGGGGAGGTTCGCGGCCTCGGAGCGGATGCCGCGACGGCGAACCCGCTGGCGGGCGGGGACTCCCTCGAGCCCCTCGTTGCCGGCGCCATGCGGGCCGGCGCCGGCGTCTTCGTGCTCGTGCGCACGTCCAACCCGGGCGCTGCCGACCTTCTGGACATCCCATCTCCGGAGGTGCCCCTGTTCGAGCGCCTCGCGGCCTTGGTTGCCGATCGCGCGGAGCGCCTGATGGGCGAGTCCGGGTTGTCCGGCCTGGGCGCCGTGGTCGGCGCCACCGAGCCGCGGCACTTCGCCCGCCTCCGGCAGTTGATGCCGAGCTCGGTGTTCCTGGTGCCAGGGGTGGGGGCGCAAGGCGGCAGGGCATCCGACCTGGGCCCCGCGTTCGGCGACCACCCCGCCTCCGTCATCGTCAGCGTGTCGCGCTCGATCGCGAGTGCGGCCGATCCCGGTTTAGTTGCCGGCGAGCTGCGGGCCGAGCTCTGGGAGCTCGGCGGCAGCTAGCGCGACCAAACCGGGATGTTCTTGGGCGCGGACTTGCCACGGGGCGTTGACCGTCCACCGGCCGGACCCGCGGGGCTACCATCGCCCGTGCAAGCCCGATCCCGTCGGTGCCGCGCTCGCCCGGTAAGACATGGAGCCACAAGCCACCGAGACGACGCGTCCCGATCCAATCGCCAGGGTCCTCGCTGTGGTGGCGCTCCTGGTCGCCGCGATCGTGGTGATAATCGTCGTCTCGGACTCCATCGGTGGGTCCGGCGCCGAGGACGGATCCGGCGCTCGGGGAGGGCGTGCCCACAGCAAGCCGCACGAGAAGTACTACGTCGTTCAGCCCGGCGACACCTTCGGCGGGATCGCCGAGCAGCAGGGGATCCCGATCGCCAGGCTCGAGGCGTTGAATCCCAAGCTCGACACCCAGCTCCTCCCCCAGAAAGGGTGCGTCAACCTGGTCCCCGACGGGTGCAAGGTCCTGGCTACCGGAGGCTGAGGCACACTCGGCGGGCCCCTGCACCATGGGCTTTGACGCTCATGGTTGCGGTGGCGCTGGCGGCGGGCGAGCCCTCGCCGGCCGCTGCCGGCGCCGCGCCGGCGCCGCCGCAGGTTCCCGCCACCGGCTGGACGCTGGTGGACGGGGGCGACCGCGATCGTCTTGCCGCGGCCAACCCGAATGAGTCCCGCTCGATGGCCAGCACGACGAAGCTGATGACGGCCTACCTCGCCCTGCGGGAGCTTCCGCTGGACGAGCGCCTCGTGGCGCCACCCTATGACCCGCTTCCGGGCGAGTCGCTCATGGGCTTGACGCCCGGCGAGCGGATCTCGGTTCGCGACCTGCTCTACGGCCTGCTGATGGCCAGCGGAAACGACGCCGCCGTGACCCTCGCAGAGGGTGTGTCCGGCTCCGTCCCCGCGTTCGTCGAGGAGATGAACGACACGGCGAGGCGCCTTGGCCTCAGCGAGACGAGCTACGCGAACCCAATCGGGCTCGACGAGCCGGGCAATTACTCCAGCCCTCACGACTTGGTCGAGCTGTCGCTCGAGCTGCGGCGCAGTCGCGTCTTCAGGCGGATCGTGGACACCGCGCGGGCCACCCTGCATTCCGGGGCCCACCCGCGAACCGTGGTCAACCGGAACCACCTGGTCGGGACGGTCCCGTGGGTGAACGGAGTGAAGACCGGCTACACGCCGCAGGCGGGCGACGTCCTGGTCGCCTCGGGGACCCGAAAGGGCATCACCCTGGTCTCTGTCGTCATGGGGGCCCCCACGGAGGCCGCTCGCGACGAGGCCAGCCTGAGCCTGCTGCGTTACGGGTTCTCCCTGTATCGCCCGACGACCGCGGTGGAAAAGGGCGAGAGGATCGGGGCGATCCGGGTCCCGAACGCGGATGATCGCCTGAGGCTGATCGCCGCGGAGCCGGTTTCACTCACGCTGAGGCGCGATCAGCGGGTGCACGTTGATGTGGACGCGCCCTCCACCGTGGCGGCACCGATCACGCAAGGCGATCGAATCGGAACCGCGGTGGTGACCGTGGACGGAGAGCCGCTTGCGCAGGTCGCGGCGCTCGCGGCGCGGGATGTGGTCCCCTCCGGTGGCGCGTCCGTCGTCGCCAGCGTGGACGATGCGCTGCCCGGCTCACGGGCCGTCGCTTGGGCTGCGATGGGGGGCGCCTGCGCGGCGATCGTGATAGGCATTGCGCTTGCGTTGGCCCGACGGCGTCAGTCGCGGGGCCAGCGGGGACGAGGCGAGGTGCCACAGTGATCCTCACGGTTACCCTGAACGCCGCACTGGACCGCACGGTCGCGGTTCCGAACTTCCGGCTTGGGCACCGGCATCGCGCCGTCGAATCGCGTACGTTCGCGGGAGGCAAGGGCGTCAACGTGGCCAGGGCCCTGAAGCTGTTGCGCCGCCCGGTGATCGCAACCGGCCTCGCCGGTGGAGGGACGGGCGCTCGCATCCTGGAGTGGTTGGTCGAGGAGTCCATCCTCCATGACTTCACGCGGATCGGGGGGGAGTCGCGGACCAACCTCGCGCTGGTCGATCCCACCTCGGGCGAGCAGACCGAGATCAACGAGCGGGGCCCCGAGGTCAGGGACGAGGAGATCGATCGGTTCGCCGAGAAGCTCCTCTACCTCGGGCAGGGAGCGAGCCTGTGCGTGCTCGCGGGGAGCGTCCCGCCCGGCGTCGACGCCGGGATCTACGCCCGCCTGATCGCCGAGCTCCGCCGCCTTGGCGTGGTGGTGATCCTCGACACCGACGGCGAGGCGATGCGGATGGGCCTGCGGGCGGAGCCAGCGGTCGTGGCGCCCAACGTGGACGAAGCCGAGGAGGCAGTCGGACAGGAGTTCAATGACGCTGACGACTTCGCGCTCGGGCTGGCGGGGCTGTTGGAGATGGGCGCCGGCGACGCGGTGATCACCAGGGAGAACGGGTGCGTCGCAATCGTCGGTAATGGCGCCGAGCGCCGCCGCTACGAGGTCGCGATCGAGCCGCTCGAGCCGATCTCGGGTGTGGGCTCCGGGGACTGCTTCCTAGCCGGCTACGTGGCGGCCCGCTACGACGGCGCCTCGGCGCCGGAGTGCCTCGCATACGGGGTCGCCTGCGGAGCGGAGTCCACCCAGCACCTCGGCGCCGGCAGCCTCGACCCGAACGCGGTCGAGCGGCTCCTTCCGCGGGTCCAGGTGCGGGAGCTCGACATCCCCGCCGGCGTTTCCTGAGGACGCCGGCACGCCGGCAGCCGCTCGCTCAGGGGCCAACGTAGTTGACGTGCCACCACTCGGTGGGGGTCTCGGTCTTCGCCCAGCCGTAGGCGGCGCCGATCTCGTCGATCACGCTTCGCATCGCGGGGTCGGCCAGATCCACCGCGACGCCGTATTCGTGCGTGGACGTGCCTGGCACTGCGGCCAGGCCGCCCTGGCCGGAGAGATAGAGGTTGTACAGGTAGAGCTGCTGACCGTAAGAGCGGTACGCCGACAGCGGGCCGCCCGGGTACAGGTCGATGCCGTACTGACTCAGCGACGCCTGGCGCATCGCGTTCCAGTTCGCGGCGGCGTTGGAGGACAGGTACGCCTCGCCGGACGGACAGGACGGACAGGGGACGGGCGAGGTCCAATAGGGCGCGACGGTGGAGGGAGGGGCGCCGGCTGAGGCCGTGGTGGTGGTTCCTGTGCTGCTCGAGACGGTGGTTGAGGCCGGGATCTCGATCGTCTGGCCGATGAGCAGCCAGGCGTCTGCTGCCAGCCCGTTGTAGGCGGCGAGGGCGCTGGGCGACACGCCGTTTGCGGCCGCGACCGACGAGAGGCTCTCGCCCGAGACCACGGTGTGGGTGAGGCCCGCGCCGGTCGAGCTCGACGCGCTCGAGCTGACGCCGGCGGATGCGAGCGCCGCCGCGCCCTCCGCCTCGGTTGGGATCTGGATCGTCTGGCCCGCGTAGACGGCTGCGTCCTCGGAGAGCCCGTTGAAGGCAGCGATCGTGCGGGTGGTGAAGTTGTTGGCGGCGGCGATCGACCACAGCGTTTCGCCGGGCTGGACCGGGTGGGGAACCGCCGCGCGGGCGGGCGCTGCTACGGCCGCTGTGGCGAGCGCCGTGAGCGCCAGTGTCATGCGGAGTCTCGAAGGAGGCACTTGGTCCCATGCCCCTTTGCGACTGCGTCCAGCCCTCCTTCCCATTGAAGGAGGTCGTGCAGGCGGTGAGACGCCTCGTGCAACCGACAACCCCGCCCCGTGGCCGAGCTTCGCACTGCTATGGGGCGAAAAAGTCGGCCACGGTCGCTGGGTGGCCGGGGATTTCCGCTCGATGCGGGAAACCGGGGTTGGGCCGTCTCCGGGACCCGTTCAGAGCCCGAGGGGCGTCGTGCCCGCTCCGTACAATGGCCGTTCACTCACCCGGCGGTAGGAGCCAGATGGAAGTCGAGATCGGTCGCGGCAAGAAGGGAAGGCGGGCCTACGGGTTCGACGACATCGCAATCGTGCCATCGAGGCGTACGCGAGACCCCGATGACGTCGACATCAGCTGGACGCTCGGCCCGTATCGATTCGAGCTCCCGCTCCTGGCGGCCGCAATGGATGGGGTCGTCAGCCCTCAGACTGCGGCCGCCGTGGGCCGCGTGGGCGGCTTGGCGGTGCTGAACCTGGAGGGGATCTGGTGCCGCTACGAGAACGCCGAGGAGCAGCTCGAGCGAATGGCGGACGCCTCGCCCGAGACGGCGACCGCGACGATGCAGGACGTCTACCGCGAGCCGGTGAAACCGGAGCTGGTCGCCCGGCGGGTCGAAGAGGTGAAGGCCCAGGGTGTCGTCGCCGCTGGATCGTTCACCCCCCAGCGAGTCACGTCCTATTACGAGGTCGCCCTAGAGGCGGGGCTCGACCTGCTGGTGATCCAGGGGACGGTGATCTCGGCTGAGCACGTCTCTTCGAAGGCCGAGCCGCTGAACCTGAAGGAGTTCATCGCCGAGGTGCCGGTCCCGTGCGTGGTCGGGGGCTGTGCCTCCTACTCCACCGGCCTGCACCTGATGCGGACCGGCGCCGTGGGCGTGCTGACGGGCGTCGGGCCCGGCGCTGCCTGCACCACCCGCGGGGTGCTCGGGATCGGGGTGCCCCAGGCGACGGCGATTGCCGACGTGGCGGCGGCACGCTCGCAGCACATGCTGGAGACCGGGGAGTACTGCAACGTGATCGCCGACGGCGGGATGCGCACCGGCGGCGACGTCTCGAAGGCGATCGCGTGCGGGGCGGACGCCGTGATGATCGGCTCGCCGCTCGCCCGCGCGAAGGAGGCGCCGGGTCGTGGCTTCCATTGGGGCATGGCCACGTTCCATCCCTCGCTGCCGCGCGGCACCCGCGTCGCTACGACGCAGGACGGCTCCCTGGAGCAGATTCTGCTCGGCCCGGCTCAGGAGAACGACGGCACGTTCAACCTGATCGGAGCGCTCCGGACCTCCATGGCCACCTGCGGATACGAGGACATCCGTGACTTCCAGCGCGCCGAGGTCATGGTCGCCCCGGCGCTCCAGACGGAGGGCAAGACGCTTCAGCGCGAGCAGTCGGTGGGGATGGGCTCGAATGGCCGCGCGGCCGTGGCCACGGGCGTCGCTGTCTCGGATGACTAGGCGGCCGGCCATCCGCGCATGACCGAGGAGGTATTGGTCCTCGATTTCGGGGGGCAGTACTCACAGCTGATCGCCCGCCGGATCCGCGAGTGCGGGGTGTTCGCGGAGCTGCTCCCGCACGACGTCGGCCTCGAGAGCATCCGCGAGCGGCGTCCCGCGGCACTCGTGCTGTCCGGCGGGCCGGCCTCGGTCTACTCAGAGGGGGCGCCGGAGCTGCGGCGCGAGCTGCTCGAGCTCGACGTCCCGGTGCTGGGCATCTGCTACGGGATGCAGGCGATGGTCCACGCGCTCGGAGGGCGGGTCGAGGGCGCCGAGGCCGGGGAGTTCGGTCGCACGGCCCTGGTCCTTTCGAATGGGGGAGGGCGTCTGCTGTCCGGGTTGCCGAAGCAGCAGCAATGCTGGATGAGCCACCGCGACAGCGTCTTCGAGCCGCCGGCGGGGTTCGTCGCCCTCGCCTCGAGCCCGGGCTCGCCGGTCGCCGCCTGCGAGAGTCCCGAGCAGGGGCTGTACGGAATCCAGTTCCATCCCGAGGTCGTCCACACGCCGTATGGCACCCAGATCCTCGATCGCTTCCTGCGTGACCTGGCGGGCCTCGAGCAGCGCTGGTCGCCGGCTTCTGTGATCGACGAGCAGATCGAGCGCGTGCGCGCCCAGGTGGGCGACGGCGGTGTCATCTGCGGCCTCTCGGGTGGGGTGGACTCCGCGACGGCGGCGGCGCTCGTTCATCGGGCCGTCGGCGACCAGCTCACGTGCGTCTTGGTCGATCATGGCCTGCTGCGAAAGAACGAGGCCGAGCAGGTGGTCGAGGCGTTTCGCGACCAAGGCATCCCGCTCGTCCACGCCATGGCCGAGCAGCGCTTCCTGGACCGGCTCGCCGGAGTGGTTGAGCCGGAGCGCAAGCGGATGATCATCGGCGAGGAGTTCATCCGCGTGTTCGAGGAGCAGGCGGAAAGCCGGCCGGGGGTGCGGTTCCTGGTTCAGGGGACGCTGTACTCGGACGTGATCGAGTCCGGAGGAGACGGCCGCGCCGGGGCCGACACGATCAAGTCGCACCACAACGTCGGCGGGCTCCCTGAGGAGCTGGGCCTGGAGCTGGTGGAGCCGCTTCGAACCCTGTTCAAGGACGAGGTCCGCGCGGTCGCCGAGGAGCTTGGGCTGCCCGAGCGAATCGTGTGGCGCCAGCCGTTCCCGGGCCCGGGCCTCGCGATCCGCATCGTCGGCGGCGAGGTCACGGCCGAACGGCTCGAGATCCTCAGGGAGGCCGACGCGATCCTCCAGGAGGAGATCCGAGCCGCCGGGCTGTACCGCGAGCTGTGGCAGTCGTTCTGCGTGCTCCCGGTCGTCCGCTCGGTCGGCGTTCAGGGCGACGGCCGAACTTACGCCCACCCGATCGTCATCCGGGCGGTGACCTCGAAGGACGCGATGACGGCCGACTGGGCCCGCCTGCCCTACGACCTCCTCGAGCGGGTCTCCAACAGGATCATCAACGAGGTGGCGGGCGTCAACCGCGTGGCGCTCGACATCTCATCGAAGCCTCCGGCGACGATCGAGTGGGAATAGCGGGCGTTCGACCACGCCCTATGACCAGCGATCCCAGCGCCGCAGAGTGGGGAGCGGGTCGGCGGGGTGCCCGCGGCGCCAGCCATGAGGCCAGACCTCGAAGTGGAGCTGGCAGCCAACGGTAAGGGCGTTGCCGGTCTTACCGATCCGGCCGATTTGCTCCCCGGTCCTGACCCGCTCGCCGTCATGGACCGACGCCGAGCGCGCGAAGTGCGCGTAGCGGTAGTCGGTCTTCGTCCCGCGGCCGTCGACCACGACCCAGTTGCCGTACAGCGCCGGATCCGAGCCCCGAGCCTGGACCCGCCCACCCCTGGCGGCGACCACACGCTTGCCACACGGGGAGAACACGTCCTGTCCCTCGTGAACGCGGCCGCCTGATCTGGGAGCGCCGAATCGCTGCAATGGCCCGCCGTAGCCGTGGCGGCCGCGGATCGGGAACTTCCCGTCGCGCAGGCGAAACCCAGCCGCGGTATGCGGGGGATGTCCCGGAGCCTGCAGCTCGAAGCGATACCGGCCCCGGGGCGCGGCATGCCCCGCGGAGAGCATCCCGTTCCAGCGCAGCCGATGATCGGTGTAGGGCAGGCGGTCGCGCTGCCTCCAGGCGTCGGCGACCCTGCCACGACGAACCAGCTTCACCTTCACGTCCACGGCGCGGCGGGCGCGGAACCGGTAGCGGAAGCGGACGGGGAGGCGAGCGTCGAAGAACGCCTGGTGCGGCCGGACCCTCGCCCCGAGGACACGGAAGCTGCCCGGCGCCGGGAGCCGGTTGGCGGGCACGATGCGCAATGGGCGAGCAGCGGAGCGCCCCTGCCCGTCGGCGTCCACCGGCCGGGGGCGCCCCGTGCGGGCGCCCCGGGGAACGACGGCCTCGAGCCGATGGCGAGTGATCCCGCTTGGAGTGGCGGCCACCGCTTCGGATGCCCCGGGGAACCTGACCTCGACCACGTGCGCGAGCCGCCGCCCGCGGAGCAGGACCGTTGATCCAACCGCGGCCATGTGGCGCCCCGCGCAGCGCTCCAGGCA
Source organism: uncultured Actinomycetes bacterium (assembly GCA_963755775.1). GTDB lineage: Bacteria > Actinomycetota > Thermoleophilia > Solirubrobacterales > 70-9 > AC-56. The sequence continues at coordinate 17,422 of CAVWKY010000010.1, read as the reverse complement.
CCGCACGTCGGTCGCGCGCGGCGCTCCGCTCGCGGCGACCGCGTCGCCGGCCGCCACCGCCGCGAGGGCAATGAGCCCCGCGGCGACCGCGGCGAGCTCGAGGTGGAACCGGTGACTCAGGGCGCTCGGGCCGGCGGTGCTAGCTCCAGCGGTCCCACTTCTTGAGGTGGCGCGTCACGCTCCTCAGGAAGGTCCCTCCCGCATACCAGCCCGGCGCGGACCACTCCTCGAAATGGAGATGGCAGCCGGCGGCGTTGCCGCTTTCGCCCACGACGCCGATCCGCTGTCCGGTGCGCACCACCTCTCCCTCGCGAAGCCGTGAGCGCCGCTTCAGGTGCATGTAGACGTAGTCGTGGCCCGTCTTCTTGCCGTCGATCACCAGGTAGTAGCCGGCGGCGCTGTGGTAGGCCTTCCACTGGACCCTGCCGCCGCGCGCGGCCACCAGCGGGGTGCCGCAACGCGCCATGACGTCCTGCCCCTGGTGTGAGTGGCCGGTGCGAGGCGCGCCGGTTCCGTCACCGTACATGTGGCGTCCGCGAATCGGGAACTTGAACCGGTGGTAGCTGAACCGAGCCCCCGAGGTGGACGCCATGCTGCCGCTCTGCGGGCCAACTCGAAACTTGTAGCCGCCGTTCGATGCCGGCTTACCGCGCTGGAGGCCGTTCCACCGGGCCATGTGGACCGTGTTCGGATCCTGGCTTCGCTCGACCCAGCTGTCCACGACCCTGCCGCCCGGCCGCTTGACGACATCGATCCGCACGTCCGTGGGCTCGCTGCTCGTGAACATGTACTTCACGCGCGGGTTCTTCCGCCCGTAGTAGTACGACTTCCGGGGCTTCGCGGAAACGGTTCGCAGCTTGAACGAGTCGGAGCGCTGGATCTGTCCTGGGTCGACGATCTTGAGCGCAGTGGGCGATCTGCTTGTGCGGTAGGAGTCCGTGACCTTCGGCCTGCCCGTGGCGGCGCCGTCCGGCACCTTGACCTTCACCGAGCGGCTGGCGGTCCTTAACGGAGCGGCTTCGATCCGCCCGCCACCCGCGGCGCTGAAGAGGACGCCCGTGACGTGCCCCAGGTGGCGGCCGCTGAGCTCGACTTTCGAGTTCACGGTCGCCTTGTGAATGCCGCCACAAGTAGAGACGCAGACCACGTCCGAGATCTTGGGTGAGCCCGGAGGCCCGACGCCGCCGCCGCCCGCGAAGGCGACGCCCGCGCACAGCGACAGCGCCACGAGCGCAGCCGCCGCGGATGCCGTTGATCGCAATCGGCGCCGAGATGGCGTGGTTCCCTTGGGCCTCAAACGGAGCTTCTCTCTTTCTCCGGCCTGCGGGGTTAGCTGTCGGGCTCGCGCCGAAAGAGCGGCGCTACGGACACGTATCGGTCCGATTCGCCCCCGGGGCGGTGTTCGACACCGCCCCTCTGGTTCCCCCGCTCCCACGCGGCTGGGCCGCGAGGATTCGGCAGGTCATTTGGGCGCGCGCAGTATAGCCGCGCCCGCGGCAGGTGTCCTGCTCGCCAGGCGCTGGGCCAAGGCCTCGCCGCGGCGCTCGACTATCATCCGCCGGCCGCGCCCCGTGCGCGTTCCAGGCCCCGCGGGCCGGCGCGCGTGAGTCCATGGGGGCGGCTTTTCGCGGCTCCCACCGACGACGATCCAGTGAGATGAAGACCTATGTAGCCACCCCACACGACCGCCAGCGCGACTGGTACGTGGTCGATGCGGAGGGCAAGACGCTCGGCCGGCTCGCGACCCAGATCGCGGACGTCCTGCGTGGCAAGCGCAAGCCCGAGTACACGCCGCACTGCGATACCGGCGACTTCGTCGTGGTCGTGAACGCCGCCAGGATCAGGGTCACCGGCAACAAGCTCAACGACAAGCTGTACCACCGCCATAGCGGATACCCGGGCGGCCTGCGGACGCGTACCCTCGGGGACATGCTCGAGCGCCGTCCCGAGGAGGTCATCCGGAAGGCCGTGAAGGGCATGCTGCCGCGCAATCGCCTGGCGCGCCAGCAGCTTCGGAAGCTGAAGGTGTACGCCGGGTCGGACCACCCGCACGAGGCCCAGAAACCCAAGGCGATGGAGGTGATGGCGTGATCGTGGACGAGGAGCGCCACCCCGACGGCGAACAGCCCGACGACGGGGAAGAGACGGCCGGCGAGGCCGGGGATGCCCCAACGGCGGGCGACGGGGATCAGGAAGCGACCGCGGACTCCGAGTCGCCCGAGCCCGAAGCAGAAGGGCCGAACGTTTCCGAGGACGCGGCGACACCCGAAGAACAGCCTCCCGAGGAATCCGAGGCGCCGGAGCCTGCCGAAAGTGCTGAGCCCGAGGCCGGGGATACCGAGGATCAACAAGAAGGGCCCCCCGAGGAGTCCGAGGCTCCTGAACCTGCTGGGAGGCCGGAGCCCACGACCGATGCCTCCGAGGAGAAAAAACCGCCCGGCGCCGAGCTGGAGCCGATCGCGATCGAGCCCGAGCGCGAGCTCAGCACCGAGGAGCGGGCGCGCCTGGAGGCTGAGGCCGAGGAGCGGGCGCGCCGCGAAGCGGAGGCAACCGCCGAGGCCGGTGAAGAACCCGTGCCCGCCCGTGAGCCCGCCGTCGAGCTGCCCTCCGACGCGCAAATCCAGGCGACGGGCAAGCGCAAGACCTCGGTCGCGCGGGTCATCCTGCGTGCCGGCGCCGGCGGCTTCGAGATCAACAGGCGCAGCCTGGAGGAGTACTTCCCGCGGCACCAGCACCAGACGCTCGTCCGCCAGCCGCTTGTGGTTTCCGGCTACGAGGGCAAGGTGGACGTCCGCGTGCGCGTCCAGGGCGGCGGCATCGCGGGACAGGCCGGCGCCGTTCGGCATGGGATCGCTCGAGCACTGACCGAGGTCGACGGCGAGCTCCGCGGAGAGCTGAAGCGGCGGGGCCTGTTGACCCGGGACGCTCGAGCGAAGGAGCGCCGCAAGGCAGGGCTGAAGAAGGCCCGCAAGCGCCCGCAGTTCTCGAAACGCTGAGCCGGCTGCAAACCGTCGTCTGGCTTGCCTCGGTCGGTCGGCTCGCTCACTTAGGTGTCAACTAAGCTCGCTTCGCCAATCTCCCTGCGTTCGCGTTCGCGCCAGACTCGGTTTTCGCCGGCTCAGAACCGCTCATGACTCCACCGCGCAACCTCTTTGGCACCGACGGGGTCCGTGGGGTCGCCGGCGACGAGCTGACCGCCGAGCTCGCTTTGGCCCTGGGCCGAGCGAGCGTGCTTGCCAGCGACGTCGATCGTCCCCAGGTGCTGATCCTGCGCGATACGCGGGAATCGGGGCCGATGCTGGAGGCCGCGCTCGCCGCTGGCATCGCGGAAGGGGGCGGGGACGCGTGGCTGGCCGGCGTGCTGCCGACTCCAGCCGCATCGATCCTCGTTCGCCGCCACGGACTCGATCTGGCCGCCGTCGTCTCCGCGTCTCATAACCCCTGGCAGCACAACGGGATCAAGTTCTTCGGTGGCGACGGGCGCAAGCTGGACGACGAAACTGAAGCGCGCATCGAGGCGCGGGTCGCCGTGGCCGGGACCGGTGCGCACGTCGTGGGACGAGTGCGGGCCCTCGACGGCGCACTCGACGACTACCGGCGGGCTTTGACCTCCGCCTTTCGCCTGGACCTCTCCGGGCGCGGCGTGATGCTGGACTGCGCGAACGGCGCCACCTACAGGGCTGCCCCGTCAGTCTTCGAGCGCCTGGGGGCCCAGGTCCAGACGATCGGGGTGGAGCCCGACGGCCGCAACATCAACGAAGGCTGCGGCTCGGTCCACCCAGAGCTGCTGGCCGAGAGCATCCGCGGAGGGAACGCCGAAATCGGGTTCGCGTTCGACGGTGACGGAGACCGGGTCGTCGCCGTGGACTCCGAGGGGACCGTGCGCGACGGCGACGAGCTGATCGCCCTCTGCGCCCGGCACCTCGCAGCGACCGGCGCCCTCGAGGGCGGCGTCGCCGTGACGGTGATGACCAACTACGGCTTCCACACGGCCATGGCCGAGGTGGGCATCGAGGTGACCACCACGCCGGTCGGCGACCGCCACGTCACCGCAGAGCTGGAGAAGCGCGGGTGGGCGCTCGGGGGCGAGCAGTCTGGACACATCATCTGGAGCGACTACGGGCCGACCGGGGACGGGATCGCCGCGGCGCTTTTGGTCATGAGCGCCCTCGGCGGCTCCGACCTGGCCGGTGCGATCACCATGACCAAGCTGCCGCAGACGCTGCGCAACGTCGAGGTCGCTCGGCGCGAGGCGCTCAGCGACGCGTCTGCGGTGTGGGAGGTGGTGGAAGGTGAGAGCCGCGCACTGGAAGGCCGGGGCCGCGTGCTGGTTCGTCCCTCGGGCACGGAGCCGCTCGTGCGCGTGATGGTGGAAGCGCCGACCCAGGCCGAGTGCGACGAGGTCTGCGCGCGGCTGGCGAGCGTGATCGAAGCAAAGCTCGGGTAAGGGGCGTCCCGTCACGGTTTACCCTTAGTCGCCTGCATGTGCGGGATCGTCGGATACGTGGGGAAGCGGCCGTGCCGTGATCTGCTGATGGCAGGGCTGGAGAAGCTCGAGTACCGGGGCTACGACTCCGCGGGGATCTCACTCCTGGAGGACGGGCGGGTGGAATCGGTGCGGGCGGTCGGGAATCTCGCCAACCTCCGTGCCGCGATCGGGCTCGAAGACACCGCCGCCCACAACGGCCAGGGGGCGGTGGCGGTGGCGGCTCCACCGGCCACGATCGGCCTGGCGCACACGCGCTGGGCCACCCATGGCCGGGTCACGGAGGAGAACGCCCACCCCCACGGCGACTGCAACGACCGCATCCACATCGTGCTCAACGGCATCGTCGAGAACCACGCCGAGCTTCGCCAGGAGCTCGAGGCCCAGGGACATCGGTTCAGCTCCGAGACCGACGCCGAGATCGTGGCGCACCTGATCGAGCGGCACGACGACGGCGACCTCACCGAGGCGGTTCAGGCCGCCTTCGCCGAGCTACGCGGCCACTACGCCTTCGTGGCCATGCACGTTGACCATCCGGAGACGCTGGTCGCCGCTCGCCAGGAGTGCCCGCTGGTGATCGGACTTGGCGAGGGCGAGACGTTCGTCGCCTCGGCGATCCCGGCCTTCCTGGGAGAGACCCGCCGCGTGCTCATGGTCGAGAACGGGGAGATCGTGACCGCCGACTCGTCAGGCGCTCGGCTGACGGGGGGCAACGGCATGTCGATCAGCCGCGAGGCCGAAGAGGTGAGCTGGGACCAGGAAGCCGCCGAGAAGGGCGGCTACGAGACCTTCATGCTGAAGGAGATCCACGAGCAGGCAGATGCGGTCGCCGAGACGATCACCGATCGCCTCCCCGACGTGGATCGAGTCGACCTCTCGGAGCTTGAGCTGCCGGAGGACTTCGTTCGAAACATGCGACGAATCGTGATCGTCGCCTGCGGAACGAGCTATCACGCCGGCCTCGTGGGCCGCTATGCGATCGAGCAGTGGGCTCGCGTGCCGGTGGACATGGACATCGCCTCCGAGTATCGCTACCGGGACCCCGTGGTCGGTCCCGAGGACCTGGTGGTGGGGATCACGCAGTCGGGAGAGACGGCCGACACCCTGGCGGCGATGCGGCTGGCTCGCGAGCGCGGGGCGCGCGTGCTGGCCCTCACCAACGTAATGGGCAGCCAGGCGACGCGCGATGCCGACACCGTGCTGTTCACGCGCGCCGGGCTCGAGGTCGGGGTCGCCGCCACGAAGACCTTCACCGCGCAGGCGGCCGCCATGTACCTGCTGGGCCTCTGGATCGCGCAGATGCGCGGCACGCTGCCAGGGGCTCGGATTGCCGAGCTGATCGCGGACCTCAAACGCATCCCCACGAAGATCAGCCGCACACTCGAGGCCGTGGACGGCCCCGTGCAGGAGATCGCCGCGGCCGAGCATCAAGGACGCTTCTTCCTTTATCTCGGGCGCAACATCGGTCTGCCGGTCTGCCTCGAAGGCGCGTTGAAGATGAAGGAGATCTCGTACATCCCGAGCGACGCCTACGCGGCGGGCGAGATGAAGCACGGCCCCATCGCGCTCCTCGACGAGTCCACCCCGGTGGTCTGCGTCGCGACCGATAGTCCGATCCTGGACAAGGTCCTCTCCAACATGGCCGAGGTTCGGGCGCGCGGGGCTGACGTGATCGCAATCGCCACCGAGGGCTCCGAGCGCGTCGCCGGGGTCGCCGACAAGCTTCTCTGCGTCCCCCAGACCGACTGGGTCCTGCAGCCCATCCTCGCCATCCTGCCGCTTCAGCTGCTCGCCTATCGCGTGGCCAGGCTCAAGGGACTGAACGTGGACCAGCCGCGCAACCTGGCCAAGACCGTCACCGTTGAATAGCGACCGGATGCGCTCGCCCTCGTAGCATGCCTCGCCGCGTGAACGTCGGCGCCGCTCGGATCGTCCTCATCGTTGCTGTGTCGGCAGTTGTGGTGCTCGCCGGCTGCGGCGGCGACGACGAAAGCAGCACCTCCTTCACCGGTCCCGACCCCGCGACGCTGACCCCGCCGAGCGCGCCCCTCTTCGCGGAGGCCGTCGTGCACCCCGAGGGCGACCAGAAGGAAGAGCTCGATTCCGCCCTCTCGAAGCTCCTCGCCACCGACGATCCTGGCGGCTTGCTGGCCCAGTGGGTGGATGGCGAGCTGGAGACGGCGGACAACGGCGCGGGCATCGACTTCGGCGAGGACGTCGCGCCCTGGCTGGGGCAGCGGGCAGGGCTCTTCCTCACGGGCTCCCAGCAGGCCGCTCGAGGCACGGACAGCCCGGCGGGCGCCCTGGTGGCGACCACAACCGATCCGGCCGCCGCCCAGAGGACGATCGACAAGGTCGAAGCGGCAACTGCCACCAAGACGCGCAGCTACCAGGGTGTCGAGTACCGGCTCGCGCGAAGTGGCGACGCCACGGGGATCGTCGGGGACTTCCTCGTTGTGGGCGACGAGGAGGGCTTCAAGGGCGCCGTGGACGCCTCACGTGGCGAGTCGCTTGCCGACTCCCCTGACTTCCAGGACCAGCTCGGCCAGGTTCCCGATGACGCGTTCGGCTTCCTGTACGCGGAGCCCCGAGGCCTCGTGGATGCATTGGAAAAGGCGGGTGAGGTCACCGAAGCGCAGATCCGGGCCGCCGGCTCGGAGATCCGGTCGCTGTTGTCGCAGCCGATCGCCGCGTCGGTCTCGGCGACCGCCGACCAGCTCTCGCTCCAGGCCTCGGCGGCGTCGAGCAGCGTGGCGCCCGCTCCGCAGGAGTCGGCCCTGTTGCGAGCCTTCCCGGCGGACTCCTGGCTCGCCTTTGCGGCCAGCGATGCCGGAAGGGCGTATGCGCAGGGGTTGGCACACGGAGGCTCGACACAGATCTCGCGCAAGCTCGGCCTCGACCTCGAATCGCTGGGGCATTGGGCAGGCGACATCGGCGCGTTCGCAGGCGGCACGTCCCTGTTCGGGTTGAGCGGGGCGCTGGTGCTGGAGACGAACGACGAGCCGGCTTCCGCAGAGACCCTCGACCAGCTCCAACGTGCGCTGGGCGACGACCCCGACCTGCAGGTGGAGCCGCTAAGCGGCGAGGGCGGGCAGGGTTTCTCGCTCAGCCCCGCTGGCGTTCCGATTCAGTTCCAGGTCGTGCAGCGTGACGGCAAGGTCGTCGCGGGCTTGCCGTCCTCGGTCGACGACGTCTTCGATCCGAGCGACACTCTCGCCGACTCGGATGCCTTCAACGCCGCCGCGGAAGCCCTCAGGGAGGATTTCTCGCCGGTCGGTTTCGTCGACTTCGAACCGCTGTTGCAGCTCGTCAACGGCTTCCCGCAGGCCCAGAGCGACCCCGACTACCTGAATGCGAAGCCCTACCTGGACCATCTGGACTACTTCGTCCTCGGTGGACACGAAGACCAGGGGCGCGCGGAGTTGCGGATGGTGCTCGGCCTGCGCGACTCGGACGCCGAGGCCAGCGATGGGTCGTCGGCAACGTCTCCCGCGGTCGTCGCACCGTGATGTCAGCGGATGACGAGCACGTGAGCGTCGGGCTCGACCTGCTGGAGGTCGAGCGCCTCGAACGGGCGCTCGAGCGCCGGCCGCGGCTAGCGACGAGGCTGTTTACGGACGGCGAGCTCGCCCACGCCCATGCGCGGGTTCGGCCCGGACCCCACCTCGCCGCCCGGTTTGCGGCCAAGGAGGCGGCCGTCAAGGCACTGGGCGGCGCGGCGGTGCCCTTGCGAGAGATCGAGGTCGAGGGCGGGGGGCGAGAGGCGCCGCGGCTGCGCCTGCACGGGCGGGCGGCCGCGGTCGCGCAGGAGCGAGGGATCGAGCTCCGGGTCTCGCTGACGCACTCCCACAACGTTGCGGCCGCGGCGGTTTTGGCGGTGCCGGTGGCTCGCTGAGCCGGCCACAGGCCGACGTTCGGGCGCGTGGGCCGACGGAAGCGGCGATGTCGACCGTCGGCGGATTACGCTGGTCGCGAGATGGAGACCTGGCTCGAGCCGCGTCTACGACGCCGCGGGCATGCGCGAGGCGGACGCCTGGGCGATCGAGGAGCAGGGAGTTCCCTCGCTGGACCTGATGGAGGCGGCGGGCGCGGCCCTGGCGGATGCGGCCGCGCTCGGTCGCCGGCGACGGCCCGGCGCGCGTGGTCTGCGGGAAGGGCAACAACGGCGGCGACGGCCTGGTCGCCGCGCGCTGCCTCGCCGAGACCGGCTACGAGGTCCAGGCGCTCCTGCTGTGGCCGGGCGACGAGCTGTCGGGCGACGCGCGGGTCAACCTGAGCGGTTCGACAGGTGATGCACGCGAGCTCGAGCCGGAGAGCTGGCCGCGGCGCTCGGCGGGATGCGGCGTGGTCGTGGACGCGATCTTCGGCACGGGCTTCTACGCGGCGCGCCACGCGACTCCCGCCGACGCGGCGATCGAGGCGATCAACGCCTGCGGGCGCCCCGCCGTCGCCGCCGACATCGCCTCCGGGGTGGATGCTTCCAGCGGCGAGGTCGGATGGTGTCTCGGTTGAGGCCGATGTGACGGTCGCCTTCCACGCCGCGAAGCTCGGGCACTGGATCTCGCCCGGCAAGTGCGCGCACCGGCGAGCTGCGCGTGGCGCCGATCGGGATCCCGGACGACGCGCCCGGCGGCCCCGCCGGCGGTCGTGATCCACGATCGCGTGCTCGAGCTGGCGCCACGCCGCGTCTCCGAACTCGACCAAGTTCAGACTCCGGCGCAGGTGCTCATCGTCGGCGGCTCCAGGGGGCTTACCGGGGCGGTCTGCATGGCCGCCGAGGCGGCGATCAGGGCCGGCGCGGGCTACGCCACGGTCGCCGTGCCGGCCGACCTGGAGCCCATCTTCGAGATGCAGCTGACCGAGGTGATGTCCCGCGGGTTTCCCGGGGCCGAGCGGCGACTCGCAAGCGCCGCGGCGGACGGGATCCTCGAGGCGGCTGAGCGCGCGGCCGCCGTGGTTCTCGGCCCGGGGCTCGGGCGCGACGAGGACTCGCTTGCGCTGGCCCGAGCCCTCGCGCGGCGGATCAGGCGCCGTTGCTGATCGACGCCGACGGGCTAAACGCGCACGCTGAGCGCGCTCGAATCGCTGGCGGAGCGGCCCGGATCCGACGGTGCTGACCCCGCACGCCGGGGAGCTGGCCGGCCTGCTGGGGCGCGGCTCGGGCGAGGTCGCCGAGCACCGGCTGGCAAGCGCGCGCGAGGCGGCGCCGAGCGAAGCGGCGCGATCGTCGTGCTGAAGGGCGACGACACCCTTGTGGTGGAGGGCGAGCGGGTGGCGGTGAACGTCGGCGGCAGCGCCGGCGCTCGCCACGGCGGGCACCGGGGACGTGCTCTCGGGCACCATCGGAGCCCTGCTCGCCCGGGGCATGGATCCCTTTGCGGCGACCTGCGCGGGCGTGCACGCGCACGCAGCGCGCAGGGCAGGATCGCGGCGGCCGCGTCGGGCTCGGCGGAGTCCGTGATCGCGACCGACGTGATCGCGGCCCTGCCGGACGCCCTTCGGGCTGTGAATCGGGTCGCCGGTTCAGCGCGCGCTTGCGCGTCGTCGACGTCGGCGCGATCGAGCGAAACTGCGCCCGGCTGCCGGCGAGCTGCGAGCGGCGCGGAGCTGTGCGCCGTCGTCAAGGCCGACGGCTACGGCCACGGGGCCGTCGAGTGCGCGCGCGCGGCGCTTGCCGGCGGCGCGACATGGCTCGCGGTTGCCGCGGCGGCTGAGGCGGCGGAGCTGCGCGCGGCATCTTCCCGACGCGCGGATCCTGTCATGGGCGCGCTGACCGAGGCCGAGCTCGAGCGTCGCCCTCGCGGCGGACTCCGACGTCGCCGTGTGGCGGCCCGAGTTCCTCGGCTCGTGGCCGAGCGAGGGCCGAGGCTCGGCGGTCGCCCGCGCGTGCACGTCAAGTACGACACCGGAATGGGCCGGCTGGGCGACGCGCTACCCGGATGCGGTCGCGGAGCTGGTCGAGCAGGTACGCCGTGGACGATCGCCTCGAGCTGGCGGGCGTCTGGACCCACTTCGCGACCGCCGACGAGCCGGCTTCGGACTTCTTCGACGAACAGCTCGAGCGCTTCACGACGCTCGCCGAGCGCTGTGCGCGCCGAGCACCCCGGCGTCCTCGTGCATGCCGCGAACAGCGCCGCCACGCTGCGAGACTCCACTTCCCACTTCGACCTCGTCCGCTGTGGGATCGCGATCTACGGCCTCGACCCGTTCCACTCGCGACCCGTTCGCTCGCGGGCTCGAGCCCGCCCTGGAGCTGCGCTCCTACGTCGCCGACGTCAAGCGCTTTCCAGCCGGTTCGAGCGCCGGCTACGGGCGCCGCTGGACTGCCGCGGCGGACACCTGGGTCGGGGTGCTGCCGATCGGCTACGGCGACGGCGTTCGTCGCGGGCTGACCAACAACGCCGAGGTGCTGGTCGGGGGTCGCCGCCACCCAATGGTGGGCACCGTGTCCATGGATAACGTGACCGTCGACCTTGGACCCGACACCGAGCGTCGGCCCGGGCTCGCCGGCGGTCCTGATCGGGGCGCAGGGAGACGAGCGGATCCTCTGCGAGGAGGTCGGCGCGCCGCCTGGGGACGATCAACTACGAGATCACCTGCGGCATCTCGCCCCGGGTTCCTCGTCTGCACGTCCGCAGCGGCGGCGGGTGAACGGGCGGATCGCAGAGCTGCTCGCGGGCGCTCCTGCGGTGCGGGCGTGCCGGGAGGCGCTCGGTGCGCGCCAGGACGCATGGATCGTGGGCGGCGCCATCCGCGATGCTCTGCTCGGCAAGGAGGTCGAGGCACGTAGACCTCGCGGTGGCCGGCGATGAGCGGGCACTGCGCGCCAGTCGATCGGACGCGCCGCCGGGGGCCGGTCTTCCAGCTCTCGGAGGAGTTCGCTACCTGGCGGGCCCTCGACGCCGGTGGCGAGTGGCACGTCGACGTCGTCCGGATGCGAGGCGATCGAATCGAAGCGGACCTGGCTCTACGGGACTTCACCGTGAACGCGATCGCCTCCCCGGCGGGGACGCCGGCGACCCGCTGCTCGACCCGCATGGCGGGCTAGCGGACGTGAAGTCGCGGGTCCTTCGCGCGGTCTCACAGCGGAGCTTCGCTGACGATCCGCTCCGGATCCTGCGCGCCGCCCGGCTCGCGGCCTCGCCCGGGCTGCGAATCGACCCGAGGCCACTCGGGCGCTCGCACATGCCGAAGCTTCCCGCGCAGGCGAGCCGGCGGGCGAGCGCCAGTTCGCGGAGCTGCGGCTGATGCTCGTTGGGCCCGCGACCAGTCGAGGGGCCTGCGGCTGCTGGACGAGCTGTCCGCCACGGCGGCCGTGCTGCCGGAGCTCGAGGCTCTGCGCGGCGTCGAGCAGAACCCCTATCACCACCTCGACGTCCACGGGCACACGATCGAGGTGCTGTTGAGGGCGATCGAGGTCGAGTCCGACCTGACCGGCATTCGCCGGCTCCGCCGCTGCCGAGGTTCGCGAGGCTGCTCGATGAGCCGCTCGCTGATGAGCTCACGCGCGGCCAGGCGCTTCGCTTCGCGGCGCTGTTCCACGACCTCGGAAAGCCGCAGACACGCAGCTTGGGCGAGCGCGGTCGGGTCGCTGTTCGTGGGCCACGATCGCGCCGGCGCGCGGATGGTGCGAGGACTGTGCTCGCGGATGCGCACGAGCCGCCGCCTCGCGGACTACCTGGCCAACCTGACCCTCAACCACCTCCGCCTCGGCTTCCTGGTCCACGCCCAGCCGTTGTCGCGGCGACACGTTTACGACTACCTGCTCGCGACTGGTCCCGACTCCGTGGACGTCACCCTGCTCACCGTCGCCGACCGCCTGGCGACCCAAGGTGACCGGACGAGCTCCGACGCGGTCGATCGAGCCATCTCGAGTTGGCCCGGCAGATGATCGTCGAGGCGGTGGCCTGGCGGCGCGACGGCCCTCCGCGGCCGCCCATCCGTGGGGACGAGCTGGCGACCGAGCTGGGGATCGAGCCAGGCCCGGAGCTCGGGCGTGTGCTCAGCGAGATCGAGGCGGCGGTGTTCGCCGGCGAGGTCTCGACGCGTGAGGATGCGATCGCGCTCGCTCGGACGTTGACGTAAGCCGACTCCCGACCTGTGGGCTGCGGCAGGACCAATCATCTAGGCTGGCGAGCGGATGGCGGCGGACTGCCTGTTCTGCGGGATCGTCGCCGGGGACCTGCCGGCTCAGATCGTCGACTCCGATGAGCACACGGTCGCGTTCATGGACATCAACCCGGCGACCCGCGGACATGCGCTCGTGGTGCCGCGCAGCCACAGTGCCGACCTGATGGAGATCTCCGATCAGGACCTGGAGCGAACGATGATCGCTGCGCGCCGCCTGACGCAGCGGATGCAGGCGGCGCTGGAGCCGGACGGCTTCAACGTCCTGAACGCCTGCGGGCCGGCGGCCTGGCAGACCGTCTTCCACTTCCATCTCCATGTCGTCCCGCGCTACGACGGCGATCCGCTGAAGCTGCCGTGGGTACCGCGCGGCGGCGACCCCGAGGAGATCGCCGCCCTCGCCGACCGAATCAGAGAACCGGGCGATGGAGTGGGCGAGTGGCTGAGCGCCGCCCGATCCGGCTCGAGCGCGACGGCGGTGTCGCCGTCGATGGTCCTCCACGACCCGCCGCTGAACCTCTTCGGCCAGGCGGCCTTCGAGGCGCTGACCTCCTGCCTGGACGAGGTCGAGGGCTCCGACGCTCGGGCGCTGGTGTGGCGGGCCGAGGGCGAGGTGTTCACCGGTGGAGCGGACGTCAACGTGTTCCAGCAGATCGTCGACGCGGGCGGCGATCGCGCGGACCTGACCTTCGAGCCGCTGCTCGGCGCGGTGCGGCGCTCGAGGCGCTGCCGATCCCAACGCTGGCGCTCGTGCACGGCCTGTGCCTCACGGCAGGCCTCGAGGTGTCGCTGGGCTGCGACATGATCTGGGCCGCCGAGTCGGCGACCTTCGGCCTGGTGGAGGCGGTCGTCGGACTGACGCCGGGAGCCGGGGGCACCCAGCGGATGGCCGAGCGGGCGGGGCCGGCGCGCGCCCGCGAGTTCGTGATGTCCGGGGCATCTACGACGCCGCGACGCTGGAGCGCTGGAACGTCGTCAACCGCGTCGTGCCGACGACGACCTGCTCGAGAAGGGCATGCGGTTCGCCCATCGTCTGGCGAGCGGGCCCGACCCAGGCGCACGCGGCGACGAAGCGGATCGTGCGCGCGTACCTCGAGGGTGGCATCGACGAGGCCGACCGCGGCGACGCCGAGGTGGTCGCGCCGCTGTTCGAGACCGACGACCTGCAGCGCGCTGTCCGGTCGTTTCTCACCGAAGGCCCCGGCAAGGCGACGTTCGAGGGCACGCTAGGTGCCGGTCCGCTACCGCTCTCCGGCGCGATGGGCAAGGAAGAGAAGATCGAGATGGAGGGCGAGGTCACCGAGGCCCTGCCGAACACGATGTTCAAGGTCAAGCTCGACAACGACCACGAGGTCCTCGGCCACATCTCGGGCAAGATGCGGCGCCACTACATCCGCATCCTCCCCGGCGACCGCGTGAAGATCGAGCTGTCGCCATACGACCTCGACCGCGGCCGCATCACCTACCGCTACAAGTAGCGCCAGCGCTAGAGGTAACTGGCGCCGCCGAGGGGGCGGGTCGGCCATCTCGACGATCAGGCTCGTCCAGGCGAAGTCGGTCGCGCCCAGGCCCTCCCCGGTGCGCGGGTTGTAGTACTCGCGTAGGCCCTCGTCCTGCACGGCCTGCGAGAGCCGGCGGGCCATCTCCTTGGCCTCGGCCCGGTAGCCCAGGCGCAGCAGCCCCATCCACAGGAGCCAGGCGGCGTTCACCCACGTCGGGCCGCGCCAGTAGCGGCGCTTCCAGCCACTCCCTCGTCCCGCCTCGAAGCTCGACTCGGAGGCCGAGACCGACGACGGGGGGATCGGGAGCCAGAAGCGCTTCGGATCCAGCAGGTGCTCCTCGACCAGGCGCCGGCCAATCGCCTCCGGCAGGTCGGGCAGGGCCAGGGGCGCGAGCGCCGCCCAGGTCTCGATCGCCGGCCGCAGGCCGCCGGGTTGCGCCTCGTCCAGGAACATCCCTCGCGGCTCGTCCCACAGCCTGTCCACGATCGCGGGCGTGATCGACGGCTCGCCCATGGCCATGCCGAGCGAGTCCCCACAGGACGTTGGTCACGACTTCGCACAGGACCGGTCCCCCGGCGTCCCGCACGCGCCGGGCGTCCCAGCCGAGTCGCCGGTTGCGGGCCACCAGGAGGGGAAAGCCCAGCCGGGCGTGTGCCCGACGTTCCCACACTGGATCGAACTTCGGCGACGAGTCCAGGCCCGACTCGTCCGGCTGGACCAGCCACAGGAGCCCGTCGCCCTCGAGGTCGCGGTTGGCGCCCAGCCACTCGTGGTGGCGGGCGATCCGGGCTCGGCGGCCGGATCGCCGACGGCGATCCGCCAAGCCCACGCGAGCAAGGGCGGCTGGATGGTCCCGGTCATCGGCGCCGAGCGTGAGGCGACGTTGTAGTAGAGGCGTCGCCACAGGCTGACCGGGTGCTCCCAGAACACGACGTGCCCGATGAACCCGTCCGGCCGGCAGGCGCGCAGCAGCGTCTCGAGCTCGGCGCGCGAGCGCTGCGGGTCGAACCGGCGCCAGACGATCGCAGCGAAGCACGAGTCCCAGTACCACTGCCAGCGGTAGCGGGCGGGGCTCGGCCGCGTGTACGCGTAGGGGCCCGTCGCGCTCGCCCTGCGCCCACTGACGCGCGCAAGCACGCTGCGGCAGAGGTGCCTCGAGGCGACGCCGCGTCAATCCGCCAGCGCAGTTGCCGCATGCCGCGCAGGGCGAACGCCGCGAGCAGCGCGAACAGGCCGGCCAGCGCGAGCAGCCCCGGCCAGGTGTCGGCCCAGGTCACGCCGCCGATGAACCCCTGGCGCGCCGTCTCGACGATCTGGGTGACCGGGTTGTCTCCGCGACCGTCTGGAGCCAGCCGGTCAGCAGGTCCAGCGGCGCGTAGGCGGTCGTGGTGAGGATGAGGCGAACATCCCGGCCTGCATCAGCGGGGCGGCCGACTGCGATTTGAACTTCAGCGCCAGCGCGCAGCCCCAGCAGCGCGGCGACGTCCCCATGCCCATCACGACCACGATCGCGATCGCAGCCCGCCGGCCCGGGCCAGTGCGGCCCCGATCGCGAGCGCCGACGACGAGCAGCACGGTCGCCGGATCAGCGAGCGAAGCGCTGGCGGAGAGCACCAGACCGGCGAGCAGCGCCGGCCGGGGTGCCGGCGAGACGAGCAGGCGGTCGAACCAGCCCTGCTCGATGTCCCGCGCCAGGTTGACCCCGTGGCGGCGCCGGTGAAGCCCGCGCCCTGCATCAGGCTGACCGGGATCAGGAAGCTCTGGTAGCTGTCGGTGTCGAACCCCGGCAGGCGGGTCAGGTTCCCGAACACCGCCGGTCAGGCCGAGGAAGAAGATCGTCGGCGCCAGGACGCCCGGGATCGCCGCCCCCGGCACGCGCAGCAGCTCGTTGGCGGCCCGCCGCACGAGGCGGCGATCGTCTCGAAGTGGCCGCCAGCCCATCGCGCGTCCCTCCCATCCGCCAAGCCGTGCAGCCGCCAGCGCAGCGCCAGGGCGCTGAGGCCGAGCCCGATGCGGCGATCAGGCGATCGACGCCCAGCCCTTCGAACAGCATCCAGGCGAAGGGACGAGATCACCGGGTCGCGAATCGCCCTCGACGATGAAGCTGAGCGGGTTGTACTCCGCGACCGAGCGCGGCCGGCTCGAGCATCAGCTTCGCGGGAAAGAACGCCGAGGAGAGGAACAGGATCACGAACACGAGCGGAAACAGCCCCTGGACGACGCGACGCCCGGCCCGTGCGCAGCGCGACCGCGGCGCCGATGCCGCCGAAGGCGACCGCCGACAGCGTCACGAACAGGACCATCAGCAGCGCGCCGGGGACTCCCTCCTCGATCTGGGCCCCGAAGATCAGGCCGATGACGATGAACCAGACCGCTGTGAACGCTCCCAGCGCCGCGGTGCCCGCCAGCCGCCCCAGCACGATCGCGAAGCGCGAGATCGGCGCGGCGAACAGCCGGTCCGTGAAGCCCATCTCGATGTCCACCGCCAGCGCGATTCCGCCGCTGTTCCCGGCCAACAGCGTCGACTGGATCATCGCCCCGGCGAGCATGAAGTCGAGGAAGCCGTTGACCTCGGGAAAGCCGGGAGGTCGACCGCCCGTCCCGCGCCGCCGACCTGGATCGCGAGCAGCAGCGTGGGGAAGACGATGATCGGAGCCATCAGCTGGGGCCGGCGAAAGGTCTGCTTGATCGAGCGCCTGCCGAGGCGCCGACGACGCGCAGATGCTGGGAGCGCCCCGGCGCTCAAGCGGTCTCCCCGGGCGGCCCGGGCTCGCCGGCTCGTCGCCTTCGAGGTGATAGCCGGTCTTGGCCACGAAGACGTCGTCGAGTGTCGGCTCGACGAGGTCCAGCGACTCGACGCCGAGGCCGGCCTGGTCGAGAGCCAGAACGACGCGGGCGACGTCGGCCGCGCCGCCCTCGAGCTCGACCAGCGCGATGCCGTCACGCGCGGGGAGCGCTTGCCGAACCGGCGCAGCACCTCCTCGGCCTGCTCGGCCGTCCCGTTGGCCAGGGCGAGCTCCAGGTCGCGGCCTGCCGATCTCGGCCTTGAGGGCGGCCGGCGTTCCCTCGGCGACGATCCGGCCGTGGTCGATGATCCCGACCCGGTCGGCGAGCTGGTCTGCCTCCTCGAGGTACTGCGTGGTCAGGAAGACCGTCGTGCCCTCGCGTTCAGGTTCGTGACCTCCTCCCAGATCGCCTTGCGCGACACGGGTCGAGCCCGGTCGTCGGCTCGTCCAAGAACAGCACCTTTGGCTCGTGGACGAGCGCCGACGCCATGTCGAGCCGGCGCCGCATCCCGCCCGAGTAG
>CAVWKY010000009.1:212500-249255 GCA_963755775.1 uncultured Actinomycetes bacterium | reverse complement strand
GCTCGGCGAGCTCATCGGTGAGCGCCTCCTCCGTCGCCGGCCGCCCGGAGGCAACCGCGGTCAGCGGACGCTCGCCCCTGCCCTCCAGCGCCAGCCGCGAGGTCGCCGTGACGTCCCGGGGCGTGGCTCGGGGCCAGCGGTTCGCGCAAGGCGAGGTTCAGGTGAACGGGTCCCGGGCGTGGCTCCCCTCGTGCCGCGGCATAGGCGCGGCAGGCAACCGAGCGGAAGTGGAGGAGGCCCGAATCGTCCGCCTCGTGAGTTCCGACTTCGCAGAACCAGCGCACCGCGCCGCCGTACAGCTTCAGCTGGTCGACCGTCTGGCCGGCCCCGATCCCCCGCAGCTCCGGGGGCCGATCCGCGGTCAGGACGATGAGTGGAACGCCCGCCTCGTCGCCCTCGCACACAGCCGGATGCAGATTGGCAGCGGCGGTGCCGGAGGTGCAAAGCACGGCCGCGGGGCGACCGGTCGCTTGAGCGGCCCCGAGCGCGAAGTAGCCCGCGGAGCGCTCGTCCACGATCACCGCCACCTCAATCGCGGGCTGGCGCCACAGGGCCACGGCAAGCGGCGTGGACCGCGACCCGGGTGCCAAGGCGGCCTGGCGAACGCCGCAGCGGGCGAGCTCCTCGATCAATGCCGACGCAAGCGCCGTGTTGCGATTGCTGGCGTCCACGGCAGCCAACGGTACCCCCGGACTACAGCCGGTGCCGCTCCAGCGCCCGCTCGTCGATCTCCACTCCCAAACCGGGCCCGTCGGGGACATGCAGGACGCCGCCGCGAAGCTCGCACTCGATGGAGGCGATCGTGGCACTGAACAGCAGCTGGGTCGCGAGTCCGTGCGCGATCTCGGCCGCTGTGCCGCTCTGCCACAGTGCCTGAACGACGTGCGCGGCCGCCGCGATCCCGACGGGTCCGTCGAGGGCGCTCGACACGTAGACCGGCAGCACGCGGGCGACCGAGCGGGCTGGGCCAATTCCGCCCGTCTTGGCGAGCTTCACGTCGCCAGCTGGCACGATCCGAGCTCGACCGCGCGCGCGGCCTCGGCGGCGTCGTGACGCTCTCGTCGGCAGCGATCGGGATCGCGGTCTGGGTGCGGACCACGGCGAGGTCCTCGAGGTCCGCAGCCGGTTGCTCGGCCAGCTCCAGGCCGAAGGGCTCCATCGCGGCGAGCCGGTCCAGGGCCTGCTGTGGAGCCCAGGCGCCGTTTGCGTCGACCGTATCCGGGCGCCCGAACCCAGCGCCGCCCGCACCGCCTCGACCTGGGCGACGTCGTCGGGGACTCCGACCTTGAGCTTGAAGCTCTCGAAGCCGAGCTCGGCCCAGCGCTCCGCGTTGGAGGCGACGACGCGTGGCGCTCCGGCGACCAGCGTCGCGTTGCACGGCACGGGCTTCGCCTCCTGCGCGCCGAGCAGGCGCCAGAGCGGCACCTCGGAGAGCTTGGCCGCGAGGTCGAGCGGGCGATCTCGATCGCCGCCGCCGTTTGCCGCGAAAGCCCGTGCGCGACGGGGGCGTGGTGTCCGGTAGCGGATCCCTCTGGAGGTCGATTCCAGGCAGCTTTGGCGCCACCATCTCGCGGAGCTCGCGCTCGACTTGCGCCAGCGACGGGCCGCCGCGCAGGCTCAGGGGGACGGCTTCGCCGAGGCCCTCGATCCCCGTATCGGTGCGGAGGCGCACCAGGAGCATCTCGCGCCGCTCCAGGCGACCGCGCGCGGTCACGTACGGCTCCTTGAACGGGAGGGCGTACGGGACTGCGTCGAGCGCTGTGATCCGCATGAGCTAAGCAGCGATCAACAGCCCGGCCGCGAGCAAGATGCTGAACGCAGCGAGCAGCGCGCCGGTGCCCGCGAGGGCGGCGTTCAAGGAGGGTCCGTCGGTCCGGGTCGTGACGGCCCCGAGGGGCCGGTGGACGAGTGGCGCGGCGAGCAGCGCGAGCAGGCCGCTGGCTGGCCCTCCGGTTGACGCGAGGACCACGGGACCGCGACGAAGGCTCCGGCCACCAGCAGCGCGTACAGGCGACGGGTTCGCTCCCGTCCGATCCGTACCGCGAGGGTGAGCTTTCCGGCCCGCCTGTCGGTTTCGAGATCCCGGACGTTGTTCACGACGAGGATCGCCGTGGCGAGGAAGCCGACCGCCAGCGAAAGCCCGAACGGCAGCCAGTCCAGTCGCTCGAGCTGAACGTAGTAGGAGCCGTTCACGGCAACGAGGCCGAAGAACAGGAACACGAAGAGCTCCCCGAGGCCCTCATACCCGTAGGGGCGCGGGCCGCCCGTGTACAGCACGCCGGCCAGGATCGACGCGACGCCGACGATCAGGATCACGACCCCGGCGACGGCCGTGAGGTAGATCCCGGCCGCCACCGCCACCCCGTACGCGACCCAGGTGGCGACCAGGACCCGTCGTGGCGCGACCAGGCCGGACGAGGTGACGCGCACCGGCCCCAGTCGGTCGGCGGTGTCGGCGCCGCGCCTTGCGTCCGAGTAGTCGTTGGCGAGGTTGGTGCCGATCTGGATGAAGACGCTCCCCACAAGCGCGGCGGCGAACGCGCCGACGCGAATGTCGCTGCCACCTCCACGGCGGCGGCGGTCCCACGAGCACCGGCGCGATCGCGGCCGGCAACGTGCGCGGCCGCGCGGCCATCAGCCACAATCTCACCGCCGACATGCTCGCTACGCCTCCGCTGTCGTCGGGTTGCAGGGCGAGGCATCCGCTTCGCGTCCGCGTCGCGGGCTGCAGGGCTCAGGGACGCTTGGGGAACCTGGAGAAGTCGGGTCGCCGGCCCTCGACGTAGGCGTCGCGACCCTCCCGGCCCTCCTCCGTCATGTAGAAGAGCAGGGTCGCGTCGTGGGAGAGCTGCTGAAGGCCCGTGAGGCCGTCCTCGGCGGCGTTGAAGCTGGCCTTCAAGAGCCGCAGCGCCAGCGGGGAGAGGCTCGACATCTCCCGGCACCAGGCGACCGTCTCGCGCTCGAGGTCGGCCAGGGGAACCACCGCGTTCGCAAGCCCCATTTCGAGCGCCTCCTGGGCGTTGTACAGGCGGCACAGGAACCAGATCTCCTTCGCCCGCTTGACCCCGACGGTGCGCGCCAAGAGCGCCGATCCGAAGCCGCCGTCGAAGCTGCCGACCCGGGGCCCGGTCTGTCCGAAGCGAGCGTTGTCGGCCGCGATGGTCAGGTCGCACACCAGGTGCAGGATGTGCCCGCCCCCGACCGCGTAACCGGCGACCATCGCCACCACCGGCTTCGGGGTGCGGCGGATCTGGACGTGCAGGTCCCCGACGTCGAGGCGGCCGACGCCGCGCTGGCGACCTCGTCGTCGCCGATGTAGCCGTCGTCTCCCCGAATCCGCTGGTCGCCGCCGGAGCAGAACGCCTTGTCGCCGGCGCCCGTGAAAATGATCGTCGCCACGTCGAGGTCGTCGCGGGCGCGCGCGAAGGCCTCACGCAGCTCGGCGAGGGTCTGGGGGCGAAAGGCGTTCCGGACCTCGGGCCGGTCGATCGTGATCTTCGCGATCGCCTCGGCCCTCTCGTAACGGATGTCCTCGAACGGGCCTCGCCTCTCGCCATTCGATGGGCGCGTAGAGCTGGTCCTCCGAGGGAGCGTCGCTATGGCGCGTCGGCACGTTGAGTTTATCCTGGCGGTTTGCCAGGAGGGTCCGCCCGTCGGCGGTCCGGCTGTAAAGCTACGCCCGATGGTCCTCGACAACTGGCTGGCTCAGCGCGCTCAGACCGGCCCCGACCGCACGGCGCTGTGGCCGATGGCCTACGCTCGCCTACGCCGAGCTGGAGGCCGAGTCCACCCGCATGGCCGGCGACTTGCGGCCGAGGGTGTGCGGGGGGTGCCACCGTGGCCCTGGCGCGGCCGGCGGGGGCCGAATACGTCGTCCTCCTGCACGCCCTGATGAAGCTGGGCGCCGTGGCCTGTCCCCTCAACCCCGGGCCTGGCGCCGCCGGAGCTCCAGGCCGAGCTCGCGCGCGCCCAGCCCGCGCTGGTGCTCGGCGCCATGACCAGGTGACGCATGGCGGAGGCCGACCTGCCGCTGCTCGGGGAGCACGACCTCGACGCCGTCCAGTCCGCATCCTGACCAGTGGCACCTCGGGTGGCCCGCGCCCCGTCGGGCTCACCTACGGGAACCACCTCTGGAGCGCGGTCGGCTCGGCGTTCAATTTGGGCGTCGACCCTGACGACCGCTGGCTGTGCTGCCTGCCTCTTGTACCACGTGGCCGGTCTGCAGATCCTGATGCGCTCGGTGATCTACGGAACCGGGGCGGTGGTTCACGACGGCTTCGACGCCGAGAGCGTCGGCGAGGCGCTCGAGCGGGATGGCGTGACCCTGGTCTCGCTCGTCACCACGCAGCTCATACGGCTGCTCGAGGCCGGCATCGGCCTCTCCGGCCCGCGGGCGATCCTTGTCGGCGGCGGGCCGGTGCCGGTCGATGTCCTCGAGGAGGCGATCGGCCGGGGCGCCGCGGTCGTCCAGACCTACGGCCTCACCGAGGCCGCGTCGCAGGTGACCACGCTTGCCGCCACGGACGCGCGGCGAAAGCTCGGATCGGCGGGGCGACCGCTCCTGACGACTCACCTTCGGATCCAGGAGGGCGAGATCCTCGTCCAGGGACCGGTGGTCGCGCCGGGCTGCGCGGACGAGGACGGCTGGCTCCACACGGGGGACCTGGGACGGATCGACGAGGAGGGCTTCCTGTACGTCGAGGACCGGCTGGGCGACGTGATCGTTTCCGGGGGAGAGAACGTGCGGCCCGCGGAGGTGGAGGAGGTGCTGCTGCGGCACCCGGACGTCGCCGACGCAGCCGCGGTCGCCCGTGCCGACCCAAGTGGCAGGAGGCCGTGGCGGCCGTGGTCGTCCTGCGCGACGGCGCCGCGGCCGGTGCCGACGAGCTACGGCGCCACTGTGCCGAGTCCCTGTCGCGCTACAAGGTCCCGAAGCGCTTCGAGTTCGTCTCCGAGCTCCCGCGCACCGCCTCGGGAAAGCTCCTGCGGCGGGCTCTTGCGTCTGCTGTAATCCGCCGGAAGGAGAGGCTGATGGATAGAGAGGACGTGGCCCGATGGCTCGCGGAATACGTGGAGGCCTGGAAGTCGTATGACCGGGAGGCGATCGCAGCGTTGTTCAGCGACGATGTCAAATACCGCTATCACCCGTACGACGAGCCCGTGGAGGGCCGCCGGGCGGTGGTCGAGTCGTGGCTCGGCGAGGGGAACACGAGGGCGCCTCGGAGCGCGACGCGCAGGGCACCTACGGCGCCTCATACGAGCCCGCGGCGGTGGAGGGGGACGTCGCCGTCGCCACCGGCAGCAGCGCCTACACGACCGGGCCCGGCGGGTCGATTGAGATGATCTACGACAACTGCTTCGTCATGCGCTTCGACGCCGAAGGCCGCTGCCGCGAGTTCACCGAGTGGTTCATGAAGCGCCCGGCGCATAGAGTCCCGCGTCCATGGCGACCAGAGGGCATCCACTACGACGCCGACGCCGACCTCACCCGGCTGGAGGGTAAGACGATCGCCATCCTGGGCTACGGCTCGCAGGGTCACGCTCACGCGCTGAATCTCCGGGACTCCGGCTGCGAGGTGGTCGTGGGGCTGCGCCCCGACTCCGCGAGCCGGGCGGAGGCGGAGGGCGAGGGATTGACGGTGCTCGACGTGGGCGAGGCGGCCAGCCGCGGCGACATCGTCATGGTCCTGCTGCCGGACGAGAAGCAGGCAGAGGCCTGGGAGGCGAAATCAGCGATGGGATCGCGCCCGGGAACCTGTTGATGTTCGCGCATGGGTTCTCGATCCACTTCGGCCAGATTGAGCCGCCGGCCGGCCTGGACGTCGGCATGGTCGCGCCCAAGGGGCCCGGACACCTCGTGCGGCGCCAGTTCACCGAGGGCCGGGGCGTGCCCTGCCTGATGGCCGTCCACCAGGACGCGACTGGAGAGGCTCGGGACCTGGTGCTGGCGTACGCGCGCGGCATCGGCGGCGGGCGGGCCGGGGTGATCGAGACGACGTTCAAGGACGAGTGCGAGACGGACCTGTTCGGCGAGCAGGCGGTGCTCTGCGGCGGGGCGACGGAGCTGGTGCGGGCCGGGTTCGAGACCCTGGTCGAGGCCGGGTATGACCCGCGCCTTGCCTACTTCGAGTGCCTTCACGAGCTGAAGCTGATCGTCGACCTGATGTACGAGAAGGGAATCCAGGGCATGAGGAGTTCGATCTCCAACACCGCCGAGTACGGGGACATGACCCGCGGCAAGCAGGTGATCACCGCTGAGACGCGGGAGGCGATGCGCCGGCTACTGGGCGACATCCAGTCCGGCGAGTTCGCCAGGGAATGGATCGCCGAGAACCGCGCCGGGGCGGAGAACTTCCAGCGCCTGCGCGACGAGGGTGCCAATCACCAGGTCGAGCGAGGTGGGCGGCGAGCTCCGCAAGCATGATGCCCTGGATCGAGTCGGAGCCGAGTTCCTAGCCGAGCCGGGTGCGAACATCTGCCTGCTTCATAATCGAAGGGAGGACAGATGACCGAGTCACCCGACGCGCCCGAGACCCCGACCGGACCGGGTGCAGCAGAGCCCGCGCCCCCACCCGCCCCGCCGCAGCCGGCTGGCCCGGCTGCGGGCTACCCGGTGGAGGTGGAGGCCGAGCGCCAGGACGAGTACAACCGCTTCCTGCCGCTCGTGAAGTGGCTGCTGGCCATTCCCCACTACTTCGTTCTCTTCTTCCTCTTCATCGGCGTCTTCTTCGCGAAGATCGTCGCGTTCTTCGCCGTTCTGATCACGGGTCGCTACCCGGAGGGGATCTTCAACTTCGTCACGGGAGTGCTGCGGTGGTCCTGGAACGTCAACGCCTACGTCTACCTGCTTACGGACCAGTACCCGCCGTTCGCCTTGGACGAGGATCCCACCTATCCCGCGCGGTTCGAGATCGCATACCCGGCGGATGGCGTGAATCGCTGGCGCCCGCTGATCCATTGGCTGTTGATCATCCCCTACGCCTTCATCGCCTCCGTGCTGAGCTGGCTCGCCGGAATCGTGGCCTTCATCGGGGTCTTCGTGATCCTGTTCACCAAGGAGCTGCCCGAGGGCATGTTCAAGATGATCTTGATCCCGTACCGGTGGCAACTCCGTGCCACCGCCTACCTCCTCTTCATGGTCACGAAGTACCCGCCATTCGAGTGGGACGAG
This sequence comes from uncultured Actinomycetes bacterium, assembly GCA_963755775.1. Taxonomy (GTDB): domain Bacteria; phylum Actinomycetota; class Thermoleophilia; order Solirubrobacterales; family 70-9; genus AC-56. The sequence continues at coordinate 242,084 of CAVWKY010000009.1, read as the reverse complement.
CCCACCGAGACTAGGAACTGACCCGACCGCCGTGAGGCGGCGGATCCCCAAAACGACGAGCCAGCTGCGCAAGGCAAGGCAAGGCACGCGTCCGATGCGCGCGCTCTTGCCGCTGGTAGCCATGCTTGGGATTGCCGGCGCCGTGGCGGCTGGAAAGCCGCCGGCTCCGCGCATCGGTCAGGCGAGCGCCGCCCAGACACGGCCGAATGTTGTCGTGGTCATGACCGACGACCAGACCCGTGAATCGCTGAAAGTGATGCACAACGTCAGATCGCTGATCGGCAGTCGTGGCGTGACCTTCCAGCGGAGCTTCGTCAACTATTCCCTGTGCTGCCCCTCGCGGGCCACGTTCCTGACCGGCCAGTACATGCACAACCACCACGTCGCGAGCAACATCGGCGGCTTCGACCACTTCCAGTCCTTACGCGGAAACAACAACCTTGCGGTCTGGCTCCATCGCTCGGGGTACCACACGGCGCTAATCGGCAAGTACCTGAACGGCTATGGCAAGCGCCTGCTAGTCCCGCCGGGCTGGTCGGAGTGGTATCGCGGCGACTGGAGCCGACCAGGACGTCTACCACTACACGATGAACGAGAACGGGAGGTCGGTGCTTCTACGGCCGGGACCCGTCCGACTTCAAGCAGGACGTGCTGACCAGGAAAGCGGTGTCGCTGATCAACCGCCGTGCGCCGCAGCCAAGGCCGTTCTTCCTGTGGCTGACCTACACGGCTCCTCACTGGGGAGGCTTGGCCGATCCGAACCCCCCGCAGGACTGCCGCATGACCGCGACCCCGGCGCCTCGTCACGCCCACAGGCTCGACTCCGAGCCACTGCCGAGGCCACCGAACTTCAACGAGGCGGACGTCTCCGACAAGCCCGCCGCGATCAGAAGGCTTCCGCTCATGGGCCCGAGCCAGATCGCGAACGTTCAGCGCATGTACCGCTGCCAGCTCGAATCGCTGCTGTCGGTGGACGAGGGGGTGAAGAAGGTGGTCGCGGCACTTCGGGCAAACCAGGAGCTCGCAAATACGCTCGTGATCTTTACCTCTGACAATGGTTTCTTCAACGGCGCCCATCGCCTACCGCGCGAGAAACAGCGCGTCTACGAGGAGTCGATCAGGGTGCCGCTGATGATCCGCGGGCCGGGCATCCCGCCGGGCGAGCAGGTGATCAGGGTGACGTCGAACGCCGATCTGGCGCCGACGATTCTCGACGTCGCGAACGCCACGCCGGGCCTTCGGATGGACGGGCGCTCGCTGATCGCGCTGGCGCGAAATCCCGGCCTGGAGCGCCACCGCGGGGTGTTGATCGAGGAGCCCACCTTCAAGGCGATCCGCACCGAGCGCTACCTCTACGCCGAGTACACAACCGGCGAAAAGGAGCTCTATGACCTAAAGAACGACCCCTACGAGCTCCAAAGCCGCGACCAGGCACCAGCCTATGTGCGGACCCGCTCACAGCTAGCCGCCAGGCTGCAGCAGCTCGAGAACTGCGCGGGTGCGAGTTGCAGGACTCCCCCGGCTGAGCTGCAGCCTCGCCGTCGCCCACGGGGAAGAGCGTCGCTTTGAGCGGAGGGGGCTGGGGAGGGCGCTTCGGTCAGTGCCCGCGGGCGAAATGCCGCGGCGCGTACCCGAGGGCCCGCTGGTCGTGCCGTGGCCGGCTGAGGCTCAGGCGGCGCGTCGCCACGTAGATGTAGCGGTCGGCGGCCCGGGCGCCACGCGCGCGAAGCGGCTCCACGATCATCACGTAGATCAAGCCGAGCCACATCGCCGCGGTGAGTGCCCCGCCGATCAGGTAGAGCGCAGTCATCCCGTATCTCCGACTACCCCGACGAGGGCGCCTGAATCCTCGGCTGGGCGCCTTCGAGGACCCGCCTCGCGAGATACTGAGCCGTATGTCACAGGAGAACCTCGAGGCGTGGGGCGCTTCCATCGAGGAGCTGCGTGCCGGAACCAGCGAGCTCGACAGGGAGGCGTGGCTTGCGAGGATGGCGGAGCTCTGGCACCCGCAGATCGAGTTCGACGTCTCGGAGGCCCCCTGGCTGGGACTCAGCGGCATCTACCTGGGGAGCGACGCGATCCGAGAGCTGTGGCGAGAGTGGTTCGGGGCCTGGGAAACGCTCGAGTTCGACTACGAGCTGCTCGACGCTGGCGAGCGGGTGGCGATGCTCGTCGAGTGGCGGCTTCGTGCGCGTTCGTCGGGCAACGAGCTCCCGGTTTGGAAGAGCGCCTGGGTCAGCACGTTCAAGGACGGATTGATGGTCCACTCGAAGCTCTACATGAGCCACTCGGAGGCTCTCGAGGCCGCCGGACTGCGGGACTAATCGACCCGGCTTATAGGGTGGCGGCGACGGACGAACGCGACCGGGAGGGTCTACATGGAATTCGTGATCGGGGGCGTCCTGTACTTCATTCTGATGGTCACCCTGGGGATCATCTCGATCCGAAAGGGCCACTGGGTCATGTTCATCCTCGGGATCTTCATCCCCCTGTTCTGGATCATCGGTGCCCTGATGCCGCCCAGGCAGCCTGACTAGGTCCAAGCGTGGAAGCGGGACCCCGAGTGGGGTCGAGGTAGTTGCCCGCGTGACCTGCGTCTAGGCGATGTCACAGGAGAACGCCGAGATCCTCCTCAGTGCGTCGAAGGCCGCAAGCGCGGGAACCACCGTCGAGGAGCGCGAGTTCTTCCTCTCGATTCTCGATCCCGAGATTGCTTGGATAGTGCGCGGAGGGCCTCTCGACCTTCAGGGGGAGTTTCACGGGATCGACCGCGCCCGCGACTACTACGCCCGGTGGGCATCCGCCTGGGAAGAGTGGGATTGGGAAATCGAGGAGGCCCGAGAGCAAGGCGATCTGGTGATTACCCAGACCTGGCTCACCGGTCGGGGGCGGGGAAGCGGGGTCGTACTCGACATGCGCATTGGCCAGGTCTGGACGTTCCGCCACGGCAAGGTCGTCCGGTACGAGGCGCTTCCAACCTGGCAGGAAGCCCTCGAAGCCGCCGGGCTTTCGGAGTAGGCGATGCCGCAGGAGAACCTGGAGATGGTGCGCGTGCGGCGCATGGCGTTTTCGTCTCCTGCGCGAGGGTAAGTGCCGGGGTGGAGGTGATGGTCAGATGGCCAAGGATCATGGACCAAGCGTGAAGAACGACAAGCAGTACGAGGGTCTGCGCAAGAAGGGGATGAGCAAGCAACGGGCGGCCTCGATCGCCAACTCCCCGAACTCCTCGAGCAAGGGTGGAAAGAAGAGCGGCAAGGGCCGCGGTGGATCTAAGTCCCAAAAAAGAGCGGCGGGCCGAGAAGGCGGGAAGAAATCGTCCTGACACGGTCGCGCTCAGCGCGGCCACAGAACACTTCGACTCGAAGCCGTCGGATTTTCCGGAGTAGGCGATGTCGCAACGGAACACCCGCCCTACCTGATTCGCGGGGTGAGGTTGACTCGGCTTGCCCGACGTGAGAGGGTCGCCCTGCCGGCGGTCACCGGATTCGCCCAAAGAGCCCCAGCGGAATGGACGCGCCTGGCCTCCGCCTAACCGGTTCAAGCGAGGTCCCCATGCGTCGAAAGCTTCTCTCTCACCTCACTCCGCGGCCTTCGCGGGTGGTCGTCGTCGCCGTGATCGCCAGTCTCGCCTTCTCGGCGGCAGCCATAGCCGCCCCAGGCGACCTCGACCCGACGTTCTCCGGCGACGGCAAGCAGACGACCGACTTCGGGGACCTCGACGGGGCCACTGGGTAGCGCTCCAGGGCAACGGCAAGATCGTCGTGGCCGGCGTCACGGGCAGCGACAGTGGGGACTTCGCGCTCGCCCGCTACAACCCCAACGGGTCGCTCGACACGAGCTTCTCCGGCGACGGTAAGCAGACCACCGACTTCGGGGGGACCAACGGCGACAAGGCACTCGCCGTAACGCTCCAGAACGACGGCAAGATCATTGCGGTCGGCCGTGCCGGGCTGGGCAGCGGCAGCACCTGGGCGCTCGCCCGCTACAACCCGAACGGATCGCTCGACCCGAGCTTCTCCGGCGACGGAAAACAGACGACCCAGCTCGGGCAAGCTTCCCGAGCGAACGGGGTCGCCCTGCAGGCGGACGGCAAGATCGTCGCGGTCGGCGCCGGCGGCAGCGGCGAGACTTCAGCTCGCCCGCTACAACCCGAACGGGTCGCTCGACACGAGCTTCTCCGGCGACGGCGTACAGACGACGCCCTTTGGGGCTCAGCAACATTGCGAACGGGGTGGCGATCCAGAGCGACGGCAAGATCGTCGCGGTTGGCCGCGAGAGCGTCCACCTGGATTTCGCGCTCGCCCGCTACAACCCGAACGGGTCGCTCGACACGAGCTTCTCCGGCGACGGCAGGCAGACGACCGACTTCGGGGCGGGGGCTAACGAAGCGAATGCGGTGGCGCTCCAGGGCAACAAGATCGTCGCGGTCGGCGCTGGCGGTCGGCTTCAACGTTGGCGATTTCGCCACCGCCCGCTACAACCCGAACGGGTCGCTCGACACGAGCTTCTCCGGCGACGGCATGCAGACGACCGACTTCGGGGGCGACGACCTGGCGAACGACGTGGCGATCCAGGCAAACGGCAAGATCGTCGCGGCCGGCATCGCCACCGGAGGCGCCACCGGCAACGACTTCGCCCTCACCCGCTACAACGCCAACGGCTCACTCGACACCAGCTTCGCCGGGGGCGGCAGGAAGCGGACCAACTTCGGCGGCTCCGACAGCGCGAACGGGGTGGCGCTCCAGGGCGACGCAAGATCGTCGCGGTCGGAGCCGGTAACGGGGATTTCGCGCTGGCCCGCTATCTGGGGGGTTGACCAAGGCGCCGGTTGACGGAGGGGCACCCTTCGGAGGGGTGTCGTAGTGCGTGCTGATCGCGAGATACTGCGCGGGCGATGTCGCAGGAGAACGTGGAGGTCGTCCGGAGCTTCTACGACGCGTGGGCGCGAAGTGAGCTCCCAGGACCAACAGAACTCATGCACCCGGACATCGAGTACGTCAATCCTCCGGGCGCCGTGGAGCCGGGAACCCGGCAAGGCCGAGAGGCGTTCGGGCAGGCGGTTGAGAAGGTCTTCGAGGGCTGGGAAACCTGGGAGATGGAGCCGGAGGCGTTCCGAGATGTGGACGACCAAGTGGCGGTGGTGGTGCGATACCGCGCACGCGGTCGTGGGAGCGGCGTCCAGGTGGAAGGGCGGGAGTCTGCCCTGTGGACTCTGCGCGACGGGAAGGTCGTCCGCTATGCGTGGTTTCACGAGGCCGCAGACGCTCTCCAAGCCGCCGGACTCTCGGAGTAAGGCGATGTCGCAGGAGAACGTCGAGAGATTGCGGCACGGCTTCGAGGAATGGAACCGGCGTGGGCTGGACGGCATCGTCGACTTGCTTGACGAGGACTGCCGGATCTCGGAGTAGGCGATTTCGGGTGCGAAGGCCTGAGCGATGGTCGTGAAGCCAAAGCCCTCCTGCCAGCATTGCGGCGCCACCCTGCCACGCTCCTGGACGCGCTGTCCGCGCTGCGGCAGGCGTTCGTGGACCTGGCTCCTGGCTGGGTGGGTTCGCCGTCACTGATCGCTCTATCCGAGCACCGCGCCGGGTCGATGGAAGCTGGGTACGGCCCGTGGGTACGGCGTGGGCACGGGAGTGACCCTGATTGACCTACTCGCCGAGAATCTTGATGATCAGCCGCTTGGGCCTGCGGCCGTCGAACTCGGTGTAGAAGACCTGCTGCCAGGGGCCGAGGTCGAGCCGGCCGTCGGTGATCGGGATGATCGCCTGGTGGTGGACAAGGAGGTTCTTCAGGTGGGCGTCGCCGTTGTCCTCGCCGCCCGCATGGTGGCGGTAGTCGCCGGGGTCGGGCGAGAGCTCGCTCGCGACCTCGTTGCTCGGCTCCTTCCAGCTTGGCGGCGCCAACTTGTCGAGCCACTCGAGAGTGTCGGCGTGTAGGCCCGGCTCGTCGTCGTTCACCCAGACGCCGGCGGTGATGTGCATCGCCGAGACCAGGGCCATCCCCTCGGCGATGCCGGCATCGTCCACGGCCGCCTGGACGTCCGCGGTGATGCGGACAAAGGCCCGCCGCTCGTCGATCTCGAACGTCTTGTAGACCGTGTGCGTTTTCACGCCTCGTCCCCGGAGGGCCCACCCTCCGGAGCTCCGCCGGAGCCGAAGCGAGAGGTCTCTCCCTCGGGTAGGCGGCCGTCGCGCCCCACGTAGCCGTCCTTGCCGCCGACCACCAGGTAGACGGCGTCCTCGTCGCCGACGTTGCGGATCCTCCGCACCGTAGCGGCATCCACCCGCGCCGCCGCCCCGGGAAGGAGCGTATGAGCGGTTCCGTCGCCGAACTCGATCTCGACCGTGCCGCGGTGCACGAAGTAGAGCTCCTGCTGCTGGTCGTGGTAATGGCGGCCCGTCTCATACCCCGGCGGCAACACCAAGGCGTTGACGCCGAACGCGCCCACCCCGAGCGCGCGGCGGATCTTCCGAAATCCGTAGCGCTCGCCCATCTGATCGATGTGGCCCACCGAATAGCCCGCGCCCTGGGTCACGTCCTCGCTCACACGGCGATGCTACGTGGCTCGACCCGGCGACGATGCCGCGGCGGCGCTCTGTTCCTCCGCGCCCCTCCGTATCCTGACCGGGATGGTCGAGGCGCCGAACATCTTCGGCAAGCAGTACATGCTCACGGCGGGCCCTACGCCCCTGCCGCCCACGCGTGTCGCAGGTGATGGCGGAGCCGATCGTCTACCACCGCGCCCCGGCGTTTGTCGAGATCTACGCCCGCGTGCTCGAGCGCCTGCGGCTGGTCTTTCAGACCCGCAATGAGGTGCTCTGCTTCGCCGCCTCGGGCACCGGGGCGATGGAGTCGGCGGTCGCGAACCTGGTCGGCTCCGGCGACCGGGCCGTGGTCGCGTCGTGCGGGAAGTTCGGCCAGCGGTGGGCGGAGATCTGCGACGCCTACGGTGCCGAGACGCTTCATCTCGAGTTCGAGTGGGGCGAGGCCGTGGACCCCTCCCGCCTCGACCGGGCGCTCGCCGACCTGGGTCGCCCGGCCCGAGCCGTCTTCGTCACTCAGTCGGAGACGTCGACGGGCATCGTCAACGACATCCGGGCGCTCAATGAGGTCGCCACGGTGCACGGCTCGGTGCTCTGCGTCGACGCGGTCTCCGGACTGGGAGCGGTCGACCTGCCACAGGACGAGTGGGGGGTGGACGTCGTCGTCTCGGGCTCCCAGAAATCGCTGATGTGCCCGCCTGGCCTGGCGTTCGCGTCCGCCTCCGAGCGGGCGCTCGCGCTGGCGGCCGAGACCGGTGAGCGTCCCCCGTCGCGCTATTACCTCGATTGGGGCCGCACCCTCGCGGGCCAGCGGGAGGAGCCACCCAACTCCGCCTTCACTCCGCCGGTGACCCTGTTCAGGGCGCTCGACGTCGCGCTCGACCTACTGTTCGAAGAGGGCCTGCGCGAGGCCTTCGCCCGCCACGCATTGCTTGCCCGCGCGACGAGAGCCGGTATCGAGGCGTTGGGCTTGGAGCGTTTCGGCCCCGACGACGACCACGCGAACGTGGTCACCGTCGCCCGCCTTCCGGACGAGATCGACGGCGCTCAGGTGCCGAAGCTGATGCGGGACCGCTATGGCGTCACGATCGCGGGTGGCCAGGGCCACCTGAAGGGCAAGATCGCTCGCATCGCCCACTGCGGTTACTACGGCGCCTTCGACATCGTGATCGCACTGGCGGCGCTCGAGATGGCGCTGCGCGACCTTGGCTATGAGGCGGAGCCTGGGGCCGGTGCCGGTGCCGCCCAGCAGGTGTTCGCCGCGGCCGGCATTGCCCCGGCGCCGGTCGGCTAGTGGCTGAAGCCAAGCCGAAGGTCCTGATCGCGGAGAAGATCGCCGACTCCGGCGTCGAGCTGCTGCGCGACGACTTCGAGGTCGAGCTCGGGCTCGGGATGTCCGACGGAGAGCTCGGCGAGCGAATCGGCCAGTTCGACGGCATCGTGATCCGGTCGGCCACCAGGCTGACCTCGGACCTGATCGAGCGTGCCGCACGACTGAAAGTGATCGGGCGAGCGGGAACTGGCGTTGACAACGTCGACGTCGACGCTGCCACCAAGCGGGGGATCGTCGTCGTCAACGCCCCCGAGTCGAACTCCGTTGCCGCCGCCGAGCAAACCCTCGCCTTGATGCTGGCCCTGTGCCGGAACGTCCCACAGGCGCACGCCTCACTGGTAGGGGGCGAATGGGCCCGCTCGCGGTTCGCCGGCAACGAGCTGTACGGAAAGACGCTGGGAGTGATCGGGTTCGGCCGGATCGGCCAGCTCGTCGCCCACCGGGCGCAGTCGTTCGAGATGGAGGTCGTGGCGTTCGACAAGTTCGTGGCCGCCGAGCGCTTTCGCGATCTCGGGGCCCACCGTGCTGAGACGACGGATGACCTCTACGCGAGAGCGGACATCGTCACGATCCACCTCCCTAAGACGCCGGACACCGTCAACTGGATCGATGCGGACGCGATCGCGAGGATGAAGGACGGCGTGCGGATCGTCAACTGCGCCCGCGGGGAGCTGGTGGACCTGGAGGCGCTCGAGGCGGCGTTGGACTCGGGCAAGGTGGCCGGGGCGGCGCTCGACGTCTTCCCCGAGGAGCCGATGACCGATCACCCTCTGTTCGGGCGCGACAATGTGGTCGTCACCCCGCACCTGGGAGCCGCAACCGCGGAGGCGCAGGACCGCGCCGGCACGATCACCGCCGACCAGGTGCGCCGTGCCCTGTCCAACGGGGTGGTGACGAACGCCGTCAACATCGCTGCCGTCCGTCCCGAGGAGATGGAGGCGCTCGCACCGTTCGTGCCCCTGTGCGAGAAGCTCGGGCGGCTCGCGCAGGGGCTCGGAAACGGGTCGGTGGACCGCATCGTGGCCGAGTTCCGGGGCCGGATAGCCGAGCACGACACGCGCCTGCTGGGCATCGCCGTATTGGTCGGCATCCTCTCCGGGCACACTGAGGAGCCGGTGAACCTGGTGAACGCTCCGGCCCTCGCCGAGGAGCGGGGGATCGATCTGGTTGAGCACAAGGACGCGGTCTCCGAGGAGTTCACCGAGCTGGTCACGGTCCGGGTGGAGTCCGGCGAGGACACCGTCGAAGTCGCCGGTACGGCGGTCGGGCCGCGGAACCTGCCGCACCTGGTGAAGGTTTGGGGCGAGAGCTTCTATATGCCGCTTGCGGAGCATCTGGTCGTCTTCCGTTACGCGGACCAGCCCGGGATGATCGGCCGGGTTGGGACGATCTTCGGCGAGCGGGGCGTCAACATCGCCTCGGCAGCGGTTGGCGCCGAGTCGGGAGACCAGGCCGTGCTCGCGCTGACCACGGATGCGCCTGTCCCCGAGGAGCTCGTGAATGAGATCCTCGAGCTCGACGGCTTCCACGCCGGACGCGCCGTCGACCTCTGAACAAACAAAGCCGCCGCCATCTCCGCTTTCGCGTGCCGGTATAGGGTCGGGGCATGCGTGCGGTGGTGATTACGCGCCACGGGCAACCCGAGGTGCTCGAGGTCCGTGAGCTGCCGGACCCGCCCGTGGGTCCGGGCGAGGTGAGGATCGCCGTCAAGGCCGCCGGGATCAACTTCGCGGACACCCTGGCCCGGATCGGCCTCTACCCAGACGCTCCCAAGCTCCCCTGCGTCGTCGGGTACGAGGTCGCGGGCGAGGTCGAGTCGGTGGGGGAGGGGGTCGAAACACTCCAAACCGGGGACCGAGTGCTGGCCGGGACCCGCTTCAACGGGCAGGCCGAGCTGGTGACCGTCCCCGCGGATCAGGTCCTGCCGCTTACCGACGGGCTCTCGTTCGAGGAGGGGGCCGCGTTCCCCGTCAACTATGCGACCGCCCACGCGGCGCTGGTGGTGATGGGCGGTCTGAAAGAGGATGAGCGGGTGTTGATCCACGCCGCCGCCGGCGGCGTGGGGACCGCCGCCACCCAGATCGCACGCAGGATCGGTGCGGAGATCTTCGGAACCGCCTCGGCGTCCAAGCACGACGCGATTCGCGACCAGGGTGTGGACCACCCGATCGACTACCGCAGCGTCGATTTCGAGCAGGCGGTGCGAACGATCACCGCTGGTGAGGGCCTCGACGTGATCATGGACGCGCTCGGCCCGACCTCATTCCGCAAGGACTATCGACTCCTGCGCCCGGGCGGGCGCCTGATCATGTACGGGCTCTCCGAGGTCCAGAGCGGAAGCGGCAAGCGTGACATCCCCGCCACCCTGCGCAGTCTCGCCCGGATGCCGTTGGCCACGATGCCCTGGTGGAAGAGCCTCGCGGTGATTAACGAGAACAAGGGGGTCTTCGGCCTGAACATGCTCCACTGGTGGGACCAGGAGGGCAACCTCGAACGCCTCACCGCGCCGCTGCTCGAGGGCTTCGAGAAGGGGGAGCTGAAGCCGGTCGTGGCCGAGGCCTTCCCCTTCGACCGCGCCGCCGACGCCCACCGAATGCTGGAGGAGCGTCGGAACGTGGGCAAGGTCGTACTGGTGCCCTAGCGGCGGCCGAGGGCGCCGCTACCCTGCCGGCGTGCTCGTCCCCGTCCTGGCCAGCATCGGCAGCGTGTATGACCGCGCGATCGTCGACACGGGCCGGCAGGCCGAGTTCCTGTACTTCGTGTCCTTCCTCCTCACCTTCGGGTTCATCCGCACCAGCGCCCACATGATCCGAGCCCAGGTGAGCTGGTGGCCTGGGAACGTGACCGTCGGCGGCACTCACATCCACCACTTGGTGTGGGGGATCCTGTTGCTTCTGATCATGGGGTACGTGGGCGTTGCCATCGCCCCACCGTCGCCCTGGCACGAGATCGTCACGGTGCTGTTCGGGGTCGGCACCGGGCTGACGCTGGACGAGTTCGCCCTCTGGCTGAACCTCAAGGACGTTTACTGGTCGGAGCAGGGACGGCGCTCGATCGACGCCGTGATCGTGGCCGCCACGATTGCCGGGATGGTGCTCGTGGGGTTCAGCGCCTGGGTGGACGTGGCGACCGAAGTCGAGGACGCGATATTTGCGGTCGTCGGGGCGTTCGGGTTGGTCGCGATCCTGCTCGCCCTCGTCAATCTCGCCAAGGAGAAGTTCGCGACTGCCATCGTCGGCCTCTTCTTCCTCCCGGTCGGCGTGGTCGGTGCGGTGCGGCTCGGCCGCCCGCGCTCCCTATGGGCGCACCTCTATGGCGAGCGCAAGAAGGAGCGGGCGAGGGCGCGCTTTGGCGAGCCGCCCGCGGGGCCGACTCAGGCCTCCGCGGCCGGTCCGTCAGCCGCAGGCTCGGCCTGAGGCGCGGGGCCGGCAGTCTCCCGCCTGTAGATGAACCACTCGTCGATCAGCACGCCGATCGACGCCGCGACTGGAATCGCGAGGAGAGCCCCGAGGATCCCCGCCAGCTCGGCACCGACCAGCAGCGCGACGATCCCGACGGCCGGATGGACTCGCACCGCGTTCCGATACAGAAGCGGCTGGATCACCCGGTCCTGGACCTGCTGATACACGAGGAACAGCGCCAGCCAAGCGATCAACGCGCCGGGGAAGTCGTGGAACGCGGCCACGACCGCGACGAGCAGGCCGCCAACCGTGAAGCCGATCAGGGGCACGAGGTCGAAGAACCCCACGATCACGCCCATCGTGACTGCCAGCTCGACGCCGAGCAGCTCGAGCGACAGCCACGTGAACACGCCGGCGGCGATCGCGAGCAGCAGGTTCACGGATACGTAGGACTTGACCACTCCGGCGATTCGAACCGCGATTCTGCGCATCCGGACCGCCGTGTCGGGGGACATCCGCGAGAGCAACCGCTCGCCCTGGTGGCGTCCGTCGAGCAGGAAGAAGAAGGTCAGGGCCAGGATCGTGATCGCGGCCAGGAGATGGCTGAGGATGCTGACGGTGACCACCTGAAGCTCGCCGGCGGCGTCGCCCAGCTTCGAGGGGATGCTCGACCCCTGCTCTGTGAGGGTGGAGGTGATGTGGTACTTCGCGTTCAGGTCCTGGAAGTCCTGATTTTGGTTCGCCCACTCCCGGAAGTCCTGGACGTAGCCTGGGACCCTCGAACCGAGGCTCTCGAACTCCCGGATGATCGGCGGCACGACCTGCAGGACGAGGAAGACGAAGATCCCGAGCAGGGCGGTATAGACGATCAGGATCGCCAGCCAGCGCGGAATGACTTGGCGCCCCCGGACCCGCAGCGTCTCCAGCCGGTCGACAGCGGGGTTCATCGCGAGCGCCAGGAACACCGCGGTGAAGACCCATCTGATCTCGGTGCGGGCATGGAGCACCACGATCGTGAGCAGCAGCGCGACCGCGATCACGACCAGTGAGATCGCGACCACCTTGACGACGGCTCGGGCCTGGATTCGCGCAGCGTCCACGGCAAACTCCCGGAAGGGAAAGTTCCGCGCGTGCGGTAGAGTCCCTGCACCCCGATGACCCCGGTGACCAACATCGACGGCCGCCAGGCGAGCGCCCCGCAGGCGGAGGCTCGTTTCTCCGTTCAGCGGCTGCTTCTCCTGCTCCTCCCCCTGCGGGGGGAGTAACGCTGGGCGGCCCGCGGCCGCGAGTCCACAAGGTCATCACAGTCTCAAAGAGAAGGGGGAAAGGCCCATGAGCGGCCCCGACGCAGTAGCGGACACCCACCGTGTCCACATCTTCGACACCACGCTTCGCGACGGCGAGCAGTCGCCCGGCATCTCGCTGAACACACAGGAGAAGGTGGAGATCGCGCACCAGCTCGCCCGGCTTGGCGTCGATGTCATCGAGGCCGGGTTCCCGATCACCTCCCCGGGCGACTTCGAGGCCGTGCAGGCGATCGCCCGCGAGGTCGAGGGTCCGGTGATCTGTGGCCTGGCCCGCACCCACAAGGCCGACATCGATGCCGCCTGGGGAGCGGTCAAGGACTCGCCTCGCCCGCGGATCCACACCTTCATCTCCACCTCCGACATCCACATCGAGCACCAGCTCCAAACAACGCGCGACGACGTGAAGGGGCAGGCCAGGGCGGCTGTCAGCCTGGCGAGGTCCTACACCGACAACGTCGAGTTCTCTCCGATGGACGCGACCCGCGCCGAGCTCGAGTTCACGGCGGAGGTGTGCGCGATCGCGGTCGCTGAGGGGGCCACGGTGGTCAACATCCCCGACACCGTCGGGTACACCACGCCCGAGGAGTATCGGCGCTACTTCGAGCGGCTCTGTGAGCTGGTGCCCGAGCTGCGCGGCGTGCGCCTGTCCGTGCACTGCCACGACGACCTGGGCCTCGCGGTCGCCAACTCCTACGCGGGGGTCCTCGCCGGCGCCCGGCAGGTGGAGTGCGCCGTGAACGGGATCGGGGAGCGGGCCGGCAACTGCTCGCTCGAGGAGATCGTGATGCTGCTTCGCACCCGTCGCGACGTCCACGGGCTGGATACCGGGATCAACTCGCGCGAGCTGGCCCGGACCAGCCGCATGGTCTCCCGATTCACTGGGTACTCCGTGCAGCCCAATAAGGCCGTGGTGGGCCGCAACGCCTTCGCCCACGAGTCCGGAATCCACCAGGACGGCGTCCTGAAGGAGCGCACGACCTACGAGATCATGGACGCACGCGAGGTCGGCCTGGAGTCCAACTCGATCGTCCTCGGAAAGCACTCCGGGCGCCACGCCCTTCGTGACGCCCTGGCGGAGCTGGGGTTCAAGGTGGACGGCAACGCGCTGAACCAGGCATTCGCGCGCTTCAAGGAGATCGCGGACAAGAAGAAGCAGGTCACCGCGCTGGACCTGGAGGCGATCGCCTCGGAGGAGATGCGGGAGTCGGCGGAGCGCTACACGCTGGAGTCGTTCGAGGTGACCGCAGGGTCGCACCGGCCTCCGCAAGCGAGGGTCGCGGTCAGGATGCCCTCTGGGGATGAGGTCGTGGGTGAGGCCACGGGCGACGGCCCGGTGGACGCGATCTTCGTCGCCATCCGGCAGGCAACCGGCCTGGACTCGGAGCTGCGCTCCTACGCGGTGTCGGCGGTCACCGAGGGGGAGGACGCGCTGGGCGAGGTCACGGTGATGCTCCGCGCCCACGACCGCTTGGCAAGCGGCCAGGGCGTGGCGACCGACATCCTCGAGGCCTCCGCGCGCGCCTACGTCCGGGCGCTCTCGAACGCGCTCGAGGGCGCCGCGATTCGCGAGGCCGAGGAGGTCGCGGCGGGAGCCGCGCGCGAGCCCGCGACGCCGGGTCCGTAATCACCGCATAGAGTCCGCAAGCGATGGGCTCGCTCGACGGCCGCAGGGCGGCGATCACCGGGGCCTCGTCGGGAATCGGTGAGGCGACGGCGCTCGCTCTCGCCGGCGAGGGAGCCGCGGTGGCGCTCGGGGCCAGGCGCAAGGACCGCGTCGACGCGCTCACGGACCGGGTCTCCGCGGCGGGGGGCGAAGCAACCGCATTCGAGGTCGACGTCGCCGACGAGCAGGCGGCCCGCTCGTTCATCGAGGAGGCCTCCGAGGGGATGGGCGGCCTCGACATCCTCGTCAACAACGCCGGGGTGATGCTGCTGGGGCCGGTGGAGGGCGCCGACACCGAGGAATGGCGCGCGATGGTCAACGTCAACCTGCTCGGGTTGCTCTACTGCACCCACGCGGCGCTGCCGCTGATGCGCGAGGGCGGGGGAGGGCACATCGTCAACGTGTCGTCGGTGGCGGGACGCTCAGCAAACGCGGGATCGGCCGTGTACAACCTGACCAAGTTCGGGGTCACGGCGTTTTCGGAGGCGCTTCGCCAGGAGGCGCTCTATTCGAACATCCGGGTCACCTGCGTCGAGCCCGGCTTCGTCGAGACGGAGCTGCATGGCCACAATGAGAACCCGGCCGTGGTGGACGCGATCGAGAAGATGCGCGAGAGCACCGGGGAGGTACTGGTGGCCGACGACATCGCGCAAGCCATCGCCTACGCCGTCGGCCAGCCTCAGCGGGTGGGCATCAACGAGATCCTCATCCGGCCTACGGGACAGCGGCGGTAGCGGGGCGCGCGCGTGGGCGCGTCTCCCAACTTTCTCGGTGCCGTCCTGGATTGACCCCGTATAGCGGGTGCAAAGCAGGACAGTGTCGCCAAAAACGTGCCTGCGACGCGGGATTTCCTAGACGCTTGTACGTGATAACGTACAGACCGTGAGCGCTGTCGCCACGCTGCCGATCGAAAGACGGGCCGACGTCGAGGCCGTGGGCCTGCGCGTTCGCGCCCTTCGAGAGGCGATGGGGCTCTCGCTGCGCGACCTGGCCGAGCGAAGCGGGGTCAGCGCCCCGATGCTGTCCCAGGTCGAGCGCGGGGAGACCAGCCCGACGCTGGCCGTCGCCGGCCGAGTCGCGGCTGGGCTCGACCTGACGCTGTCGCAGCTCCTGCGCCTCGATGAGGATCGCCACGTGGTCGTCGTTCGCGGCGGGGAGCGGCGAAGACGGCGCCGTCGCGGCCACACCGTGGAGGAGCTGACACCGCCGCTGCCCGGCCAGCGTGCGGACGTCTCGCTGCATCGGCTGGACCCTGGCGCGGCGACCGGCGGATCCGACGACCCGCCGCTTCACGAGCCGGGCAGCCGTGAGACCGCGGTCATCCTCGAGGGCTCGACGACGCTGGTGATCGACGGCCAGCGGCACCGGCTCCGGGCCGGCGACAGCGTCACCTTCGACGCCGACCTCGCTCACCGCTTCGAGAACGACGCAGACCAACCGGCCGAGCTCCTGGCGGTAGTCGCGGCGGGCCTGCGGAGAGGGTGAAATTGCCGAAGGCGATGTTCGACAAGATCTGGGACGCGCACGAAGTCGTGGACGGGCTCATCTACGTCGACCTGCACCTGGTCCACGAGGTCACCTCGCCACAGGCCTTCGATGGGCTGCGGCTCGAGGGGCGAGGGGTTCGCCGCCCTGACAAGACGGTCGCCACGGCCGACCACAACGTGCCCACCGACGGCACCCAGGCGGCACGACTGATCGCCGACGAGCTGTCGCGAATCCAGGTCGAGACCCTGGAGCGAAACTGCGCCGAGTTCGAGATCCCCATCTACTCGCTGGGGTCCGATCGGCAGGGCATCGTGCACGTCATCGGCCCCGAGCTGGGGCTGACGCAGCCCGGCCTGGTGATCGTCTGCGGCGACAGCCACACCTCCACCCACGGGGCGTTCGGTGCCCTCGCGATCGGCATCGGCACCTCGGAGGTCGAGCACGTGCTGGCCACCCAGTGCCTGGTGCAGAAGCGCCCGCGGACGATGCGGATCAATTACTCGGGCGAGCTCGGCGCCGGCGTTAGCGCGAAGGACCTGATTCTCGCCACGATCGGGCGCCTGGGCGTGGGCGGCATGATCGGGCACGCGGTCGAGTACGCCGGCGAGACGATCGGCGGCCTCTCGATGGAGAACCGCATGACGATCTGCAACATGACGATCGAGGGGGGCGGCCGCGCCGGGATGATCGCGCCCGACGAGACCACCTTCGCGTGGGTGGAGGGCCGCCCCGGGGCGCCGACCGATTTCGAAGCCGCCGTGGCCCGCTGGCGGGAGCTGCCCACGGACGACGGGGCCGAGTTCGATGCCGAGGTCGACATCAACGCGGGAGAGATCTCGCCGATGGTCACCTGGGGCACGACGCCGGGGATGGTGGTGCAGGTGACCGACGCCGTGCCGGACCCGGCGAAGTGGGGGGAAGGGCCCGCCGACCGCGAGGCGGCGCAGCGTGCCCTCGCCTACATGGGGCTCCAGGCGGGGACCCCGATGCAGGACATCCCGCTCGATCGCGTGTTCATCGGGTCGTGCACCAACTCGCGGATCGAGGACCTACGCGAGGCGGCGTCCCTCGTCGACGGCAGGCGGGTGGCGGACTCCGTGCGGGCGATGGTCGTCCCCGGGTCCCAGCAGGTCAAGGCGCAGGCCGAGGACGAGGGGCTGAAGGGGGTCTTCGAGGCCGCTGGGTTCGAGTGGCGAACGGCGGGCTGCTCGATGTGCCTCGGGATGAATCCCGACATCCTCGCCGAGGGCGAGCGCTGCGCGTCGACCTCGAACCGGAACTTCGAAGGGCGCCAGGGCAAGGGAGGGCGGACCCACCTGGTCTCCCCGAGGATGGCCGCCGCGGCTGCGGTCGAAGGCCACTTCGTGGACACCAGGGACTGGAGCTGACGCGATGCGCCCGGTCGACGTGATCGAGGGCAGGGTCTCGGTGCTTGAGCCGAGCCGACGTCGACACCGACCAGATCATCCCCAAGCAGTTCCTGAAGAGGGTCGAGCGGACCGGCTTCGGCGAGTTCCTGTTCTACGACTGGGTCCGGTCGGGCGAGATCGAGCTCGAGCCCAACCCGATCCTGGTCGCCGGCCGCAACTTCGGCTGCGGGTCCTCCCGCGAGCATGCGCCCTGGGCCCTACAGGACTTCGGGTTCCAGGCGATCGTGGCGCCCTCGTTCGGCGACATCTTCTACGTCAACTGCACCAAGAACGGCCTCTTGCCCGTGATCCTCGACGAGGAGCGCGCTCGGGAGCTGGCCCGGGCGGGCGAGGGCCGGATCGACGTGGACGACCAGACGGTCACCTTCAGCGGCGGCGTGTTCGAGTTCGACCTGGACCCCGACGTCAAGCATCGGCTTCTGCGCGGGCTCGACGACATCGGAATCACGCTCGCCAACGAGGCTGCAATCGCCGATTTCGAGGCGTCTGGGGCCGCTGACCGCGGCCCGGTGACCACGGCGCTGTGAGTCCCCGGGATTGGGACGCCACCACCTACGATCGGGTTGCCGATCCGCAGGAGGAGTGGGCACGCGAAGTCATCGACCGGCTCGACCTGCAGGGGGACGAGACGGTTCTGGACGCCGGGTGCGGCACCGGGCGGGTGACCAAGCTCCTGCTCGAGCGGCTGCCAAGCGGCCGCGTGATCGGCGTCGACTCGTCTGCCGCGATGATCGACAAGGCCCGCGACTCGCTGGGGGAGGGGGTCGAGCTGATCGTCTGCGACCTCCTCGACCTGAAGCTGGACCGCCAGGCGGACGCCGTCTTCTCCAACGCCACCTTCCACTGGATCCTGGACCATCGGCGCCTGTTCCAGCGCCTCTACGCCGCGCTGCGGCCGGGCGGCCGGCTCGAGGCCCAATGCGGCGGGATCGGCAACGTGGAGGAGTTCCTCAACTCGGTCGAGTCGGTCAACGGGGACGAGCGCTTTGGCCCCTACCTGCGTGCCATCACCAGCGTGTGGAACTTCGCCTCTCCGGGTGACACCGAGGTTCGGCTGCAGGCTGCAGGCTTCGAGGTCGGGCGCTGCTGGCTGGAGGAGAAGCCGACCCAGCCACGCGAACCCCGGGCTTACCTGGAGTCGATCTGTCTCGGCGTCCATCTCCAGCGGCTACCCGAGTCGTTGCACCAGCCTTACGTGCAGGCCGTCCTCGAGGCGCTTCCCCGGCCGCTCACCCTCGATTACGTTCGCCTGAACATCTCCGCCCGGCGACCGTGAGCGGTGAGGAGTACGGCGATGCCTATCCGGTGGAGCTGCAGTGGAGGAGGCCCCGGCGGGTGACCGCCGCCGACCTCAGGCCGCGAATAGCGCTGCTGCCCGGCGACGGGATCGGCCCCGAGATCGTCTCGGCGGCCCGCCGCGTGCTGGAGGGGGTTGGGGAGTTCGAGTTCACGGAGCAGGTGGTCGGCGGCGCGTCGATCGACCTGCACGGGACCGCGCTCACTGACGAGACGCTGAATGTGTGCCGAGGCTCCGACGCAGTCCTGCTGGGAGCGGTAGGGGGACCGAAGTGGGACACGACGGATCCCGCGGCCCCGCGGCCCGAGCAGGGGTTGCTTGGACTTCGGAAGGGCCTGGGCCTCTATGCGAACCTGCGCCCCGTGCGGCCCAGCCCGGCGCTTCTCGGCGCCAGCCCGCTGCGGCAAGAGCTCGTGGCCGGCACCGATTTGCTCGTCGTCCGCGAGCTGACAGGCGGGATCTACTTCGGCGACAGCGGACGAGACGGAGATCGCGCCCACGACACCTGCGAGTACTCGGTGGGCGAGATCGAGCGGATCGCGGGCGTGGCCTTCGAGGCGGCGCAGCGCCGGGCGTCGGACCGACGGGACGGCGGCCGGCGTGACCTCCGTGGACAAGGCCAACGTGCTCGAGACCTCGCGGCTATGGAGGGAGACGGTCGACCGCGTGGCCGGCGGCTATCCGGAGGTCGAGCTCGAGCACATGCTGGTCGATAACGCCGCCATGCAGCTCGTCTCGAACCCGGCCCGCTTCGACGTGATCCTGACCGAGAACATGTTCGGCGACATCCTCAGCGATGAGGCGGCCATGCTCACGGGCTCACTCGGGATGCTTCCCTCGGCGAGCCTGGGCGCCGACGGCCCCGGCCTGTTCGAGCCGGTGCACGGCTCGGCGCCCGACATCGCCGGACAGGGAATCGCTAACCCACTGGCCACCTTCCTGTCGGTGGCGATGATGTTGCGTCACGGACTGGATCGGCACGACGACGCGCGTGTGATCGAGGCCGCCGTCGACGCGGTGCTTGCGCGGGGGTTGCGCACCGCCGATCTCGCTGTGGCCGGCGAGGAACCGGCGGGCACGAACGAGATCACCGAGGCGGTGCTGTTAGAGCTGGGGGTGTAGGTCTCCTGAGAGATGTGCCGGGCCCGCGCTGACCGGGCTACGACCAGAACTCGTCCCAGGCGTAGAGGTCGCGAAAGTGCTCCGCACCCTCAGTAATCCGGCCGTCCTCGAGCTGGAAGACGAGGCAACAGTCAACATCCAGATGCTTGCCGTCTCGCTCCCCGCTGCAGTGATGAATGCCGACCACGCGGCCATCATCATCGGCAAGCACTTGGTGCAATTCGGCCTTGAAGGTCCCTTCCGTTCCCTGTCCCAGTCGGCCGAAGTAGCCAAAGGCCGCCTCGCGGCCCTGGTGGTCGCCGGCCAGCGAGCTCCGCCCCGGTGTGCGCCACACGGCGCTCTCGTCGAAGAGCTCGGTGAGCGTGTCCATGTCGGCCGAGTTGAAGGCCTCGTAACCGCGCCGAACTATCGCCGCGTTTTCCTCTGCTCCCATCGTTTTCCTCCGTTCGCTGTTCTCAGTCCGCGCGCGAACCTAACAGCCTGGGCCACCGCGGTCGCCTCTGGGCCCTAGGAGCCCGCCCCTACCGGGATCGCCGGCAGCACCTGAGCGTCCGCTGAGAACGCGTGGGAGGCGTGGGAGGCGTGGCATCCAGGTCCAGCCGCGCCAAGTGGCTGTCAACAGGGCGGGCCAACCGATAGGACCCGTCAGGGGCACTTCGGCGCTCGGGCGGGCATCGGGCATACTTCTTCGGGCCTCGACGACGAACGCGGAGGGAACGGTGGAGCAGTCAGAGTGGATCTGGATGAACGGCGATCTCGTCCCCTGGGAGGACGCCAAGGTCCACGTGCTCAGCCATGGCCTCCACTACGGCACCGGGGTGTTCGAGGGCATCCGTTGCTACGAGACCGACCGGGGACCGGCGATCTTCCGCCACCGCGAGCATCTCGACCGGCTCCTGAAGTCGGGCGAGCTGTACTACATGGAGCTGCCGTACTCGCTCGAGGAGATGCGCGCGGCCACCCATGAGCTCATCGGGCGAAACGAGCTCCGAAGCTGCTACATCCGCCCGATCGCCTTCCGGGGCTACGGCGAGATGGGGCTGTACGCGCAAACTGCCCCGATCGAGGTGGTCATCGCCGTCTGGCCCTGGGGCGCTTATCTCGGCGAAGAGGGCAAGCGCGAGGGCGTGCGGGCGAAGATCTCAACCTGGCGGCGGATCTCGCCCGACAGCCTCATCACCCAGGCGAAGGCCTCCGGCCACTACCTGAACTCGATCCTCGCCAAGGTCGAGACGGCCCGCGAGGGGTACCAGGAGGCGATCATGCTCGATCGCTCCGGCATGGTCTCGGAGGCGTCGGGGGAGAACATCTTCGTGGTCCGCGACGGCGTCATCGCCACGCCTCCCGCCGGGACGATCCTGGATGGGATCACGCGCAAGTCGGTGATCCAGATCGCCAAGGACTTCGGCTACGAGGTGATCGAGAGGGCGATCGCCCCCTCAGAGCTGACCCTGGCCGAGGAGATCTTCCTCACCGGTACCGCTGCCGAACTCGTCCCCATCCGGTCGGTGGACGACCACGACGTGGGTGAGCCGGGCGAGATCACGCGACAGATCCAGGCCAAGCTCGACGATGCTCTGCACGGCCGCGCGCCCGAGTATCTGGAATGGCTCGACCTCATCGAGCAACCGAGTAAAGTCACCGGCTGATGCGCGCTCTGCTCGGAGGCATCGAGCGAATTAGCCCCGCCGCGGCGGCCTAGCGCCACCGTGGCCGCGCGGCATTGGCCGCGCTCGCTCCT
Organism: uncultured Actinomycetes bacterium; assembly: GCA_963755775.1. Classification (GTDB taxonomy): domain Bacteria; phylum Actinomycetota; class Thermoleophilia; order Solirubrobacterales; family 70-9; genus AC-56. Next base: position 220,757 of record CAVWKY010000009.1, on the reverse strand, counting down.
CGCTCGCTCCTCCGAAACGGAAAGGCATCGACTTGACACAGGTGAAGCTCTACGACACGACCTTGCGCGACGGCATGCAGGGACAGGGCATGTCCCTGTCAGCGGCTGAGAAGGTCCGGGTCGTCCAGGCCCTCGACCGGCTGGGTGTGCATTACATCGAGGCCGGTTTTCCGAGCTCCAACCCCAAGGAGGCGGAGTTGTTCGGGCTGCTCAGCCGTGTGGAGCTTCAAGACGCGGAGATCTGCGCCTTCGGCATGACGCGGCGGCGCGGCTTGGCCGCCGAGGACGATCCCGGCCTGCGAGACCTGTTGGCCTCCGGGGCACCGGTTTGCACGGTGGTCGGGAAGACCTGGCGGCTTCACCTCGACAAGGTGACCAAGGTCACCCCGGAGGAGAACCTGGGCATGATCACCGACTCGGTCTGTTTCCTGAACGGGCACGGTAAGCGCGTCGTCTACGACGCCGAGCACTTCTTCGATGCCTGGAGGGACGACTCCGGCTACGCCCTCGACTGCGTCCGGGCCGCGGGCGCGGCGGGCGCGGACAACGTGACCCTCTGCGACACGAACGGCTCCAGCCTGCCGTCGCAGGTGGCCGAGGCGACGGCCGCGGTGGTGGAGGCGCTTGGAGATGCCGTCGAGATCGGGATCCACACGCACAACGACGCCGAGTGCGCGGTTGCCAACTCGCTGGCCGCGGTGGAAGCGGGGGCTCGCCTCGTGCAGGGGACGATGAACGGTTACGGGGAACGATGCGGGAACGCAAACCTGGTCTCGATCCTCCCCGCGCTGCAGCTCAAGCTCGGATACGAGTGCGTCCCGCCGGACCGCCTTCGGCGTCTGACCGAGACCTCCCATCTCGTGGACGAGCTCTCCAACCTCGTGCCGGACCCCGACCGCCCCTACGTGGGGCGAAACGCGTTCGCGCACAAGGGCGGAATGCACGTCGCTGGGGTGAAGGCCGACGCGCGCACTTTCGAGCACACCGATCCAGAGCTCGTGGGCAACAGTCGCGACGTCTTGATCTCCGAGTTGTCGGGGCGGGGCTCCGTGGTCAGCCGGGCGGAGGGCGCGGGAATCGACCTCGACGCCGACGCCGCGAAGCGGGCCGTGGAGCGGCTCAAGGAGCGCGAGCACCGCGGCTACCAGTACGAGGCAGCGGACGCCTCCTTCGAGCTCATGCTGCGCCGCGAGACCGGCCAGTACGAGCCGCTGTTTCGGCTCGAGGGTTTCCGCGTGATCACCGAGAAGCGCGCCGACGGGAAGGTCGAGACGGAGGCAACGATCAGGATCTGGGTCGCGGGCCAGCGCTACGTGCGCACCGCGGAGGGGAACGGGCCCGTGAACGCCCTCGACCGAGCGCTTCGCGACGCGATCACCGAGCTTCATCCGCACCTCGCCGACATCGAGCTGGTCAACTACAAGGTTCGGATCCTGGATGCCCACCACGGGACCGGGGCCGTCACGCGAGTGCTGCTCGACTCCTCCGACGGGCAGGGCTCGTGGGGCTCGATCGGGGTATCGGAGAACATCATCGAGGCGTCGTGGGAGGCGCTGGTGGACTCGCTCGAGTACGCGTTCCAGCCCCGGCGATCCGTGGTTGGCAGCGAGCGATCAGCCCCGGCCCAAAGCGAGTCTGAACGGCCGGAACGGGTACGCCCGCGGGCGTGAGCAAAACACAGCCCATCCCGCTCGCCCGGCCTGATGTCGGTGCGCGGGAGGAGGAGCTGGCGCTCGAGGTCCTGCGGTCCGGGCGCCTGTCGCTGGGGCCGACGCTGGAGCGGTTCGAGCGGGAGTTCGCCGCCTGGCTCGGCGTCGACGATGCGGTGGCGGTCTCTTCGGGCACCGCCGCGCTCCACCTGGGTGTGCGGGCGCTGGGCTGGGGACCCGGCGACGAGGTGATCACCACTCCGTTCAGCTTCGTCGCCTCCGCCAACTGCCTGCTCTTCGAGGGCGCCACGCCCGTCTTTTGCGATGTGGATCCGGTGACTCTGAACCTCGACCCATCGGCCGCGCGGGACGCCGTGACCGACCGCACAACCGGCGTGCTCCCTGTGGACATCCTGGGGTACCCGGCGCCGCTACCCGAGCTGGGTGCGCTGGTCGCCGAAACCGGCCTGGGCCTGCTGGAGGACGCCTGCGAGGCACTTGGCGCGGTCGACTCGGAGGGCGTTCGGATCGGAGCCCGGGGAAATCTCGCCACCTTCGGCTTTTACGCCAACAAGCAGCTCACCACCGGGGAGGGCGGGGTACTGGTGCCGTCCAGCCCCGAGGTCGCGGCGCTGCTCAGAAGCGAGCGCAACCAGGGGCGTTCAGCGGATATGGGCTGGCTGTCGCACGAGCGGCTGGGCTACAACTACCGGCTCACCGACCTGCAGGCCGCCGTTGGGGTGGCCCAGCTCGAGCGGCTTGACGAGCGGCTCGCCCAGCGCGCTCGGGTGGCGGAACGGTACGGGGAGCATCTCGAAGCGCTCGGTGCCCCGGCCGGCGAGGGCGACCCGGACGGCTTGGTTTTGCCATGCCGGGATCGCGGGGCGGAGCGGCGCAGCTGGTTTATCTACCCGGTCCTGCTGCCGACCGGTGCCGACCGGTCCGCGGTGATCGACGAGCTCGGCCGCAGGGGGGTTGAGGCAAAGGCCTACATGCCCTGCATCCACCTGCTGCCCGACTATCGCCAGCGCTTCGGTTTCAGCCAGGGCCAGTTCCCCGTGGCCGAGCGGGCCTCCGCCCGCTTGGTCGCGCTACCCCTGTTCGCGGGCATGACCGCCGAGCAGGTGAGCCGGGTCGCATCCGCGCTCTCGACCGGGCTGACTCAGGCGGTCGCCGGCTGACCGGCTACAGACGCCCCTTGGAGTCCATCCAGCGCACCGTGCGCCGAACCGCTTCCTCCCAGGGCGTGAACTCGATCCCGAGGTCGTTCCTCGCTTTCGAGCTCGAGGCTCGCGCCTGCCAGAGCAGGAAGTGGAGCTGTCCGGATCCCAGCAGCGGCGGGCGGCGGATCGCGCGCGACACCGCCTCACCCGTCCAGGCCAGGCCCTTCGCCACCGGTACCGGCATCGTGGGCGGCACCCAGCCCTGGCCCGCCTCGCGGACGGCGATCTTCAGGATCTCGCTCATCGTCGTGTAGCCGTCGGCGAGGAGGTAGCGCTCGCCGGGAGTCCCGCGGTCGAAGGCGGCCAGGTGACCGGCGGCGACGTCGTCCACATAGACGAGGGTCATGCCGCCGGGGGGCACGGCCGGCAGGCGGCGCCGGATCGCATCGCGCAGGGCGCGATCGATCCCGGTTCCCTGCCACGGGCCGGGGCCGATGACCGACGAGGGGTTCACGATCACGAGCTCGAGCCCCTGGGCCGCCTCAGCGAGCACCAGCTCCTCGGCGCGCTGCTTGGAGCGCTCGTAGGCGGTGCCCTTCGGATAGTCGGCGACAGAGGCCTCGCTCACCGTGCCGCCGGTTTCGGCGTGGAAGACGTCGAAGGTCGAGGTGTGGACGGCGCGCCTCGCTCCGGCGTCGCGGGCCGCCGCGATCACGTTGCGCGCGCCCTCGGCGTTCACCCGTTCGAAGATGCCCGGGTCGGCGAACCACTGCTCGAACAGCCCCATGCAGTTGAACACCCCGTTGACTCCCTCGGCGGCGGCGCGAACGGATGCCGGGTCGGTGACGTCACCGGCCGCGAGCTCGACCCCAGGCGGGAGCGCGTCGCGGGCCTTGGCGACGTTGCGCACAAGCGCCACCACCTGGTCGCCGCGGTCCGCGAGCCGGCGGGCGACCGCGTTGCCGATCTTGCCGGTGGCCCCGGTGACCAGGAACCGCATCCGCCCGCCAGCCTATTCGCTTCATACACTGGCCCGCATGCCGCGCTTCCGCGATCCCCCCGACCCGTTGTTCGAGCGGCTGAACGCCTCGATCGGCTTCGACCGGCGGCTGGCTGCCTACGACGTCGCCCAGTCGAAGGCGCACGCGCGGGCGCTCCACGCGGCCGGAGTCCTCGACGACGAAGAGCTCGCACGAATGGAGGAAGGACTGGAGAGAGTCGCCGCGGAGCTCGAGGACGGCGGGCTGGCGGCGGAAGACGGCGACGAGGACGTCCACATGGCGATCGAGCGGCGGCTGACCGAGATCGTCGGACCGCTTGGGGGCAAGCTCCACACTGCCCGCTCGCGAAACGACCAGGTGGCGACCGACCTGGCTCTGTACGTGCGCGACCACGCGGCGCTGGCCAGGGAGCTGGCCGGGGCGCTGATGGCGCGGCTGCTCGAATTGGCCGAGCGCCACGCCGATTGGCCGATGCCCGGCTATACCCACCTGCAGCGCGCCCAGCCGGTGTATCTGGGCCACCACCTGCTCGCCTACTTCTGGATGCTGAACCGCGACGCCGGTCGCTTCGCCGCGGCGCACCGGTCCGCGGCTGAGCTGCCCCTGGGGTCGGGGGCACTCGCGGGCGTGGGCTGGGACCTCGACCGGCAGGCCGTCGCCGAGGAGCTCGGCTTCGATTCCCCGTCCCCGAACTCGATCGACGCGGTCTCGAACCGGGACTTTGCGCTCGACTACCTCGCCGCGGCCTCGATCTGCGCCATGCACCTGTCGCGGCTGGGCGCCGAGATCGTCCTGTGGGCAAGCCAGGAGTTCTCGTTCTGCGAGGTGGCCGAGGACTTCTCCTCGGGCTCGAGCATCATGCCCCAGAAGAAGAACCCCGACGCGGCCGAGCTGCTGCGCGCCAAGGCGCCCCGCGTCACGTCGAGCTTCCTGACCCTGGCGGGAGTGATGCACGGCTTGCCGCTCGCGTACTCGAAGGACCTCCAGGAGGACAAGGAGGCGCTGTTCGACGCGACCGACACGCTGGAGCTCTGCCTGCGGGCTGCCGAGCGGATGCTCGCTGGAGTGTCCTTCGATCGTGAGCGCCTGGCGAACGCGGCCGCCGACGAGGGGCTGGGGGCGACGGACGTCGCGGACCTTCTGGTTCGCAAGGGGATGCCGTTTCGCGAGGCGCACGGCGTCGTGGGCGGCCTGGTCAGGGAGGCGCTCGAGCGCGGGGTGGCGCTCTCCGAGCTCACGCCGGACGACCTGCGCCGCCATTCGGAGCTGCTCGACGACTCCTTTCACGAGTTGCTTCGCGGGGAGGACTGGATCGAGTCCAAACGGTCATCCGGCGGCACCGCCTCGGATCGGGTCGCCGAGCAGCTCGAGGCGGCCAGACGGGCGTTGGGGGAGGTGGTGCAGTGACCGCGGGCGCCCTGGCCGGCGATCTGGTCGGCGAGGAGTTCTTCGACCGCTCGGTTCACGACGTGGCACGCGATCTGGTCGGCTGCGCGTTGCTCGTGGATGGGGTCGGCGGGGTGATCGTCGAATGCGAGAGCTACCGGCGCGACGATCCGGCTTGCCACGCATACGTGGGGCTGACCCAGCGCACGGCGCCGCTGTTCGGCCTGCCGGGGCGCGCCTACGTCTACCTGTCGTACGGCATCCACTCGTGCCTCAACTTCGTCTGCGAGCCCGAGGGCGAGGCGGCGGCGGTGCTGATCCGCGCGCTCGAGCCGGGCTGGGGGATTGAGGAGATGTCGCGCAGGCGCGGCCGAGACGGACTGCGGGAGCTGTGTTCCGGGCCAGGCAAGCTGACTGAGGCGCTGGGCGTCGGCTTGGAGTTGAACAAGGCGCCGCTCATGCAGCCGCCGTTCGAGGTCAGGGGGCGGGAGGACGGCTGGTCCGACGTCAGGGTCGCAACTGGCCCGCGCATCGGCATCACCCGCGCGGCGGAGCTGCCATGGCGCTTCTGCGCCGCCGACAGCGACTACCTGTCGCGGCCGCTGCGCTGAGCGAGGCTTAGTCCCTAACCGGAGATGCCGCCGCTGCCGGTGCCGCCGGCACCGCCGCCACCCCCGGCCGCCGGAGGCGGCTGGCTGGGCGGCTGCTGCGGTTGCTGGGCCGGGGCGTCTTGGTCGGCCGCGGCCGGGGGCTCGCTTGGCTCGGGGGTGGACGGGGCGGTCGGAGCTTGCGGCGCAGGCGCGACGGGGGCCGCGCCGGTGGTGTCGTCGGGCGTCGTCTCCTCCTCGTCGGGCTTGTCGGGACTCAGCTGCTCGTAGGCGGTCACGATCTCGTTGAAGATCAGGGCCGGGATCGTGCCGCCGTCGACGGGGCCTCCGCCGTACTCGGTCAGCATCGGCTTTACGGAGTCTGCGTGGCCCACCCAGACCGCGACCGTGATGTCCTCGGTCGCGCCCACGAACCAGGCGTCGCCATTGTTCTCTGTCGTCCCGGTCTTGCCCCATTGGGTGGGGTCCCCGGTGTAGGCATTGCTGCCAGTCCCCGAGCTGACGACCGTGTGGAGGATCCCTCTGGCGGTTGCCGCGACCTCTGGAGACACGATCTGCTTCGTCTCCACCTTGTCCTGCCCCGAGTCGCCATCGATGGTGTCGACCAGATCATCGTCGGAGTCCTGGACCTTCTGGATCGCGATCGGTGCATCGGAGGAGGTGGCCATCGTGCCGCTGACGAGCTGGCCATTGTGCTGGAGGGTCAGATAGGCGTGGGCCATCTCCAGCGGGGTGACGCCCGTTCGCAGGCCGCCGAGGATCAGCGCCGGGTTATAGGGCTCGAAGGGCCCGCCGTTGATGGAGTACCGGGCGTCCGGGGTCGACAGGTCGGTCTTGACGCCCATGTCGTAAGCGGTCTGGGCGACGTTGGCCGGGCCAACTTGGGCGCCGAGCTGCGAATACACGGAGTTGTCCGAATAGGTCGTGGCGGTGGCGATCGAGGCGGACCCCAGGTATGAGTCCTCGTAGTTGTGGACGGGAAAGACCTCGTCCACGATCTTCTCGCCGCCGCCCTTCTTCTCGACCTTACTCTTGAAGGGGATCCGCTGTTCGGCTGAGGTGAAGACCTGATCGGGCGACATCCCCTGCTCGAGCGCGGTCACCAGGGTGAACGGCTTGAACGCCGATCCGGGCTGCCGCTGGCCCTGGGTGGCGAGATTGAAGGGCTGCGATCGGTAGTCGTAGCCGCCGACCATTGCCTTGACGCCTCCGGTTACGTTGTCCAGGACGACGACCGCCGAGTTCACGCCGACCCCCGCGGTGCGGTCATACGCGATCTGCTGGGTTTGCTCCTGAAGCGACAGGTCGAGCGTGGAGGTGACTTGGAGCCCGCCCCCGAAAGCCTCGCCGGCTCCGTATTTGTCCACCAGCTGCTGGCGCAGCCAGGACGTGAAGTAGGGGGCTCTCGAGTCCTCCTCGGGAGTCTCGATATCCGATGGCTTGGGCAGCGGCTGTTGTGAGTACTCCGCGTACTCGTCCTCGGTGATGTAGCCCTGCTCCGCCATGCTCTGAAGCACCAGGTTGCGGCGCGCCAACGCAAATTCCGGGGCAGTCTTCGGGTCGTACCCACTGGGGTTCGAGATCAGCCCGGCGAGCATCGCCGCTTCCCAGGGCAGGAGCTCGGAGGCGCAACGCCCCCCGGCCCCGGAGCACCCGGGATGGTTCCAGCCGAAGTACGTCCTGGCGGCCTCCTCGATCCCGTAGGCGCCCTCCCCGAAGTAGATCTCGTTCAGGTACTCGGTGATGATCTTGTCCTTGTCCCATTGGCGCTCGAGCTGGTAGGCCAGCGCCGCTTCGCGCAGCTTTTCGAACACCGTTCTCCTGTCCTGGGCGTGAAGGGCGTTCTTGACGAACTGCTGGGTGATGGTGGAGGCGCCCTGGGTGGCGCTGCGGTCGATGATGTCCTGGAACACGGCGCGTCCGATGCCCTCGTAATCGATTCCGCGGTGCTCGTAGAAGCGCTGGTCCTCGATCGCGACCGTGGCTTCCTTCATCACCGGGGCGATGTCTCCCGAGCCGATCAGGATCCGGCCCTGGTTGTTGGTGAGGGTCGCGATCTTCTCGCCGTTGACGTCGAGGACGACGGAGTTCTGAGAGCGCTCGAACTGCGCGCGGCTCTCAAGCTGGGGCAGGTCGCCGGCGACGGCCATCATGATCCCGAAGATCCAGGAGATGCAGGCGAGCACCGACAGCCCCAGGAAGACCAGGGCGAAGCGCAGCTTCTTCAGCTTCGGGCGCCGGCGTGGGCCGGGCGCCGCCGCCGTGGAAGCGGGCGGAGGAGATGGGTCGTCCCCGTCGGGCCCGCCCCCGTTGGTGGCGGCGGGCGGGGGCGCGCCGTCCGCGCGAGGCGCCCGCGCGCGATCACCCTCCTTCTCAGGGAGCGTTCGTCGAGGCCATCTAAGCCTGGTAGGCATGTAGCGATCTCGCTCCGGTGGTGGCCATCTCGAGAA
>CAVWKY010000009.1:0-205000 GCA_963755775.1 uncultured Actinomycetes bacterium | reverse complement strand
AGCTCGCCTCGCAGGAGCGCCATCGGGTGCTCCGCGATCGCGATCCCCGTTGACGCGTAGTCGGCGACCAGCCGCTGCCATGAATCCAGCTCGCGCAGGGAGGGCGGAGCCGGAATGGGGAGGGGGAGGGAGAGCTGGATCGGCGCGGGGTCGGTCTTTCCGTCGCGAGTGGATTCGCCGTCTCCGCCCGCCGTTCGATGGCTCGCCGGCAACCGCCGGCCGCCCCGGGCGATCCCCAGCTCCCACAGGTCCTCGCGCCGCCGAAGGGCGCTCCGTCCGCCGAGTGCCTCGCACGCCCCCGCCCACGCCAGGCGCTCCAGTCCGTCGCGGCCCACCCCCGAGCGCGAGGCCAGGTCCGCCAGGCCCTCGTACGCTCCGCGCCGTTCGCGCTCCGCCACCAGCTCGCGAGCCTCCTGCTCCCGCAGTCCGGTTATGTAGCCCAGCCCAACGCGCACGGCGCCGTCCTCCGCCGCGCACTCGACCCCGCTTCGATTGACGTCGGGCGGCAGCACCTCGATCCCCCGCCGCTGCGCCTCGTGCACCAGCGCGTCGGGCGGGTAGAAACCCATCGGCTGTTCGTTCAGCAGCGAGCACAGGAACTCGGGGCCGTAATGGACGCGGAGCCAGGTCGACTGGTAGGCGAGCAGGCCGAAGGCGACCGCATGGGCTTTCGGGAACCCGAACCCCGAGAACCCCCGAATCTGCTCGAACACCCGCTCCGCCACCTCCGTGGCGACCCCTCGCTTCGTCGCCCCTTTGATGAACTGCCCCCGATAGGCGAGGATCGCCTTCTCGGAGCGCTTTCGGCTCATCGCCCGCCGCAGTCCCTCCGCCTCTCCGGCGCTGAACCTGGCGAGCGCCATCGCCACCTGGATCACCTGCTCCTGGAAGACGATCGTCCCCAGGGTGTCGCGAAGGATTGGCTCCAGCACGGGATGGTCGTAGGCGATGCGGAACGAGGGATCGGCTCGCAACCGCTCTCGGCGCTCCAGATAAGGATGCACGGCCCCTCCCTGAATCGGCCCAGGGCGCACCAGCGCGACCTGGACCGTCAGATCGTCGAGGCTCTCGGGCAGCGTCCTCGGCAGCATCTGCATCTGCGCCCTGCTCTCGATCTGGAACGCCCCAGTCGTATCCGCCGCCCGAATCGCCCCAAACGTCCTCGCGTCGTCCATCGGGATCCGCGAGAGGTCGATCGGCTCTCCACGCACACGGGCGATCTCATCGACGCACCGCTCCACCGCCGACAGCATCCCCAGCCCCAGCAAGTCGATCTTCAGGAACCCCGCGTCCGCACACGAGTCCTTGTCCCACTGGACCAGCTGGCGCCCCTCCATCGCCGCCGGCTGCATGGGGCAGATGTCAATCAACGGCCTGGTGGAGATCACCATCCCCCCGGGGTGCTGGGACGGATGGCGCGGAAGCCCCCACGCGTCGTGTGCCAGGCGAGCCAGCGCCCGCCAGCGAACCGAATCCGCTCGCTCCGCGCCGATCGCCGCCCCGACGTCGCTCTGCACCGAATCGGGCCGATCGAACATCTCCACCGTCCGGGCAACCTTCTCGACCTCCCCCGCCGGCAGTCCGAGCGCCTTGCCGAAGTCCCGCGTCGCACCGCGCGAGCGGTAGCAGGCGAACGCCGCTACCAGCGCCGAGCGCTCCTCGCCATAGCGCTCGTGGATGCGAGGAATCAGCCGTTCGCGAATATCCCGCGGGAAGTCGAGGTCGATGTCCGGCACCTCGCTGATCTCCTCGTTCAAGAAGCGGCCCAGGAACAACCCGTTGCGCACCGGATCGACGTGCGACAGCCCCGTCAGGTAGCAGACGATCGAGCTGACGCTCGAGCCCCGCCCACGCCCCGGCGGCAGCAGTCTTCGCGCGGACTCGAGGCCGCGAACCTCGGCCGCCACCTCCCTGGCCAGCTCGAGGATGTCGAAGTGGAGCAGGAAGAACCCCGACAGGCGCAGCGAGCGAATCACCTCGAGCTCCTCGTCCAGCCGCCGCTTCGCTTCCGCGTGCACCGCCTCGCCGGCGTAGCGATGATCCAGCCGCGCCCCGCAGATCTCGGCCAGCGTCCGGTCCGCCTTCGGGTCCTCCGAGCCCGGATAGCTGTAACCGAGATCGCGAGTGAGGTTGAACCCGAGCCGCTCCGCAATCTGGGCGCTCTCGGCGACCGCCTCGGGGTGCTCGCGGAAGCGGGCCGCCATCGTCGCGGGCGCTGTCAGGTACTCCGATGCGCTTCCGCGCCGGTCCGGCTCCGTCTCCTCCAGCGTCGCCTTCATCCGCACTGCCACCAACGCGTCTTGAAGCGCCGCCCGCGAGGGGTCGTGCATGTGAACGTTTCCACTCGCCACGCACGCAACGCCGAGCCGCTCGGCGAGCCCTTCCAGCCACCGGTTACGCGCCCGATCGTGCCGCCAGAACGGCCGCTGCAACTCGACCCGGAAGCGGTCGCGACCGAAGGCGCCGGCCAACCGTCGGCCGAGCCCCTCGGCGGCCGCCGCATCCTCGGCGCGCAGCCTCTCGCCACCCCGCCGAAAACGGGACGCAAGCCCACCCTCGCGGGCACAGCCCGAGAGGCACACGAGTCCCTCCGCCCGCCGCTCTAGCCGTTCGAGCGAGAGGAGGGGGGAGGGGCTCGCGGTCGGGATGCGGGCGGGTCCCGGCGTGGGCCTCGGTGATCAGTCGGCAGAGGTTGCTCCAGCCGCCGGCGTCCTCCACCAGGAGCGTCAGGTGGAAGGGTGCGCTTCCGGCGCTCACGGTCAGCTCACACCCGACGATCGGGCGCACGCCGGTCTCCTTGCACGCCTGAGCGAACTCCATCGCTCCCCAGACCCCGTCGTGATCGGTAAGGGCGAGGGCCGGATACCCCAGCTCGGCCGCTCTTTGCGCCAGCTCCTCCGGTGCCGACGCCCCGTCGAGGAAGGAATACGCCGAGTGGCAATGCAACTCGACGTAATCACTCCCGCCGCTTACTCCGCTTCGCGTCCGTCGCGGCGGGGTGGTGCTGGGTCCCTCCACGCTCATGCTCTTTGTAGAAACCAGCGGCCGCCGGACGCCGGCTCGCGGAAGACCACCATGTTGCGGCCGTCGGCCAGCACCAGCTCGAAGTAGCGGCGACTGAGCGGCCTCGGCGTCCACCAGCGGTCCTCGACCAGCCACTCCTCCCGCACCGCGTCGACCGACACCGAGTCCACCGCGCGCGGCGTCCCATCCGCCCCCGCCTGCACTCGGATGGGCCGTGGCCAGTAGACGTTCAATCCCGCTCCTGGAACGGGGTCAGGAGTATCCGCCGCTCGGGCACCCGCGACTCCGAGTCCACGTCGAGGACTCTCATCACCGCGTTCTTTCCGGCGACCGCCCGCGCTTGCCGAACCGCCTCCGCGAGCCGCTTCCCCCTCTCGTTTCCCGCCTCCCCGCCGAGCGTTTCCTGATCGCTCGCGGGCTCGCCCGTCTCCACCGCCTGGAGGCTCAGCGACGTGATCGGCCCGGGAAGCTCCTCCAGCTTCGATAGCAGCGCCAAGCGCAGGCGAAGCGGGTCGGCACTGGCCTGCCGCAGCGCCGCCACCGAGCGCCAGCTTCCGCTTCCGGCCAGCCGGCCGGCGATTCGCAGCCGTCGCAGCGTCCGCCCGCGGCGCGCCGGGTGGGCGAGGAGGCGGTCGACGAGCAGGGCCAGCAGCCGCTCCAGCTGTGGGCCCGAGACGGCATCGGTCAGCTCCAGCCGCTCCACCAGCCCCTCGTGGGCGTGCCGGGGGCGCAGCGGCTCTTCGATGCCGCAGGCCATCCGCAGCGCCCTAAGCCCCGTCTCGCCGAACCGGTCCGCGACTGCCGCCTTCGGGAGCGCCGCGAGCTGTCCGAGCGTGCCCACCCCGAGGCGCTCGAGCTTCTCCGGCAGATCGGCGCACCCGATGCGCGCCGCTTCCTCGGCTCCGCTTCCGGGCGTCGGGCGGTAACTGAACAGCCGCTCTCGCAGCAGACCCACCGGCAGGGGCGCCAGAAAGGCTCGCGTCATCCCCTCCGAGACGATCACCGGCGACCTTCGCGGCCTCGCGCTGAGCGCGGCGGCATAGGCGCAGAGCCGAGTCTGCCCGGCTCCCAACCGCACCGGCGGGCCGGCCGCCTTTCGCGCCCGCCGCAGGACCCCCTCGAGGCTTCCGCCCCAGAGGCCGCGCAGCCCCGCGGCCTCGAAGAACGCCTCGCCCGGCCGTCCCGGCTCCACCGCGGCACCGATCGCCTCCAGGCGGCGAAGCGCCTCCTCCCAGGCCGCCTCGGCCCGCTCGGGATCTGGGGGCACCAGCACCAGCTCCGGGCAGCGCGCGAGCGCCTCACCGATCCGCATCCCGGCGCGGACGCCGAACGCCTCCGCCGCCCCCGATGCCTCCCCGACGACCTGCGGACCCCCCGGCTCAGGGGCCAGTGCCAGCGGCCGGGAGAGCAGCGCTCGCCGCCCTTCGAGCACCGCCAGAAGGGCAAAACGAGGGATCAGGACGCAGGCGATTACGCTTTGGCTTCGCTCTCTCTGCATACGAACACATGTTCGTATCAGATTCCCAGGATGGCAAGCGAGTCTGGAGCACGCGTCTTCGCCGATTCCCGAAAAACTTGATTTTCCGGCTCCGGCGAGATAGTGATACATCCGTCACAGGGCCATACCGGCTGAAAGGGAAGCGGCCGGCACCCCCAGAGCGTGTAAACGAGAGGAGATCGAATGAGAAGGCTCAGGCTGGCGCTGCTGGCTGTAGTCATCGCCAGCGCTTCGCTCGCACTGGCGTCATGCGGCGACGACGACGGAGGCGGAGGTGGCGAGGCGACGCTGGACCTGACAATCGGCGACTCGGTGCCGCTGACTGGCGCGCTGAGCCCGTACGGCCCGCCGGGTCAGAAGGCGGCAGATGTCGCGGTGGAACAGATCAACGCCGCAATCAAGGACGTCCGGCGCGGATCACAAGGTCGAGATCATCCACGAGGACAACGAGACCTTGCCGACGCCGGCGGTCAACGTCGCCCGCCAGATGGTCGATCAGGGCGCCTCGTGCATCGCGGGCGCGTGGGCCTCGAACGACACGATTCCGACGGCCCGCTCCGTCTCAATCCGCGAGGGTGTCCTGCAGATCTCGCCCTCTTCCACTAGCGACGAGATCACCGGCCCTCGAGGACGACGGCCTGCTCAACCGGACCGCGCCCCCGGACAAGTACCAGGGCCCCACGCTGGCCGACGCCATCGAGAAGGACCTCGGCGGAGCCGAGGGCAAGGTGGTGAACATCGGTGCTCGCAACGACTCCTACGGTGAAGGCCTCTCCGGCACGTTCAGCGAGGCCTGGGTCGCCAAGGGCGGCGAGATCGGAGAGTCGGTCCTCTACGACCCGGAGCAGCCGAGCTACGACTCGGAGGCCCGGCAGATCGTCGCCGGCAATCCGGACACGATCGTGATCATCGATTTCCCGGAGACGTTCGCGAACGTCGGCCCCGCTCTGCTGCGGACCGGGGACTACGATCCGGCGAACGCCTGGGGAACCGACGGTCTGACGATCGGCCCGGTGAAGCCGCCGGAGATCGTCGCCGGGATGCAAGCGACGGCTCCGGGCTCGCCCAACACCGGCGCAGGTGCCGGAGGCCTTCGCGAAGGTGTTCGCGCAGTCCGACCCGGCCGATGTGGAGCAGGCGATTTTCGCGGCGCAGAACTTCGACGCCGTGATCCTCTGCTATCTGGCGGCCGTTGCTGCCGGTTCCACGGACGGCCAGGAGATGGCCGACCAGGTGCGCGAGATCAGCGGCCCTCCAGGTGACAGCTACTCGTTCGAGGACCTCTCCGGGGCGGTCGAGGCGCTCCAGAACGGCGACGACATCGACTACGAGGGAGCCGCCGGCGCGATCGACATGGACGAAGCGGGCGACCCGACCGCGGGCGTCTACGACATCAACCTGTTCCAGAAGAACGGGGAGCTCAAGGAGATCGACGAGGTACCCGTACCGAAGCCAGACGAGTAAGCGCCTGCATCGCAGTCGTTTGACCGCGATGGGGATCTGGGAGACGGCCGAGGCATAAGTCCTCGGCCGTCTTCATGTTTGCTCGTCCTCGACCGCCCCCGGCTCCAGCTCCGGCCGATCCACCCTCGCCGTACCACCCAGATATAGCTCCGCAACCTTAGGGTCATCGAGCAGCTCTCGCCCCGCCCCCTCGAAGCGGTTCGCGCCGAGGTCGAGCACGTATCCACGATCCGACATCGTCAGTGCTCGGCGGGCGTTCTGCTCGACCATCACGATCGTGACCCCGGCTTTGTTTATGTCCTCGATCTTTTGGAAGATCGCCTCCACGAACGCCGGCGCGAGGCCCGCCGAGGGCTCGTCGAGCAACAGCACCCGAGGATCGGGTATCAGCGCGCGCGCCATCGCCACCATCTGGCGCTCCCCGCCGCTCATCGTCCCCGCCGCCTGCCGGCGGCGCTCGCCGAGTCGCGGGAAGAGCTCGTACATCCGCTCGATCTGCGCGCCGGTCCGCTCCCGGTCCAAGGAGCCCATCTCGAGGTTCTCCTCCACGGTGAGGGTCGGGAATACGTTGTCCAGCTGCGGCACGTAGCTCAGTCCCAGCCGCGTGATCGCGTGCGGCTTGTGACCTGTGATCTCCTCCCCGCTGAAGATGACGCGGCCGCTGCGGGGACGCAGAAGGCCGAAGATCGTCTTGATCAGTGTTGACTTGCCTGCACCGTTCGGCCCGATCACCGTGGCAATTTCACCATCGTGGACCTGGATCGAGACGCCGCTGAGGACATCGACCTCGGAGACGTACCCGGCAATGACGTCTTCGGTGACGAGCAGTGCACCGTTGGCCTTCGTGTCGGCGGTCACACCTGCTCCTGGCGCTCGTCGGTTCCGGTCCCGAGATAGGCATCGATCACGGCCTTGTCGCGGCGAACCTCGTGTGGCTCCCCCTCGGCGATCACGCGGCCCTCGGCCATCACGATCACCCGGTCGGAGTGGTTCATCACCACCTCCATGTCGTGCTCGATGAACAGGAATGTGACTCCCTGGTCGGCGCGCAGGCGCTTCATGTGGTCGAGCAGGCGTCGCCCCAGGGTTGGGTTGATGCCCGCCATCGGCTCGTCGAGAAGCAGGAAGCGAGGTCTGGTCATCAACGCTCGGGCAAGCTCGAGCAGCTTGCGCTGCCCGCCCGAGAGGGTGCCCGCGTAGTCGTTGGCCAGCCGGTCCAGGTTGAAGATCTCGAGCACGTCCATCGCCTCCTCGCGCACCGCGGCCTCCCGGCGTCGCACGGCCCCCGGACTGAAGATGACGTTGCGAAGACGCTCGCCGGGCTGATCTGGGGCAGCGAGCATCATGTTGTCGATCACGGGCATCCGGGCCAAGGCCTTGGTGATCTGGAAGGTGCGCACCATGCCCAGACGGGCGATCGCATATGACGGGCGCCCGAGCACGCGTCTGCCCTCGAACACGGCGTTGCCTCCATCTGACCTGTAGAAGCCGGTGATGACGTTGAAGAACGTCGTCTTGCCCGCGCCGTTCGGCCCGATCAGGGCGGTGATCGAGCCCTCCGCCACGTCGAGCGTCGCTCCATCGACGGCCCGGATCCCGCCAAAGCGCTTGACCACGTCGCGCGCCTCGAAGATCGCCTCCCCGTTGTTGGGCGCTTGCCCGGTCTCGGCCCCGGATGAATCCTCAGTCACCCAGCACCATCTCCTCCCGGTTGCCGAACATTCCCTGCGGCCGGAAGGCCATCAACAGGATCAGCACCAGGCCGACGATCGCGAACCGAAGCGCGGCCTGGTCAGACTCGTCCTGAAAGACGTCGATGAAGCGGGTCGCCTCGAGCAGCGTCCAGAAGATCACCGATCCCGCAAGTACCCCCCAGTAGCTCGCGAGCCCGCCCAGAACCAGCACGCCGTAGGCGAAGAACGTGACCAGGGGCTCGAAGTCGATCGGGTGGATGGTGGCCAGGTTGAGCGCCAGGATCCAGCCGGCGACCGCCGCGATCGCGGCGCAGATGACGAGTGACTGGAGCTTGTAGGCGACGGCGTTCTTCCCCAGTGCCCTGGCGGCGTCCTCGTCCTCGCGCACGGCGCGAAGCACCCGGCCCCACGGGCTTCGCTGCACGAACAGGAGGGCAACGGTCGTGACGAGGACCAGCGCCCACGCGACCAGCAGCAACGGAAACAGGATCTCCGGATCCCCCCAGCCAAGGTCTTGAAGCCAGCCTTGAATCGTGTCGGAGATGTTGAGCCAGGTGTCGTCGAAGCACACACTCTGATCGTCGCTGCAGAAAAGACCCTGGTTGCCTCCGGTCAGCTCGCGGGCGTTTTGGGCTATGAGGCGGATGATCTCGGCAAAGGCCACGGTCGCGATCGCCAAATAGTCGGTTCGCAGGCGCAGGGAAGGGAGGCCCACGATGAGGCCGAACGCCATCGTCACCAGGATCGAAAGCGGGAGCGAGAGCCAGAACGAGATCCCCGTGTCGATGGTGAGGATCGCCATCGTGTAGGCCCCGACAGCCATGAACCCGGCGGCGCCGAAGTTGACGATCCCGGTGAAGCCGACGTTGAGCTGCAAGCCGAGGGCGACCAGCGCGTAGGTGGCCGCCAGCACGCCCACGCTCGTCCAAAAACTGATGCTAGTGAGGAAGTCGAAAGTGATCGCGACCGGAAGCGCGTCCATGGCTTGTCAGGTCGCTTTCGCTCGGCCGAAGATGCCCTGCGGCCTGACGATCAGCACGATGATCAGGGCCACGAAGCCGATCGACACCTTCCAGCGCGCCTCGATGTACAAGGTCGACCACTCGATGACCAGGCCCAGAACGAGCCCGCCGACCAGGGCGCCGAAGGCATCGCCGATCCCGCCCAGGATCACGGCGGCGAAGATCGGCAACAGCAGCTCGAAGCCCAGCTCGGGTCGGAGCTCAGTCGTGGCAGCTGCCATGACACCCGCCAGGCCGGCGAGGGCACCGGAGAACAACCAGGTGTAGAGGATGACCCGGGAGGTGTCGACCCCGGATGTCTCCGCCAGTTCCAGGTTGTCCGAGAGAGCCCGCATCCGCTTGCCCAGCAGCGTGTAGCGGAGCATCAGGCCGATCCCCATGATGACCACGATTCCGACGACGAGGACGACGAGCGATGTGCGCCCGATCCGCAGGCCGAAGACCTCCACGGTCTCGATCACGTTCACATCGAGGAAGCGGATCTCAGTGGACCAGACGTACTGGAACAAGGCTCTGAGCAGGAACGCGAGACCGATGGACATCAGGAGCAGCTGAAGGAGACCGGCCCGCCGCGCCCGCATCGGGCCCCACATCACTTTCTCGAAGAAGATGCCGAGCAGGGCGGTCATCACCATCGCGAAGAAGATCCCGAGCACCAGCGGCATCCCCCAGGTGACATTCACCAGGTAGGCCATGTAGGCCCCGAAGGTGAGGAAGTCACCGTGGGCGAAGTTGACCAGCTTGAGGATCCCGTACACGAGCGTTAGCCCGACGGCGCCAAGGGCATAGATTGCGCCAAGCGAGAGGCCGGTGAGCCCTGTCTGGGCGACGTCGTGGAGGCCCTTGCTCGCGATCATCGCCACAACGATCGCGGCGAGGATGATCAGTGCCGCCACAGCGGGCCGTCGGTTGGCCGCCTCCTTTAGCCGCTGCCAGGCGCTCTCCTCTGCGCCGAGGGTCAGGGATTGAGCCTCCATTCCCGGCGGGGATCGTATGCGTTGGGAGACCTCGCCGCGCCCCCTGCCCGCCCGGGGGCGCGACTATCCTCAGCGACGTCGTGGAACCGATGCCGCCGGCCCGCTAGGTGGCCGAGACTTGCAGCTGGTGCGGGGCGCCCGTTCCGCTGGACGACGGCTTTCGCCTGTTCGAGCCCGCCGGCGAGCGCCGCGCCGCCTTCTGCCGCCTCGAGCACGTGGTCCCCTGGGGGATCCAGGGAGCTCACTGGGAGCCGGGTGAGCTGAACGAGCCCGGCGGGATGGGCCAGGGGCGGATGAGCTGCTCATACTGCGGCGAGGATCTCGGTGAGGTTCACGTTCTGCTCGTCCGTCACCGCGGCGAGCACCGTGTGCCCGACGGCTTCTGCTCCGTGGACCACCTGCTGGAGTGGGCCAAGGCAGGCGGCCGCTGGCAGTAAACCGCCCGACCTTCGGCGCGGCGCCTTACGCAGCCGATTGCGGGCGCGGCGCGAGGCCGAGCTCGTCCGCCCGCTCGGCCATCGCCTCGATCACGAACGCGACGTGCTGGTCGAAGTCGACGCCGAGCTCCTCAGCCCCCCGGCGAACCTGATCCCGATCGACGCCGGCGGCGAAGGAAGGCGCCTTGAGCTTCTTGCGGACCGACTTCGGGGTCATGCCGACGATTCCGTGGGGTCGCACCAGCGCGCACGCGGCGATGAACCCGGACAGCTCGTCGACCGCGAACAGGGTCTTCGCCAGCGGGGTCGTGCGCGGGACCTCCAGGAACTCCGCATGCCCCGCGACCGCGTCGATCACCTCCTCGGGGTAGCCGCGTGCCTCGAGCTCCTTCAGCGCATGGCGGGGATGACCGGTCTCGAGATCGGGGTAGCGCTCGTAGTCGAGGTCGTGGACAAGGCCGGTGATCGCCCACAGTTCCTCGTCCTCGCCGTCCTTGCGGGCGTAGGCGCGCATCGCCGCCTCCACTCCGAGCACGTGCTTTCGCAGCGAGTCCGAGGCGATCCACTCGCAGACCAGATTCCAGGCGTCCTCGCGCGTCGGATCAGGCATACGCCGTTGTTACCCTAGCTTCCCGCGCGATGGAGAAGTTGGTGATCCACGGCGGTACCCCGCTCTCGGGCGAGGTCTTCCCCGCCGGAAACAAGAACGCCGCGCTGCCGGAGATCGCCGCCTGCCTGCTCACCGAGGAGGAGCTGGTGCTCTCCAACGTGCCGCGCATCCGCGACACCGAGGCGCAGATCGCGCTGCTCGAGCGGCTGGGGGTGAAGGTGCACTGGAGCGGCGAGAACGAGATCCGCCTCCAGGCGGACGCCGTGACGGACACCGAGGTGGACGAGGAGCTGGCGGCGAGAATCCGCGCCTCCTTCCTGCTTGCGGGGCCGCTCCTGGCGCGCTTCGGCCAGGCGCGGATGCCTCCGCCCGGCGGCGACTTCATCGGGAGGCGTCGCCTGGACCCCCACCTCGACGCGTTCAGGGACATGGGCGCCCAGGTCGAGGGCGAGCGCTGGATCGAGGTCTTCGCGCGCGATGGCGGGCTGAAGCCCTGCCGGATCTTCATGGACGAGCCGTCGGTGATGGCTACCGAGAACGCACTGATGGCGGCAGCTCTCACCGAGGGGCCCACGACGATCGCCAACGCGGCGTGCGAGCCGCACGTCCAGGACCTGGCCCGACTGCTCGTGAAGATGGGGGCACGGATCGACGGCATCGGCTCCAACGTGATCACCGTTCACGGGCGCGACAGGCTCGGCGGCGCCGAGCACCGCATCTGCCCGGACCACATCGAGGTGGCGAGCTTCATGGCGCTGGCCGCGGCGACCAAGGGTGAGCTGCGGGTTCGCGACGCGGAGCCCGAGGACCTGGTGATGATCAGGCGGCAGTTCCGGCGCCTCGGGCTGCAGTCGATGGTCGAGGGAAACGATGTGCTCGTCCCTCCCGAGCAGGTGCTGAAGATCAGGGCGGACCTCGGCGAGGCCACCCCAAAGATCGAGGACGGTCCGTGGCCCGCCTTCCCCGCGGACCTGACGTCGATCGCTCTCGCCCTCGCCACGCAGGCGGACGGTGAGATCCTGATCTTCGAGAAGATGTTCGAGAACCGCTTGTTCTTCGTCGACAAGCTCGTCGCGATGGGCGCTCGGATCACGCTGTGCGATCCCCACCGGGCGATCGTCTACGGTCCGAGCCGTCTTCACGGTGAGCGCGTCGACAGCCCGGACATCCGCGCCGGCATGGCGATGCTCATCGCGGCGCTGGCGGCCGATGGGAGCTCCGAGATCGGCAACGTCATTCAGATCGACCGCGGCTACGAGCGGATCGACCTGCGGCTGCGAGACCTGGGGGCGAGGATCGAGCGCGTCAGCACCCAGGCGATCCCGGCGTAGCGTCCGCCGCGAACCGTCGCGTCTGGTCCTTCTGAGCCGATCCTCCCGCTCGCGTCCCCATACCCTCTCAACCCCATGACCCATCGGATCCCCCCGGGAACCCGGGACATCCTCCCCGACGAGATGCGCGAGCTGCGGCGCCTGGAGGCGGCCCTCGCCGAGACCTTCGAGCGATTCGGGTACGGCGAGGTGGCGACCCCGACGATCGAGTACCACGAGGTGCTCGCGCGCGGCGACGACCGCGGCGCCCCCGCCGCCTATCGCTTCTTCGATGAGGGTGGCGAGCTGCTGGCGATGCGAAGCGACATGACGATTCCGATCGCGCGCCTGGTCGCCACTCGCTACGCCACCGCGGAGCCGCCGTTCAGGTTCTGCTACATCGGCAACGCGTACCGGGCGATTCGCCCGCAGCGCGGGCAGATGCGCGAGTTCACCCAGGTGGGCCTGGAGTTGGTCGGCGCGGACGCCCCGGAGGGAACCGCGGAGGTTGTGGAGGTGCTCACCGCGGCGCTGGATGCGGCGGGGCTGTCCAGAGCCGTGATCGGGCTCGGCGATGCGGACCTCTACCGTCAGCTCTTGGACGAACTGGGGGTGACGGACGATCGCCGCGACGGGATCCTCGAGCTCCTCGCGATGCACGACCTGGTCGGCCTGGAGGCCGAGGTCGATCGGCTTCAGATCAGCGACGGCGCGCGCGAGACCCTCTTGCGCCTGCCGAATCTGCGTGGCGGACCCAGCGTGCTGGACGAAGCTCGCGAGCTCGGCGGCCGAGCCGTCGAGCGCGCCACGCAGCGAGTGGCCTCGACCTACGAGGCGCTCGCAGCGCGGGGAGTGGCCGAGCGGGTCAACCTCGACCTCGGCCTGCTGCGCGACCTCGGGTATTACACGGGCGCCATCCTCGAGGTGTACGACCCGGCGCTCGGCCACGTGCTCGGCGGCGGTGGGCGCTACGACGAGCTGATGGGACGCTTCGGGCGAGCGCTTCCGGCGGCGGGATTCGCGCTGTACGTCGAACGCGTGCACATCGCACAGGCGGAGGAGCAGCGGCTGGTGCGGGAGGCGGACTCGTGACTCGCTCCGCGCCCGAGGCGACGCGGGCGCGCGCCGGCGGGCCGCTGAAGCTCGCGGTGCCGCGGGGGGCGCTGTTCGAGGGCACGCTGGAGCTGCTCGACCGGATCGGCACCTCAACTGATGGGCTGCGCTCCGAGTCGCGCTCGCTGGTCTTCGCCACCGAAGGGCTGGTGCTCGTCACCATGCGGCCTTCCGACGTCCCCACCTACGTGGAGGCAGGCGCGGCGGATCTGGGAATCACCGGCAAGGACGTCCTCCTCGAGCAGCGGGACCGCGCCGTCTATGAGCTGCTCGACCTTCGCTACGGCGCCTGCCGGATGGTGCTCGCGGCTCCCAAGGGTGACGGCGGCATCGGCGAGGTCGAGCGGCGCCTGGGAGGAATGCGCATCGCGACCAAGTACCCGCGGGCCGCGGAGCGCTACTTCCAGGAAACGGGACGTCACGCGGAGGTGATCGAGGTCAAGGGATCGGTTGAGTTGGCGCCACTCGTGGGGCTCGCCGACGGGATCGTGGACCTCGTCGACACCGGTAGGACGCTGGCTGAGAACAAGCTCGAGGTCCGCGAGGAGATCGCGCGCTGCACGGCCCGGTTGGTCGGCAATCGTGTGACCCACAAGCTGCGAGCCGGCGAGGTGGACGCCCTGGCGCGGCGAATGCGGGAGGCAACCCCACAATGAGGATCGAGCGCGTCGAATGGGACGGAGCCGAGGCCCGGGGTTTCGCGCAGCGGTTGCGAGTCATGGCGCCGGCACTGGGGGAGGCGAGCGAGGAGGTCGCGCGAATCCTCGAACGCGTTCGAAGCGGCGGCGACGCCGAGTTGCGGGCTGTGGGAGAGGCCGTCGGAGAGGAGGTGCCCGATACGTTCCGGGTCGATCCGGAGGCGGTGGCGGCGGCGCCCGGCCTGCTCGAGCCCGACGTCCGCGAGGCGTTGCGAGTCTCGGAGCGAAACATCGAGATGGTGGCGCGCGCCGCGCTAGACGCCCGGGCCCGCCCGGCGGTCACCCAGCTTCCAGAGGGGCAGCGGGTGGAGGTGCGCGAGGAGCCGGTGGGGGCAGCCGGCATCTACACGCCCGGCGGCAAGGCCGCGTATCCGTCCTCGGTGTTGATGTGCTGCGTTCCGGCCCGGGTGGCCGGGGTCGCCCGGGTTTGCGTGGCAAGCCCCCCGCGAGCGGCGGGGCGGCCCCACGCCGCGGTGCTGGCCGCGTGCGCGATCGCGGGGGTGGATGAGGTGTACGCGATCGGCGGGGCGCAGGCGATCGCCGCGCTGGCCTTCGGGACCGAGAGCATCGAGCCGGTGGAGCTGATCGCCGGCCCCGGGGGCCGCTACGTCACCGAGGCCAAGCGCCAGGTGTGGGGCGAGGTCGGCATCGACGGGATCGCGGGACCCACCGAGCTGATGGTGGTCGCCGATGGCGGCGCGAACCCCCGGTGGCTGGCACTCGATCTCTGCGCGCAGGCGGAGCACGGCGACGACAGCCCACTGATCGTTGCGTCGCCCGACCTGGCGCTGCTCGACCGGGTGGGTGAGCTGGTCAACGAGCTCGCGCCCGAGCGGCCGACCGTCGCCGAGGCCCCGCTGGCCCTGGTCGCCACGGGCGGAATCGAGGCCGCGCTGACGCTGGCCGACGCGGTGGCCCCCGAGCACCTGGAGCTTGCCTTCGACGGCGCCGACGAGATCGCGGCGCGGGCTCGAATCGCAGGGTGCGTGTTCGTAGGGCCCGGCGGGTCGACGGCGTTCGGCGACTACGCGGCCGGGTCCAATCACGTGCTGCCGACGGGCGGCGCGGCGCGCTTCGGGGGGCCGCTGGGCCCCGGGACCTTCCGGCGTCGGACCTCGGTCGTCACCCTCCCGCGTGGGGCCGCGAGCGCCCTCGCCCCGCATGTCGGCGCGCTTGCCCGGGCGGAGGGCCTTCCCGTGCACGGCGAGTCGGCCGAGGCCCGGGGCCTGGGTTGATCCGCGAAGATGTCGGTTTGCAGGAGGTTTTCGGAGCCGCATGAGCCGCACAGCTGAGATTTCACGCACCACGAGCGAGACGCAGGTCGCCGTGGCGGTTGACCTCGACGGGGGAGAGGTATCGGCCTCGACTGGGGTCGGCTTCCTCGACCACATGCTCGACCTGGTCGGCCGGCACGCCCGGCTCGGGCTGAAGGTGGAGGCGAAGGGCGACCTGCAGACTGGGGCCCACCACACGGTTGAGGATGTCGGGATCGCGGTGGGCCAGGCGCTGGACAGGGCGCTCGGGGATCGTGCAGGGATCCGCCGTTACGGGTACATGGCCGTCCCGATGGACGAGGCGCTTGGAATGTGCGCGATCGACATCTCGGGCCGGCCGCTGTGCTTGTTCGAGGCAGACCTGCCGCCGGTCTCGATCGCCGGGTTCGACGCCGAGCTCACGGAGGAGTTCTTTCGCGCGGTCGCCACCAACGCAAAGCTGACGCTGCATATCGGAACCCGGTACGGGACCAACGCCCACCACATGATCGAGGCCTGCTTCAAGGCCTTCGCAAACGCCTTGCGCCAGGCGGTCTCAATCGACCCCGACGAGACCGGCGTCCCGTCGACCAAGGGGACCTTGACGTGAGGCGACAGCTCTGATGAAGATGGCGTGGTGGATGTGACGAAGATGGCGCCGAGCATGGTGGTTGTGACGTGACCAGGATCGCGATCCTCGACTACGGCATGGGAAACCTGCGCTCGGTGGAGAAGGCGCTCGGCCGGGTGGACGCCGAGTGCGCGGTCACGTCCGATTTCGCGGTCGCGAGGGGGGCCGACGGGGTGATCCTTCCCGGTGTCGGGGCGTTCCCCGCGGCGATGCGCCGTGTTCGCGAGCTCGAGCTCGACGCGCTGGTCGCCGATCGGCTCGACGCCGGCGTGCCGGTGCTGGGCATCTGCCTCGGTCTCCAGCTTCTGTTCGAGCGCTCCACCGAGCTCGGCGGAGCCGAGGGACTCGGCCTGATTGGGGGCGAGGTGACGCAGGTCGAGGCCGCCGGGCGGAAGCTGCCCCACATCGGATGGGAGCCGGTGCGCTGGGAGCGCGCCTCGGAGCTCACCGACGGTCTCGAGCCCGAGACGCCCTTCTACTTCGTGCACTCGTTCGCGGTGCGCCCCCGCGAGCGCTCCAGTGTGCTCGGGACCGCTGCGTGGGGCGAGCGCTTCGCCTGTGTGGTCGAAAGCCCGCCGCTGTATGGGGTCCAGTTCCATCCCGAGAAGTCGAGCGCCGCCGGGCTGCGCCTGCTGGCCAACTTTGCCGAGATCTGCGCCGCCGTGCCGGCGTGATCCTGTATCCGGCGATCGATATCCGGGGAGGCCGTGCGGTTCGCCTGGAGCAGGGCGACTACAACCGGGAGACCGTGTACGACGCCGACCCGGTCGACGCCGCCCGTCGCTGGACCGAGCAGGGCGCCCGTGCCCTCCACGTCATCGACCTCGACGGTGCCGTTTCGGGGACGCCCGTGAACCTCGAACACGTCGAGCGGATCGCGGGCCAGACCGAGGTGCCCCTCCAGGTCGGGGGAGGCCTGCGCGACGCGGAGGCAGTTTCCCGGGCGCTCGCCGCCGGTGCCGAGCGAGCCGTGCTCGGAACCGCAACGCTCGACCGGCCCGAGCTCGTGGAGGGGCTCGCCGAGGAGCACGGCGAGCGGATCGTCGCCGGCGTGGATGCCCGCTCGGGCAAGGTGGCGATCGAGGGCTGGGAGCGCGAGACGAACGCTACGCCCGGGGACCTGATCACCGAGCTCGCGGCCCGCGGCGTGCGGCGCTTCGTCTACACCCCAGTGGAGGTTGACGGCACGATGGAGGGACCGGGCTTCGACGGCCTGCAAGCTGCCGCCGCCACGGTGGCGGAGGCCGGCGCGGACCTCGTGTACTCGGGCGGGGTGGGATCGCTCGACGACCTCCGGGCGCTTGCGGGCCTCGGGCTTCCAGCCGTCAGCGGGGTGATCGTGGGGCGCGCCCTGTACGAGGGCCACTTCACCGTCGCGGAGGGCCAGGCCGCGCTCAACACATAGGGATCCGCCACGCCCCACGAGCAATCGGAGTAGCCTGGTTGTCCAAGCCGCCGGGGGCGCTCTCCATTCCTCTCTTCCTTCTAGTCAGGCGGCCTTGGTTCGAGAGGGGTGAGAAGGAGACGGCCTCATGCGCGACTCGGACTTGAGTCCGGACGGCGGGCTTTTGATCGTTGGAGTCGAGGAAGACGGCGAGGCGCTCGTGCTTCGCCCTTTGGGGAACCTCGATATCACGACCACCTCGTCCCTAGATGCCGAGCTGCGAAAGGCGATCGCCGGCGACGCCTCCGAGGTGTTCCTCGATCTAAGCGGTGTGAGCTTCATCGACTCAACCGGAGTGCGGCTCTTGGTCTTCGCCGCCGCGCACTCGCGTAGCAATGGAAGTCGGCTCCGCATGCTGCGCGGGTCGGTGAAGATCCAACAAGTGATCGAGCTGAGCGGGTTGGACCACACGCTGTCGTTCGTCGACTGAGACTGCCGCGCTCGCGAGATACTGTGCGGGCGATGTCGCAGCAGAATGTGGACGCGTCAGGTGAGCCGGCCTAGGACGTTGGACTCGAAATGAGCGTTCGGCGCAATCCATCTATGGCTTGCTCCGCCCAGCGTTTGATGAACCAGCGCCCGACCGTCTTGTCGAAGAGCGCAAAGCGAGATGACTCCGGGTCCTTGATCCCCATCTCCATGTCCACGAACGTCCCGCCCTGGGCGTCGGTCAGCAGCCAGTGCTGATACCCGCCAGTCGTCGGACAATGCCACCTCAGCTCTTTGAGCTCGTCGCGACGCTCGACGATCCGGTTGTACTCCAATCGCCGCCCGGCGATCCCAACCACCTGGTGGTAGACGTCGCCGACCTCGAACGTGTCGCCCCGGATCTCCACCGCAGCCGGCCACCAGTCCGGATAGGTGGCGGGGTTGCCGACCAGCGCCCAAACGTCCTCCAGTGGCGCATCGAGGTGGGCCTGCGCACGGTAGACCGACACGACGCCATTCTAGGTCCGCTCGCCCCACGGCCCGGGTGATTCGCTGATCGCTCGCGAGATACTGTGCGAGCGATGGCGCAGGACAACGTGGAGCTGATCAGAGCGGGGTTCGCCGCACACAACCGCGGCGACCTCGATGCTCTGGTCGAGGTCTATGACCCGGACGTGGTGTTCGAGACGCTCCTCTTGGGAACTCGCCACGGCAAGGAGGCCATCCGTCTGATCTACGAGGAGAACCAAAAGACCCTGTCCGGGTACAGCATTGACCCGGTCGAGCTGATCGAGTCGGAAGATCAGGTGGTCGCGGTAGCCCAAGTCACGGGAGTGGGCCCTGCGAGCCAGATCGCCATGGATGGAGACCAGTTCGCCTTCCTCTTCACGATCAACAACGGGCGGGTGGTGCGGGAACAGGCTTTCCGAAACAGGGCCGAAGCCCTCGAAGCTGCCGGCCTCAAGGAGTAGGCGGGCGGGATTCGCCCAACGCTCCACCGGTTGGACACCTCCATACAGCATGCTCGGCCTTGCTTCAAAGCTCATCGCCCGCGGGAAAGCGGTGCCCTGGCTCGCCCTGTACGAGACCGGCAGGTGGGTCTACGGCCACGGGAAGCGGGCATGGTCGAATCTGGGGCCCAAGGAGCGGGACCGGCTGGGTCAACTGCTTCGCAAGTCGAAGGGACGACGGACGAACCTGACGACCAAAGAGCGCGACGAGCTCTGGTCGCTGGTCAAGAAGGCGGTGAGCGGAGGGCTGTAGCCGTTGGCGCATTCCTCCTGCATAGGGCGAGGAACGCGCCAAAGAACGGGGTGGTGGCCGCTACCCTCGCGACGTGGCCCTGAAGCGCGTCATCCCGTGCCTCGACGTGGACGATGGCCGGGTGGTGAAGGGAACCCGGTTCGTCGGCCTGCGTGACGCGGGCGACCCGGTCGAGCTGGCCGCTCGATACGACGCCGAAGGAGCGGACGAGGTGGTGTTCCTGGACATCACCGCCTCTCACCAGCGGCGGGAGACGATCGTCGAGCTCGCGCGGCGAACCGCCGACAACGTCTTCATCCCGTTCGTGATCGGCGGTGGGATCCGCTCCGCGGCCGACGCCCAGGCAGTGCTCGACGCGGGGGCCGACAAGGTCTCGGTCAACTCAGCCGCGCTCGCGGCACCAGGCCTGATCGACGAGCTCGCCGAGGTATTCGGGTCGCAGTGCGTGGTGATCGCGATCGACGCCAAGCGACGGAATCGCGGCTGGGACGTCTACGTGAACGGCGGTCGTGACCGAGTCGAGGGCCGTGAAGCTGCCGCCTGGGCCCTGGAGGCAACCGAGCGAGGAGCCGGGGAGGTGCTGCTGACGAGCATGGATCGGGACGGGACCACGGACGGCTACGACCTCGACCTGACCCGGGCCGTGGCCGACGCCGTCGCCGTGCCCGTGATCGCCTCGGGTGGAGCGGGCGAATTGCGCCACCTCTCGGAGGGCATCCTCGAGGGCAACGCCGACGCGGTCCTGTGCGCGTCGATCTTCCACTATGGGACCTTCACGGTACGGGAGGCCAAGGAGCACCTGCGCTCCGAGGGGATCCCGGTTCGGGTGTAGGGCCACCCCAGCCGCCGTCGGGGACTGGGGTCAGCATCGTCCATGACGTTGTACGTGTAAAGGACGTCGAAAGTCATAAGCGTCCGCTGGGTTGTGCTCGGTGCCGGGCTAAGGTGGTGCGATGACCGCCCGGCCGCGGCTGGTGGGGATCAACCACATCGCCCTCGAGGTGGACGACATCGATGAGGCGCTCGCCTTCTACGGCGAGATCTTCGACCTCGAGCTCAGGGGGCGGGTGCGCGGGATGGCGTTCATCGACGTCGGCGACCAGTTCATCGCTCTGTCCGCTGGGCGCACCCAGCCTGCCGACGAGGCTCGCCACTTTGGGCTGGTGGTGGACGACAAGGAGGCCGTTCGAGCCGCGCTGCAAGCGGCCGGCGCCGAGATCCTTCCCTCGCGCGGCCTCGACTTCCGTGACCCGTGGGGCAACCACGTCCAGGTGGTCGAGTACGGCGATGTCCAGTTCACGAAGGCGCCGGGAGTGCTCCGGGGAATGGGCCTGGAGCGCCTGGACAAGCGCCCGGAGGCGCTTCGCGAGCTTCGCGAAAAGGGCCTCGACTAGCCCTGCTTGCCCTGGGCGCCCTTGCCCTTCGGGCCCTTCCCGTGGTCGCGCTTGGGCTCGAAGGCCCGGATCGTGGACGCCCCGGTGAGGTAGATCCGCTGGCCGTCCGAGACCACCGGGTTGTACTCGCCCTGGTCGTTCTCCCAGACCTTCTTGCCCCGCTTGACGTCGTAGCCGAACGTCCCGGTATTGGGCCCGATCATCGAGACGTACACCGTCTCTCCGACCACGCTCGAGGAGCCGAGCACCACGCCCCCCACCGAACGATCCCAGCGGACCTCGCCCGTCCGGGCATCGAGCGCGTAGAAGCGCTTGTCCTGGGAGCCGACGTAGACCGTCGGGGGAGAGCGAGGCGTGTCGGCGACGGCGGGCGAGGGGTAGACCTCGGCCCCGGTCGACTGGCTCCACGCAAGCTCGCCGGTCTTCTCGACGAAGCTGTAGACGCGCCCGTCGAGGCTGCCCAGGTAGACGCGACCCCAGGCGACCGCCGGCGTGGAGTAGACCCCTCCGCCGCGCAGGAGCCCTCCCCCCTGGGTGTGGGCGGTCCACTTCACCTTGCCGCTCCCCGCGTCGATCGCGTAAATCTCGCCCGCGTAGTTGGCGGCGAAGACCATTCCGTCGTCGAAGGCCAGGGCGCCCTTCACCGGCCCGCCCGTGTGGAGCGTCCACTTGACCTTGCCGGTTTCTTCGTCGAGGGCGAAGATGTCGCCGGACTCGCAGCCGAAGATCACCTTGCCGGCGTGAACGAGAGGCGAGGACTCCGAGCGACCCGGGAGCTGGCGGCGCCACAGCACCTTGCTGCCGTGCTTTCGCGGCTCGAGGGCGACCGCTTGGTGCGGCTCGAGGCTGACGGCGAACAGCCGGCCGTCCGAGTAGGCGGGGGAGGAGGCGTTCAGGGAGCCGATCTTGCGCTTCCACTCGACCTTGCCTTTGTCGGTGCTGAGCGCGTAGAACGTCCCGTCCTTGTCCATGAAGTAGACGCGGTTTCTGACCACGATCGGCTGGAACTCCAGGAGCTTGCCCGCCTGAAAGCTCCATAGCGAGGAGTGGAAGGGCGGGTCCAGGTGCTTGGCAGCCAGATAGCGGGTTCGCTGGAGATCGTGGCCGTAGAGCGGCCAGTCGACCGTCTTCGCCTGTGGCTTCTCCTCGCGGAACAGGACGTCGTTCGAGACGTCGCCGGGCCGCTTGGTCACCAAGTAGGCCGCCACGGCCAGGCCGGCTACGGCGACGACAGCCCCCCCAACGACGGCAAACCGGCGACGCACGCTCCACGAGCGCCAGATCTCGAGCACCCGAGCCATCCGCGAAGGCCGTCATGGTAGGGAACGGGTCCGAAGGTCTGATAAAGCGCTCGATGTCGCCCTCCACCGCCAAGATCGAGCCCGAGCGGCTCGAGGAGCGCCTGGCGGCGCTTGCCGGGATCGACCGTCTGCGTGAGGCGGCGACCGGGATCGACGCCTACCTGGTGGGCGGCGCGGTCCGCGACCTGCTGCTCGGCCGAGCCCGAGCGGACCTCGACCTGGCCGTCGAGGGAGACGTGAGCGAGCTGGCACAGCGGCTGGGGGGCAAGGTCCGCGCCCACGAGCGCTTCGCCACCGCGGCAGTGCGGGTTGACGACCTGGAGGTGGACCTCGCGACGACGCGCACCGAGACCTATCCGTCCCCGGGAGCTCTCCCCGAGGTCCGCCCGGCCCCACTCGCCGCCGACCTCGCACGGCGGGACTTCACGCTCAACGCGATGGCGCTGCCCCTGGGGGGCGATCCGGGGCTGATCGACCCCCACGGGGGGCTCGACGACCTGCGGCGGGGCGAGCTGCGGGTCCTGCACCCCGGTTCGTTCGTGGACGATCCGACCCGCGCCCTGCGGGCGGCTCGGTACGCGGCCCGCTACGGATTCGAGCTGGAGCCCGATACAGGTCGGTTGCTGCGGCTCGCCGACCTCTCCACGGTGTCGAGCGACCGCGTGGAGGCCGAGCTTCGGAAGCTCGCCGGCGAGCCGGAGCCGCGCCGGGCGTTCAAGCTTCTCGGCGGCTGGGGCGTGCTTGAGCTCGAGCCCGGCGCTCTGGAGCTGGCCGCAGCGGCCGGCGGGGTGATGGCGAAGGAGCCATGGCGGCAGGTCGCTCCGCGGGCCGAGGTCGTGCTCGCAGCGGTCCTTGGCCGCGGGGTTGATGCGGCGGGTGAGCTCGCGACCGCTCGCCCGGAACGGCCATCGGAGATCGTGGAGCTCGCGCGCGGGCGAACGGGGGCCGAGCTGGCTTTGGCCCGTGGGCTGGGCGGCGAGTGGCTCGACCGATACGTCGCGGAGTACCGGCACGTCCGGCTCGAGGTGGATGGCAACGACTTGATCGCCGCGGGAATCCCGGAGGGCCCGGCGATCGGACACGGGCTGAGCGCGGCCCTGCGCGCGAAGCTCGACGGGGAGATCGAGGGCGCATCGCAGGAGCTGGCGGCGGCGGCGGCCGCCGCGCGCGAAAATGCGTCCAGCTAGCTGGTCTGCGACATCCGCTCTTCGCTTCCTGCATCACGATGACCGACCCGCTCTACGACGAGCCGAGGTACCTGACGGAGCTTCCCGAGGACCTGAAGCTCAAGCGGGCCGAGGCGGCTCGCCGCCGGCGCTGGCGACGCCGGCTGACGGTTGGAGCGCTGGTCGCCGTGGTGGGGGCCGTGGCGGCCGTCGCTGACCGCGGTCGGAGGCGGAGAGGAGTCGGGCGAGCCGCAGTCGGAGGCCCAGCAGACGCAACCCCAGACCGCCACCTCGGGGGAGACCCCCCCGACTCCCGGGCGGATTGGGAGCCGCATCCCGGTCCCGTGCCGATCCTCGCCTACGGCGCGATCCAGTCCCCCGGCCCCGAGGACTCCTTCCCGGAGCTGCTGGTCGAGCCGCGGGACTTCGAGGGCCAGATCCAGCGGCTCGACGAGCAGGGGTTCGAGGCGGTGACACTCAGACAGGTCGAGCGGGCCTGGTACGAGGAGGACAAGCTACCCGTAAGGCCGATCGTGATCACGTTCGACGACGGGTACGCGAGCCAGTACGCGAACGGCTTCCCGGTGCTCGAGGAGCACGGCTGGCCGGGGGTGCTCAACCTGCGGGCGCAGGGCGCCGAGCTGTCCGATGCGGACGTCCGGAAGATGATCGACGCCGGCTGGGAGCTCGCATCCAAGGCGAGCGACCAGATCGACCTGACCGCCGTTGACTCGACGACGCTCGAAACCGAGGTCGCCGGCTCCCGCGGGACCCTGCAGGAGCGCTTCGGTGTTCCGGTGCGGAACTTCAGCTATCCGTCGGGCAGCTACGACGACACCGTGATCTCCGCGGTGGCGAAGGCCGGTTATGAGGGCGCCCAGACCCAGATCCCGGGCATCGCGACCGCCGCGCACCCGTACATCCTGGACCGCATCCAGATCCTGCTCTCGGACGGCGTCGCGGGTCTGGAGTCGAAGCTCCGCTCCGTAGGCGCCCTGGAGTGAGCGGCGTCGTGCGCTGGCGCGAACACGACGGCGTCAGGTGGCTGGAGGCCGAGCTCCCCGGCGCTCTGGCCGCATTCAGCACCCGTCTCGGCGGAGTGAGCGAAGGCCCCTTCGCGAGCCTCAACCTCGGGCGGCTGACCGATGACGACGTCGAGGCCGTGCGTGAGAACCGTCGCCGGCTGGCCGCGGCGATGGGAATCGACCCGCCGTGGGTGCTGATCGCCAGGCAGATTCACGGCGCTGAGGTGCTTCGTCACGACGGCCCGGATGAGCCGGCCGCGTTCGCCGGCCCGGCGCCGGAGCTGCCACAGGCCGACGGCCATGCCACGGCGCGTGCCGGTCTCGCGCCGCTGGTATTCGTAGCCGACTGCCTGCCGGTCGCGCTCGCCGGGCCGGGCGGCGTGGCCATGGTCCACTGCGGGTGGCGCGGATTGGCAGCGGGGATCGTCGAGCGCGCGGTCGAGGAAGTGGACGCGCAAGCGGCGGCGATCGGCCCAGGGATCGGCCCGTGCTGCTACGAGGTCGGCGACGAGGTGCGGGCCGCCTTCGAAGACCTGGGGCCGGGGGTGGCCGTGGACGGGAGGCTCGACCTCCGCGAGGTGGCGCGGCGCCTGCTCGAGCGTGGCGGGGTGGGGTCGCTCGAGGTGTCCGAGGCGTGCACGAGCTGCATGCCAGAGCTCTTCTTCTCGCACCGTCGGGACCACGGGCGAACCGGAAGGCAGGCGGGCCTCGCCTGGCTGACCTGATGCCGGTTTCTCATTGACGTGATGCCTGTAATGCTGGCGTCGAGCCGAGGAGGCGGAGCCCCCGATTGCGAGGCGACAGGCTGGTGAATGTGATGATGATCCGTGGGCTCGACGCCGCACGGATCCGCGAAAACCTCGACCGCGTTCGAGAGCAGGTGGGCCCTGGGGTCGAGATCCTGGCGGCCACCAAGTACGTGCCCGTCGACGAGATGGGAGCGCTGGCGGAGGCGGGCGTCACCCTGGTCGGCGAGAACAGGCTCCAGGATCTGGAGGCGAAGCGAGCCCGCTGGGGCGACTCGTTCACCTGGGACTTCATCGGCAACCTCCAGAGCCGCAAGCTGAAGCGGATCCTGCCCCAGGTCAGGCTGATCCACTCGGTGGCCAGCGATTCCGTCCTCGAGCAGCTCGCGCGGCACGCCGGCCCCGCGACCGAGGTCCTGGTGGAGGTGAACGTCGCCGGTGAGGGGACGAAGGGGGGCATCCCGCCCTCGGGGCTCGACGCCTTCATCGATCGCTGCCCCGCCCGCGTCGCCGGGCTAATGACGATGCCGCCCTTCACGACCGATCCCGAGGAGTCGCGGCCGTGTTTCACTCGCCTCGCGGCGCTGGCAGCGGAGCGCGGCCTGGAGCGGTTGTCGATGGGCACGAGCCAGGACTGGCAAGCTGCCGCAGAGGAAGGCGCAACGATCCTGAGGTTGGGGACTACCCTGTATGCGTGAGCACGACGCCCGTGGCGGGGCTCGACGAAGCCGCCCCCGGACGCGTCACAATGCGTAGAGGAATACCGTTTCGGGAAGCGAACGTACGCTGAGCGATGGCCTTTCGTGACACATGGCACCGTGCCCTGGTGTATTTCGGGCTCGCCGAGGATCCTGACTACCAGGACCAGGACTTCTACGAGCCTGACACCGGCACCCAGGGCGAGTACTACGAGGGTTCCGCCTCCCGCTCGGCGACGGTCAGCCCGCTCCGTGACCGACGTCGCGGGCGTGACGAGATCGATGACATCTTCGCCGACGATGAGCCCGTCGGTGGGGGCCGCACCCGGACGCTGCGGCCGGTCGGCGGCAACGGCGGCGCTGACGTTCGCGTCCACCTGGTAACTCCGTACAGCTTCAACGACGCCCAGGAGGTCGCCGACAAGTTCAAGCAGGCGGTCCCGGTAATCCTCAATCTGCAGACGACGGACGCCGAGCTCGCGAAGCGCTTGATCGACTTCACCTCCGGCCTGACCTACGCGCTCGATGGCGGTATGCAGAAGATCGCCGACAAGACCTTCTTGCTCACGCCCCGAAACGTCGAGGTCTCGGCCGAGGAGAAGGCGCGCTTGGTCGAGAAGGGGTTCTTCAACCAGTCCTGACTGGTCACCGGGTTCGTTCGAGCGAGCCTCGAATCCGGCCCCCGATACCTCGTAATACGCTCTCCCCATGCTTGTCGGGTTCGCGGGCGCCGGGAACATGGCTGCCGCGATGGCGCGTGGGTGGGCGGCCGGCCCCGACGCCCCGGAGGCGATGCTCTTCTGCGACCTCGACGCGCAGCGCGCCACGGCGCTTGCCGAGGAGGTGGGAGGAGAGACGCGCGAGGACCTTCCAGCGCTGGCCCGAGACAGCGAGGTCGTGGTCCTGGGCGTCAAGCCAGGCGCCCTGGGCGACGTCGCCGAACGGCTGAACGGGCGGGCGCCGGCGTTGATCTCAATGCTCGCCGCAACGCCCGTCGCCGCCCTGGAGCAGGCGTTTCCCGGTGTGCCGGCGCTGCGCGTTATGCCCAACCAGCCCGTGGAGGTTCGCCGGGGGGTGCTCTGCTACGTCGCCGCCGAGACGATGCCAGAGCCGCTGCTCGCGAGCCTCTTGCGGATGCTGGGGCCGCTCGGGAAGCTGGTGCCGATGGAGGAGCGCCTGATCGATCCCGCGATGGCGATCATGTCCAGTTCGCCCGCGTACATCGCATTGGTCGCGGAGGCCCTGGCAAGGGCCGGGGAGCGGGAAGGGCTTGACCCAGAGCTCGCTGGCGAGCTGGTCGTGGATGCCATGGCCGGTACGGCGGAGCTGCTGCGGGAGCGGGACCCAGCGACAATCCGCAACGCCGTCGCCTCGCCGGGTGGGGCCACCGAGGCGGGGCTCGCCCACCTCGAGGGGGTCGTGGAGGACGCATTCGTGAACGCCGTCAACGCCTCGCTGGAGCGCGTTCGTTGATCCTGCCGATCGCCGACACGCGAGACACGATCGCCGACTACGTCGCCGCGCTCTTCCTCGTCTACCTGATCGTGATCTTCATCCGGGTGCTGCTGACCTGGATTCCGCGCCTTCCGTACAACCCCTACCTGCGAGCGGTCGTCGGGTTCATCGAGGAGGTCACGGACCCCTACCTGAACGTCTTCCGGCGCTTCCTGCCTCCGGTGGGCGGCGGCGGGTTCGCGCTCGACCTCAGCCCAATCCTGGCGATCGTGGTGCTGCTTATCGCGCAGAGCATCGTCGTTGGGCTGATTCGCGGTTGAGCTCGCTCAACACGAGCGAGGCGATCACGGGATGGCGCCGGGCGCTTGCGGTCTGCGGCGCGGTCGTCCTGGTCGACCAGGTGACGAAGGCGATCGTCGTCTCGTCGCTCGCGAAGGGCCAGCACGAGAGCGTCCTGCTCGGCTTGGACATAACCCACACGACCAACCCGGGGCTGGCTTTCGGGATCGGCAAGGGACAGGGGTTCGTCCTCGCGGTCACGGTGGTCGCCCTGGCACTCGTGCTGGCCTGGTTCGCCTTCGACCCGGGGCGACCGGGGCTGTGGCTGGCGGTGGGGCTGCTCGCCGGAGGGGCGCTCGGCAACCTGGCCGATCGGGTCCGCACCGACGCGGTGACCGACTTCATCGACCCTGCGCTGTGGCCGGCCTTCAACGTGGCGGACATCGCGATCACGGTAGGGGCGCTGGGCCTCGCGGTCGCCTCGATCGGGCTGGCTGGGCAAGGGCAACGGCCGTCGGCGTGAAGCCGGAGCCGCCCGGCATCGTCCACGCCGACGAGTGGCTGGCCGTGATCGACAAACCGCCCGGCCTCGTTGTGCACGCGGCCCCTGGCCACCGCGACCCCACGCTGGTGGACCTGCTGGGCGACCTGCTCGAGGGCGGCGACGATCCGGCCCGGCCCGGGATCGTTCATCGCCTCGACAAGGACACGTCGGGACTGATGCTCGTCGCCCGCTCGCCAGAGGCGCACCGACGCCTTGCCACCATGATCAAGGAGCGCGAGGTGGAGCGCTGCTATCTGGCGCTGGTCGAGGGGCATCCACGGTCGCGGACGGGAACAATCGACGCCCCGTTGGGACGCGACTACCGAGCTCCCGAACGCCGGGCGGTGCGTGGACGGGCCCCACGGGAGGCA
This sequence comes from uncultured Actinomycetes bacterium, assembly GCA_963755775.1. Lineage (GTDB taxonomy): Bacteria > Actinomycetota > Thermoleophilia > Solirubrobacterales > 70-9 > AC-56. Next base: position 177,154 of record CAVWKY010000009.1, on the reverse strand, counting down.
CGCACCCACTTCCGCGTGCGAGAGCTGCTCCCTGCCGATGCCCTGGTCGAGGTTCGCCTGGAGACCGGCCGTACCCATCAGGTCCGTGCCCACTTCGCCGCCATCGGGCACCCCCTCGCCGGCGATCCTCGCTACGGGCATGGTGGCCGCCACGGCGTCGCCCGCCAATTCCTGCACAGCGCCAGGCTGGGGTTGCGACACCCGTTCACGGGCCAGGAGCTCGAGTTCAACTCGCCGCTTCCGGAGGACCTGGCCGACGCGCTCGCGCGGGCGCGGGCCGCATAGACGCCGAGGGGAGCCGGCGGACCTCCTCTAGTATTGGCGCGACCCATAAGCGACCCCTGGACGAGGGCACGGGGCCCCTGCCCGGCCGGCGCGCGCGAGCTCGATCAGAGCCGCAAGAGCGCGTAAGAGATAAAGGCCGGGTCCCCCGCGGCGCCGCCGGGGCAATTGAAGCGAATCGAGACAAGGGAGCATGATGTCCGAGCCCGGAATCAAGGAGCTGCTGGAGGCCGGCCTTCACTTCGGCCACCAGACTCGCCGCTGGGATCCCCGGATGCGCCCGTTCATCTACGGGGAGCGCGACGGGATCCACGTCATCGACCTGCTGCAGACCGAGCACCTGCTCGCCGAGGCGCGCCGATTCGCGTCCGACGTGGCTGGAAAGGGTGGGACGATCCTGTTCGTAGGCACCAAAAAGCAGGCCCGCGACGCGATCAAGGAATGGGCCGGGCGCTGCGAGATGCCCTACGTGAACCAGCGCTGGCTCGGCGGCCTGTTGACGAACTTCCACACCATGTCGGCCCGGATCGAGCGCCTGCACGAGCTGACGGCGCTCAAGGACGGGGGCCAGCTCGGCCTGCTGCCAACCAAGGAGCGGATGGCACGCGAGGCGGAGCTCGCGAAGCTCGAGTACAACCTGGGCGGCGTTCGCAACATGAAGCGACTGCCCGATGCGGCCCTGATCATCGACCTGAAGACCGAGGCGATCGGGGTGCGCGAGGCCACTCGCCTGCGCATGCCGGTGATCGGTCTCGTGGACTCGAACGTCGACCCTGTGCCGGTCGCCTATCCGATTCCTGGCAACGACGATTCGATCCGCTCCTGCGAGCTCGTGATCAGCACCGTTGGCGAGGCCGTGTACGAGGCCGCGCAGTCGTGGCGCCAGGCTGAGGCCAAGCGACGCGCCGAGGAAGAGGAGCGCCGGCGACGCGAGGAAGAGGAGCGCCAGCGCCAGGAGGCCGAGGAACGCGCCCGAAAGGAAGCCGAGGAGGCCCAGGCGGCCGCCCAGGCGGCCGAGGCAAAGCCGGAGGGAGCCGGAGAGGAGGCGCCGGCTTGATCGCCCTGGTGGGCGCTGGCCACCCGGATCTCGACCGTGAGCAGGGGGTGCGGTGATGCCGCCGTCGGCGGCTGATGTCAAGACGCTTCGCGAGCGCACCGGAGCCGGGATCATGGACTGCAAGGCGGCCCTGGTCGAGGCCGACGGCGACCCCGAGAAGGCGATCGAAGTGCTGCGGGTCAGGGGCCAGGCGTCGGCTGCCAAGCGCAGCGGGAGGAGCACGAGCGAGGGGCTCGTCGCTTCGTACATACACGCCACCGGCCGGGTGGGCGTGCTGGTCGAGGTCCAGTGCGAGACCGACTTCGTCGCCCGCAGTGCCGAGTTCGGCGAGTTCGCGCGCGAGGTCGCGATTCACATCGCCGGCAGCCCGTCGCCGCCCCGCTACATCTCGGTCGAGGAGATCCCCGACGAGGACCGGGACGCCGAGCGCCAGGTGTTCGAGGCGAAGGCCCGGGAGGAGGGCAAGCCCGACGAAGTCGTCGGCAAGATCGCCGACGGCCAACTGTCGAAGTGGGCGAAGGACGTGGCGCTGCTCGAGCAGGAGCACGTGCGCTCCGATCGCTACGACGGACAGACGATCGAGGACCTCCGCGCCGAGCTGGCGGCGAAGACGGGCGAGAACGTGCGCATCGCGCGCTTTGCCCGGTTCGTCGTCGGCGAATCGGAATAACCAGCCGTCCGGTTGACGATGCTTCGAGGACGGCCGGACCGGTCGGCGTTTCTCCGCTGCCGTCCGGCTTGGCCCCCCTCGTATGGCGAGGGAAATGCAGGACGGCTCCTAGCCCTGGCACCAGACGTGCCCACAAGTTCAACCGTTCTCGGTGCCACCGAGGTTTAGGCTTGCGCGTGCCAATGGCGGAACCGTCGTTCAAGCGAGTCCTGTTGAAGCTCTCGGGCGAGGCCCTGCTGGGGCCGCTGGAGTTCGGAACCGACCCGGAGCGCGTGGAGCGGATCGCCATGCAGATCCACCAGGTCTCGCGGCGGGGGATCGAGATCGCAGTCGTCGTCGGCGCAGGGAACATCTATCGCGGTCTGGCAGGCGCGGCGCGCGGGATGGACAGGGCGACTGCCGACTACATGGGCATGCTGGCGACGGTGCTGAACGCGCTCACGCTGCAGGACGCGTTGGAGAAGGAAGGGGCACACACGCGGGTGCTGTCGGCGATCCAGGTCACCGAGGTGGCCGAGCCCTACATCCGCCGCCGCGCGATCCGCCACCTGGAGAAGGGACGGATCGTGATCTTCGCCGCGGGGACCGGCAACCCGTTTTTCACCACCGACACCGCCGCTGCGCTTCGCGCCCTCGAGATCCACGCCGAGGCGATCCTGATGGCCAAGCACGGCGTCCAGGGGGTCTACGACGCCGATCCGGCAGAGGTCCCGGAGGCCAAATTCCTGCCGGAGATCACCCATCGCCAGGCGATCGAGCGCGGCCTGCGGGTAATGGACTCCACCGCACTGTCGCTCTGCATGGACAACGCCCTGCCGATCTACGTCTTCAACATGGCAGACGAACGCAACATAGATAGGATCGTTTGCGGGGAGCGGGTGGGCACCCTGGTCTCATCCGACGGAGCGCTGACCAGGGTGGCAACCGAGGAGGAGTCCCGACAGAAGCGATGAGCGAGTTCACCGACGAGCTGCTCTCCGACGCCAAGGACCGGATGGCGAAGTCTGTCGAGGCCTGTCGGCACGAGCTCGCGACGGTCCGCACCGGCCGCGCGTCACCCCACTTGCTCGACCGGGTGGTGGTCGATTACTACGGGGCCGAGACGCCGCTTCGCCAGCTCGCGCAGGTCGCGGCCACCGACGCACGACTGCTCACCCTGACGCCGTACGACAAGAGCTCGATCAAGGCGATGGAGAAAGCGATCCTCGAGTCCGACCTCGGGCTCACGCCCTCCAACGACGGCAACGTGATCCGGCTCCAGATCCCGGAGCTCAACGAGGAGCGGCGCCGCGACCTGGTGAAGGTGGTCCATAACGTGGCCGAGGAGGGCCGCATCGCAGTGCGGAACATCCGCCGCGACGTCATGCACGACCTGCGCGAGCTGAAGAAGGACGGCGAGATCGGCGAGGACGACGAGCGCCGGGCCGAGGCGGAGCTCCAAAAGCGCACCGACGGCGCCGTCGGCGAGCTCGACGGGCTGCTGAAGGGCAAGGAAGAGGAGATCCTGGAGGTGTGAGCGCGCCCGCACGGGCACGCTACGTCGCGATCATCACCGACGGCAACGGCCGCTGGGCGCAGCAACGCGGATTGGAGCCGATCCAGGGCCACGAGGCGGGCGCCGACGTAGTGAAGGACCGCCTGCGCGACGCGGTCGAGCTCGGTGTGGAGGAGCTGACCGTATTCTCGTTCTCGACCGAGAACTGGTCGCGCCCGCGAGGCGAGGTGGAAGGGCTGATGCAGATGTTCCGCCGGCGAATCGACCGCGAGACCCCGGAGCTGCACGACGAGGGCGTGCGGATGAAGTTCATCGGCCGTCGCGAGGGGATCGACGCCGAGCTCCTTGAGCGCATGCGGTGGGCAGAGGACCTGACGCAGGACAACGACCGGATCGGGTTCTTCGTCGCCTTCAACTACGGCGGTCGCTCGGAGATCGTCGATGCGGCGCGGCGGTTCGAGGGCGGGGGGGAGGACGAGTTCCGGGCCCACCTCTACGCGCCCGAGATGCACGACCCCGACGTCCTGATCCGGACCAGCGGCGAGCTTCGGATCTCCAACTACCTCCTGTGGCAGTGCGCCTACTCAGAGCTCGTCTTCCGTGACGAGCTGTGGCCCGACTTCACCCGCGAGGCGTTCCACGAGTGCCTGATGGAGTTCGAGGACCGCCAGCGGCGGTTCGGCGCGCGCTAAAGACGCGCGCTTGGTTCCTCGCCGTTAAGGTCGCGCCCCACGATGGACTTCCCGCCTCGGCCGCCCCGGCAGGCCCCGACCGACCCACGTGCTCCCCGGGCGGCGAGGTCGGGACGCAGGACCGCCGTCACCGAGGGACCGGAAGACGTCCCGACCCCGACCGCGCGGCGGCGGCCGACCAGGGAGACCATGGCCCGGGTCGGGGTGGCCGTGCCGTGGATCTTGCTCGCGATCTTCATCGTGGCCGTAGGCGGCATCCCATTCGCGCTGGCGATGATCGGGTTCTCGGTTATCGGGCTGTCGGAGTTCTTTCGCATGACGCGCCGTTACCGGCCCATGGTGCTGGTCGCCCTGGCGGCCGCCGCCGGCATGGTGGTGGCCGCCTATTACGGCAGCCAGTTCCAGATCGTGCTCGTCGCCGTGGCGACGTTTCCGGCGATGTTCGCGCTGGCGCTGGCGCGCGACTCCCGCGAGGGAGTCACCCGCTCGATGGCGATCACCCTGTTCGCGATCGGGTGGATCGCGGTCCCCTTCGCCCACGCAGTGCTCCTGCGCGAGCTACCGGTCCACGGCGGCGCGTTGATGATCGACGTCCTCGTCGGCACCTTCCTGACCGACACGGCGGCATATGCGGGGGGCGCCTGTTCGGGCGCCGCCGCCTGGCCCCGGGACTGTCGCCGAACAAGACCCTGGAGGGCTTGGCCTTCGGGTTCGTGGGGGGAACCCTCGGCTTCTGGTTCGCCGGCCTCTACCAGGACTGGCTGTCGGGCGTTGACGCACTGATCATGGGCATGTGCGTCGCCGCCCTGGCGCCGGTGGGGGACCTGTTCGAGTCCATGGTCAAGCGGGACCTCCGGATCAAGGACACCGGCCGCGCGTTCGGCCCCCACGGCGGCCTTCTGGACCGCCTCGATGCGGTGCTGTTCACGGTCGTCGCCGGCTACTACCTGGCGGTCGCACTCGTGTATTAGGCCGCCAAGGCGTCGCGAACAAAGTCGAGGTCCGCGCGGATGTCCTCGGCGCTGCCCGGCGTTTCGCACACGACTGGCGCCTTCGCGGCGCGGATCATCTCCCGCAGGGCCCCCGCATCCATCTCGCCCCGTCCCAGGTTTGCGTGGCGATCGGCTCCCGTGCCGGGCGGGTCGCGCGAGTCGTTGGCGTGCAGGAGGTCGATTCGACCGACAATCGCCAGCACCCGCTCGACCGCGTCGGAGAGCTCCTCGCCCGCCGCATGGGCGTGGCAGGTGTCGAAGCAGAACCCCAGCTCGACCTGGGTCTTCGCCGAGGCGACCGTATTCCACAGCCCGGCGAGTGCGTCGAACCGCCGCGCCACGGCGTTGTCCCCGCCGGCGGTGTTCTCGATGTAGAGCGGAACCTCGGTCTCGAGCATCTCAAGCGTTCGTGCCCAGCGACCAAAACCCGCCTCGATGCCATCTTCTGCATGGCCGGGATGGACGACCACCGCCGCGGCCTCGATCTCGCCGGCCGCCTCGCAGGTTTGCTGGAGGATCTTGCGGGAGCCGTAGCGGACGTTGTTCTTCGGCGAGCAGACGTTGATCAGGTAAGGGGCGTGCACGTAGACGGGGACGGGCGAGCGCCGAAGCTCCTGGGCGTCCGACCTCGGTGGAGGCTTCTCCCATCCCTGAGGGTCGGAGAGGAAGATCTGCACGCAATCCGCATCGAGGGCGGAGGCGTCCGCGAGCGGGTTCAGCGGGGCGACATGGGCGCCGACGGCGAGCATCGTGTGAGGTTATCCCCGGCTTTAGGCCCCCCGAATCCCCGCCCCTACACTGCCCCGAGGTGAAGGGGATCGTCATTCTCGGCTCCACGGGCTCGATCGGCGAGCAGGCGTTGGAGGTGATCTCGGGCTCGGATGAGCTCACAGCGATCGGGCTGGCCGCGGGGTCCAACTGGGAGCGCCTCCTCGAACAGGCGCGCGATCACGGAGTCCCCACCGTGGCGCTCGCCGATCACGATGCCGCGAGGACGGCGGCCGACGCCTGGAACGGCCGAGTCGTGGCAGGGACGGAGGGGATCCGCGAGCTCGTCGGCGGTGCCGGAGCCGATCTGGTCCTGAACGGCATGGTGGGGTCGGCCGGACTGGGGCCGACGATCGTCGCACTGAGCGAGGGAATCGACCTGGCCCTGGCCAACAAGGAGAGCCTCGTGGTGGGTGGCGAGCTCGTCACCGCTCTCGCCGAGGCCACCGACTCCCGGATCGTCCCGGTGGACTCAGAGCATTCGGCGCTGTTCCAGCTGGTCGCCTCAGCGGGTCCCGGCCACGTCGAGCGCCTCGTCCTGACCGCTTCAGGCGGCCCGTTTCGAGGCCGTGCCGACCTGTCCGGCGTCACCCCGGACCAGGCTCTTGCGCACCCGACCTGGGAGATGGGTGGGCGGATCACGATCGACTCCGCCACCATGGCCAACAAGGGCTTCGAGCTGATCGAGGCTCGTCACCTGTTCGGCCTCCCGTATGGGCGAATCGACGTCCTCGTCCATCCGCAGTCGATCGTTCACGCGCTCGTCCACATGAACGATGGTGCGTCGCTCGCTCACCTCGGCTACCCGGACATGCGGGTGCCGATCTCCTACGCCCTGCACTACCCCGAACGCGCCGACGTCGAGCTGCCGGCGCTGGACCTCGCGGCGACGGGTGAGCTCACCTTCGAGGAGCCCGACCTCGACGCTTTTCCGTGCCTGCGACTGGCGCGGGACGCCGGCGAGGCCGGGGGCACCGCCCCGTGCGTCCTGAACGCGGCGGACGAGGTCGCGGTGGAGGCCTTCCTGGAGGCCCGGATCGCGTTCACGGCGATCGCTGACGTTGTCGAGCGAACCCTCGAGGCGCTCCCGGCTACGACTCCGAGCCACTTCGAGGACCTCTACGCCGTCGACGCCGAGGCACGGGAGCTCGCCAGGGGCCTGGTCGAGAGGGCCCGGGTAGCCAGGTGAGCTACATCCTGGCCGCCGCCGGGTTCGCGGCGCTGATCATCCTGCACGAGGCGGGCCACTTCAGTGCCGCCAAGGCCGTGGGGATGCGGGTCGAGCGCTTCTACCTCTTCTTCCCGCCGGCGATCGCGAAGGTGCGCCGTGGCGAGACCGAGTACGGGATCGGAGCGATCCCGCTGGGCGGCTTCGTGAAGATCACCGGCATGAACCCCGACGAGGAGCTGCCGCCCGAGGTCGCCCCGCGCGCCTACTACCACCAGCCGGTCTGGAAGCGGATCGTGGTGATCGCGGCCGGCCCAGCGATCAACCTCCTGATCGCGTTCTTGCTGCTGTTCGGGCTCGCCTTCGGCGCCCAGCAGCTAAACGACACCGTCGGCGACGTCGTGCCGGGCTCGCCGGCCGCCGCAGAGCTTCGGCCGAACGACCGGATCCTGGCGGTGGACGGCAAAGCCTTCGCCGGCGAGTCCACCGAGGAGCGGCTGTCGCGCTTCGCCCGGCTGGTCGCCAGTCACGAGTGCCCGGGCAAGGAGACGGACGGCTGCCGCGCCAAGACGCCGGTGCACGTCAAGATCGAGCGTGACGGCCAAGTTCGGACTCTCTCGATCACGCCCGAGTACGACGATGCGATCGGCCGCACCCGGCTCGGCTTCTCCTATGGGGCGCAGCCACTCGATCCGGGTGTCGCCGAGGCGGCGGGCGCGGCGGTGAGCTTCATGTGGGAGGTGACCAGCCGGACGGTGGGGATCCTCGTGCGCATCATCGATCCCGAGCAGCGAAAGCAGCTCTCCGGCGTGGTCGGCAGCTATGAGGTGACGCGGCAGGCGATCGACTTCGGGCCGCGTGAGGCGCTGTCGCTGATCGCGGTGATCAGCCTCTCGCTGGCGGTCATCAACCTGTTCCCGTTCCTGCCGCTCGACGGGGGCCACATCTTCTGGAGCCTGGTCGAGAAGGTGCGCGGCCGGCCCGTGCCGTTCAGGGTCATGGAGCGTGCGGGGGTGATCGGGTTCCTCCTGGTCATGATGCTGTTCGCCATCGGCTTGACGAACGACATCGACCGGTTGACCGGAGAGGGGTTCAACGTCCGCTAGGACCGGGGATCCGGGATAGGCTTGTGGCCGGATGGGGGTAGAGACGGTTGCCAGGAGCACGGCGCGGCCCGCCGGCCTCGACGGCCGAACCGCCTGTGAGGCCTTTCAGGCCACCGCTGCCGCGCACCCGGACCGGCCGGCGATCCGCACCCGCGGCGACGAGTTCGCCTGCACCTGGGGTGAGTACGCCAATCGGGTGAGGTCGATCGCGGCGGGCCTCGCCGCCGCCGGCGTGGCGCGAGGCGACACGGTCGCCCTGATGCTCTCCAACCGGCCCGAGTTCCACTTCGCGGACTCGGCCGTCATGCATCTGGGGGCGACACCGTTCTCCGTCTACAACACCTACACCGAGGAGCAGATCGCCCACCTGTTCGGCGACGCCGGCAGCCGGATCGTGATCACCGAGCAGGCACACGTCCAGAAGGTGCTCGACGCGAGCGACGCGGTGGGGGAAGTCGAGCAGGTGGTGGTAGTGGACGGCGAGCCGGCGGCGGGAGCGAGTTCCCTGGAGGAGCTCGCCGCGAGGGGCGACTCCGGCTTCGACTTCGAGGCGGCCTGGCGAGCGGTGCAGCCTGACGACGTCCTCACCCTGATCTACACCTCGGGGACGACCGGGCCGCCGAAGGGCGTCCAGATCACCCACGCCAACATCTGCGAGACCGTCCGCTCCTACGACGAGCTGATCCAGTTCCCCGACGGGGGGCGGATCGTCTCCTATCTGCCGATGGCCCACGTGGCCGAACGCAACGTGAGCCACTACCTGCCGATGCTGTGCGGCTTCACGATCACCTGCTGCCCCGACGCCCGGGAGGTGATGGCCTACCTGCCGGAGGTCCGTCCCACCTGGTTCTTCGCGGTACCGCGAATCTGGGAGAAGCTCAAGGCGGGCCTGGAGCAGTCGCTGGCGGCGGCGGCGCCCGATCAGCGCGCCGCCACCGACGCCGCGCTGTCCGCGGCGCTCCAGAAGGTGAAGCTCGAGCAGGCGGGCGAGCCGGTTCCCGAGGAGCTCGTGGCGCAGGTCGCGAAGGCCGACGAGCAGCTCTTCTCGAAGCTCCGCGGGCACTTGGGCCTGGACCAGGTCGAGGCCTGCAACGTCGGCGCCGCGCCGACACCTCCGGAGGTGATCGAGTTCTTCCACGCCCTCGGGATCCCGCTGTCCGAGCTCTGGGGCATGTCGGAGACCACCGGAGCGGGAACCTGCAACCCGCCCCACCGGATCAGGATCGGGACCATCGGACCCCCGGCACCCGGAGTGGAGATCAAGCTCGCCGAGGACGGCGAGATCATGATCAAGGGCCCGGTGGTGATGAAGGGCTATCGCAACCTGCCCGAGAAGACCGCCGAGACCTTTACGGAGGACGGCTTCCTGCTCACCGGCGACATCGGGAAGTTCGACGATGACGGCTATCTGCGCATCGTCGATCGAAAGAAGGAGCTGATCATCACCGCCCAGGGCAAGAACCTCTCCCCGGCGAACATCGAGGCGCGACTGAAGCAGATCCCGCTGGTCAGCCAGGCGGTGGCGATCGGCGACAGCCGCAAGTACATCAGCGCCCTGTTGACGCTCGACCCCGAGGCGGCCAAGCGGTGGGCCGAGGAGCATGGGGTCGAGGGCGACCTCGCGGCGATCGCCGCCAGCGACGAGCTGGTCGCCGAGGTGCAGCGCGGCGTGGACGCCGCCAACCAGGACCTGGCGCGAGTCGAGCAGGTGAAGCGGTTCGCGGTCCAGCCGACGGACTGGGAGCCTGGTGGCGACGAGCTGACGCCGACGATGAAGCTGAAGCGCAAGCCGATCGCCGAGAAGTACGCGGACCAGATCGAGGCGCTCTACGACTGAGCGGCGCCGCCGCAGGCAGCCATGCGACGATCGGCGTGTGCAGGGTCGAGTGCGCAGTTGAGTGCCTACAAGGGTCCCAATCCTTCACTCGATGACTCAGCGGTCGAGTGAGTGATTCGCCGCGCATAGCGCTACCAATCGCTCACTCGCCGCGCCGCGGACGCTGGAGATGGACGCACGGCTCAGGCGTGCGTCCCAATGGTGCCTAGGGCCCTCGGTACCCTTGTTCCCGATGGCCTCCAGGCGCCAGATCTGGGTCAAGGACGTGCCGATCGGCGGCGGGGCGCCGGTCGCGGTGCAGACGATGACCAAGACCGAGACCGCCAACCTGCAGGCGACCATGAAGCAGGTGCACGACGTGGCCGAGGCGGGAGCCGACCTCGTGCGCGTGGCTGTGCCCCGCGACGCTGACGTCGAGGCGCTGCGGACGATCGTCGCCGAGTCGCCGATCCCCGTGATCGCCGACATCCACTTCAACCACACGCTGGCGCTGAAGGCGATCGACGTGGGAGCTCACTGCATCCGCCTGAATCCCGGCAACATCGGCGGACCCGACAAGGTCGCGGAGGTCGCCCAGCGGGCGACGGCCGTCGGCGTCCCGATGCGGATCGGGGTCAACTCCGGGTCGCTGCCGAAGCACCTGCACGAGCTGGAGCGCGCCAATCCCGTGGATGCGCTGGTGCAGGCCGCAGTTGAGTTCGTCGAGCTCATGGAGCGGCTGGAGTTCGAGAACTTCAAGGTCTCGATCAAGTCCACGAGCGTGCCGAACACGATCGCGGCCAACCGCCTGCTCGCGTCGAAGATCGAGTACCCGATCCACCTCGGGATCACCGAGGCGGGGACGAAGTGGTCCGGATCGCTGAAGTCGGCCGTGGGCCTCGGAGCGCTACTGGCCGACGGCGTGGGCGACACGATCCGGATCAGCCTCTCGACCTTCCACGCCGAGGAGGAGGTCAAGGTCGCCTGGGAGATCCTGAAGGCGCTTGGGCTGCGCGAGCGAGGCCCGGTGCTGATCGCCTGTCCGACGTGCGGACGCCTTCAGTTCGACATGGACACCGTGGTGGCGGAGATCGAACGGCGCCTCGAGCAGTACTCCGAGCCGATCGAGGTCGCCGTCCTCGGGTGTGCCGTGAACGGGATCGGCGAGGCCTCGCATGCGGACTTTGGGATCACGGGAGCCAAGAACGAGGGCCTGATCTTCGCCCACGGCAAGCCCCTGAGGAAGGTGCCCCAGGCGGCGCTTGTTGACGCGCTGTTCGAGGAGATCGACAAGTCGCTTCACCGCGGCAGCGTCGAGGTGGACGACTCGAAGGCGGCCGAAGGCGCCGCCTGGCTGCGAAGGATCGAGGACGAGAACGTGGACGAGCTGACGCCCGAGCGCATCGCCCAGATGGAGGCGCAGGCAGCGAGGGAGCAGGCGGAGGAGGATGGGGAGTCCTCACCGGTTGCGGGACGCCGGTTCACCCGCGCGTAGGCGGGCCGCTGCCCTCGCGGGCGGCCGTGGAATCGATCATCTAGGCTCGCGCCGGTGAGCCGGCTGTCCAGCTACTTCCTGCCGACCCTGCGCGAGGATCCCGCCGACGCCGAGGCGCTCTCCCACCGGCTGATGGTCCGGGCCGGGCTGATTCGGCAACTCGGCGCGGGGCTGTGGACGTTCCTGCCCGCCGGCTACCGGGTCGTGAAGCGCGTGGAGCAGATCATCCGCGAGGAGATCGACGCGATCGGGGGACAGGAGATGCTGATGCCGGTACTGCAGCCGGCGGAGCTCTGGAAGCGAACCGGCCGCTACGACATCGACGAGCTGTTCAAGCTCAAGGACCGCAGGGAGGCCGAGCTGGCCCTGGCGATGACGCACGAGGAGAGCCTGACCTTCCACGTCGCTCGCGAGGTCCGCTCCTACCGGGAGCTCCCCATGATCCTGTACCACGTGCAGACCAAAGAGCGGGACGAGCCCCGGCCCCGAGCGGGGGTGCTGCGGACGCGGGAGTTCACGATGAAGGACTCGTACAGCTTCGACCGCGACGCCGAGGGGCTCGACCGAAGCTACGAGCTCCACATCCAGGCCTACGACCGGATCTTCGAGCGCTGTGGGCTGCGCACCTATCGCGTCGAGGCCGACGTCGGGATGATGGGCGGCTCGGGGGCCCACGAGTACCTGGCGCCGTGCGAAGCGGGGGAGAACGAGGTCGCGCTCGCCCCAGGGTACGCGGCGAACGTCGAGGTGGCCTCCGCCGAACCGCAGGCCGTCGAGCTGCCGCCGCCTCTGGACGAGGCGCGCGAGGTCCCGACGCCCGGGCTGACGACCGTCGAGGAGGTGGCGAACGCGCTCGGAGTCCCCGGCGGCGCCGCGATGAAGGCGATCCCAGTGGTCGTCGAGGACCGCGGATTCGTGCTCGCCGTGGTCCGTGGCGACCACCGCTTGAACGAGATCAAGCTCCGCAACGCGCTCGGCGCCGACTTCCGTCCCGCGCAGGCGCGGGAGATCGAGTCGCAGCTGGGCCCGCCCGGTTTCATCGGGCCGGTGGGCGCGGGCGTCCCGGTGATCAAGGATGCCGCCATCCAGGGCGGCGGGTACTTCGCGGGAGCTAACCGGCCGGACGCCCATTTGATCGGCGTCGTCCCCGGTCGCGACTTCTCCTACGAGGAGCTTGACATCCGCTCAGTGGAGCCCGGTGACCTGGCGCCGAGCGGCCATCCGATCGAGCTCGAGCCGGCGATCGAGGTGGGCCAGATCTTCAAGCTCGGGACGCGCTACTCGGAGCCACTGGGGGCCAACTACGTCGACGAGGAGGGGCGCGAACACCCGATCGTCATGGGGAGCTACGGGATCGGCCCGGCGCGCACGATCGCCGCCGCGATCGAGCAGGGCGCCGACGAGCGCGGCATCGTCTGGCCGCCTTCCATCGCTCCCTGGGAAGTCCACCTGGTCGGCCTTGGGAAGGGCAGCGATGAGGTGATGCAGACGGCCGAGCGGCTCTACGAGGAGCTTCGGGAGGCAGAGGTCGAAGTGGTGTACGACGACCGCGACGCCGGGCCGGGGGAGAAGCTCACCGACGCGGAGCTCTTGGGTTGCCCGCTGCGGATCACCGTCGGCCGCAGGACGCTGGCGAAGGGAGCGGTCGAGGCGCAGGTGCGACGCACCGGTGCGGAGGAGCGGGTCGACCCCGCGGGTGCGGTCTCGCGGGCGCGTGAGCTCCTCGGCGAGCTCGCCTGAGCGCGTGCGCACCCGCCGCCTGTTCGGCCTCGATCGCTCCGGCCCCAAGCCGCGCGAGACCCGGCGAGGGCAGCCGCTACGGCCGCTGACGATCCCCAACCTGGTGGGGTACGTGAGGCTTACGGGGATTCCCGTGTTCCTGTACGTGGCGCTTCGCTCCGGCGACGGGCGAAGCGCCGCCGCCTCGGCCCTGTACCTGGCGATCTCGGCCAGCGACTACCTGGACGGGTTCCTCGCCAGGGCAACCGGCCAGTACAGCCGCATGGGGGCCCTCCTGGACCCACTCGTCGACCGCCTGACGGTGCTCGCCGGCATTGTCGTCACCTGGAAGTTCGAGCTCCTGCCTCGCTGGGCGCTGGCCGTGCTGGCCGTCCGCGAGGCCGCCACCCTGGTACTGGCCCAGATCGCGCTGCGGCGCGGGGTGGACCTCGAGATCAACTGGGTCGGGCGATGGAGCGTCTGGCTGACCATGGGCGGGATCTTCTTCGCGCTGACCTTCGACGCCTGGGTCGGACCGGCGATGTTCCTGGTCGGCCTCGTGGGTTCGCTGCTTGCCACCGCGCTCTACCTGAAGGCGGGCCTGTCCGCCGATCGCGCGTCCGGCAGAGCGCATGCAAGAGGCTCAACCTCAAGTTGACCTTTTGTCAACGAGCCTATAATTCGCGGCGGTCAAACGACGAGAGGGAGAGCGTAAGTGGACGAGACCTTCCCGGACATCAGCTCGATGAGCGACGCGGAGCTCAAAAGGCTGATCGACGAGCTGGCGGACGAGGAGCGCCAGGTCTCGTACCAGCGACGGCTGCTGCACGGCAAGATCGACATCCTTCGAGCCGAGCTCGTCAACCGCCTCAAGGCCAAGCGCGAGGCCGGGGACGTGCTGATCTCCGGTCAGGACGTGCAGCAGCTCACGGACATCCTGCTGGGTAAGGTCCCCGTCCCGCCCGAGGACGAGACGGGCTAGGACGATGGCTCTGCACTGCCCCGAGTGCGGATTCGTCAATCCGGAGGGCGCCAACTACTGCCTGAAGTGCGGCGCCTTCTTGGCGCGCTCGGAGGGCGATGACGCGTCCACGATGGCCTACAAGGTGGGCGACACCGGGGAGTACGAGCCGGTCGACGTCACCGACGAAGTCGACAAGGCGGGAGCGGCGCTGGTGATCCGCTCCGGCGGAGGTCGGGCAGGGGAGAGCTTCACGATCGACCGCGACCGCATGAGCATCGGTCGAACACCGGATGCCGGGGTCTTCCTGGACGACGTCACCGTGTCGCGCAACCACGCCCTGCTCGTGCGCCGCCAGGACGGCCTCTACATCGACGACCTCGGATCGCTCAACGGGACCTACGTCAACCGGCGACGGATCGAGTCGCACAAGCTCGACGACGGCGACGAGATCCAGGTCGGGAAGTACAAGCTGAGCTACCTGGAGCGCTGACGATGGCGATCGCGACCAAGCGAGAAGAGGGAAACACGAGACGGGCGGACACCGACCGGCGGCCGGCCTCGGAGGGCGGCTCCGCATCGCGGCCGCGCAAGGCGCTGACGATCGGCGCCGTGGCCAAGATCCTGGGCCAGGAGTTCGACGACATCTCGATCTCGAAGATCCGCTACCTCGAGGACCAGAAGCTCCTCTCCCCACGCCGCACCCAGGGGGGCTACAGGCTCTACAGCCAAACCGACGTCGAGCGCCTGCGAGCCATCCTGCGCATGCAGCGCGACGAGTTCCTGCCGCTCAGGGTGATCCGGCAGGAGCTGGCGACGGGCGACTTCACGGGCTCACGCCGCGGCAGCGATGCTGCCGCCACCCGCCGGGCGGCGTCGGTGGACGCGCCGGTCTCGGTGATGACGACGGAGGAGCTCCTCGACCAGGCTGGAGTCTCCGAGGGGTTGCTGCGCGAGCTCCAGGAGTACGGAATCGTCCAGCCCGAGCGACGCGAGGGCAGATCGGTGTACGACGAGACCGATCTCGAGATCGTTCGCGCCGCGGGCGAGCTATCCCGGTTCGGCGTCGCCGGCCGCAACCTGCGTGTGTTTCGCACCTCGGCCGACCGCGAGGCGGCGCTACTTCAGCAGCTCGTCGGCCCGGCGCTTCGGTCGCGAAGCCAGGCCCGCCGCAAGGAGGCGGTCGAGAACCTGGAGAGCCTGGCGGCGGTTTGCGGGCATTTGAAGCACCTGCTCCTAGTACGTGACCTCCGCCGCCTCAAGGGCGACTAGGGCGCTGCAAAGCATCGCCTGGCGGTGTCCTCGCCGGATCGTCTCGCTCACGTACGTTTTCAGTACGCTCGCATCGCCGATCCGGCTGCGTCCTGGCCAGGCTCGCTTTTCGCGGCCTCCGGCTCTTATGCCTCGGGTCTCACGAAAACGGGTGATCGATGCGCCGCGCCAGCGGGTGTGGGATCTGGTCTCCGACCCGCACCATCTGCCGCGATGGTGGCCGCGAACCGGACGCGTGGAGGACGTGCACAAGTCCCCTGGCGGACGCCGCAGCCGCTGGACGACCGTCCTTCAGACCGAGCGCGGTTCCGGTGTGCGGGCCGACTACCGGTGCACCAGCGCCGCCGTGGGTGAGCGCTACGTATGGGAGCAGGAGGTCGAGGGGACTCCGTTCGCGAAGATCCTGCGCTCCGCCCTCCTCGAGATCCGCCTGCAGCCGCACGACTCCCGCACGGAGGTCACCCTGACGGCCAACGAGCGGCTGCGCGGCCTCTCGCGCCTGGGATCGCCGATGATGCGACGCGCCGTGCGACAGCGACTTGACGAAGCCCTCGACGGGCTCGAGCGGGCCGTGGGTGCTCCAAGCGCGTGAATGGTCCTGTGACTCAGCCAGGCACGACCGCCGCCGAGCGCACCGGCGCCGGGATGAAGTGGTGGGGATGGGGCAGCGAGGCGAAGGGGGCGAGCTTGGGTGGCGACGCCCGGGCAATGCTCCGCTCCGAGCTCGGCCAGGCCGAGCCCGCGGACCGGGTCGGGCTCGAGCAGGTGGCGATGCCGGAGTCGCGGCCGCTGCCGCCGGAGATCGCGGAGGCGGTCGGCGAGGCCGCGGTCCTGGACGGCAGCGAGGACCGGCTGCGACGGGCAGCCGGCCGCGGTTACCACGATCTGGTTCGCCTGCGATCGGGCCGGCTCGAGCAAGCGCCTGATGCGGTGGTCCTCCCGGCGGACGACGCTCAGGTCGCCCGGGTCTTGGAGGTCTGCGCCCGTGAGGGAGTCGCCGTGGTGCCGTTCGGCGGTGGCACGAGCGTGGTGGGTGGCGTGGAGCCCCTGGCCGGACGCTTCGAGCGGCTGATCTCGCTCGATCTGCGACGCCTGCGGAAGGTGAGCGTGGATCTGCGCTCGATGACCGCGACGTTGGGCCCTGGGCTGCGGGGCCCGGAGGCAGAGAAGGCGCTTCGCGGCCAGGGGGTCACCCTCGGCCACTTCCCGCAGTCGTTCGAGTGCGCCACCATCGGCGGCTTCGCCGCCACGCGGTCGGCGGGGCAGGCCTCGAGCGGGTACGGCCGCTTCGACGAGCTGGTGACGTCGGTCGAGCTCACCGCGCCGACCGGCAGCCTGCGAACGGTCGAGACCCCGCATAGCGCCGCCGGCCCGGCCCTGCGCGAGCTGGTGGTCGGCTCGGAGGGCGTCCTCGGCGCGATAACCCGGGTCACCGCCCGGGTGCGGGCTGTTCCCGAGCGCGGCCGCTACGAGGCGTGGATGGCACCCGATTTCGGCTCGGGAGCCGAGATCGTGCGCTCGCTGGCCCAAGCCGACGCCCTGCCGGACGTGGTGCGCCTCTCCGACCAGGCCGAGACCAGGGTCTCGATGGGCCTCTCGGGTGCGTCGGGGATCCAGCGCAGCCTGCTCTCCGGCTACCTTCGCCTGCGTCGGCGGGCCGAGGGATGCCTGGTCGTCTGCGGCTGGGAGGGCGAGCCGGAGGCGGTGGAGCGCCGGCGGGCGCTGTCGGGGAGGTTGCTTCGCTCCGGCGACGCCGCCGGGCTGGGCGCGGCGCCTGGGCGCGCGTGGGAACGGAACCGGTACGAAGGCCCGTATCTTCGCGACGAGCTCCTCGACCTGGGCTACATGGTGGAGACGCTCGAGACCGCTCACACCTGGAGCCGCCTCGCTGGGCTGTACGAGGCCGTGCGGGGGGCGATCGGCGCCGCGCTCGCGGACCAGGGCACGCCGGGGATCGTCATGTGCCATCTCTCCCATGCCTACCGCGACGGCGCATCTCTCTACTTCACCTTCCTGGCCCGCCGCCGTCCCGGCGCCGAGCTCGAGCAGTGGCGGGTGGTGAAGACCGCGGCGTGCGAGGCGATCGTGGGGGAGGGGGGAACGATCACCCACCATCACGCCGTGGGCGTGGACCACGTCCCGTACATGCGGGCCGAGGTCGGCGAGCTGGGGATCGAGGCCCTACGCGCGGTCAAGGAGCGCCTCGACCCGGCGGGGATCATGAACCCCGGCAAGCTGATTCCGGCCAGCCAGCGGCCCTAACCGGGGCACCGTGGCCGGGGGAGCTCGTCCTAGCGGCAGGGCTTCCAGGGCCGTGCCCGCAGGGAGAAGTCACCCGCCTTCTTGATCGCGACGAATCCGAGCTCGGCGGCGCGGCCGCAGAAGCGGCGGAGCGGAATGCGGTACTCGACCTGGAACACCGCCTTTCCGGCGCGGGTGAAGGCCCGATATCCGGGTGGGGGACTGTTGGTGCACTCGGCGTACTGGAAGCACTGCTCGTTGATCGCATAGTCGAAGGCGGGCTCCAGCTTCGGGACCTGTCCGAGGTCGTTCTTGAGCGCCACCGACAGCCTGTACCGGTGCGCGATTCGTGCCAGCGCGCGGTTGAAGATGAGCTGATGGCGAGCCGTGATCCGCCAGCCGGTGATCTTGCGCCCCTGGGAGTAGGCATCCACGACGTCGTACTCGATCCCATCGAACCGGGCCCGGGCGCATTTTCGCGTCCGGGCTTCGACGCGGCGCAAGATGAAGTCGCGCTGTCCGCGCCCGTTCTTGAGGTTGAGCCAGTACTCGTTCGGGAAGCGGCGGCTGAACTGCTTGCCAATCAGGCTGTGGTGATGGCGCCGGTCGAACCTCACGTACTTGCGGTAGTCGGGCCGGAAGCGCTCCGCATCGCCCGCCGACATGTAGCACACCGCGTGCGCGCCCCGGGCGTGAATGGCGTTCACGGCCGCCGTGTTGATGGTGTGGTCGTTACCGGCGATGCGGCCGTCCACGTACAGGTCGATGTCGAAGACGTCGGGACGCCCGCAGGCGCCTCCGCCGTGAGGCGGCTCGCAGACGTCCACGTCGATGCCCCCAGTGGACGCGAGGCGGCGATTCCCACTTTCCAGCTGGTACTGCCAGCGCTCGTCCGGCGCGGGGCGCCAGAGCGCCTGGTCGTTCAGGCTTCCAGGGTGGCTCGGTGCGGGGAGCAGCAGGACGAGCGCGACTGCGACGGGTACCGCTGCCGATAGCGGAGGCACGGGATCGCCTAGGTGATCACTAACCAGACAACGTAGACCGAGTCCCTGGCGCCTGGTCCAGTCCGTTGAGTTGGAGGCTGAAGAATGGCTGGTCGCGTTTGACGCCCAGCGCCGCGGCCCCTGATCCCCGCACGCCCTGCTGGGGTTGTAGCGGGACCGGGATCACCTTCTTCTGGGCCTTCGTCGCATTCACGATGCCCGTGAACGCCGTCTTCCCTTTCATGGGATGATCGGTTCCGCTGACGGCTGTCTTGACGCAGGAGAACCTTTTTCAGCGAGGGTTACGTAGATGGCCTGGACCCGCGGCAAAAGTCGCCTCCGACCCCGGGGGAAGCGGAAATGAGTTCTGGACGTTCCCGGAGTCGTCTGGCTTGAGTGCGATCGGGAATGCCCTGCGAGCGGAGTCGAGGTCGGTGAGGTCGTGGTGGTAGTCGCACCGTCGCCTCCACTGCTGAAGACGCCGGCGACGGCAAGGACGACCATCAACAGCAGGACCGCTCCGCTTCCGAGGCCCACGAGGAGCTGGGTCTGGCGCCGGGACCACGTCGTCCGCGGCGTCCGCGGTACCGGCGTCCCCGGACCGCTCGCGGGTCCCGGCGGTTGCCCTTGACGCAGACGGCCCGGCATTGGGACCCGTGAAGCGAGTGGGCGTCCGGCCCGGCGCGGGCGCGGCTGGCGTTCCTCCCCGGGCAGCCGGGGAAGCTCGGCCTGGGGCGCGATCAGGCGGGCCTTCTGGGCGATCTCGCTAGCCAGCGCCAGGTCGTCGGGGTGGTCCTTCAGATGGCGCACGGCATCGGCCCGGTCGATCGGGTCCGCCTGTCCCAGCAGGTAGTCGGTCAGTCCGACGTGACGGTCGGGGTCCGCGCCCCCGAGCTCGGTCAGCGCGGCGCGGGCCCGGGCGCGGACCTCCGCCTGATCCGCGTCGAGTAGCGCCGCGAGGTCGTCGTAGCTCTGCCCGCGCTCGAGCAGGAGCTGCAACAGCGCTTTCTGGTCGGCGGATAGAGCCACCCGGGAAAGCCTACGGAGTCAGGATCACGGACCATTCAGCGATGATCGAGGGGTGCGCGAGGTTGAGAACGTGCTGATGGCGTCCTGTCGCCCTTGACGGGGCGGTTCGCCGATCTCGCGCTGAGGCGCCCGTGGGCGGTGCTGGCGGCGCAGCTTGCGGTGCTGGCGGTCTTCTTGGCCTTCGCCATCGGTGCGCCCGAGCGCCTTGGGGTTGGCTCGCTCACCCTCGAGGAAGCCAGTTCGGCGGGGTCCGGCGAAGCTGGGGCGGACCTCGTGATCGCGACCACCGGGGACGTCCCGGTGCGCTCGCGCATATATCGGGTCGCGCTGCAGGCGATCTCGCTTCAGGTCCGATTGGATTCCGAGGTCGCTTCGGTGTCCCGCGGCCCGATCTCGGCCGACGGGCGCTCCATCGCCCTGTTGGTGTCGCTGGCCCCGGAGGATGAGACCGCGCGCCAGCGTGCCGTGGAGCGAATCGAGGAGGAGATCGATCCGGGCCCGCTCCGCTTGGCCTTCGGCGGGACCGTGGTGACGGCGCACGACGCCCGACACGAGCTGGCCGACGACCTCGGGACCCTCGAGCTCCTCGTGGTACCGCTCGTCGTGCTCATCGCGATCGCCGCTTTCGGCCTGCGACTTGCGGCCGCCCCCCTGCTGTGCGCCGCGACGGCGATCGCGGGCGCCCTGGCAGCGCTTCGTCTCGCCGACGGATTCGCCGAGGTGTCGCTGCTCGGCATCGCTCCGGGGGCCGTGGTGGGCTTGGCGCTCGGGGTCGAGGCGCCATCGATGCTGGTGGCGCGCTTTCGCGACGAGGCCTCGATGTCCGAGCCGGCCGAGGCACTTCGGGAGGCGATGCACGGAGGCGGAGCGATGGTGCTGCCGTTCGCGCTCGCGACCACGGCCGCGACCACCGGGGTACTGGTGACCCCTCTGGAGCAGGGCCCCTCGATGGTGCTCGCCTGCGTCGTGGCTTGCGTTCTGGCGGTCGCGTCCAGCCTGGTGGCGGTACCTGCGCTGGTGGCCCTGGAGATCAAGCGCGGAAAGAACGCCAAGGAATCGTCGCCAGGAGTGAGAGGGGGGGAGGCGGCGGGGATCCTGAGCGGGTTCGTGGCGCGCTCCCGCGCTCGCAGCGCGGTGAGCGTGGTGGTCGCGGTCGTGGTGATGGCCCTGGCCGCGGTGCCGCTCCTGCACGGCGAAAGCCGCCCCTTCTCGGCCGCTGACCTGCCGGGCGGCTCGGAGGCAAGGGCCGCGCAAAGGGCACTGGGCCCGCTGGATGACGCAGGCGGGGGAGCGGAGGCTGCCGCGGCTGATGATCGCGCCGAGGGGCAGTCCCTGTTCCCGAAGCTGGTCCTGGCGGCGGCGGTCTCCGCGGGCGCCCTTGCGCTGGTCTTTGCGATGGGCTTCCGATCGCTCAGATTGATCCCGGTGGCGATCGCAACGCTGCTTCCAGCCGCCGCGGCGTGCGGGCTATGCGTGCTCGCCTACCAGGATTGGCACCCCTCGTGGCTGGTGGTCCACCGCGAAGGAGCGCTCGAGACGGGGGCGCTGGCCTCGCTCCTTGTGGCGTTGGCCGTCGTGTCGGCAAACCGAGGGGTTGCGGCGATTCAGGCGGTGCGCGACGAGCGCTTCCTGGGGCTCGGGCCAGACGTCGCGGCGGAGACGGCCTCCGCCCTCACGGTGCCCGCAGCGGCGGCCGCCACCGTGGTCGCCGCCGCCATGGCGGGCGTGCTGGCAGGGTCCGACCTCGATCCGGCCCGCCAGTTCGGACTGGCGATCACAGCCGGAGTCATCGTCGACCTCGTTCTCCTGCGGGTGCCGCTGATCGTCGCGCTCGCTCGGTGGGGCCCGTCTCCGGCCGATGTGAGCGCCGAGCCCGAGCCGAGTGACGAGCAGCTGGACGGTCTAGGCTCTCCGCGTGCCGGAGGGGGTTGAGGAGCTGCCTGGACGCGACGGGCCGGGCGAGCTGCTCGGGCTCGAGTACCTGGAGACCGCCGAAGACGAGGTCCGGGCGCGAATCGAGGTGTCGGACCGCATCCGCCAGCCGGCGGGACTGGTGCACGGGGGCGTCTATGCCGTGATCGCGGAGAGCATGTGCTCGGCGGCCACCTGGATGGCGGTCCGCGGGGAGGGGATGGCGGCCATGGGGCAGTCGCTCAGCACGACCCTGTTGCGACCGATCCTGGGCGGACACGTCAACGCCGTCGCTCGCCCGCGCCACCGCGGGCGCACGACCTGGGTCTGGGACGTCGAGATCAGCGACGATGACGGGCGCGTCTGCGCGCTGGTCCGCATGACGATCGCGGTTCGGGCGGCTAACCGCCAAAGCGGTTCGTAATCGGCAGCCGGCGGTCGCGGCCGAACGCCTTCGGCGTGATCCTGATGCCGGGAGGAGCCTGGCGACGCTTGTACTCCGAGCGATCGACCATCGCGATCACCTCGTCCACGACCTGGGCAGGCAGCCCGTCGGCGACGATCTGATCGGGGGCGCGATCCTCCTCGACGTAGGCGGCCAGGATGCGGTCGAGCACCTCGTACGGGGGCAGGGAGTCCTGGTCGAGCTGGCCCGCGCGAAGCTCTGCCGACGGCGCGCGCTCGAGCACCGACTCCGGGGTGAGCTTCCCGCCCGAGAGCCGGTTGCGATACCTGACCAGCCGATAGACGAGCGTCTTCGGCACGTCCTTGATCACGGCGAAGCCACCCGCCATGTCCCCGTAGAGGGTCGCGTAGCCAACCGACATCTCACTCTTGTTGCCGGTGGTGAGTACCAGCCAGCCGAAGCGGTTCGAAAGGGCCATGACCAGGTTGCCGCGGATGCGCGCCTGGATGTTCTCCGCCGCCAGTTGCGCGCCGGCGCCTCCCGTTTCGCGCTCACGCGCCGATTCGGTGATGGGGCCTTCATCGCCGCGCTCAGCTCCCGCGTCCTCACCCGGGTTCTCCAGCAGCGCCTCGTAGACGCGCATCGCCGGCTCGATTGGGATCTCGATCAGCTCCGCGCCGATGTTGCGCACGATCTGGCGGGCGTCGGCCTGCGTGTCCTCGCTCGAGTGGGGGGAGGGCATGACGACGCAGCTCACCCCCTCGGGGCCGAGCGCGTCGGCGGCGATCAAGGCCACGAGGGCCGAGTCGATGCCGCCGGAGACCGCCACCAGGACCCGCTCGAACCCGTTCTTTCGCACGTAGTCGCGCAGGCCCAGCTTCAGCGCCTCGTAGATCTCCGCCTCCGGCTCGAGCGTCTCGGCGAGGACCGGCTCGACGCTTCCGTCGGGGCGGGGAACGTCGAAGCGGGCGGCCACGGGCACCGTCCGTCCCGGCGTGCCCTCGAGCGTGCGTCGATCCTCCTCCTCGGCGGGCGGGCGGCTTCCGGGAAGCTCGAGGTCGCAGAGCAGGAGCTCCTCGGCGAACTGCGGCGCGCGCGCGAGGGTCTCGCCTTCGCGCCGACACCACGACGCTGTGCCCATCGAACACCAGCTCGTCTTGGCCGCCGACCAGGTTGCAGACGGCGAACGCGGCACCGGTCTCGCGGGCCCGGTCCTGCACCAGCCGCTCCCGATAGGCGCCGCGGCCACAGTGGTAGGGCGAGGCCGAGGGGTTGGCGATCAGGGTCGCGCCCGCCAGGACCTCCACGGAAGCCGGCGGGCCCGGGTACCAGATGTCCTCGCAGACCGTCAGGCCAACGCACACGCCGGCGATCTCGACCAGCATCGGCGTGTCGCCGGGCTCGAAGTAGCGCCGCTCGTCGAAGACGCCGTAGTTCGGGAGCAGGACCTTCCGGTACACGGCGCGAATTCGCCGGTCACCGAGCACGGCGACGGAGTTGTAGGTGCCCGCGTCGTGCTCCGGAAAGCCGACCAGCGCCACGATCCCCTCGGCCCCGGAGGCGATCTCCTCCAGAGACTCTCGAGCCGCCTCGAGGAAGTGGGGCTTCAGCCACAGGTCCTCGGCCGGATAGCCGGTCACAGCCTGCTCGGGGAACACCACAAGCTGCGCCCCCGCCTCCCGCGAGCGGGTGATCCAGCTCGAGATCAGTCGCGAGTTCCCGGCGATGTCCCCGACGGTGGGGTTCACCTGTGCGAGCGCGATCCGCAGCTTGGCTGCGTCGTCGGCCATCACCGAGAGTATGCCCGCGGGGCTGAGGGTTAGGCCCGGCCCCGGCTGAGGCTGCCCACGATCACCGCGACCACCGTCACGAGGTAGATCTGGCCGACGAGCGCCTCCGTGATCGCCACCGAGCGCCCCAAGTCCGTGCCGGCGGCGAGGTCTCCGTAGCCGACGGTGGTCAAGGTTGCGAAGCTGAAGTACAGGTAGTCAGAGATGTCCGCGCTGACCCCGGACGCGAAGAACGGCTTCGACTGCGCGTCTCCGACGAGGCCGTACCCGTACGAGAACAGCATCCCGACGAGCAGGTAGATGCACAGCACGCCAAACATGGTGTGGAGGGTGACCGCGCCGTGCCGGCGAACCCCCGTCATGACCCCCTCCACGATCACCAGCGGGGCCAGCGCGACCAGGAGGACGGCGACGATGCGCCCCCCGGTGGTGCCGAGCTGGCCGAAGCCGATCAGCGCGGCGGACGAGCCGGCGACGGCGACCACCACGACGATGACCGCGAGCCGCACGATCCGGGGCCGCGCCTCCGACGCGTACAGGGCCAGGATCAGCGTTCCGCCCTGGAGCCCGATCGTCACCAGGCGCGCCCAGTCCTCGTCGGGGGCGGCCAGCTGGAAGACGAGCGAGCACAGGATCAACAGCAGGACCAGCCCGTAGCGATGCTCCCAGCGGGTGATCAGTTGGCCGAGCCTCATCGCCCGCAGGATCGCCGCACACCCGGACGCCACACGCCATCCGGCACGGTCCGCCCAGGCGGGCGGCGTGGGCTCTCGCGTGCAATCGTTCTCGCGTGCCCGGCGAGGCGGCATTGATCGTCACCGCCGACGACTACGGCTACCGGCGCAGCTACGACCGCGGGATCCTCGAGGCGGGCGCCGTGGGAGCCGTGGACGCCGTGGGCGTCCTGGTGACTCGAGGCGGGTGCCGTCCGGCGCCGCTGCTCGCCACCGGGGTCGAGGTCGGCCTGCACCTGGAGCTCTCCGAGGAGGTGAGGGGCGCCGCGGCCGCCGGTGAGCGGCCGCCGGTCGCGGCTGTGCTGCGTGAGCAGCTCGAGCGGTTCGAGCGCCTGTGCGGCCGCCCCGCCGCGTTCCTGGACGGCCACCATCACTGCCATGCGGCGCCCGGGGTGGCCGAGACGGTCGCGCGGGAGGCTGGGCAGCGCGGGATTCCCGTGCGCTCGATCGACGCGGCCCATCGGCGCCTGCTGCGAGCCGAGGGCGCTGCGACCCCGGATCGGCTCGTGGGGCGGCTCGCCGAAGAAGAGGAGGTCCTTCCCGAGGCGCTTCGCGCGGCGGTGGCGGGCGGCGGCGAGCTGCCGGCCGGAGTGACCGAATGGATGGTCCACCCCGGCCACCCGGACCCGGGGTCCGGTTCCGCCTACGACACCGGGCGCGGGGAGGACCTAGAGCTGGTGCTCGGTCTGGCGCGCGACCCGAGGTTGGCCGCGGCGCGCCTCACCCACGGCGGCGCCTTCGGCTGAGGAGGCCGCTTCCGCCAGCTCGGCGATCGAGGTCTCGAGGTCGCCGGCGAGCACGTCGACATCCGCCATCGCGTCGTAGTCGGCAGTGAGGCCGAAGTTGACGCGCCCGTGGTAGCTCATCAGGGCGAAGCAGACGGCCTGATTCTTTGCCAGGGGCACCATCGGGAACACGTCTTGGAGCTCGCGTCCCAGCAGGTACAGGGGGAACTGCGGGCCGGGAACGTTGGTCACCACCAGGTTGAAGAACCGCTGTCGCGACTGAAGCCGGGCGGCCTGCGCCGCGATCGTCGGCGGGGCGAAGTTGGTGGCCTCGGTGAGCAGGGTCGCGCCGACCGCCTGGTTCGAGGACTTCAGGTCGCCCATCGTGGCGGTTACGGTTCGCAGGCGCTCGATCGGGTTCTCGCACCAGACCGGCAGCGGCGCCATGATCGCGGAGACGCGATTGCCGAGTGCCCCGTGCTCGTCCGCGCCGCGGACGCTGATCGGCACCATGGCGCGCAGCGCCAGGTCGCGTGTCGAGTGGCCGCGCGCCCGCAGGATAGCGGCCCAGCGCCCCGGCGACCGCGGCCAGCACGACGTCGTTGACGGTGCCGCCCGCCAGGTTCTTGATCCGCTTCAGCTCCGAGAGGTCCGCCCGTACGCACGCGAACCGCCGATACGGCCCAATCTCGACGTTGAAGGGGGAGGGGGAAGCCGACATGCCGGTCCGCGCGATGGACCCCGCCGCGCCGAGCCCCTCCAGCGCCGCATCGGCCACCTGGCGCGGGGCCCGGAACAGCGCCCGAGCGCCGCGTACCACCTCGCTCGGGGACGTGACCCGCTCGATCAGCGCGTCGGCGAGCAGCTGGGCCTCACTGGGCTCTGGCTGGGGCAGCCAGGGCTCCGGATCCGACGCGGGCTCCGGCTCACGGTCCAGGTCGAAGAGCACGGTGGTTATGTCAACCCCGGAGACCCCGTCCACCAGGCAATGGTGCGTCTTGCCGACCAGGGCGAACCGGCCGCCCTCGACGCCCTCGACCAGCCAGATCTCCCAAACCGGCTTGCTGCGGTCGAGGCGCTGCGAGAAGATCCTCGCCGCCAGCGTTCGCAGCTGCTCCTCGCTACCCGGGGGAGGGAGGGCGGTATGGCGGACGTGGTAGTCGAGGTTCAGGCTCGGATCGTCCACCCAGACCGGGCGGCCCTGTCCGAGGGGGACAAAGCGAAGCTTCTGGCGGAACCTGGGGACCAGGTGCAGCCGCGAGGCGATGTGATCGCGGAACTCCTCGTAGTCGGGAGCGGGGCCCTCGAACAGCGTCGTCGAGGCGACGTGCATGTGCGCCGGTCCGTCCTCCAGGTGAAGAAACGAGGTGTCGAGTCCGCTGAGCCGCTGCCCTGTGGGCCACGGCGCGAATCTTCTCATGCCGCCGCTAGACGTCCAACGCCAGGGCTGCCTGGTCCGGCGCCGGGGCGGCGTTCCTCACAGGCTTACCCGCCGGCGTCAGGCCGCTCACCCCGACCCCCAAGAGGCGAACCGGCGCGTCCAGCTCGAACTCGGCCAGGAGCCGGCGGGCCACGGATCGCACCGTGTCGGGGTCGCGGGTGGGGTGGTCGATCGTCCGCGAGCGGGTAAAGGTGCGAAACGGTCGCAGGCGAACCTTCAGGGTGACGGTGCGCCCCGCGACCTCGCCCTCGTCCAGCCCGCGACAGACCGAGTCCACGAGCCGGTCGAGCATGGCGCCAAGGGTGGCGCGGTCCGAGACGTCGGCGGGGAAGGTGGTCTCCCGGCTTTCCGACTTCGGCGCTCGCTCGGTGACCACCGGGCGCTCGTCGCGGCCCCGGGCGCGGTCGTGGAGCTCGCGTCCGAGTCGCCGCCCGAAGGCACGCTCGAGCTGGGCGGGATCGGCGTTTGCGAGGTCGGCCACCGTACGCACGCCCAACGCACGCAGCCGTTCGGCGGTGCGCGGGCCGACCCCCGGGATCAGCGTCGCTGGGCGGTTGCCGACGGCGGCCATGACGTCCTTCGGCCCCAAGACGCACAGCCCGTCGGGCTTCTCCAGGTCGGAAGCGATCTTGGCCAGCAGCTTGTTCGGAGCCAGGCCGACCGAGCAGGTCAACCCGGTGCTTTCACGTACCCGGCGCTTGAGTTGCCGGGCACGGGCCTTCGGGACGGGGGAGTCGGAGAGATCGAGATACGCCTCGTCCAGCCCCGCCACTTCGACCCGGTCGCTGAACTCACGCAGCACCTCCATCACCTGATGCGAGGCGCGCCGGTAGCGCGCGAGGTCACGGGGGACCAGGATCGCCTGCGGACAGCGCCTGTGGGCGGTCGCCAGCGGCAGCGCCGAGTGGACGCCGAAGCGCCGCGCCTCGTAGGACGCCGCCATCACGACCCCGCGTGCGGAGGCGTCGGTCCCAGTCGCCACAACGACCGGCTTGCCGCGCAGCTCGGGGCGATGCAGGAGCTCCACGGAGACGAAGAATGCGTCCATGTCCACATGTGCGTACACACGGGGCCAGTCCTTCATGCCGTCAAGGCTACGCACGGCTTCGGGCGCCGCGAAGCGATCGACGCGCCCGTTGCCAGCTCCCCGGTGCCGCCTTGGTGCTCCATGGACCCGCCTGCAAACCTCCCGGGACGGCCCAAAACGCAGGCGACCGAAGGGCCCCGCGGGCACGGGAGGGGAGGGGGCCACCGCGCTACAGTCACGACGTGGACGGCGCCGACGCCAAGAACCTGGAGGCGATCTCGCGGGCGATCGATCAACACAACTCGAACTGCCCATTTCCCGCCTCGGAGGTCCGGATGAACCCGTTCGAGGTCGAGCGGCTCGGCTGGGAGGAGATCCGCGGCCTGCCAATTGTCGGCGACCCCTCGCTTGGAACCGGGCGCTTTCGGATCGTCTGCTCGCGCGACTCCGAGGGCGGCGAGCTCGAAGAGGTCGAGGCGGTCGGATTGCCCGTCGAGGTCGGGGTACCGGACACCGAGGCTCGCTGAGCCTTCGGCACGCCGTCCTGCTTTGCCCTCAACTACAGGGGTCTGAGCAGGAGGGCGGCTAGGGATCCAGCCCCAGGTCGCTCGTCAACCGCTGTGCCTCGAGGTTGAGCTGGAAGAAGTCGCCGGTGAGGATCAGGATCCCCATTGCGATCAGGATCACGCCGGCGCCGGCCATGATCGCGGTGTAGTGGCGCTTGATCGTCTCGAATGCGGTCGCCATCCGCGAGAACGCGAGCGCCGTGATCAGGAAGGGGATCCCCAGCCCGGCGGAGTACACCGCCAAGAGGAAGGCGCCATGGGCCCGGGAGCTGTCCAGCGAGGCGGCGGTGAGGATGGCGCCGAGGGTGGGCCCTACGCATGGCGTCCAGGCGATTGCGAAGGCCATCCCCGCGATCAGCGGGCCGCCCTTCCCGGCCCGGGAAATCAGGGCGTCCACGTGCCACTCGCGGTTCAGGCGGGTGACGAACAGGCTGGCGATGAAGAAAGCGCCCAGGGCAACGATCACCGCGCCGGCGACCTTCTCCAGCGTGTCGCGGTGGTCCTGCAGCGCCTGCCCGATGCTCGTCGCCGTCAGCCCAAGCAGGATGAAGATGACGGAGAAGCTGGCCACGAAGACCAGGCTTGGAATCAGGACGCGTCGCCAGTGGGCGCGGTCCAGCTCGCCGACCGAAACCCCGGTGACGGCAGACAGATAACCGGGGACCAGCGGAAGCACGCAAGGAGACACGAACGAAACGAGGCCGGCTCCGAGGGCGGCGGCGATGCCGATGCCCGATGCCGGATCGCTTTCCATCGCCCGGTAAGGCTAGACCCCGCTCAGCCTTTGCCGGCCACGAGGCTCAGCTGAGCGCCGCGGCCAGGCGGCGGCGATGCTCACGGGCGAGGGGGTGGTCCGCACCCAGCTCGGTGAAGATGGCCACCATCACGCGGCGCAGCAGGTCGCGACGGCGTGGGTCTTCCGTCTCGTGGATCAGCGACTGGAGCCGCTCGAGCGCCTGATCGGGGTCGCCGACATCCCAGGCAGAGAAGGCGCTCGTGAGCGTCTCGGCGTGCTGCGGTCCCGCGCCGTTCGACGCGGCCTCCGCCGTCAGGCGTGCTCGGGCGGCCAGGCCCTCGGCCTCGAAGTCGCCCTGAAAGCGCTCCAGCAGCTCGGCCGCCTCGGACGCGTCGCCCCGTTGCAGCAGGAGCCGTCCGAGCTTGCGCGCGGCAGTGGCATTGCGCACGTCGAGGTCGAGTGCCTGGCGCAGCGACTCCTCATCGTCGGCCTCGGCCAGCCGGTCGGCGGGAGAGGGGACGATCGTGTCCAGGAAGCGCTCGACCTGAGCGGGTGGGACGGCCCCGGTGAACTCGGCCACAACGTTGCCGTCGCGAAACGCCTTCACGGCCGGAATGCCGCGGATCTGAAAGCTCGCCGCGAGGTTTGGGTTGCGGTCGGTATCCACCTTGGCGAGCTCGACCTCGCCGGCGCGCCGCTCGATCGCGGCCTCGAGCACCGGGCCGATCACGCGGCAGGGCCCGCACCACTCGGCCCAGAAGTCGACCACCACGGGGACCTCGCACGAGCGCTCGATCACGCGCGCCTCGAAGTCGCTCTCATTGACGTCGAACGCCATGCTTCGAGCTTAGCTGGCCGCCACGCACGGTCGATCGCGTACGCTCGGTCGGCGGCGATGGAGGAAGAAAGCATGGGCAACGACGAGAGCGGGTTCGACGGTTCGACACGCGGGCAGCTGCTGATCGCCTCGCCGACCTTGATCGACCCGAATTTCGCCCGCACGGTGGTGTTCATCACGGAGCACAACGACGAGGGGGCGATGGGGATCGTTCTCAACCGTCCTTCCGAGACCTCCGTGGAGTCCGTCGTGGCCGAGCTCGCCGAGATCGCCCGGGGCGAGCCCATCTACGTCGGAGGTCCCGTGCAGCCGGAGGCCCTGGTCCTGCTCGCGGAGTTCTCCGATCCTGACGCCGCGGCCTGGATCGTGGTCGCCGACGTCGGGCTCGCCTCGGCGGATGTCGACTTGGACAAGCTGGCCGATGCCGTACGACAGGGGCGCGTCTACGCCGGCTACTCGGGTTGGGGCCCGGGCCAGCTCGAGGCGGAGCTTGAGGTCGACTCGTGGATCGTGGAGCCGCCGCTTCCGGCCGAGCTGTTTCCGGAGGACCCGGCGACGCTGTGGAGCGACGTCCTGGCGCGCAAGGGCGGCCAGTACGCGCTGCTGGCGCGCATGCCGGCTGACCCGTCGCAGAACTGAGGTCGCGACGATCGCCCGTCGCTCGCCGCCAACTACTCGGCCGCCCTCCTCGTTGTCATCCTGGCCCTGATGGCTTGGAGCCGTAGGCGCGAGGGAGGCGGTGCGCCAGGCGGGATCCAGCGCACGTTAACCGCGGTTATGTCCCCTTGGGCCGAGCCCGAGGACGCGGGCCCGCCCGCACCCGTCAGCGGGGCCGGTTCGAGCGCGGCCTCTACGTCTCCTTCTTGCCCCTGACCGCCCTCTCGTCGGCGTTCCTGATCGCCCGGACGGCGCGACTCGGCTGCTTGTTCGGGCATCCCGTGTACGGCTGGCACTCGGGCGCGCCGTCTGGCCAGCGTCGCGGCGCTCCTCCGCGGCCACCGCGTGCTCGGCGCCAACCTGCTGCGTACGGCGCCTGGACTGGCTCCAGACCACCCCCGCGATCACGATCAGGGCGATGGCGACGGCGATGATGATCGGCGCCCAGACGATCAGCCCGATGGCCAGAAAGACCACCAGGACGAAGCTGAGCACGATCAGGAGCCACGTCCCGTACACGGTTAGTTGCCGCATACCCCGCCTCCTTACAGCCCAAACCGGCCGCTGGGCCGTGACTCGGCCGGCGTGGAGCGGGTACACCGTGGGTTAGCGTGACCTTCGGCGGCCGGCACATCTCACTGTGGCTCGCCAACGGGACCGCCACCAACCACCCGCCGCTGGAGGGCACCCACCAATGCGACGTCGCGGTGGTCGGCGCAGGGATCACCGGCCTGACGACCGCGCTGCTCCTGGCGCGGGAGGGACGCTCGGTGGCGGTGCTCGACCAGGGCCGGATCGGCACGGGGGTGACGGGTCACACGACGGCCAAGGTGACCTCACAACACGGGGCCACCTATCTGCGTCTCAGGCTGACCCTCGGTAGAGCGGCCGCGGAGACGTATGGAGCCGCAAACGAGGCGGCAAAGGAGCGGATCGCCTCGTTCGTCGAGGAGGGCATCGACTGCGACTTCCGGCGCCGCCCGCGTACCTGTACGCGACCTCGCGGGTGGAGCGGTTCCTGGTCGAGCGCGAGGCGAGGGCCGCTGCAGAGGCAGGTCTCCCTGCCACCTTCCTCAACGAAGCGCCTCTCCCCTTCGAGACCCACGGCGCCGCTGAGGTTCGACGCGCAGGCGGAGTTCCACCCGTACAGGTACCTCACCGGCCTCGCCCGGCTGCTCGAGGAGGCCGGAGGGCGGCTGTTCGAGCGCACCCGTGCCGTCCAGGTCCACGAAGGGGCTCCGTGCAGGGCGGAGGCCGAAAGCGGAGACGTGCTCGCCGATCACGTTGTCGTGGCCACCCTGATTCCCTTCCTCGACCGCGGGTTCTTCTTCGCGCGAGCATTCCCGAGCCGCTCGTATGCGGTCAGCGCCCGCATCGAGGGTCCGCCGCCCGATGGAATGTTCATCAACGTCGGCTCGCCGACTCGTTCGATTCGCGCACACCCTGACGGGAACAGCGAGTTGCTCCTCGTCGGCGGAGAGGGGCACAAGGTGGGCTCCGGGAAGGCCCAACCCGAGCGCTACGAGCGGTTGGTCGAGTTCGCGTCGCGGCACTGGGACGTCCAAGCGGTCGAGCACCGCTGGTCGGCCCAGGACTACAGCCCCGACGACGGCGTCCCGTACGTCGGCCCGCTTCATCCCCGGTCGCGCCACATCCACGTCGCTACCGGGCTGAAGAAGTGGGGCATCACCGGCGGCACGGCCGCGCGCTGATGATCCGCGACGCGATCGTGGGCCGAGAGAACCGTTGGGCGAGCCTCGTTCTCGTCGACGCGGGTTCGCCCCCTGGCGGAGGGCCCGAAGTTCGCTGTGGGAGAACGCGCAATCGGGTCTCCACTTCGTCGGCGATCGCGTACGCCACCGTGGCGCCCGCGCTCGATCCACGACCTCGAGCCGGGCGAAGGGGACATCGTCAGCGCGGCCGGCAGGCAAGGTCGCTGGCCACCGTGACGACGACGGCCGGCTGCACGCCGTCTCCGCGCGCTGCACGCACCTCTACTGCCAAGTCCACTGGAACCAGGCAGAGCGGACCTGGGACTGTCCGTGCCACGGCTCGCGCTTCACCCCCGATGGCCAGGTGCTAAACGGGCCGGCAGTACGGCCGCTCGATCGGCGTCCGATCGACTGACGGTTTCGCCGCGAGGCGGACGGGGTACGCCCCTGGGTACGTGGCGACCGGATCCACATACGGCGCCGGGGAGCTGAGCCGAGACGGCCATAGGCCCGCCAGCGAGCTGATTCCAGCCCGCCCCACCCTTCCCAAGCTGCGGCATGCCGCCGCCGACTGCCGGGCGTGTCCGCTATGGAGGTCGGGGACCCAGACCGTGTTTGGAGCAGGCCCGAGTCGGCGCGCGTGATGCTGGTGGGCGAGCAGCCGGGCGGTCAGGAGGACCTGGCGGGGGAGCCGTTCGTGGGCCCGGCGGGAGGCATCTTCGACGCGGCGCTGGAGGAGGCCGGAATCAACCGCGGGGACAGCTACGTCACCAACGTGGTCAAGCATTTCAAGTGGAAGCAGGGACGGGGAAAGCGCCGGCTTCACCAGCGCCCCAACAGCGAGGAGATCGCCGCCTGCCGGCCGTGGCTCGACAGCGAGCTGGCGGTGGTCCGGCCGCAGGTCGTCGTGTGTCTCGGAGCCACTGCGGCGAAGGGGCTGTTGGGCAGCCGGGTCCGGGTGACGCGCGACCGCGGCCGGTTCATGGAGGCGGAGTCGCCTCCGCTGTCACGGTCACGGTCCACCCCTCCTCCATCCTGCGAATCCCGAACCGTGACGAGCGGGCGCAGGCGCGTGCCGAGCTCGTCGCCGACCTTCGGCTGGTCGCCAAGCGGCTCCAGGGCTGACCGGTGCCGGGGGGTGGGCGGCGGCGCGAGGCTCAGGCGGCCTGGTCGGCCCGGTCGGCCAGATAGCCGAGCTCGGAGAGCTTGTCCCCCATCACCTCGTACATCGCCCGCTGCTCGGCGGCGGTCAGGTTGTGACGCCACTCCCCCGGCCGCGCGGCGCGGATCTCTTTGCCGTCTCCCTTCTCGGTTCCGGGGACGCTCGTGAAGGAGTGCTCGGCGGCCGCCTTCTCGAGCCGCTCGCGTTCCGCATCCAGCCCCAGCGTCGCGCAGATGCGCTCGAGCTCCCGTGCCGGGTTCCGAAGCACCTCCTCGTAGCGCACGATGATCCGCTGCGACGGCTCGTGCTCCTGGTAGGCGCGCTGCACCACGTCGGTCCGGTAGGCCCAAACGCTGGCCTGCCAGCGGATCAGCGCCTCGCGCCCCCCGTCGGCGACTGGAAACGCCCCCTCCCGGACCGCCCACGAGCCGGGACGGTGGGCAGCCAGCCACGAGTCCACCACGTCGCGCCCGTCGCGCAGCAGGAAGATCATTCGGGAGGCCGGAAACAGCTCGAGCAGAAGGTCGGCCACGTGGGACCCGGGCT
Source organism: uncultured Actinomycetes bacterium (assembly GCA_963755775.1). Taxonomy (GTDB): domain Bacteria; phylum Actinomycetota; class Thermoleophilia; order Solirubrobacterales; family 70-9; genus AC-56. The sequence continues at coordinate 143,157 of CAVWKY010000009.1, read as the reverse complement.
CCTTCACCACCACCAACGGCGTCCCGGAAGGCCTTCCGTTGGCCAGCGCCTCGTGCACCTGGGCATCGAAGCGGCTCACGATCAACCCCCGCAGCGCGGGGGCCCAGGCGTCGCGATAGCGATCCGAGAACAGATATCCCGGCTTGTGCCGCTTCAGGTCGAGCAGCGTCGTCAGCTTGGGTTGGTTCTCCGAGGCCGACCAGGCGAGGGGGATCGGGCGCCAGACGCCAAGGTGATGGCCGAGGTGCGGGTCGTCCACCGCGACCGCGCCCTTGAGCCCTGAGAGCATCCGCAAGAGCCAGGTACTACCACTGCGCGACGACCCGAAGATCCAGACCAGACGATCCTCGCTGGTCGCGAGACTGAACTCCCTTTCGCCGCTGGACCGTGACATCCGATTCGTGCCCATCCGCCGCCCCCCAAGGGAGGGGGGCACAAACCGTAGAGGTACGAGCGGCGCCGCGCAGTCAGCTCTCGGTGCCGGGTACCCCCCCCTTTGCGACCGCTAGGTCTCCCGCTCCAGGTCCCGGACCTCTTTGGACTTCTCCTCCACGCGGTCCTGCGCGTGGTCGAGCTGCTCCTTCTTCTCGCCCTTGCGCTCCTCCTTCGACCCTTCGCGCCGCAGCGAGGAGTCTCCCGTGAGGTCGCCAGCGGCCTTCTTGAAGCGACCGGTCACTTTGTCGATCAGGCTCATCTATTCACCTCCTCCCGAACCTTTACCCGCGGCGCCCGGTGCAAAACGATCACCGGCCGAAGCTATGCCGCTCGACCGTCGTCGAGCGCCCGGCGGATTGCTCGCGCGTGCAGACCCTCCAGGCGACGTCGCTGGTCTTCGGCTAGCTGCGCGAGCTGCTCGAAGTCGAACCGTTCGAGGCGAGGATCCTGCGGGGCGATCAGGTTCAGCGCCCGCCAGAGCTGCAGCTTGCCGCTGACGCCGACGATCAGGCCTTCCAGCTCGACCACGTCGCTCAGAGGAGATCGACCGAACATCCGCTGGTTGAGCTTCAACCGGCCGATCCTCTCTCCCAGCCACCCCATCCCCACCTTGACGGTGGAGGGGCTCACGTCCAGTGTCGACATCAGCTCCCGCAGCGTCTGCCGGTCGCCCTCGATTTCGGTGGCGATCTCGTCCATGGCCTGCTTGGGCAGCTCCTGGGCGGTGCGCTTGGCCAGCTCCAGGCCGGCGGTTGACCCGGCGAAATGGTCACGAAGGTAGGTGCTTAGCAGGTCTTGAGTCGGCATGAGCCCTCCCTAGGGTGTCTCGAGGGACTGGCCTCGGTCCGAGGCGCAGTCGGTGACGTGATCCAGGCGCATCTCTATTCGAGCAGCCCGGACTCGGTCCAGGTAGCGGAACCCGCGTCCATGGCGAACCCTGCGGATTCCCGGGCCACAGCAATCGACACGACGTAAGCGGGCCATGTACATGCCTTACCCGCGAGCGCGGAGAGGCAATCGCCGCGTGACCGCACGGGCGCTCGCGTGTGCCCTCGCGCGTGGCCGCGATTCGCTGTTGCCAGATCGGGAAGCCGTTCTCCGAGATGAGAGAGGGGGTGAGACGGTGAACGAACACGAGGCTCCGCCCGAGCGAACCGGGAACGCAGGCGAAGACGCCGTCCGGCGCGACTACCGGCCCACGGGCACCTACGACAAGCCGACGACCTTCGGGGTCCTCCGGCGCACCGCGACGGAGTTCAGCGAGGACAACCTGACCGACTGGGCCGCGGCGCTGACCTACTACGGGCTGTTGGCGCTGTTCCCGGCCCTGATCGCGCTGGTCTCGATCGTGGGGCTGTTTGCCGATCCTCAGTCGACGACCCAGAAGCTGACCGAGATCGTCTCCCAAATCGGTCCTTCCTCTGCGGCCGAGACCTTCTCCGGGCCGGTCGAGTCGATCACCTCGAACCGCTCGGCGGCCGGAATCCTCTTCGTGGTCGGCCTGGTGGGCGCCCTGTGGGCGGCATCCGGGTACATCGGCGCTTTCATGCGGGCCTCAAACGTGATCTACGAGACGCCGGAGGGCCGTCCGATCTGGCGGTTGCGCCCGCTCCAGATGCTGATCACGCTGGTCATGGTCGTGCTCGTGGCGCTCCTCGCCGTGGCCCTGGTGCTGACCGGGCCGATCGTCGACCAGGTCGCGGAACCGCTCGGGATCTCGAGCACCGTGACCGACATCTGGGACATCGCCAAGTGGCCGGTGATGGTCGTGATCGTCCTGACCGTGATCGCGGTGCTCTATTACACGACCCCGAACGTGAAGCTGCGGGGGTTCAAGTGGGTCACCCCGGGGAGCGTCTTCGCGCTGGTGGTGTGGCTGCTCGCGTCGGCGGGGTTTGCCTTCTACGTGGCCAACTTCGCCTCCTACGACAAGACCTACGGATCGCTCGGCGGCATGGTCGTGATGCTGATCTGGCTGTGGATCACCAACCTGGCGCTGCTCTTCGGACAGGAGCTGAACGCCGAGCGCGAGCGCGGCCTGGAGCTCCAAGAGGGCACACCCCGCGCGGAGCGCGAGATCCAGCTCGAGCCGCGCTCTGAGCCCAAGGAGCAGAAAACCACCTGATGAAGCTGATCTACCTCCCGATCGGCATCCTCAGCGGGCTCCTGGCCGGGCTAATCGCGAAGAAGATCTTCGAGCAGCTATGGGGCGTGATCGAGGACCGCGAACCGCCCGACGCGGAGCACCGCGAAGTCGAGTACCCGAAGCTGGCCGCGGCGCTGCTCCTGGAGGGGGCGATCTTCCGCCTGGTGCGCGGACTCGTGGATCACGAGGCCCGGCGTGGCTTTCAACGGTTCACGGGGGTGTGGCCGGGCGAGGAAGCTCCAGAGCCCGAGTGAACGCCTGACCGCAACGCCTCAGTGGCGCTTCCAGCCGCCCCCGAAGAAGCGCCCAAGGCGCCCGGCCCGGAGGTTCGGCCGAAACACGGCCGCCCCCTGCTCCGGTGGGGGCAGCTCGGCGACCTTCTCGGCCGTGATCGCCAGCGTGACTCCCCGCTCGGCCGTCCGCGCCACCTCGGGGGCGTCAACGAAAAGCAGCTCTCGCTTCGGCGTCTCGATCACGATTCCGTCGAGGATGTGCTCGCGGTAGTTGTCCACCACCTCGTCGACCTTGCCCACCTCCGCGCCGTCCGACGAGAACACCGGCGTGCCGCGGCTGACCGCGGCGTAGTGGATCGCCTCGCCGTCGTCGATCATCGCCGAGGAAGCATACGCGCCGCGGGTAGCGCGCTCGGGGCATGAAACGCGGCTCAGGTTCGCCGACGGCCTAGTTGAATCGCTGCGCGACCGCCGGTTCCCCGCAGAACGACGCAATCTCCCGCGACAGCCTTCCGCCCCGCCAGGCGAGCGGGGGATCGCCTTCGTCCTCGCTGATCAGTCGTGACTCGGGGAGGCGCTCCGCGTAGGCGGCGGCAACCGCGTAGGGATGGCCCGGGTCCGCTTCGTCGTGGGTGGCGACCACCAGCGCCGGCAGGTCGCAGAACTCGAGCTCCGAGAGGGTCTCGAAGGGCGCCGAACGCGGCACCTCGCGAAGCGCGCGTGCGACGGCGTCGAGATGACGATGCTCGAGCATTCGCCGGCGAGTGAACCGCAGCACGGTGTCGCGCCAGGCAGGATTCAAGCCGCGGCGTTCGTATGCGGCCATGAACCCGTCCACGCCGCCGCGCTCCAGTCCGTCGGCGAGGCGATCCCAACCCTCGAGTGCCTCCTCATCTATTGGCCCCATATAGACGGGGGAGATCACGACCATGCCCGCGAGCCGGTCGGCCCGGGCCAGCGCGTAGGCGATCGCCACGTGCGATCCCATCGAGTGACCGGCGAGCACCGGGCGCCTCTCCCCCACCTCGTCGTTCAGCACGGCATCCAGGTCGCCGACCAGCTCCGCGTACGAATAGCCCTGTTTCCCTGGGGCGGGGTCCGAGTCGCCGTGTCCGCGCGCGTCGTAGGAGACCTGGCGATGACCTCGCCGGGCGAGGACCTTCGATCCCTGCACGACATAACGGCGCGTCGCCGTGAGTCCGTGAAGCAGGACGATCGGAGGTCCGTCGCCCAGCGACTCGCCGGCCAGCAGGTGGCCGTCGCGCTCGACTGCCAGCCCACGCGGCTCCAGCGCGTCCGTCACCAGTGTCAACCGGCGGTTTTCGCGCGCGCTTGCCGAAGGGATTCCCTGAGCCGATCGACGTCCTGGTAGTGCAGGCCGAGCAGCGCGACCTGGCGGTAGCGGACGATTCCGTCAGGATCGACGATGAAGATCGAACGGCGCACCATGCCCGCGGGCCCCAGCACGCCGTAGGCGCGGATCACGCGGCGTTCCGGATCGGCCAGCAGCGGCACGGTGAGGCGGTGCTTTGCCCGGAACCGCTCGTGCGAGTCGAGGGATTGAGGCGACACGCCCACGACCTCGGCGTCGAGCTCGTCCAGCCGGTCGGCGGCGTCGCGATAGGAGCAGAACTGGCGGGTACATACGGGCGTGAAGTCGCCGGGATAGAAGGCGAGTACCACCCACCGGCCGCGGTGATCGGCAAGCCGGAAGGTGAAGCCGTCGGTCCCGGGTAGCTCGAAGTCCGGTGCCCGCTCGCCTACCTTGATCCCGGCCACCGCCCTAGCCCTCCGCGACCGTGATCCTCCGGATCACGACCGTCGCGAGCGGGGCCCCGCTCTCGCTTGATGGATCTCCCGCGCTCGCGATCCGCTGGATGACGCGTCGGCCCGCGGTCACTCTGCCGAGCACGGCGTACTCCGGGGGGAGGCCCGCGTCCGCGGCCACCACGACGAAGAACTGGCTTCCCGAACGCCCGGGTGGCTCAGCGGCCGTCTTCGCCATCGCCACCGTACCCCTGGTGTACCCGGTGTCGCTCGGCGGCGGCTCGTCGACGAAGTAACCCGGCCCGCCCTTTCCGGTTCCCAGCGGATCACCGCCCTGGATCACGAAGTTCGGGTCGATGCCGTGAAAGGTCGTGTCGTCGTAGACGCCTTCGCGGGCCAGGTACACGAACGAGCCCACCGTCCGGGGTGACTCGGCCGCGTCGAGCGCGATCTCGAACCGGCCGCACGTGGTCTCGACGGTCGCCACGAGCTGTCGGCCGGCGGCCACCTCCCCGTTGGGGCGCTTCAGCTCCACGCGACGGGGCGGCGGCTTCTGCGCCTCCTCGACAGCCCACAGGAAGGCTGACCGTGGTCGAACCCCCTCCATCGCCGCCACCGCATGCGGCGAGCTCCAGGGCGGCGAAGGCAAGAACACAGGTGGTCGTGGTGCGGGACAAGGGGATCCTCGGCATCGCTCGCCAGGCTAGCGAGCGCCGACGGCGTGCCCGTTGGGGCGGCAAGATGTCGGGCATGTCAGCGAGCTTGGGCGACGGATGGACGGGCGCATGACAGCGGGCTCCGAACGCCGCCCAACCTCCACGCGGATCCGCCTGACCGGGCGCATGCTGAATCGCCTGATCGTGCGCGCGCCCTGGGCGTGGCCGGCAATTCGCGGCCCGATGCGGCGGTACTTCGACCGCATCGCCCTGGGATGGGATACCCGCACCGACGCCGGGTCGGTCGAGCACCTGGCACCGCTGGCGGCGGCCCTTCTGCACGTGACGCCTGCACCCGAGCGCGCCCTCGAGGTCGGAACCGGCACCGGCGAGGGGGTGCTGCTCGTGGCTCGCGAGTTCCCCCAGGCGAGCATTCGCGGTGTCGACGTCTCCGAGGAGATGATCCGCACGGCGACCCAAAAGGTGGGTCTCGACCCTGAGGGCCGAGTCGCATTCAGGGTCGCGGACGCTGCCGATCTGCCGTACGAGGACGGGTCCTTTGACCTCGTCGTTCACCTGAACATGCCTCCGTTCGTCGCCGAGGTGGCCCGCCTGCTGCGGCCACGCGGCTACGTGATCGTCGCCTCCAGCTGGGGCGCGGCCACCCCGTTCTACACACCGAGCGCTGTTTTGGATTGGGCGTTCGCCAAACGCGGCATCGAGCCCGTGGCCGCGGGCGAGGCCGTCTCCGGCACGTACTGGCTCGGACGCAAGGCGAGCGAGTGATCGTCACTAGATTCCCGCCATGGCCGACGACCGGCGCCACCTCGTCCTCGTCAATCCGTCCGCGGGAGGCGGCCGGGCGCTGAAGCTCATTCCCGAGCTCGAAAGCGCCCTGAGAGGCAGGGGCCTGGACTTCAGGGTTGTGCTCACCACCAGCCAGGAGCACGGGTGCGAGGAGGCTCGCGCCGGCGCCGAGGCCGACGAGGTCCCGGTGGTCGTAAGCGGCGACGGGCTGATCGGCCAGATCGGTGGCGCCCTCGCGGGCGGCGACGTCCCGATGGGACTGATCCCGGGCGGCCGGGGCAACGACCTGGCCCGCGTGCTCGGCATTCCCACGGACGTCCGGGGGGCGGTCGACGTGTTGGCGAACGGGGCGACGCGATCGATCGACGTGGGAGAGGTCAACGGCCGGCGCTTCCTCGGGATCGCAAGCTGCGGGTTCGACTCCGATGCGAACCGGATCGCCAACGAGGCACGGCTCGTGAAGGGCAGGCTGGTGTACCTGTACGCGGCGTTGCGCACCCTGGCCGCCTGGAAACCAGCGCGATTCGAGCTGGCCCTGGGCGATGACTCGGTCGGCTTCACCGGGTACTCGGTGGCCGCAGCGAACAACAAGGCATACGGCGGGGGCATGTTCCTGGCGCCGAATGCGGCGCTAGACGACGGCGAGCTCGACGTCGTCTACGTGACCCACGTCGGCAAGCTGCGCGCCCTGGCTAACCTGCGGAAGGTGTTCACGGGCCGGCACGTCGAAGACGACTACGTGCACGTCCTGCGGACGGCGGAGGTCAGCATCAGCGCCGACCGGCCGTTCGCCGTCTATGCCGACGGCGACCACCTCGCCGACCTCCCCGCCACGGTGCGGATCCTGCCGAAGGCCCTGAGTCTGATCGCACCGTGAGCGCCGAGCATCGCAAAGGGGGTTGATGCAGGGCGAGGCGCGAACATCTTTGTGGTGAGCGCCTTGTTCGGCCCCAAGCTCGCCCTCGCGCGAGCGGCGGGGGCACTGAGCCGTCGCAGCGGGCGTGGCGGGGGCACCACCCTTCCCGGCCGGCTGCTGCTGCGCCTGGCACCCGACGCGATCTCCCGGCTCTCGGCGCGCCTCCCGGGGGGGTCGGTAATCGTCAGCGCGACCAACGGCAAGACGACCACCGCCGGGATGCTGGCCGCGGCGCTGCGTGCCGCGGGGCGCACGCCCGTCCACAACCGGGCCGGCTCGAACATGAGCTGGGGGGTCGCCACGGCGCTCCTCGAGCAGCGCGGCGACGAGGGGCTGTTCGAGGTCGACGAGGCATGGCTGCCGAAGGTCACGCACGAGGTGGATCCGCGGCTGATCGTGCTGGGGAACCTGTTCCGGGACCAGCTCGACCGCTATGGCGAGCTCGAGCACCTCGCCGACGAGTGGGCCGAGCTGGTCGCGGTCCGCGCGCGCGGCACCGAGTTCGTCCTCAACGCCGACGACCCCCTGGTCGCGGACTTGGGACGCGACCGCGACCTCGCCCGCCGACCGGGCGTCACCTACTTCGGCATCGACGATCCCGCTCAGGCGCTGCCTGAGCTCCAGCACGCGTTCGACGCCAAGCACTGCCGGCGCTGCGGCGCTCCCTACGCATATGAACGGGCCTTCGTCGGCCACCTCGGCCATTACGAGTGCCCGGGCTGCGCGGCGGACCGGCCTGCGCCGGACATCTCTGCCACCCATATCCGGCTGGAGGGCATGGGCGGGTCACGGGTGTCGGTGCGGACCCCCGACGGCGCGATCGAGCTCCACCTCCCCCTCCCCGGCCTCTACAACGTCTACAACGCGCTCGCCGCGTTGACCGCCGCGCTTCGCGTCGGCGTCCCGCTCGAGGTGGCCGCGCGCGCCATGGAGCGGATGGAGGCCGTGTTCGGCCGGGTGGAGACGATCACGGTCGCCGAACGGGCCGTCTCGATCCTCCTGATCAAGAACCCAGCGGGGACGAACGAGGTGCTGCGGACGCTGCTGCTAGAGGCTGGAGCGGACGACGGCGGGCTTGGGCTGTGGATCGCGCTCAACGACCGGATCGCGGACGGGCGGGACGTCTCGTGGATTTGGGACGCCGACTTCGAGCTGCTCGCGAGCCGGGTCCGGCGGGTGGTCTGCGCGGGCACGCGGGCCGCCGACATGGCCGTCCGCCTGAAATACGCCGGCGTCGACCCGGCCGCGATCGAGGTGGAGCCGTCGATCGAGCGCTCGCTGGACGCCGCCGTCGCCGAGGCAAACGGCCGCATGTTCGCGCTTCCGACCTACACCGCCCTGCTGGAGCTGAGAACTCTGCTCGCCAAGCGGGGGCTTGCGAAAAGCTATTGGGCGTGAGCTCCACGGCCGTTTGGCACGAGGTGGAATGCGGCGGGTACACCGCCGATTTGAAGGTCTGGACGGAGCTTGCGGACTCCGTGGACGGCGCGGTGCTCGAACTGGGGTGCGGGAGCGGGCGCGTCGCTTTGGAGCTGGCGCGATGCGGTCGCGAGGTCTGGGCCGTGGACGCGGACCCCTCGCTGCTGGAGGCGCTGGCCGCCCGCTCAGCGGCGGAGAGCTTACGGGTGCACGCGTTGTGCGCCGACGTCCGCGCATTCGACCTCGAGCGGAGCTTCGAGCTGGTTCTTGCCCCGATGCAGCTCCTCCAGGTGCTCGGCGGGTCGCCGGGTCGCAGCGCGGCGCTCGCCCGAACGGCGGCGCATCTGTCTCCGGGGGGGCGCCTTGCGGCTGCGATCGTCGAGCCGCTGGTGGCCTGGGCGGACGGCCCTCCGGCCGCCGTTCCCGACATCCGCGAGCAAGATGGCTGGATCTACTCGAGCCTCCCGGTGGCGGCGCTCGCCACGGGCGGGAGCGTGGAGATCCGGCGCCTTCGCCAGTCGGTCTCCCCCGACGGCCGCGTGAGCGAGGAGGAGCACGCCGACCGCCTCGATGGTTTGGACGCGGAGGCGCTCGAGGCCGAGGCGGGCGAGGTCGGGCTGAGGCCTGCGGGCCGACTGGCGATCCCGTCCGGCGACGGCCACGTCGGCTCCACCGTCGTCATCCTCCAGTCGTGATGGACCTTCGCCTGCTCGCGCTCTATCCCGAGCAGATGAATATCTACGCCGACCGGGGAAACATCCTCTTCCTGAAGCGGCGTTGCGAATGGCGCGGGATCCGGTTCTCCTACATCGCGGCTGGGCCGGGCGACTCGCTCGACCCCAGCGCCCACGACCTGATCTACCTCGGAGGTGGCCAGGACCGCGACCAGCGGATCGTCGCCGAGGATTTGGTCGCCACCAAGCGCCGCGCCCTCGCGGAGGCCGTCGAGGACGGAGCCGTCGTCCTCGGCGTCTGCGGCGGTTACCAGCTCCTCGGCCACAGCTACCAGCTCGGCGACGATCGGATCCCAGGCCTCGGCCTGGCCAACCTGAAGACCGTCCGCGAGCCCGGTCCCCGCCTGATCGGGAACATCGAGATCCGAACCGACCTCGGCACCGGATCTCGCGAGCTCGCCGGGTTCGAGAACCATGGTGGGCGGACCTACCTCGGCGAGGGAGTCGAGCCCATGGGCCGGGTCGTCCACGGGCACGGGAACAACGGGCGCGACGGGCTGGAGGGCGTCCGGCGCCTCAACCTCTTCGGCACCTACCTGCACGGGCCCCTGTTGCCAAAGAACGCCTGGTTCGCGGATCGCCTGATCCAGCTCGCGCTCGCTCGCGGGCACGGCGCCGAGCCCCAGTTGGCCCCCCTGGACGACTCGCTGGAGACCGCCGCGCACGAAAGCGCCCGCCGGGCGGCCCTCCGCTCCTAGCAGGCGGGGGCCACCCCGCCAAACTCAGCGGCCACTCGAGCCGAAGCCGCTTGCCGCCCGCGTGCTCTCGGCCAGCTCGATTGCCTCGACCGGCTCGGCGGCGGCGAATCCGGTCACGAGCAGCTGCGCGATTCGGTCGCCGGGGCGAACGCGGAACGCGCGCCCGCGATCGGTGTTCAGGAGCAGGATTCGGACCTCGCCGCGATACCCCGCATCGATCAGGCCCGGCGAGTTCACGAGAGAGATGCCGTGCCGAGCCGCGAGCCCGGAGCGCGGCACCACCAGGCCGGCGTGGCCTTCGGGGACCTCGATCGCGATACCAGTGGCCAGCTCCGCCCTCTCCCCCGGCTCGATCGTCGCCGGTTCGGCCGCATACAGGTCGAGCCCGGCGTCGCCGTCGTGGGCGCGGGTCGGGAGCCTCGCGGTGTCCCGAAGCATCCTGACCCGGAGCTCCACGGTGCGGAGCGTAGAGGGCTAGTGGGCGGGGTGTCGATCCGCGCCGGTCCCAAGGCCGTTTCGGGCAAATCGCGTGAACCGGTGCGCGAGATCGGCGGGGATCCGCGCTTTGACCACCACCCCCTCGGCGCGGTCCTCGCGCTCGAGGTCGCCCGCGATCTCGTGCAGCTGGGCCAGGACGCCCCCCTGCGAATATGGAACCAGCAGCTCGACCGGGCGCGAGGCCTCGTCGAACGCCGCTTCGATCCGCTCGCGGAGCCCGTCGAGGCCCTCTTCCTCCAGCGCCGAGATCGCGACGGCATCCGGCTCTCGGATCGTCAGCTCTCGGGCGTCATCGGGTTCCAGGAGGTCCACCTTGTTGAAGACCCGCAGTCGCGGCGTGGCGCCTGCGCCGATCTCCTCGAGCACCGAGTCCACGGCGGCGATCGATTCCCGGCGCTGGTGCTCGGGCTCCGAGGCGTCCACCAGGTGCACGATCAGGTCGGCCAGAACCGTCTCCTCGAGCGTCGCCTTGAAGGCGTCGACAAGCTGGTGCGGCAACTTGCGGATGAACCCAACCGTGTCGGTGACCAGGTAGCGGCGGCCATGGTGGCGGTAGCCACGCGTGGTCGGGTCGACGGTTTGAAACAGCCTCTCCCCCACCCCAACGCCCGCGCCGGTGAGCGCGTTCAGCAGGGTCGACTTGCCCGCGTTCGTGTAGCCGGCGAGGGCGACGGTCGGCAGCGCGGACTCATGGCGCCGCGCGCGTTGCAGGTGGCGGTTCTGCTCAAGCCGCCGCAGGCGCCGGTGCAGGCGGGCGATGCGGTCGCGCGCCAAGCGGCGATCGGTTTCGATCTGTGTCTCGCCGGGCCCCCGGGTGCCGATCCCGCCGCCCAGCCGCTCCAGATGCGTCCACAGCCCGCGCATGCGGGCGAGGTTGTATTCGAGCTGCGCCAGCTCGACCTGGAGCTTGCCGTCCGCGCTGTGGGCATGGTCGGCGAAGATGTCGAGGATCACCGCGGTTCGGTCGATCACCGGCACACCGAGCGCCGCCTCGAGGTTGCGCTCCTGGCGTGGTACCAGCTCGTCGTCGCAGGCCACAAGATTGGCGTCCGTGCGAGCGATCTCCGATTTCAGCTCGGCCAGCTTGCCGCGGCCCAGGTAGCGGTCGGGGTCCGGGCGTGGGCGGGCCTGTACCAGCTCTCCTGCGGTCGCCACTCCGGCCGTTCGCAGCAGCTCCTTCAGCTCGGCCAGCGGATCGTCCCCGTCTGGAGCGGCGGGAAGGGCCGCGATCGCCAGCGCACGCTGACGCGCGCGCGGGTTCTCAACACCTGCCCCGGTCGCGCCGTCGCGCGTTTGCGTCGTGCGTCCTTGGCGGGTTCGCTGCACTCACACTTAAGTGTAGGCGGCCATCCGCGGGCTCACTGGAGGACGCTGTCGGTCTCCCGCGGATAGGCTTGCGCGCGATGAAGGTGTTTGTCACCGGCGGCACGGGATTCATCGGCGGCCACGTGGTTCGCCGGCTCAGGCAGCGCGGAGACGAGGTGCGAGCGCTGGTGCGCAGCCCGGAAAAGGGCAGCCGCTCAGCGAGCTGGGCTGCGAGCTGGTCTCGGGTGACCTGTCCGATACCGACGCGATCCGCGCCGGAATGGAGGGCTGCGAGGCGGCGATCCACGGGGCCGCGATGTACGAGGTGGGGATCCCCGAATCGGAGCACCGGGCGATGTACGACGCGAACGTAATCGGCACGGAGAACGTGCTCCGCTCAGCGCTGGATGCCGGGCTACGCAAGGTCGTCTACATCTCCACCGTCGGGGCCTTTGGTAACACCAAAGGCCAGGTCGTCGACGAGAGCTACGAGCATCCCGGCGTCGGCTTCACCTCCTACTACGAGGAGACGAAGCTCGAGGCGCACCGGCTTGCGAAGCGGCTGATCTCCGAGGCCGGCCTGCCGCTGCGTGATCGTTCAGCCCGGCGGCGTCTATGGGCCGAATGACCACTCCCCGCTGGGGCGCCAGATGCACCAGTTCCTGGCCGGTCGGATGCCGCTGATCGCGTTTCCGGAACTCGGGTTCAACATGGTGCACGTGGACGACGTTGCCGCGGGCGTCCTGCTCGCGCTCGACAACGGCGAGGTCGGCGAGTCATACGTCCTCGGAGGCCAGCTCACGACGATGCGCGAGCTGATCGGGACCCTGGCCGAGGCAACCGGAAAGAAACCCCCGAAGCGCGCGCTTCCCACCGGCTTGATGAAGGCGATGACCCCCCTTGGCCCGGTCGTCGGCAAGGCGATGAACCAGGGGCCGAACCTGCGGGAACTGATCAGCTCGGCCGACAACGTAACCTTCTGGGCCAAGCACGACAAGGCCGTGAACGAGCTCGGGTACTCCCCCCGAGGGCTCGAGCAGGGCCTTCGCGACATGCTCGAGGCCGAGGGCCGCCTGCCGGCGGCCGCCTAGACAGCTCAGCGCCTGACTCTCGCCCTCCGCGACTAATGCGTGACGCTGGTCTTGACCAGGTTGCGCTCCGACGGGCTCACGGGCCCCTTCTTCTCGAGGGTCGCGATCGCATCGGCGATGTCGGTATGGAGCGTGTCGACGAGGGAGCGGCTGAGGTTGAGCTTGACCAGTGCCCGCATCATCTTCACGTCCTGGGCGTTCGGCGGCATCGTGTACGCGGGCACCATCCAGCCCCGCTCCGCGGCCAGCTGGAAGGCGATGTCGAACTCGTCGTAGGGGTGCTCCTCGGCCAGGTTGAAGGCGACCAGCGGCAGCCTCTCCTCGCCCTTGCCGACGATCTGGAACTTGCCGATTCCCTCGATGTCCCCGGCCAGCGACTCGGCGTTGGCCTGCATGATCTCCATGATCCTGCGATAGCCCGCCTTGCCGAAGCGAACGAAGTTGTAGTACTGGGCGAGGACCATCGACGATCCGGTCGAGAAGTTGAGGGTGAAGGTTGCGTCGGTCTTACCCAGGTAGTTCTCGTAGAACACCAGGTCCTCCGCGAGATCGGCTTTCTCGCGGAAGACCAGCCAGCCGATCCCGGGGTACACGAGGCCGAACTTGTGGCCGGAGGCGTTGATCGAGCGGACCTGCTCCAGTCGGAAGTCCCATTTGGAGTCGCGGATAGAGGAAGGGCCAGACGAAGGCGCCGCTGGCGCCGTCGATGTGGAGGGGGACGTCGATCCCCTTCTTGTCCTTGAGCTCGAGCAGGAGGTCATTGATCCCCACCACGTCGTCGGTGTGGCCGGTGAAGGTGGTGCCGACCACCGCCGCGACCCCGATCGTGTTCTCGTCGATGTGCGGCTCGACGTCCTCCGGTCCGATCGTGTACTTCCCGGCCTGCAGGGGCACGATTCGCGGCTCGACGTCGAAGTAGCGGCAGAATTTCTCCCAGACGACGTGGACGTCGCCGCCGAACACGAGGTTCGGGCTGTCGGTCGGCTTGCCATCAGCCTCGCGGCGCTGGCGCCACTTCCACTTCAGCGAAAGCGCTCCCAGCATGATCGCCTCCGAGGAGCCCTGCGTGCTGGCGCCGGTGGTCTCGCCGGGTGCGTGGAAGAGCTCGGCCAGCATCCGGATGCAGCGCTGCTGGATCTCGAAGGTCTGGGGGTACTCGGCGTGGTCGATGAAGTTGCGGTGGAGGTTGTCGTCGATCACGCGCCGCGCCTCGGGCTCCATCCAGGTGGTGACGAAAGTGGCCAGGTTCCGCTCGGGGATGCCCTCCACGGCAAGCTCCTCGCTGACCAGGCGCATCGCTGCGATCGGCGTCATCGGCTCCTCCGGGATCGCCTCGTCCGGCGCACCCTCGGTTATCCACGCACCTTCCATTTGAACGACATCCCGTGCGATGCTCATTCACGTCCTCCTGCTATCGCTCGGGCGATCCGCTCCGCCCGGATTGAGCCAGATCAAATCAACGCCGGCTCTCGCCCGCATTGCGAGGCAGGGTGATTCGCGAACGGACCTGGTCGCCTCCCTCCACTCGGCCTCGTCACGATGTGCCCGTGTACCGCTGGGTGGACCACACCGCCGAGCTGCAGCTCGAGCTCGAGGCGGACAGCGAGCGGGGCATCTGCTGCGAGGCGCGCCTACAAGGACGTGGAGGCCGTCGTCGACGTGGTCGAGCGCGCCGGGCTCGCAGCCCGCGTTGCCCAGCTGCGCCCAATCGGCGTCGTCAAGGGGTGAAACCGCCCGCCGTCGCCGCGGCGAATGTGGCATTGAGCCCCGTATAGGTACCCAAAACCACATTCGACCGACCCAGGGCGACGAGTGTGGATTCGCCGGATATAGCCCGTAGAAACCCACGCTACGCCGACCGCATCTGCGTCTACCCGCACCGCGAATGCCCCCTCCCCTACGTGCCCCGTCCGCGCCCCGTTCCCCTTGCCGAAACCCGTTCAGGAGTGACCACCGCGCGGAGTTCACCCCTAGCCCAGAACCGCCTCGGCCTCGATCTCGACCTTCCACCGCGGATCGAGGAATCCGCGGACGACCACCATGGTCGAGGCCGGCTGCGTGCCGGCAAACACCGACGCATGCGCACGCGCAACCGCCTCGCCGTCTTCCGCCGAGGTGATAAAGATCCGCGTGCGAGCGACGTCCTGCGGGCCGGCCCCCAGCTCACCGAGCGCCCGCAGGATGATCTCCAGGCAGCGGCGGGCCTGGACCTCGGGGTCGGGGTCGCAGGACCCGTCGGGCCAGATCGGAGCAGTTCCCGACACCAGGACACGATCGCCTGCCCGCACGGCGCGGCAGATGCCAACCTTCGGCTCCCACGGCGAGCCGGATGACACGCGAGCGCGCTGGGACACGGCTGGATGTTACGAGTGCGGCGTCAGGCCGGAGCGTGAGCCGGTCGCCGCGGCGCCGGCATCAGGGCGACGGCCATGATCACGGCCACGAAGGCCAGGCACCGCGCGACCACGTCCAGCGGGTCGTTGCCGACCGGGTCGCCGAAGACCAGGATGCCCCCGGCAATCGAGGCGCAGTTCGCCGCCACCGACGTGATTGCGATCACGGGGATCGCCTCGCCGATTTGCATGGCGCGAGCCAGGCCCAGGAAGGCGCCCGCGCCCGCGACCACGGCGGCCAGAGTCCAGGGGCTGATCAATGTCAGCGGGTCGGCGGGGACGGTCCCGGTGAGCGCCTTGACCGAGACATTGGCCACGCCCAGCAACAGCCCCACGGCGACCGCCAGCAGCGGTCCGCTGGAGGGCCGCACGGAGCCAACGCTCCCGTGGACCAGGAGCAAGGCCCCAATGCCCACGGCGCCGAGCTCGAACGAGATCATCGCGGTGGTCGAGTAGCTGGCGCTATCGCCGCCGGCACCCACCGAGGTCGCCGCCAGCAGCGCCAGCCCGAGCGCGCAGAGCCCGAGGCCGAGCCACTCGCGCGCTCCCACCCGAACACCGAACCAGCGCTGTGCAAACCAAGCGAGGACCACGAGCCCCCCGGAGATCGTGGTCTCGACCAGCGAGATCGGGGCAACCGCCAGCGCCGCGACGTGCAGCGCCCAGGCTCCGGCGGCCACCCCAAAGCCGATCGCCCACCACCGCGAGCGAAACAGGGCCCCGACGGACCGGAGCGGGGCACCCAGCCGCACGGCTGGTGCTGCCACGGCACCTCGGTGCTTGCAGAGCATCGCGACGTTGGTGGCCAGGGCGCAGGCGAGCGCCAGCAGTGTTCCGAGTTGGATCATCTCTGTGTGAATCGGCCGGTCGCGGTCCGACTTGAGGAAACGCGACCGTAGCGGACACGGTTGGAGCCGGGGTTGAGGACGGGTTAAGAGAGGTGTTCGCGAAGGCGCGTCATCGCCTCCGCGAGACGATCGTCGGGCGTGGCGAGCGAGATACGGAAGTACCCCTCGCCACTCGGCCCGTACATGGACCCGGGCGAGACGACCACGGCGGCCTGCTCGAGCGCCCGCTCGGCGAACGAGGCGGAGGTGTCACCGGCCGGCACGGGCGCCCAGACGTAGATCGTCCCCTTCGGCGACTCGATGCGGATCCCGATCTCACGCAGGGCATCCACCACCAGGTCGCGACGGCGCGCGTATACGGCGTTCATCTGCTCGAGCGGCTCCCTCGGTCCAGTGAGTGCCGCCGCGCCGGCGAGCTGCACGGCCTCGAACAGGCCGGAGTCGATGTTGGTCTTCAGGCGCCAGTAGGAGGCCACGGCCTCTGCATTGCCCAGGAGCGCCGCGCAGCGCCAGCCGGTCATGTTGAAGCCCTTGGAGAGCGAGAACACCTCCACCCCCACCTGTTTGGCCCCCGGCGTGGCGAGGAAGCTCGGTGCGCGGTAACCATCGTAGGTGTTCTCGGAGTAGGCGCTGTCATGGACGACCAGGATCCGATGGCGCGCGGCGAGCTCGACCAGGCGCTCGAAGAACCCGTCCGGCACCACCGCCCCGGTGGGGTTGTTCGGGTAGTTGACGAACAGCAGGCGAGCGCGGTCGAGGGCCTCGCTGGGGATCGCCTCGAGATCGGGTACGAAGCCCAGGTCCGGGCACAGCGGCGCCAGCAGCGCCTCGGCTCCGGCGAGCGCCGGCCCGCCCGTGTACACCGGATACCCGGGGTCGGCGGCGATCGCCGCATCCCCGGGGTCCAGAAACGCGAAGCAGAGGTTGTAGATGCACTCCTTGGCGCCAATCGCCGGGATCACCTCCGCATCCGGGTCGATCTCCACGCCGAACCGCTCGTCATAGAAGGCCGCGAACGCTTGCCGGAACTCGTCGCGACCGCGGTTGGTGGGATATCGGTGATTGGCGGGGTCGGCGACCGCGTCCTGCATCGCCTCGACGATGTGCGGGTAAGTCGGCCTGTCGGGATCGCCGATCCCGAGGCTGATCACATCCACGCCCGCCGCGCGCTTGTCGGCCACCCGGCGCTCGAGCTCGGCGAACATGTACGCGGGAACGGCCTCGAGCCGCCGCGAGGGCTCGATCGGGGCTCGCTTCTCGGTCTCCGACGCTGGCACGGGACGCCCAAGGGTAGGTGTCCGGCGCCCATGCGGTCTTCCGCCTATCCCAGGGCGCGAACGAGCTCGGGCGAGAGCTCGCCGACGAACAGTCGCTCCGCCGTCCCAGTCAGGCGAACCTCGAGGTCGTCGTCGACCTCTACGGTCAGGCTCCCGCCGTCGAGCCTGATCTCGATCGGGCTCGTCGCGCCGTCAAGCACCGCCGCGACTGCCGCCCCGCTCGCTCCGGTTCCCGACGAGAGCGTCTCTCCCACCCCCCGCTCGAAGATCCGCGCTCGAACCGTGGAGCCGTCCACGCGCACGAACGACACGTTGGTGCGCGCGGGAAACAGCTCGTGGCGCTCGATCTCCGGGCCCAGGGTCTCCAGATCCAGGTCCTCGACCAACTCGGCTGCGTCCACCACGCACTGCGGGTTGCCAATCGACACGTGCCGAAAGTGCCACTCCCGCCCCCCCGCAGTCAGCTTCCCTCTGCCGTCCGGACCACCGGAGGGAAATCCCCGGGAGGTCAGCGAGGCCCTGCCCATCGCCAGGCTGGCGGAGGTGGGCGACAGGATCGTCGGCCGGATCTCGCCGGCCTTGGTGAGGATCGAGAATTCGTCCTCGTCCGTCCACCCGGCGCGTCGTAGATAGAGCGCCGCCTGCCGCGCGCCGTTGCCAGACAGCTCGGCCTCCGAGCCGTCGGGATTGAAGATCCGCAGCTCGGCCACGTGACTCGAGGCCTCGGGACGGGACAGCAGCAGGATCCCGTCAGACCCGATTCCGAAGTGTGGCTGGCAGAGCCGCTGCACGCGCTCCGCGGTCAGCTCCCAGGGCAGCTCCTCGCGTTCTGTGATCGCGTAGTCGTTGCCGAGCGCCTGCCACTTCTCGAACCTGATGAACCAGACGCTATCTCAGGAATCGAGCATCCCCACGATCTCGCGAGCCACGTCGGAGTCGGTGCGCCCGCTGCGATCGATCAGCCGAACGCCGGGCATCTTGCGCATCCACGTGAGCTGACGCCGCGCGTACGCCCGGTGGGAGCGCTTGACGGCGTCGATGTCGCCGGCCAAGAGCTCGTGGAAGCCGAGCGCGGCCCGGGCGGTCCGCGACGCTCCGGCTTCCGCTGCCCGGCGAACGTCGGCCTCCACGCCGGCGGCGAGCATCTCCTCGACCCGCACGTCGATGCGCCGGGCCAGCTCGTCGGAATCGACCGTCAGCCCCACGAGCACGGTCGGCCGCCGGAGCCTCGCGGTCCACAGCTGCTCGCTTCCGAGTGGTGGATCGATCCCTGCCCGCTGGAGCTCGAGCATCCTGGCGATGCGCTTGCGATCGTTGGGGTGGACCATTGCCGCGAGGTCGGGGTCGAGCTCACCGTGCAGCGCCTCGGCCCCTCGCTCCGCCAGCTCCCGCTCGACTTGCTCTCGAATGCGCGCCGGGACCGGCGGCCTCAATTCCAGGTCGGCAAGCGCGGCCCGGAGGTAGAGGCCGGTCCCGCCGACCACTATCGGCCGGCGCCCCTCTCCCAGGAGCTGGTCGATCTCGGCGTGCGCGAGAGTGGCGAAGCGCCCCGCGCTGAACTCTCCGGCGACCTCGACGAAACCGACCAGCCGATGCTCCAGGCGCGAGCGTTCCTCGGGCGTCGCCGCGCCGCTCAGCGTCTCGAGCTCCCGGTAGACCTGGATCGCGTCGCAGGAGACCGCCACCGGCTCCTCGCCGCGGCGGCGCAGGAGGTTGGCGGTCCCGATTGCGACCGAGGTCTTGCCGACCCCGGTCGGGCCGAAGATTGCCAGGACGTTCAGCGGCGTCGTGGGCCTGGGGCCGGGACCGTCAGCGGCAGCTCACCCGGGCCTCGCGCTCAGCAGCTCGTAGCCGGACAGGGTGGTCGAGGTCGCCGAGGTGACCTCGACCTCCGCCAGGTCGCCCGGGTTCCTGGTGCCCTCGAAGTTGACCGCCTTGTTGTGGGTGGTCCGTCCCCGAAGTCGCGACCGGTCGGTGCGGCTGGGGCCCTCTACCAGGACCTCCATCGAGCGGCCGACGAATCGCTGGGCGCGCTCGGCCGCGCGACGCTGGACCAGCGCCACGAGGCGCTCCATACGCTCACGCTTCACGGGATGAGGCACCTGATCCGCCATCGTCGCGGCTTCGGTGCCGCGCCGCGGCGAGAAGATGAACGTGAAGGCGCTGTCGTAGCCAACCTCGTCCACGACCTCCAAGGTCTCGGCGAAGTCGTCTTCTGTCTCCCCGGGGAACCCGACGATGATGTCGGTCGTGAGCGCGCAGTCTGGGACGTGCTCTCGGATCTGGGCGACCCGGTCGAGGTAGCGCCGGCGATCGTAGGTGCGTCGCATCGACTTCAGCACCCGACTCGATCCGGACTGGAGCGGCAGGTGGATGTGCTCGCAGAGCGCCGGAAGGTCGGCGTGGGCGCGGATCACGTCCTCGCGGATGTCCTTCGGATGCGGGCTCGTGTAGCGAATGCGGTCGACGCCCTCGACAGCGTCCACGCGACGAAGCAGGTCGGCAAATGTGATCCGCGCCTCCTTCGGCAGATCACGCCCGTAGCTGTTCACGTTTTGGCCGAGCAGCGTCACCTCGCGCACGCCGTCCGCGGCCAGCGCTTCGATCTCGGCGATCAGCTCCCCGGGGCGCCGGCTGACCTCGCGTCCGCGCGTCTGGGGGACGATGCAGTACGAGCAGACGCAGTTGCAGCCGACTGAGATTTGTACCCAGGCCTGGAAGTCGCGCGCGCGCTTCGACGGGAGGTGACCGGAGAAGCCCTCGAACTCGAAGTAGCCCTGCGCGGTCAGCGAGTCCTGGGTCAGGAACTGAGCCAGCCCGTGGATCTGCCCCGGGCCGAATGCCACGTCCACGAACGGAAACCGCTCGAAGACCTCGTCCTTGACCGATTGGGCCCAGCACCCCCCGACGCCCACCACGCGGTCGGGGTCCTGGGACTTCAACCGCTTGGCTTCGCCCAGGTGCGCGATGAACCGGTTGTCGGCGGACTCGCGGATCGAGCAGGTGTTGAAGAGGATCAGATCAGCGCCGGAGCGCTCCTCCACCTCCCGATAGCCGAGCGAATCGAGCATCCCCTTCATCCGCTCGGAGTCGTGCTCGTTCATCTGGCACCCGAACGTCGTCACGTGGTAGGTCGCCATGGCCAGAGGGTACCGTCGGGATCCCAGGGGGACTCCGATGGGCGCAGGCGCTATTTGATCGTCAGGGCTCCCTCCATGCCGGACTGCCGGTGGCCGTCCACGCTGCAGTAGAAGGTGTAGGAGCCGGGCTCCAGGTCCTCCGAGAGAGAGGCGTTTCCCTGGGCGATCGTGTCGCTGCAGCCCAGCTCCTGGCCGCTCGACTCCAGGCAGACGTCGTGCGCGATGGCCGATGGGTTGTCGAAGTCGATCGTCACCTCGCCCGCCGAGCCGCTGAGCTCCGTGGTGTCGTAGGCGATCGCGCTGGTGTCCGCGGTCAGCTCCAGGGTCGTCGGCTTGCCCTGTGCCCCTCCACCCGAGCCCTCGGCCGTCGTCGTCGCCCCCGGTGTCGTCGGCTCGCTCGTATCCCCTTCAGTGGCCGCGGCCTCTGCTTGCTCCGCATCTCGGTGGCGCTGCTCCTCTCGGGCGTTCAGCACGGCGAAGGTGGCCGTGGCCACGACCAGCACGGCGAAGTAGCCGATTACCCCCACGAGCACGGCCCGGCTGCGCGGAAAGCCCTCGCTGCGCAGGCCGACCGCCGACAGCACCAGCGCCGACAGCACCAGTGCGGTCCCGAAGACGTAGAAGAGGGTCTCCTCCATGCGGACCGGATCCTAGTCGGCGGCGCTACGGGCTAGCTCGCGAACGAGGTCGAGCGGATCTCGCGGATTACGGTGATCTTGATTTGGCCCGGGTACTCGATCTCCCGCTCGATCGCGCCCGCGATCTCGTGGGAGATCAACGCGGCCTGCTCGTCGTCCACGTCGCCCGGATCGACGATCACCCTGATCTCGCGGCCGGCCCGCATCGCGTAAACGCGCTCCACGCCGTCGTAGCGTGAGGCGATGCCCTCCAGCTCGCGGAGACGCTCGACGTATTCCTCGAGCGAGTCGCCGCGGGCCCCGGGACGCGCGCCCGAGAGCGCGTCCGCGGTCTGGACGATGACCGCCTCGATCGTTCGCTGCTCGGTCTCGTTGTGGTGCGCCTCCATGGCGTGGACCACCGCCTCGGGCTCACCGTGGCGCCGCGCCAGGTTCGCGCCGACCGCCGCGTGCGGGCCCTCGACCTCGTGGGTCACCGCCTTCCCGATGTCGTGGAGCAGGGCGGCGCGGCGCGCCGTCTCGACGGACGCCCCGAGCTCGGCGGCGATGAGCCCGGCGAGGTGCGAGCACTCGACCAGGTGGTCGAGGACGTTCTGCCCGTAGCTGGTCCGGAACTTGAGCTGGCCCAGGAGCCTGATCAGCTCGGGGTCGAGACCGTGCACCCTGGCCTCCAGCGCGGCGCGCTCGCCCTCTTCGACGATCCGCTCCTCGATCTCAGCCCGCGCGTGCTCGTATGTCTCCTCGATCAGTGCCGGGTTGATCCGGCCGTCCGCGATCAGCCTCTCCATCGTGATGTGCGCGATCTCGCGTCGTACGCCGTCGAAGCTCGACAGGACCACGGCGGAGGGGGTCTCGTCGATGATCACGTCGACGCCGGTGAGCTTCTCGATCGTCCTGATGTTGCGCCCGTCCCGACCGATGATCCGGCCCTTCATCTCGTCGCTCGGAAGCTCGATCAGCCGCGTGGTGCTGTCGCTGGCGTGGCGGGCGGCCAAACGCTGCATGGCCACCGAGAGGATGTTGCGGGCGCGGCGCTCGGCATCCCGCTTGGTCTCTGCCTCGATCTCCTGGAGCCTCAGGCCGGCCTGATGGCGGGCTTCCTGCTCCACGTCGGCCAAGAGCAGCTGCTTTGCCTGCGTGGCGCTCAGCCCGGAGATCCGCTCCAGCTCGCGCCGCTGGACCCGCTTGGCGCGCTTCAGCTCCTCGGTCTGCTGGGCCACGTTGCGCTCCCGGTCCGCGAGCGCTTGTACCCGCCGCTCCAGATCGTTGCCCTGGAGCTCCAGGGACTCGACCTGCCGGAGGGCACGCTCCTCCATCCGCGCGATCTCCGCCCGCCGCGCCTGGAGCTCGTCGGTTGACGAGCCGAAGGAGCCCTCGCGTCCCCCGCGGCCCTCCTCGGCTGCGGGCTCCTGACGCCGCCACGATTGCAACCGCGCGCGTATCTCCATTGCCACCTCTCCCTTCCGGGGGGTCCGTTTCGGTTGTCGATTAGGTCCGTCGTCAGCCGACGGGCCCGCGACCGGCGGTGCCGGAGACACGCGTAGCCGTAATCGCGCCGCGGAGGCGCCGATGTCAGGCGGGAAGCCTCCCGTTGTCGAGAGCTCGTGGAATTGCCTGCATTCTGAGTATCAAAGCCTGAAAACAGCTAATCGTCGATGTCGTCTGGCGACCAACGGCCGCTGCTCTGGATCGTAGACCTGGAACCCCGTTCTGGCAAGGGAGAAACCGCTCGGCCACGGCGGTCGACCGGTTTCGCGAGGGCTAGGCGGCCCGGCGAGAAGCGAGCCGGATCGCCTCGTACGCGATCTCGTACTCGTACCCCCGCCGGGTCAGGTAGCCGAGCGCCCTGGCTCGATCCGCATCCTCCGCCAGAGGGCGTCCCCTGGCCGCGAGCAGGTCCCGGGCTCGCCCCACCTGGGCCTCGTCGGAGTCATCCTGGGCGACCGCCTCGGCGATCGACGCCGGCACTCCCCGCGCGACAAGCGCCGCACGAACCCGTTCAGCGCCCCAGCCGCGAAGCTCCCGCTTGTCCTGTGCGTAGCGCAGCGCAAAGCGCTCGTCGTCGAGCTCGCCCAGGTCCGTCAGGCGTGCGATCGCCGCCTCGACCTCGGCTGCCTCATAGCCCCGCTGCCCGAGCCAGGAGAGCAGCTCGGCGCTGGTCCGCTCCCGGCGGCCGAGCGCCGACAGGGCAGCCTCGAAGGCATCCGGCCGGGCGCCCAAGGTCGCGCCGGCTATGCCGCCTTTTGCTCGGGCTTATCCTCGGCCGGCTCCGCGGCCGCCTCCGGCTCCGCGGCCGCCTCGGCGATTGGCGTTGCCTCGGCCCCGCCGGGGCGATCGACGCCGAGCACGCCGCTCAGCTTCTCCTGGATCTCGCGCGCCACCTCGGGGTTCTCGGCCAGGTACTGCTTGGTGTTGTTGCGGCCCTGACCGAGCCGCAGTTCGCCGTAGGAGAAGAAGGAGCCGGACTTCTGCACCAGGTCATGCTCGAGCGCGAGGTCCAGCAGGCAACCCTCCGCCGAGATCCCGGTTCCGTACTCGATGTCGAACTCGGCCTGGCGAAACGGCGCCGCGACCTTGTTCTTGACCACCTTCACCCGGACCCGGTTGCCGACCGCCTCGGTCCCCTCCTTGAGGGTCTCGATGCGGCGGATGTCGAGCCGCTGCGAGGAATAGAACTTCAGCGCTCGCCCGCCGGGCTGGGTCTCGGGGCTTCCGAACTGGACGCCGATCTTCTCGCGAATCTGGTTCGTGAACACACACACGGTGTTCGCACGGCTGAGGTTGCCGGCCAGCTTGCGGAGCGCCTGCGACATCAGGCGGGCCTGCAGACCGACCTGGGTCTCCCCCATCTGGCCCTCGAGCTCCACCCTGGGGGTCAGCGCCGCGACGGAGTCCACCGCCACCAAGTCCACCGCCCCAGAGCGCACCAGGACGTCCACGATCTCGAGCGCCTGCTCGCCGTAGTCCGGCTGCGAGACGAGCAGCTCGTCCACGTCCACCCCGATCCGCTTGGCGTAGATCGGGTCGATCGCATGCTCGGTGTCGACGAAGGCGCAGATCCCACCCAGCGCCTGGGCCTCGGCGAGGAGGTGGTAGACGAGCGTCGTCTTGCCGGATGACTCGGGGCCGAAGATCTCGACGATTCGCCCTCGCGGCACCCCGCCCACTCCCAGCGCGAGGTCAAGCGAGAGCGCCCCGGTGGGGATCGCCTCGACCTGGATCGCGCTGTCGTCGCCAAGTCGCATCAGCGACCCCTGGCCGAACTGCCGCTCGATCTGGGTCACCGCGGCCTGCAGCGCCGCATCCTTGGCCTTCGCCTCCTTCGCGTCGGCCCCGTTCTGCGACGGGCTCGAGGCCCGGGGGGAGGTCTTCTTCTCTGCTGCCATCTCCTTCACCTTTCTCCGCCTTGCTCGGCGAACGCCCTAGTCAACCTCGGCCGTCGGACGTAACTCGAGTTCCGCCAGCGGCACGTACTCAGCGCCGGAGGGTCGAAGCAACGAGCGGTAGAGGGTGATCCGCACGGCGGCAAACGGCTCGCAGAGCTCCGGCGGCAGTGCTTTCGGCGGGCGTCTCGACCCGCATCGGGCGGCCCCTGTGCCGTCCTCGCCGCTCCGAGGCGGTGCGCTTGGACGGCCTCACCCGGCAAACCGTCACGTGGGGCCAGAACGGCCGCTTCTCGGGCTTGTAGAAGCCCTCCGACCCCAGCAGGCCGGAGAGCTCGTCCTGGAGCGCGATCGCCGACTCGCTCACCGCGTCGACGGCGAACAGGCGCGGATGGCTCCGGGGGACCCCGACCGGCTCCTGCTCGAATCGCGCCTGCACGTGGCGGGTGCCCGCCGAGCGCACCACCTCGGCGATCCGCTCGATGTCGCGCTCCCGCTGGTACGCGAGGAAGCAGAGGGTCACGTGCAGCGCGTCGGGGGCGACCGGGCGCAGGGCGGGATCCGTCAGAGTCTCGCCCTGCCATGCCACCAGCCCCCCTCGCACCGGCTGCGGCAGGTCGAGCGCCACGAACAGCCGCGCCCGCGGGCTCTTGAGCCTGTCCTTCGCCATCTCGGGCCAGCCTAGGCCCTGGCGTGCGCGCGAGTGGCTGTAGTTCGCGACTAGATTGCGGGCGATGGCAAACGAGTTTCCGCCGGTCGAAGGGGTCGAGCACCGGTTCGTGCACGCCAACGGCGTTCAGGTCCACGTGGCGGAAGCCGGGCCGGGCGGTGCCGAGGCTCCGCCGATCCTCCTCCTGCACGGCTGGCCACAGCACTGGTACATGTGGCGGGACGTGATCGCGGGCCTTCGCGGCAGCCACCGGCTGCTCGCCCCTGACCTGCGCGGGTTCGGCTGGAGCGAGGCCCCAGGGCATGGCTACGACGGCGAGACGTTCGCCGCCGACCAGGTCGCCCTCCTCGACGCGCTCGAGATCGAGCGCGCGCTCGTGATCGGCCACGACTGGGGCGGCTGGACGGCGTTCCTGCTGGGGCTGATGCACCCCGCGCGGATCGAGCGGATGATGGTCCTGAACGCGCCCCATCCGTGGCCACGGATCACCGCCCGCGTGATCGTCGAGGGCTGGCGAAGCTGGTACTCGTGGGTGCTCGCGGCGCCGGGGCTCGGCCCATGGGTGATGCGGCGTGGCTGGCTGGCGCGGAACATCCTGTCGCACGGGAACGTCACGCCGCCGTTCGACGCCGATGAGGTCGAGCTCTACGCCAAGAACCTCCGGGAGCCGGCCCGCGCCGACGCCGCCAGCCACCTGTACCGCTACTACCAGCGCTCCTTTCGCGACATCGTCGGGGGGAGATGGCGAAGCCACCGGCTCACGGTCCCGACCCGGGTCGTGTTTGGCCAGCGGGACCGCTACGTGTCGCCGAGGCTCCTGCCCGGCTACGAGCCGTACGCAGACGACCTGCGGGTGGAGCTGGTGCCGGATTCCGGCCACTTCATCGCCGGCGAGAAGCCCGAGCTCGTGGTGCGGCGCGCTCGCGAGTTCTTCGGGTGAAGACAGCATGGTGCGAGCAGGGACCAAGCATCACGAACACCCGGGGGGTCGGTGACGAGTCGGCAAGGCGAATGGCAAGTAGGACGCGGCGTCGGCGATCGCGCAACTCGGCTGCTCCCACCGGCTGTCTCGCGCGAGCCCAACGTTGACCACGTATACGGTGGCGAAAGGCAGTCTCGATCGGACGGCGAATGGGGTCAGTGTCGGAATGCGGCGGAAGACGCCGCAATCGCAAACGACTCGGTGCTTTAGGTGCCGGCTAGGCCGGGATCAGATCGTTCGGATTGATGACGAACTTCTTGGCCGCGCCGGAGTCGAAGTCCTGGTAGCCCTCCGGGGCCTCGTCCAACGTGATCACGGTCGCGTTGACCGCCTTGGCGATCTGCGCGCGGTCGTTGAGGATCATCTGCATCAACCCGCGGTGATAGCGCATCACCGGGCACTGGCCGGTCGTGAACGAGTGCGACTTCGCCCAGCCGAGGCCGATCCGGATCGACAGCGAGCCCTCCTTCGCGGCATCGTCGACCGCCCCGGGGTCCCCGGTCACGTAAAGGCCCGGGATCCCGAGCTTGCCGGCGGCGCTGGTGACGTCCATGATCGCTGTTCAGCACCGTCGCCGGCACCTCGTGGTCGGCGTCCGAGCCGTGCCCGTGGGCCTCGAAGCCGACCGCGTCGACCGCGGCATCCACCTCCGGGACTCCGAGGATCTGCTCGATCTGGTCCTTGGGGTCGCCCTTGGTGATGTCCACCGTCTCGCAGCCGAACGAGCGTGCCTGCTCCAGCCGCTCCTTGATCCGGTCTCCGACGATCACCACGGCGGCTCCCAGTAGGAGCGCGGAATATGCCGCTGCGAGCCCGATGGGGCCTGCGCCCGCGATGTACACCGTCGACCCCGCGCCCACGCCGGCGGTGTAGGCGCCGTGGAACCCGGTCGGGAAGATGTCCGAGAGCATCGTCAGGTCGAGGATCTTCTCCATCGCCTGGTCCTTGTCGGGGAACTTGAGCAGGTTCCAGTCCGCGTAGGGAACCATCACGTACTCGGCCTGTCCGCCGACCCAGCCACCCATGTCGACGTATCCGTACGCTGACCCGGGGCGATCCGGGTTCGTGTTCAGGCAGACACCCGTGTTGCCCTCCTTGCATTGCCGGCAGCGGCCGCAGGCGATGTTGAACGGCACCGAGCACAGGTCGCCCACCTTGATGAACTCCACCCCCGGCCCGGTCTCGATCACCTCGCCCGTGATCTCGTGGCCCAGGACGAGCCCCTTCGGGGCGGTCGTTCGCCCTCGAACCATGTGCTGGTCGGAGCCGCAGATGTTGGTCGAAACGATCCTCAGGATCGCCCCGTGCGGTGTCTTGCGCCCGACGTTGTCCGGGTGCACGCCGGGCCCGTCCTTGAGCTCGAGCTCCGGGAAGTCGATGTCCTGCACCTCGACCTTGCCGGGCTCGATGTAGGCAACGCCTCTGTTGTCGGCCATGATCTCCCTCCTCGGCTGTCCGCTAGAACGCGGCGACGCCCGCCTCTGCGACCTCGTGGTCCTGCTCGACGCTGCCGCCGCTGACCCCGATAGCCCCCACGACCTCGTCCCCCGAGGTCAGCGGGATGCCGCCCGCGAACACGATCAGCCTGCCCTGGTTGGAGGCATCGATGCCGAACAGGGGCTGATCCGGCTGCACGAGCGGCGCCAGGTCCTTGGTCGACATGTCGAAGGCGCGCGCGGTATAGGCCTTGTTCTGGGCGATGTCGATGGATCCCAGCCAGGCGCCGTCCATGCGGGCGAACGCCGTCAGGTTGTTGCCCGCGTCGACGACCGCGATGTCCATCGGCACACCGATCTCCTCCGCCTTCGCACACGCTGCGTCCACGACGGCCTGCGCGGCACTCAAGGTCACACTCTCCGCCACGATGTCCTCCTTCCGGTATCCGCTTGGAGGACGAGGCCGAAGCTTCGATCCATCTACGCCTCGCCCCTCCCGGCGATCATATGCCTCACCGCGTCTCCGCGACGGCCCGGTCCTGCCGTAGTCCGCCTAGATCTCGGCCAGGAACGCGGTCACGTCGTCCGCCAGGAG
Organism: uncultured Actinomycetes bacterium; assembly: GCA_963755775.1. Taxonomy (GTDB): domain Bacteria; phylum Actinomycetota; class Thermoleophilia; order Solirubrobacterales; family 70-9; genus AC-56. The sequence goes on along the minus strand of CAVWKY010000009.1, from coordinate 115,090 downwards.
CTGCGGCTCCTCGAAGGCCGCGAAGTGGCCGCCGCGCGGCATCTCGGTCCAGCGGCGCAGGTCGGCGAAGATCCGCTCGGCCCACGCCCGGGGTGGCCGCACGATCTCCTCCGGGAAGTCCGCGGTGGCGGCTGGGACCTCGATTCGCTCGCCGGGGCGAAGCCGCCACCGGTCGCGACGCTCGCCGAGGTAGAGGCGCATCGAGGAGGCGATCGTCCCCGTCGCCCAATACATAGTGAGGAAGTCGCACAGGTCGTCCTTCGAGAACCGCCGCTCGACGGCGCCGCCGCAGTCGCTCCAGCGCCGGTACTTCTCGACCAGCCAGGCTGCAAGCCCCGCGGGCGAGTCATTGAAGGCCACGCCGATGGCATCGGGAGCGGACGAGTGCACGTAGAGGTGATGGCCCTCGCGGCGTCGCCAGCGTGAGCCCGTCTCGACGTAGGCGTGCTCGGCCTCGGACAGCAGAGGATCGCCGAGGTCGCCGGGCACGGGCAGGACCGACACCGCGTTGACGTGGACCGCCGCGACGGTCGCCGGGGAATCGAACGCCATCCGGGCGGCGATCACGGCCCCCCAGTCGCCACCCTGGACCGCGTAGCGGCGGTAGCCCAGGCCCTCCTCGACCAGCGCCCGCAACCGCGCTGCGACGGCGGCCACGTTGAGCGGCCGCCCCGGGTCATCGGACCACGCGTAGCCCGGCAGGGAGGGCACGACGACGTCGTGTCCGGCGCTCACGAGCCGCGGCACGAGGTCCCGAAATTCGATCGGACCGCCCGGCCAGCCATGGATCGAGGACCACCGGCAGCCCCTCCCCCCCCGCCCTCCCCCTTCTCCCAGATCAGGTGTAGGCCGTTCCAGCGGTGGTTCGAGAGCTCGTTCAGCCTCGACTCGCAGGCCCGCCAGTCGTAGCCGCGGCCCAGTGGCCGCAGAGCTCCCTCAGGTAGGCGACGTCCACGCCGAGCTCCCATCCCTCCTCGGGCGGCTGGGACGGCCAGCGAGTACGGGCGAGGCGGGCCCGAAGGTCGTCGAGGACCTCCTCGGCGACCGCGATCTCGAACGGCTTCGGCTCCACTACAGCGGTGGCTCCGCTCCGGTCAAGAGGATTCGCAGCATGTGCATGCCGACCAGCGCCGAGCGCTCGCGGACGTCGTCGCGTCCACCGGGGATCACGGGGTCCCGGGCCAAGCTCGGCCCCTCGATCAGCTTGGCGCAAAAGCACACGTAGCCGACCGGCTTCTCCTCCGTGCCGCCCGCCGGACCCGCGATCCCGGTGATCGAGACGGCCACATCGGCGTCGAAGCGTTCCAGGGCGCCGTCGGCCATCGCCTCGGCGACCTCGGGCGACACGGCGCCGTGGGTCTCGATCAGGCTGGCTCGACGCCGAGCAGCTTCGTCTTCGCCTCGTTCGAGTAGGCGACGACGCCACCGGCCACGTACTCGGAGGCACCCGGCACCCTGGTGAGCCGCGCCGCCAGCAGGCCTGCGCTGCACGACTCGGCGAGGCCCACCCGCCGGCCGCGCAACAGCCGCGCGACCTGCTCGTCGATCGTGCTCCCGTCCTCGCTGAACAAAAAGCGGGCGTGGCGGGCGGCGATCGCCCGGCGCAGGGCATCCGCCTCCGGTTCGGCCTGATCGCGGTGGCGGACTTCTACCTCCAGCTCGCCGCCGCGCAGGCAGGTCGTGATCTCCAGGGCGGAGAGGTCGATGTCTCCCTCGACTTCACGCAGGGTCTTGGCGATCTCGGACTCCGGCATGCCGAGCAGGCGCAGGGTGTAGCCGCGAAACGGCGTCGCCCGGCCGAGCACCGCCCGCGCCGGCTCGGTCTCGAGCGCCGCGGCCACATCTCCTGCAGCTCGCGCGGCGGGCCCGGCAGCACGATCACGGTGGGGCCCTCGGTGGGCACCACGAGCCCCGGTGCGGTCCCCGCAGGGTCGATCGTGGCAGCCCCTCGGGGGACCATCGCCTGCTTTCGGTTGGCCTCCCGAAGCGCCTCGGGGTCGAAGCGCAGGCGCCGGGCAAAACGCGCGAGGATCCGGGCGATTTTCTCCTCCATGCCTTGGTCGAGCACCAGCTCGCGGCCCGCGAACCGTGCCACCACCTCCGCGGTCAAGTCGTCTGCCGTCGGCCCGAGACCGCCGCTGGTCACGATCAGCTCCACGCCCTCGCCGGCCAGGAACCGCATCGCCGCCTCGAGGTCCGCCGGGCGGTCCGGAATCGAGAGGATGTAGGCGACCTCGACCCCCAGCCCCCCCAAGCGCTCGGAGACCCAGGGGCCGTTGCGATCGGTGACTCGGCCGGCGACGACCTCGGTGCCAGTGACGACGATCCCGGCCCGAACCGGCGCGGCGCTCACGGGCAGTCGGGGCCCCTGTAATCCGGAGCCTTCTGGATCCCGCTCGAGTCGATGTCGAAGGTGGCCGCGTTCGCAGAGTTCAACCGGTGCGGCGTGCCGTCAAGCGTCACCGTGACCGGGCCGCCGCTTTCAAGGTCGAGCCGGTAGTTGTCCGCCGGCGGCTGGAAGGGGCCCTCCGAAGTGCCCGCGACCAGCGTCTGCGAATCGATCAGGGCCCTGCCGTCGCCAGTCACCAGGCAAACCTCCATCGCGGCGCCGGCACGCAGAGACAGGCTTGCGGGCGGGGAAGGCCCGCTGTCCGCGTTCGCGCCCCCGTTCCCCTGCGCCTCCCGCTTGCCCCCGTCGTGACGGCCGCGCTTGTCGTCGTCGTCCGATCCGAGGCCGAGGACCACCAAGACGCCCGCCCCGACAGCGAGCAGGGCCACGATCGCCAAGATCCTGCCCCTCAAGGGCCGGCGTGGCTCGCCCCCGGGCCGCATGCGCCGCTCGAGCACGGGCTCGTTGAACCCGTAGGGGTAGTCGGCGGCCTGGTCGGCCTCCACGGTGCGGCGGTACTCGTCGATGAGCGCATCCCCGTCGAGGCCCAGGAACTGGGCGTAGGTCCGGAGGAAGCCCCTCGCGTAGGCCGGTCCCGGGAGGACGTCCCACTCCTCGTTCTCGAGGGCGCGCAGGTACTTGATCCGGATCTTGGTCTCCTGCTCGACCGTGCGGATGTCGATTTCGCGGCGGCTGCGCGTCTGCTTCAGGACCTCACCGATGGGAAGCCCGGCTTGTTCATCTCGGGTGGCCATGGCGGCGCATATTCTCTCCCCCCGGCTTCGCTCGCGCGGTGTGGAGCGAGGGGATGACGCCCCGCGGGCGCTCGGCCTATGCCGTTTCGTGCTCGGCGGTCGCGCTCAGCGCCTCGACCCGATCGTCCGTCGCGGCTTCCTGGGGCACCGGGCTGTCGTCGCCGACGGAGCCGGCGCCCTGATCGAGCAGCCGCGGCAACTCCGCCTCGGACACCAGGACCTGGCGCGGCTTCGAGCCCTCGTATCCCGAGATGATCCCTCGGCGCTCGAGCATGTCGATCAGGCGACCGGCGCGGGTGTAGCCGACGCGAAGACGGCGCTGGATCATCGATACCGACGCGGTCTGGCTCTGGACCACGATGCGCGCGGCCTCCGTGAGCAGGTCGTCCTGGTCCGCCGACAGCTCGTCGTCGCGCCCATCGCCGGCGTCCTCGCGCACCTCGAGCAGGGCCTGGTCGAACTCGGGCTCCCCTTGGCGCGCCCAGTGGGCGACCAGCCGGGCGATCTCCTCCTCGCTGACGAATGCTCCCTGGAGGCGCTGCAGCCTCGAAGTCCCCACAGGGCGAAACAGCATGTCCCCCTGACCGAGAAGGGTCTCGGCCCCACCCTGGTCGAGGATCACCCGCGAGTCCACCTGTGAGGCGACCGAGAACGCGATCCGTGCCGGGATGTTCACCTTGATCGTTCCCGTGATCACGTCCGTGGACGGCCGCTGCGTCGCCAGCACCAGGTGAATGCCGACAGCTCGCGACTTCTGGGCCAGACGGATGATCGAGTCCTCCACCTCGGCCGGGGCGATCATCATCAGGTCCGCGAGCTCGTCGATCACGCAGAGGATGTACGGCAGAGGCGGTTCCCCGGACTTGCGGCGGGCGCGGTTGAGCTCGGCCAGGTTTCGCGCCCTGGCCTCGCCCATGACGGCGTAGCGGTTTTCCATCTCGCCGATCAGGTTGGCGAGCACGTTGGCGGCCAGCCGCGGGTTGGTCACCACGGGGGTCAACAGGTGCGGGAGGCGCTCGTAGTGATTCAACTCGACCCGCTTCGGGTCCACCAACACCAAACGCGCCTCGTTTGGCGACGCGTGCAGGAGCACCGAGCAGAGCATCGCGTTGATGCACCCCGACTTCCCCGAGCCCGTGGTCCCGGCCACCAGCCCGTGGGGCATCGGGGCCAGGTCGGTCCACACGGCCTGCCCTGAGACGTCCTTGCCCAGCCACACCGCGAGCGGGGAGGCACCCTTTGGCCGGCCGTCGTAGATGTCCCCCAGCCGGACCAGGCGGCGGCGCTGGTTCGGAACCTCGACCCCGACCGCCTTCTTTCCCGGGATCGGGGCCAGGATGCGGATGTCGGTCGAGGCCAGCGCGTAGGCGAGATCGTCGCGGAGCTGCGTGACCTTCCCGACCTTCGTCCCCGGGGCAAGCTGGAGCTCGTAGCGGCTCACGTGCGGCCCGCTGACCACCCCCAGCAGCTTCGCCTCGACGCCGAAGTGGCGAAGCGCCTCCAGCAGCGCCTTCGCGACCGCCTCGCGGTCGCGAACGTCCGGGCTCTGGTCCCCCTTGCCGCGCTGAAGCAGCTTCGCGGGCGGCAGCGCGTAGTCGAGCTCCTCGGACTCGGTGACCGTGCTGCGCCTGTTGCCCATCGGGGTGAGCTCGTCGCCGCTCGCCTCCCGGTCCTCCACCGGCTCGCGGTCGGTGGGCTCCTGCGCCGGGACCGCGGGGTCGTCCAAGGGCTGAAATGCGTCGTCCGGCGGGTCGGGTTCCTCTTCATCCGCCCACTGCGGGTCGTGCGCCGCCGTTGCCTCTGTCTCCCCGGTCTCCGAGTCGCCGTTCAGTGCCTCCGTCGCAAGCTGCCCGGTGTGAGGGGTTCGCGCGATTGTGATCTCATCCGCACCCGGCTCACGGCCCTCGAAGTCGTTGCCGGCCATCCGCATCGTCTTCGCCAGCTCGCGCGTGCCGGTGCCGGCGGTGCGGGCCACGTGTCCGGCCCTCGACAGAAGCGACGCGACCGTGGTCCCGGTGAGGAGCAGCAGGCCGCTCGCGAACATCAGCACCGCGAGGATCTGGGCGCCGAGGCGCTGGAACAGGGTGGTCGCCGCCCAGTAGAGGGCTTCCCCGAAGATCCCGCCATGGACGGTGTAGAAGCGTGGCTCGAAGTACCCATGACGAGCGGGGTGGTTTGCCCCGAGGCCCGCCGTCTCGGCCGCGAAGGCGAGGAGCAGCGAGCAGAGCAGCAGGATGCCGCCCGCGTTCAGGGCCGCCGGGGCCTTGAGGAACGGTCTCGCGAGCAGCGCCGCGCCCCAGGCAGCGAGGGCAAGCGGCGCCACGTACGCGATTCGCCCAGCGGCGTTCTCGAGCGCCCGCTTCACCCACTCTCCGACCGGCCCTCCGTCCCACCCGACGTAGAGGACACAGCCCAGGTACACGGCCGCGGCCACCAGCGCGAGACCGATGAGATCGAGGTGGCGTTGATCGAGCCGCTCCGCCAGCGCGCGGGCATCGCGCCCGGCCTCGCGAAGCCGCGCTCGCGGCGGCGAGCCGGAGCGGGATCGGGAACGGGAACCTCGCGGCTGCGAGCGTGCGGGGCGGCGCTCCGTGCGGCGGCGCTTGCGCGTCCATGGAAGCATCAAAGAGATTCACCATTCGACGGGTTCGCGGCGTCCCCTGCGCTCTGCCCCTCGGCCCAGTTCCAGCGCTCCGGCGTCGGCGGGGCACCGACAAGAACCGAGATTCGCAAGCAGGGGAGGCACCGCGGAGCACACGGGCGGGCTGCGCCCCGGGCATCCGCTCGCCTCGCGAACCCGCCACCCGCGCGACGAATGAGCGATTGGTAGCGCTATACCCGGCGAATCACTCACTCGACCGCACGCGGAGAACGCGTCCGGAGGGCGGGCCAGAACCCCTGGGCACACTGCAGGGCCCCGTGTAAACCGCCGCTAAAGATCCCCGGTCTTCCCGCCGCCCGGAGCTAACCTCTTCTTGTGATGCTCGCCACCGACTCCTTCACCGGCCGCGTGCTCGTGGTCGAGGACGATACGGCGATCGCCGAAGTCCTGCGACGGACGCTGCGCCAGGAGGGCCACGAGGTGCGCTCGGCTGGCGATGGAGTCGAGGCGCTTCACGTCGCCGAGGACTTCGTGCCTGACCTGGTGATCCTCGACCTCGGGCTCCCGAAGCTGGACGGTGTCGAGGTGTGCCGCCGGCTTCGAGCCGAAAGCGATGCTCCGATCCTCATCCTGACGGCCCGAGCCCACACCGACGACCGCGTGGAGGGCCTCGACTCGGGCGCCGACGACTACCTCGTCAAGCCCTTCGAGCGCCAAGAGCTGTTGGCTCGGATGCGCGCCCTGCTGCGTCGCCGGCCCCCCAGGGGGACGGCTTCCCTAACCATTGCCGACCTGCGCCTCAACCCCGACACCCGCGAGGTCCACCGTGGCGACCGCCCGATCGAGCTCACCAACAGGGAGTTCGAGCTGCTCGAGTACCTGATGCGCAACCAGCGGCTGGTGGTCTCCCGCGAGCGGCTGCTCGAGGAGGTTTGGGGCTACGACCCGATGGCGATGACGAACACGATCGACGTCTTCATCTCCAACCTGCGTCGCAAGCTCGAGGCCGGCGGTGAGCCTCGTCTGCTCCACACCAAGCGAGGCGCCGGGTACGTCATCAAGGCGGCTCGGGATGAAGAAGCTTGAGAACATCCTCGCGGCCCTGACCCCGAAGCGCTGGCCCGTTCGCTGGAGGCTGGCCGCCGTCTCGGCCTCGCTGACGCTCGTCATCCTGGTGATCTTTGCGATCGTCGTCGGCCGACTCGTCAGCAACAACCTCCAGGACAACTTCGACGACGAGCTTCGCGACACCGCCGGTCGATTGGCGCTCGAGCTCCAGTTCACGAACCCCGTGCACCTCGTGCCTGACTCTGGCCAGATGGCGGCCGGGGCCGCGGCGGTGAGGGTCGTGGATCAGTACGGCAACGTCTTCCAAAACGGCGAGACGCTCGGCGCGCCGAACCTGGGCCGCCCCAAGAGCATCGACGGCTTCACGGACGTGGGCTCGCTGCGCGTCTACACGACCGACGTCCCGACCAGCTTCCCCGTCAACGCCTATCTGCAGTACGCGCGCGACACCGGCAGCCTCGACTCGACCATCCAGCGCCTGTGGCTGTTCCTGGGCGGCGGCGTCCTCGGCGGGACGGTACTCGCCGCGCTTGCGGGGATCGCGGTCGCCGGCCGCGCGATGCGGCCGGTCTCCACCCTGACGGCCACGGCCAGGGAGATCGCCTCGACCCGGGATCCGTCCCTTCGCATCCCCGAGCCGGAGACCGACGACGAGGTGGGTGAGCTGGCCCGCACCCTGGAGCAGATGCTTCGCGAGTTGGACGCGGCGCGCTCCGAGACCGAGCAGATGATGCAGGCCCAGCGGGAGTTCGTGGCCGACGCCTCGCACGAGCTGCGCACGCCCCTGACCAGCGTGCTCGCCAACCTCGAGCTGCTCCACGAGCGCCTCGAGTCAGCCCGGGGCCGCGGCGAGGAGAGCGAGATGATCGATTCCGCCCTTCGTTCCTCGCGGCGCATGAGCCGTTTGGTCTCCGACCTGCTGATCCTCGCCCGCGCGGATACGGGTCGCACGGGCGCCCGGCGCCCGTGCGACCTCGCCGCCGTCGCCGCTGCGGCCCTCTCCGAGGTCAAGCCCGTCGCCAACGGCCATCGACTGACGCTGGCGGACTCCGAGCCGGTCCGCGTGGAGGGCAACCCGGACGAGCTCCACCGGCTGGCGGTCAACCTGCTCGACAACGGCTTGCGACACACGCCGGCGGGCACGGAGATTCAGGTAGCGGTCAAGCGCCGGGACGGCGACGCGGTGCTCGAGGTCTCCGATGACGGCCCCGGCCTCCCACCCGGGATGGAGGAGCAGGTCTTCTCGAGGTTCGTAAGCGGGGACGGGCCGGCCGACGTGTCCGGCGACACCGGCTCCGGCCTGGGCCTCGCGATCGTCAAGGCGGTGGCGACGTCGCACGGGGGCGCCGTCGAAGCGGGTTCCTCGGCAAGGGGCGGCGCCCGGTTTACGGTTACGCTCCCCGCGGCGAGCCGCGGCGGTCCGGCCGAACAGCCCGGGTGAGCCGGGCTGAAGAGCACGCCTGAGGGGCCGAAGGAGCGCCAGGAGACCGGCGTGAATGGCGAGCGCGAGTCGGCCGAGAATTTAGATTGGAAGTCTTAGGAGGTCTTTACATGATCCCTATACTTTCTCTCTTGGACGAGACAACCCACCCGTCGGGGGCACCCCCCGACACCACCTCGGCGGGTGAACGTTGGCCAGTCTGAGCCAAGCGACCCGCCGGTGTTCCCCCTCCCTGACACCGGCGGGTCAGTCTTTTTCGGGCACAGCACCGGTCGCCGCGCTCAGCGAAGGCGGCCGTCGCCGAGCCTGGTGCGCGGGGCCACCCTCGTCGCCGGCTCTGCGCTTGGACCCCACTAACGCCTTGCGGCCGTTCCGCCGCTAAGGACAGCTCGCGGCGTCGATCCTGCGCTTCGTCTCCATCTCCTCGCAGATCGCGGTCGTGTTCCCGCCCGGAAGGTTCTGGTCCGCGGCGATCAGAGCGTCAACGGCATCGTCGAAGCGCTCGCGGGCCGTGTACATGAACTGCGACGCGAGCACAATGCGGTCGAATGCGATCGGGTTGATTCCGTACTCGGTCCGCAGTGCCCAGAGGGCGCTCGACCAGGCCTCCCCGACGCAATGGATGTCCATGCTGCACCTCGACTGGGCCTGGGGCAAGCTTTCGTTGCGGTCCGCGCGGCGCCCGCACCTGCGGTTGAACTTGTCCACGAAGCTCCCCCAGGTGACGCCGTCCCAGTCGAAGATGCACACGTTGTCCCGGTTGCTGGTGCCCGATGAGCGCGACGACATGGCGGCGGCCCAGTAGTCACCGAACCCCTCGCCGATCGCGCCTGCCTGAAGGCCGCTTCCGAACCCGACTGCTGGTCGTCCTGGATCGCGTGCCCGTATTCGTGCAGGATCACGTCGGCGTCCTCGGCGTCGTCCACGCCCCCCGAGCCGTACTCGATCCTGCGAGTCGCCGGCGAGAAGAACGAATTGTCCTCTCGGAACGCGTCGGCGACGACCACCTGGATGCGGTCGTTGATCCCGTTCTGCACCCCGGAACCCCAGCCGCTGGATATAGCGCTGGGCGCGGTCGACGTGGAAGTAGGCCATCAGGCCCTCGAAGCGGTCCTTCGCCCGCCGAACGCTGTTCCACTGCAGCCCCCGCTTGCAAACCTCGTGCGGCGGGTCGCCGCCCTACCTTCGCGTGGACCCACTGCCCTCGCAGGCAGTGCTGGCCTCCCTTGATTCCGTGAAGCGTCACCCGACCCTCAGCGAGGTCAGCCGGCGGGTGTTCCTGTCGCGGCGATCCTTCTCGAGCCCCGCGAGAGCCGTTGTGCTCGACCACCGGGTTGGGGTTGAAGAGCTTCGCGTGGCCGCGCCGCCAATGCCGCAGGAGGTCGCGCGTCTGCACGACGTCTCCGGTCGCGGCGTTAACCAGCACCTCGAAGTCGCCCAAGGGGCGACCTGACGGCACGAGCACCCGCCACACGAGGCGACCTCCGCCGCCGGGCTGCACGAAGGTGCTCGCCGAGACCCCGCCTCGCAGGTGGCTGGCGCCGGTGCTGTGCAGGGCGACCGCAATCGCCTCGCGCCGGCGGACCCGGGGCGCGGGTTGGGGATCGACGCCGCGGTGGCTCGAATCGGCGATCAGGCTGGGCGGCTCGCCCACTGCGTCGTTGACGACGGCCTGACCGTTGAGGACGGGAACGCCCCCGACCTGCTGCTGGTAGCGGTACACGGTCGCGCCTCCCGGCAGCGGCACCGCGTCCACGCGTTCGAGCTGGCTCGCCGGCGCCGTGGCAGCCCTGAGCTTCGTTGCCACCGCAGGCAGAGCCGCGCCGGCGGCGGCGGGAACGGCCACCGCGAGCACCACCCCCACGAGGGCGATTGCGGCCCCCTGACGGCCCGCACAGGGGCGTGCTTCGCCCGTCTTGCTGCTCCCCCGACGCACCGCGGCCAGCGTAACAGCCGCCCTCGTCAAACCTCGACGATCACCGGCAGCACCATCGGCCGGCGGCGCAGACGCTCGTAGACGAAGGTGGCGATGTCGTCGTGCAGGTCCTGTTGGAGCAGCGTCGCCTCGCGCTCCTCGTGCTTGGCGGCGTTTTCGAGCGAGTCCGCCACCACCACGCGCAGCTCCTCGACCAACCCGTCGGCCTCCTCCACGAACGGCACGCCACGGAAGATGATCTCCGGGGGCGCGACCTGCGAGCCGTCGTTGGAGGAGATGGTGGCCACCACGATGAACACGCCGTCGGCCGACAGCGTTCGGCGGTCACGCAAGGCGACGTCGTCGGGGTCGCCGATGTCAACGCCGTCCACGAAGATCATCCCGGCTGATATCTCCGGGCCAAGACGGGCCCCGGACTCGTCGAACTCCAGTCCCATCCCATTGCGGCACCTGAACACGCTTTCGGGATCGACGCCCACCGACTCCGCCAGTGCGCCGTGGAGGCGCAGACGCCGGTGATCGCCGTGGAAGGGCATCACGTAGCGGGGACGAGTGAGGTTGAGCATCAGCTTGAGCTCCTCCTGCCAGCCGTGGCCGGACGCGTGAATGGGCGCGTCGGCCGCCGTAACGACCTCCGCGCCGATCTCGAAGATCCGGTCGATCGTCTCGTTCACCGAGCGCTCGTTGCCGGGGATGGGCGTCGCCGAGAAGATCACCGTGTCGCCCGAGTGGAGCCCCACGTCGGCGTGGTCGGCGTGGGCCATGCGGCGAAGCGCCGACAGGGGCTCACCCTGGCTCCCGGTCGAGATCGCGACGACCTTGTGGTCCGGGAAAGACTCGATCTCCCGGGCGGGGATCAACATGCCCTCCGGGATCTCGGCGATCCCCAGGTTGGAGGCGATGTTGAAGTTCTTGCGCATCGAACGGCCGACCAGCGCCACGCGCCGGTCGAGCTGAGCGGCGGCGTCGATCACCTGCTGGACCCGATGCACGTTGGAGGCAAACGAGGTGACGATGATCCGGCCGCGACACCTGGAGAAGAGCTCGAGCAGCGCCGGCCCGACGCTCGACTCCGACGGCGCCACGCCGGGACGGTCGGCGTTCGTTGAGTCACCGCAGAGGCACAGAACGCCCTCGCTGCCCAGCTCGGCCAGCCTTGAGACATCCGCGGGCCGGCCGTCCACCGGCGTTTGGTCGAACTTGTAGTCGCCCGTGATCAGCAGCGCGCCCTGGCCGGTGCGCAGGACTACCGCGCGCGAGTCCGGGATCGAGTGGGCCATGTGGACCAACTCGAGCTCGAATGGGCCCAGGCTCACCCTCTCCCCCGCCTCCAGCACGACGAGCGGAAGGTCACGGAGCCGGTGCTCCTCGAGCTTCGAGCGCACGAGCCCGATCGTCAAGGCTCCGCCGTAGATCGCCGGCGGGGCTCCGATCTCCCGCAGCAGGAACGGGAGAGCCCCGACGTGATCCTCGTGGCCGTGGGTCAGCACGATGGCCTCGATGTCGCCGGCGCGGTCCCGAAGATAGGAGAAGTCCGGCAGCACCAAGTCGATGCCCAGCATCTCGGTGGTCGGAAACATCAGCCCGGTGTCGACCACCACGATGCGACCGTCGTGCTCGACGACGGTCATGTTCTTGCCGATCTCGCCGAGCCCTCCGAGCGGCAAAACGCGAACCGGTGCGGTCAAGCGGCTTTGTCCTCGCCCGCTCGCAGGCCCCGCATCTACGCCGCGCCGCCGGCCACCAGCAGGCCGTGCCGCTCGAGGGCCGTCCTCACGGCGGCCCGCTCCTGTTGGCTTGCGGGGACCATCGGGAGCCTCAGGTGGCCGTCGACGACCCCAAGCATCTCCAGCGCCGCCTTGACCGGGATCGGGTTGCTGGTCACCGCTGTCGCCTCGTAGATCGGCTGCAGCTCGGCGTCGAGCTCGCGCGCGCGAGCATCGTCGCCGCCGATCGCAGCCTCGTACATCGCGCGCATCTCCGGCCCCACCAGGTGCGAGGACACCAGGATTCCCCCGTGCCCCCCAGCGTCAGGCACCGAAGAAAGACGCCGTCGTTGCCGGCGAGCAGGTCCAACCCTTCGATCGGGCCGAGCTCGTCGTCGTTCGCCTGCTTGACCGCGACCACGTTGTCGAGCTCGGTGGCCAGCTCCGCCAGGAACTCCGGCGGCAGGTTGATCACGCAACGCGAGGGAATGTTGTAGAGGATCATCGGTGTCTCACCCGCGGCGTTGGCGACCGCCTCGAAATGCGCGCGAAGGCCTGCGCGGTTTGGCTTGCTGTAGTACGGGGTCACCACCAAGACCGCGTCGGCGCCGAGCCGGCAGGCGTGCCGAGTGAGCTCGACCGAGTGCCGCGTGTCGTTGGACCCCGTGCCGCAGATGATCGTCGCCCGGCCGCCGACCTCATCCCTGACTGCACGCAACAACTCCAGCTTCTCTTGGTCGGAGAGCGTCGGCGACTCGCCTGTGGTCCCGGAGACCACCAAGCCGTGCGAGCCGTTCTCCACCAGGTGGCGCGCCAGCCGTCGCGCGCCGTCGAGGTCTAGTTCGCCCCCTTCGGTGAACGGCGTCACCATCGCGGTGATCACGCCGGAGATCGTCGCCATCGCCTTCCTAGTATCGCGAACGGGGCGGAGGGCTTGCAGCGCCGGGCGGGACCATGGCTCGCCGGGTCATCGCGTTCCGCAATCGCGACGGAAGCGTCCTCGCCAGCTCCAGCTTCAGACGCTCCCGTGCTGGGAAGTGCAGGGTCTGGCGGCGCCTGAGCGTCGCCATGTAGATGCGCTCGGCGGCGTCGCGCGGCGGGATCGGATATGGGCTGCCCGCACCCAGCCGAAGGCGGTCCCGAAGGCCACCCGAGCGCGGCTTCCGGAAGGCGTTGGCACGGTACATCGGCGTGTCGACGAACCCAGGGAAGGCCGCCGTGAACGTGATCCCCTCGGGTTCGAGCTCCGCGCGCGCCGACTCGGCGATCGCCGCCAGCGCTGCCTTGCTCCCGCTGTAGGCGGACTCGAACGGCATCCCGACCAGCGCGGCCAGGCTGACGATCGCGGTCACGTGTCCGCCTCCGCGCGCCGCCATCGCCGGCGCGAGGTGCGACAGCAGCGCCAGGTTGGCAAGCGAGTTCACGGCGAAATCGTCACGGGCCTGACGCCAGTCGAACGCAAGCAGCGATTGGGCCCGGTCGAGTCCCGCGCTCGCGATCATCAGGTCGACCTCGGGATGCTCGGCGGCGACCCAGTCCCCCGCAAGGTCGACCGCCTCCAGGTCGGCGAAGTCCACCTCGAGCGTCGCCACCTCGACGTCGCGGCCCAGCTCCGCCGGCGCCCCCGACAGTGCCTCCGCATCGCGATCCAGCAGCACGAGCGCTGTCTCGTCCTCGGCCAGCAGCCGCCCGAGCTCGATCCCCAGACCCCCGGCGGCACCGGTGACCAGCGCCTTCCTGAAGCGCCGGCCGGCTCGAAGGCTCGCAGGCGTACGCCCGGCCAGCGCCGCGGTCCGCGGCGTCGGCCGCGGCCGAAACCCCATGCCACCGCGGTACCAGGGCGCGACATGGAGCAGCTCGAAGCTGAAGCTCTGGTCGTCGGTGAGGTACACGACCGACCATGCTCCGAGGTGAAGGGGTCGGCTGTTCGCACGCAGGCCCGCCCGGATGCAGCGTCGGTGCGCGTCCTCGAACGCCCGGCGATCCTCGAATCCAAAGGCCACGTTCAGCAGGCCCAGGTCGGAGATGCGGTATCCCGGCGGCCACGGCCTGCCCGCCGGCTCGGTGTACTGCACCAGCTCGACCAGGATGTCGTCGGCCCACAGGAGCTCCACCTCACGCTTGGCGCCGTCGAGGCCCCACAGCGCCTCGTGCTCGGGACCGTGGAGGATCACTCCCTCCGCGGGCTGCAGGTCGAAGGCCTCGGTCAGCAGACGCCGAGAGCTCTCCAGTCGCGGCACCGAGAGGGTCACCGAGCGGACCGCCGCCCCGAGCGAGGGACGGGAGCGCTCGCGGGGATCCGAAGCGCGTGGGTCGTCCTGCATCAGCTCGATCAGCACTCCGTCGGGATCGCGGACGCAAACCCGGCGGCTTCCCGCCGGGCCGACCGGCTCGCTCAGCGGCGGGGTCCCGGCGGCCTCGGCGCGTTCCACCACCCGGGCGAAATCCGCCACCCAAATCGACACCGTGGTGTACCCGACGTCGCTGGGTCGCCAGTCGGCCGGCAGCGGGCGCACGAGCGGGCTGCGGAACTCGAACAGCTCGACCTGAAAGAACTCCTGGCGGTCAACGAGCCACCAGCACGTGGACGCGGACCGGGGCACCCCCTGCACCATCGTCGCGAGCGGACCGGCGAACAGGCTGGTGCCACCAGCGGGCTCCAGTCCGAGCACTCGCCGGTACCAGGATTGGGAGCGCCGCAGGTTGGCGACGCTCAGGGCGATCTGACACAGGCGCATTGGCCCACCTAGCCTCGCCGCGAGCTAGCGACGAAGTCGCGGTGAGAGCGTGTCTTTACCCCAGGGCGACTGCCCTCGAGCCCGCCGAAAATGGAGGCGCAGCCGAGGCTTTCGGTGGAGTTCTTCAAAGCAGGTTTTCGAGCCCGACCGTCAGTGGCTGCGGCAGGTCGGCGACCCTGCGGACGGCGAGCAGGACCCCGGGCATGAACGAACGCCGATCGGTCGTGTCGTGACGGATCGAGAGCGTCTGGCCTTCGCCGCCGAAGATCACCTCTTGGTGCGCGACCAGGCCTGGAAGGCGCACGGCGTGGATCGGTTCGTGCACCCGTCCCCCCGCGGCCCGGACCAGGTCGGCCGTGCGCTTCGCGGTCCCCGACGGGGCGTCGAGCTTTGCCTGGTGGTGGAGCTCGACGATCTCGCACTCGGGCATGTGCGGAGCCACCTGGCGCGCCAGCTGCATCATCAGCACGGCCCCGATCGCGAAGTTCGGTGCCACGAACACCCGCGCGCCTTTCCCTTCTTTGGCAGCCGCTTCCGCCTCGCGGCGCACCGCCTCGAGGTCGAACCCCGTGGTTCCGACCACCAGGTGGACGTCGGCATCCAGGCATTCGCGCACGCTCTGCGGAGCGGCCTCCGGGGTCGTGAAGTCCACCACGACGTCCACTTCGCCCACCACGCTGTCCAGGGGGATGTCCAGTGAGGGGTCGGCCTGGCCGGAAAGCTCCAGGTCGTCGGCCTGCTCGACGGCGTCGCACACCGTCCGTCCCATCCGCCCCGCGGCGCCCGAGACGGCTACGCGGATCACGCCGATGTCAGCGTCTCGCTGACCGAGGCCGTGGCTTCCTTGAAGTGCTCCTCATTGGGGCCGATGCAGGCGGCGGACAGGCGCTCGGGGTCGTAGAGCTCAGTGGCCAGCTCAGCGACGTCCTCCTCGCCCACGCGATCCACTCGCTCGAGCATCTGGTCCAGCGACAGCAGGGGAACGTCGAAGAGGATCGCTCGCGCCAGTCGCGACATGCGGGCGCCGGTCGCCTCGAGCACCAGCACCATCCGGCCCTTCACGTGCTCCTTGGCGCGCGCCAGCTCCTCGGCGCTGACGCCCTGCTCGCGAAGCGCGCCCAGTTCGCGGCCGATGATCTCGCAGGCCTCCCGGACGTTCTCCTCGCGGGTGCCGACGTACATCGCGACCATCCCTCGGTCTCCATACTGCTCCGTGTACGAGCCCACGGCGTATGCAAGCCCTCGCTTCTCGCGGATCTCCCGGAACAGCCGCGAGGACGTGGCGCCACCGAAGATCGCGTCGAGGACCCCCAAGGCGAAGCGCCGCTCGTCGTCACGCGGAATTCCCGGCCCGCCAAAACAGATGTGGTACTGCTCGGTTTCCTTGGGCCGAAACGCGAATCGCGCCGCGCCGTCGGCAACGGCCTCGCCCGAGATCCCGTTCGGAGCGCCCGCCGGCGGCCGCAGGTTTCGCCGGGCGAGCTCGACGACCTGCTCGTGCTCGAGGTGCCCCGCCGCCGCGACCACCAGATTGGGAGCCGTGTACCGGGCGTGGTGGTAGGAGTCGATCTCCGGCACCGGGATCGATCGGATCACCTCGGCGTCGCCCAGCACCCGGCGCCCGAGCGGATGCTCGGCATGGACGGCGGCCGCGAGCACGTCGTGCACACGATCCTGAGGCTCGTCCTCGTACATGGCGATCTCCTCGAGCACCACCTCGCGCTCGGAATCCACATCCTCAGGGGGCAGCGCCGGAGCGAGCAGCATCTCGGCCAACAGCTCGAAGGCCTCCTCGGTGTGCTCATCCAGGAGCCGCGCGTACAGGTGCGTGGACTCCTTGCTCGTGGCCGCGTTCGTGGCGGCACCCATGCCGTCGAACAGCTCCGCGATCTCGATCGCCGAGTGACGCTTGGTGCCTTTGAACAGCAGATGCTCGAGGAAGTGCGAGACCCCGGCCTGGTCGGGCGCCTCGTCTCGGGACCCGGTGCGCACCCACAGCCCCAGGGCCACCGAGCGCACCGCGGGCACGACCTCCGTGATCACCCGGGGCCCCCCCTCGATCTCGGTGAGCTGAATGCCCTCGGGCAGGGCTTGGAGCGCGCGCTCAGGCAAGAGGCTTCCGGGCGGCCCGGGTTCGGTGCACCCGGTCAGTGGCGGCCGCGGCCCCCGCCGCGGCCCCGCTCACGTCGCCCGCCGCCGTCGAGTCGCTCCCGCTCACGTCGCCCGCCGCCGTCTCCCCGGCGCGGGCCTGAGTCGCCGGTGCCCACCGTGCTCAGCTCCTCGGGCGCCTTCCCCTCGACCGCCGGATCGCTGGACAGGCGCAGGCCGATGCGGCCCCGCTCGCGGTCCACCTCGACCACCGTGACGTCGAGCTCGTCGCCCTGTGTCAGGACGTCCTCGACCGCGCCCACGCGTTCGCCCGGCTTCACGTTCGAGATGTGCAGGAGCCCGTCGGTGCCCTTGGTCAACTCGATGAAGGCGCCGAACGCGGTCGTCTTCACGACCTTGCCGGTGAACCGGTCGCCGACCTCGGCCTCCTTGGTCATCGCCTCGATCCGCGCGATGCACGCGTCCACCAGGGCTCCGCTGGGCGCATACACCTGGACCGTGCCGTCGTCCTCGACGTTGATGTCCGCCTCGAACTCCTCCGACAGAGACCGGATCGTCTCGCCGCCCTTTCCGATCAGGGCGCCGATCTTCTCCGGATCGATCTTGATCTGCTCGATGCGAGGCGCGTGGATCGACAGCTGCTCACGCGGCTCCGGGATGGTCTCGTGCATCTTGTCCAGGATGAACAGCCTCCCGCGGCGGGCCTGCTCGAGCGCCTCACGGAGGATCTCGAAGGTGACCCCCGAGATCTTGATGTCCATCTGCAGCGCTGTGATCCCATCGGCCGTGCCGGCCACCTTGAAGTCCATGTCCCCGAGGTGGTCCTCGACGCCGGCGATGTCAGTCAACACGACGTGCTCTTCAGCTTCCTTGATCAGCCCCATGGCGACTCCCGCGACCGTGTCCGACAGGGGAACGCCGGCGGCCATCAGAGCCATCGAGGAGGCGCACACGGATCCCATCGACGAGGACCCGTTCGACTCGAGGGTCTCGGACACGACGCGGACCACGTAGGGGAACTCCTCCTGGCTCGGGATCATGGGCACGAGAGCCCGCTCGGCGAGCGCCCCGTGGCCAATGTCGCGCCGCTTCGGGCCGCGCATGAAGCCCACCTCCCCGACCGAGAAGGGCGGGAAGTTGTAGTGATGCCAGAAGGTCTTCGACTCGACCAGGCTCAGGTTGTCG
This sequence comes from uncultured Actinomycetes bacterium, assembly GCA_963755775.1. GTDB lineage: Bacteria > Actinomycetota > Thermoleophilia > Solirubrobacterales > 70-9 > AC-56. Next base: position 97,161 of record CAVWKY010000009.1, on the reverse strand, counting down.
ATTCGCATGTCCATCCGGCTCGTCCCCAGCGCCACGTTCGAGAGAATCTGCGTCTCTCCCCGGGTGAACAGCGCCGAACCGTGGACGCGGGGCGCGACGTCCACCTCGCACTCGATCGCTCGGATCTCGTCCTGCGCGCGCCCGTCCGGCCGCTTCTTGTCCACCGCGATCCGTCGCCGGATGATCTCCTTCTCCAGCTTGTCGAAGGCGCGTGAGGCCTCGGCGCGCTGCCCGGGGTCGGGATCCTGTCCCGCGGAAGCGCCGGCGTACTGCTCCAGCACCTCCTCCTCGACGGCCTTCGCGGCCTCTTGGCGGGCCAGCTTCTCCGGGATCTGCGTCGCCTCGTCCAGCTTGGCTCCGTGCGTCGAGCGGATCTGCTCGACGAGCTCGGGGTCGATCCTCGGCTCCTCGATCTCCAGCTTCTCCTTCCCTGCTTGGCTCCGCAGGTCCTCGAGCGTCGCGCAGATCTTCTTGATCTCGCCGTGGGCGATGTCGAGGGCGTCCAGTACCTCGGCCTCCGTGACGCCGTTGGCCCCGCACTCGACCATCAGGATCGCCTCGCTGGAGCCGGACACCACCAAGTCCATCTCGAGGTCCTCCGTGGCCTCCTCGGGCGGGTTGAACACAAAGTCGCCGTGCAGCTTCCCGACGCGCACCGACCCAACGTGGGTGGGCACCGGGATCGGCGACACCGCGACCGCGGCCGAGGCTCCGTTCATCGCCAGGATGTCGTACGTGTGGTCGTATTCCACCGACATCGGCTGGCAGACGATCTGCGTCTCGTAATGCCATCCCGCCGGAAACAGGGGGCGCAGTGGCCGGTCAATCATCCGAGCCGTCAAGGTGGCCTTCTCGCCGGCCCTCCCCTCGCGCCTAAAGAAAGAGCCGGGGATCTTCCCGGCCGCGTAGTGCCGCTCCTCCACGTCGACCGTCAACGGCAGGAAGTCGACGTCGCGAAGGTTGCCGACCGTCGCCGTGCAGAGGACCATCGTGTCCCCCGACCTGACCACGACGGCTCCGCCCGCCTGTCGGGCGAGCTTGCCGGTCTCGAAGGAGATCTCGTTGCCGCCTATCTCCGTCGAGACACGGCTCATGTGAAACATGCCCATGAGTCTTTTCCCTCCGGCCGCCCGGTTGGCGGCCAATCTTGCTCAGAACTCTCGTTCTCTAACGGACGCGATGTTACACGGGGCTTGCGTCTCGCCCTGAGGCCCCGGCCAGGCCACCAAGCGACGCGATGACGTCGCGCCCGGTCGGCCGTCCGGCCACAAAGGCCGCCGGCGTTCCCGCAACGCCCGCCCGGATCCCACCCTCGAAATCCCGCCGAACCCGCTTCGCCACCGGCTCGGAGCGGCGGTCGCGGTCGAACTCCTCGAGCTCCAGCCCCAGCTCACGCGCCCGTTGCCACAGGTGTGGGTCGTCGATCCTTCCCTGGTCGCGGTAGAGCGAGTCCACGAACTCCCAGAAGGCCTCCTCGCGCTGAGCCGACGCGGCCTCGACCGCGGCGTGCAGGGCAGGGGCGCGAGAGTGCTTGGTGGCAACCGGGAAGTGTCGAAACACAAGCCTCAGCGGCAGTTCGGCCAGCTCGATCCAGGTCGCCGCGCAGTGCGGGCAGGCGAGGTCCAGGTAGACGACCGCCTCGGTGCCGGCGCCGCGGACGTGATCGCGCGGGCCCACCGGCGCCACGGCCGCGCTGGTCAGCTCGCTCATCGCGCCCACGCTACGCCCCTTCCCGCTCGCCCGCCGCGGCCGGGCGTCGTGGAGGCGAGCGCCTCAGGTCGATTGCGAGAGGGCGTCGAAGATCAGGTTCGCGCCGGGAATCTCGGCGGGCGTCGGCGACTCGTGCACCCACCGCACCACCCCCTCCTGGTCGATCAGCACCAGCGAGCGGTTGCCATGCCCGACGACGTCGAGATAGGCGCCGTAGCTCCGAGTCATCTCTCCCTTGGGCTCGAAGTCCGAAAGCAGCGGGATCGAGAGCCCGAGTTCCTTGCGGAAGGCCCTGTGGGCCCAGCTCGAGTCGACGCTCACCCCCACCAGCGTCGCGCCCTGCTCCTCGATCTGGCCCAGGACCTCTTGGTAAACCGAGAGCTGGTCGGTGCACGCGGGGCTGAAGTCGAGGGGGTAGAAGACCAGCATTACCTTGCGGCCCCGGAAGTCCGAGAGGCGAACGGGCTTGCCCTCGTGGTTGGGAAGCGAGAAGTCGGGCGCCGGCGTCCCAGGCGAAATCATCGAGTTCCACCAGCCCATCGCCTCGCCTCGCGGCTCGGCGCCAACCGCATCACACGCCACCAGCCCATCGCCTCGCCTCGCGGCTCGGCGCTGCCAACATAATCTGGCTAGCGCCGCAGGCCGAGGTCGGCCACGACCTTGCGATAACGCTCCAGGTTCGCGCGCTCCAGGTAGCGCAACAGGCGCCGGCGCTTGCCGACCATCATCAAGAGTCCCCGGCGCGAGTGGTGATCCTTGCTATGGGTCCGCAGGTGCTCGGTCAGGTGGTTGATGCGCTCCGTGAGCAGCGCCACTTGCACCTCGGCGGACCCCGTGTCGCCCTGCTCGCGCCCGAACTTGCCGATCAGCTCCTGCTTCTGTTCCTTGGTCAGCGTCATCGCGGAGGTGTGAAGCTAGCACAGAGGTTTCTGGCCTTTTCCACGTCGCGATGCATCTGCGCGACCAGGTCCTCGACGGCCTCAAAACGGCGTTCACCGCGCAGCCGACTGATGAACGCGATGCGCAGCGTGTGCCCATAGAGGTCGCCCTCGAAGTCGATCAGGTGCGCCTCGACCAGCAGTCGCCGCCCGGTCTCGAACGTCGGCCGAACGCCGACGTTCACCGCCGCCGGCCGCCCGTCGGCGAACGCCGCGTAGACCCCGTGGCCGGGGCAGACGAAGTCATCGGCCGGGACGATGTTGGCGGTCGGGAACCCCAGCTCGCGCCCCCGCCCGTCACCCTCCACCACCTCGCCCTCGAGCAGGAACGGGGCTCCCAGGCAGCGGGTCGCCGCCTCGACCTCACCCGCCGCGACCAGTGACCGAACTCGGGTTGAGGAGACGATTTCGCCGTCCACCTCGACCAGCGGCACGACGGCGGTCTCGAACTCCTCGCGGGAAAAGAGCATCTGGGGGTCGCCTCGTGCCTTTGCCCCAAATCGGAAGTTCTCTCCCACCGACACGCGTTCGGCCCCCAGGGAGTCCACGAGCACCCTGGAGCAGAAGTCCTCCGGCGCGATCGACGAGAACTCCTCGTCGAAGGGAATCACGACCAGCTCCTTCACCCCCAGTCCCTCGATCACGTCCCGCTTGATCTCGAACGGCATGATCAGCTTGGGGGCCGCGTCGGGACGCAGGACGCGAAGCGGGTGCGGCTCGAAGGTCAGGACAGTGTCCGCGGCGTCGATCACGCGACGGTGGCCCACGTGGACGCCGTCGAAGACGCCGATTGCGAGCTCCCGTGGCCGGCGCTCTGCGTCCGAAAGCTGGGTGACCTGGATCTTCATCGGGCCCTGGTGTTCGATCGGCCGCTCGGGCGGCCTTTGCGACGGGGACGAAACCCTTTCATGCGGAGCCTCGTCCGCGCCTACGCAAGCACGACCTCCGGCTGGAGGACGGCGTCGCGTCGCCGGGCCACGGCGAGCAGGCGGCCGGCGTGCGTCAGCCTGACGGCTCCGGTGGCCGCATCGGCGGCCGGGACCGCTCGGCCGTGCGTAACCCGCTCGGCCTCTGCGGGGTCGAGCCTCCGCTCCGGGAGAAACGACATCGCCGTCTCGACCGTGAGCGGCTCGCCGGTCGCGTCCTCCACGCGGAATGGACCAACCGCCACGCGCCGCAGGCGCTCGCAGAACGTGTCGCCCAGCGTCTCGATCAGAGTGCGGACGTAGGTGCCGCTGGAGCACTCGACCTCGAACTCGGCGCGTTCCCCACCGGCCCGCAGGAGCTCGGCGCGATGCACCTCCACCTCCCGCTCCGGGGTCTCGAATCGCTCGCCGCGATGCGCTCGCCGATACAGGCGCTCCCCCTCCACCTTCACCGCCGAGGTCATCGGTACGCGCTGGCGGATTCGCCCCGTCGGAAGCTCGAGCCGGTTGGGGATCACTCGGGTGTGCGTGAGCTCGCCGTCGGGGTCGCCGGTGGTCGACGTCCACCCCAGTCGCGCCGTCGCTCGATACGTCTTCGGCAAGGGCAGCAGATAGCGCTGCAGGCGCGTGGCCCGGCCCAGGAGGACCAGCAGCAGCCCGGTGGCGAACGGGTCGAGGGTTCCTGCGTGGCCTGCCCGCTGGCGCCGTTCCCGCCGGCAGCGCGCGACGATGTCGTGCGAGGTGACTCCGGCCGGCTTGTCGATCAGCAGCAGCCCGTCCGGCGGCACGTCAGCGGCGAGCTCGCTGGGCGGCTGATCAGAGCTGGGCGCGGGCCTCGGCACAGAGGACTTCGACCAGTTCGGAGTAACCGAGGTCGGTCGAGAATCCGGCCGCTCGCCGATGACCCCCGCCGCCGTGGCTGCGGGCGATCGCCGAGACGTCAACCGCGCCCCCGGTGGAGCGAAGGCTGACCTTGCGCGCCGCCCGGCCACCATCGGTCTTGTCACGGATCAACGCCGCGACCTCGGTGCCCTCCAGCGAGCGGACGTGGTCGATGATCCCCTCGGTCAGTACCTCGCTGGCCCCGGTGTCGGCGTAGTCGCTGGCGGAGATGTAGGTGACCGCCAGCCGGCAGTCATCGAAGCGCTCGATGTTCTCGATCGCGCGCCCGACCAGGCGCAGCTTCTCGATCGGTACTCGCTCGTACAGACGGCGGTACGTGTCGTGGACGTCCACTCCCGCTTCGATCAGCTCCGCGGCCATCCGGTGGGCCGGCGGAAACGTGTTCCCATACATGAACCGGCCCGTGTCCGTAACCAGCGCCACATAAAGGGCGCCGGCGATCTCGGGGGTCAGCACGGCGCCGAGCAGCTTGCCCAGCTCAAACAGGATCTGGGCGGTGCAGGCAGCCTGGGTGTCCACGAGGTTCACCGTGCCGAAGCGGGTGTTGTCGTGGTGATGGTCGATGTTCAGGATCTTCGCGTCGCCCCGTTGCAGGAACTCGACGGGCATGCGGTCGATGTTTCCGCAGTCCAGGAACACGATCGTGCGGTCCACCACGTCGGCCGGGGGCTCGTGGAAGACCTCCTCCAGCGGTAGGAAGCGGTACTCGACCGGCAGCGGGAACTCCTTCGCGTCCAGGAACATCACCGAGTCCTTGCCGAGCTGGGTGAGCACGTGGTGAAGCGCCAGCAGCGAGCCCAGTGCATCGCCGTCCGGTCCCTCGTGAGTCGTCAGCAGGAAGCGGTCCCCGGCCAGGAGCTCCTCGGCCATCTCCGCCAAAGAAGCATCCTCGCGTCCCATGACCGCCGGGATGGTGCCGCTCACTGGTCCAGGAGCCTCGAGAGCCGCACGCCGCGCTCGGGGGTCTCGTCGTAGTGGAAGCTCAGAGTCGGCGTTCGCTTGATCCGCATCTCGCGGGCGATCTTCGCCTGGATCACCCCGTGCGAGGAGCGCAGTCCTGCAAGCGTGGCCTCGCGCTCGGCCGCGTTTCCGAGCACGCTGACGTACACGCGCGCGGCGCGGAGGTCCGGGCTTGTCTCCACGGAGGTCACGGTGACGAATCCGATCCGGGGGTCCTCTAGCTCGGTGGCGATCGCGGACCCAATGACTTCGCGCAACACCTCGTTAACCCTCCTGATGCGCGAAGAACGGCCGGGATTTCCCGCTCGATCCAACTCGAAATCTCTTTCCTGAGCCCCGGGCTCAGAGGGCAGTGCAGCGGCCGACTATAGCTGAGGGCAGATCGCCTCCCGCCGGATCTCAGCCGCGGAGGTCGGTGAGACTCAGCAGGTCGCGCTCGAAGGCGCAACCGTCGGGACACCGCGCCTCGATAAAGCGCTCCAGGCCGTCGGCCCGCCCCTGGACCTCGCGGCCGCCGACGAGCGCGCAGACCAGCGTCGTCCGCTGCCACGTGTCCTGTCCGTCCACCTCCGCGACCGAGGCCCCGAAGCGCTGCCGAAGCTGCGCCTTCAGCGAGTGGAGAACCTTCCTCTTTCCCTTCAGGTCGTGGGAGTCGTTCAGGTGCAGCCGCACCTCGATCACGCAGACGTACGCGGCCACAGATGAAGGGTACGCGGCCCCAGCCAGAGGCTACTCGAGCGTCTGCTCGACCTGCTTGGTCTCGAACAGCTCGAGGACGTCTTCCACCTTGACGTCCTGATAGCCGTCCAGCACGACGCCGCACTCGAGCCCGGCCTCGACCTCCTGGACGTTGTCCTTGAACCGGCGCAACGAGCCGACCCGGCCGGTCCAGACCACGGTCCCGTCGCGGACCAGGCGCACCTGGGCGTTTCGCGTGATCCTGCCCTCGGTGACCTCGCAGCCGGCGATCGTGCCAACACGTGAGGCGCGGAACAACTCCTTGATCAAGGTCTGGCCGATCTGCTCCTCGACCTCCTCCGGCTCCAGCATGCCCTCCAGCGCAGCTCGGAGGTCCTCGGTGACCTTGTAGATCACCGAGTAGGTCCGGATCTCGACTCCCTCGCGCTCGGCGGCCCGACGGGCTTCCACCAGCGGGCGCACGTTGAACCCGATGATGATCGCGTCGGAAGCAGCCGCCAGCATGACGTCCGACTCGCTGATACCGCCCGTCGCAGCGTGGATTACGTCGGCCACGATGCGCTCCTGCGGAAGCTTGGCGATCTCGTCCTGTAAGGCACCCAGCGAGCCAGAGACATCGGCCTTGAGGACGATGTTGAGCTCCTTGACCTCGCCTGCCGTTGCCTTCTGGAACACCTCGTCGAGGCTCACCTTGCGAGCCTGCTGCCGAGCCAAAGCCTCAGTCTTGAGCCGGTGATCCCGCTGGGCGGCCATCTCGCGAGCAGCGCGCTCCCCATCCACCGCCTCCACCCTCTCGCCCGCCTCAGAGACGCCGTCGAATCCGAGTACCTCTACAGGATCCCCCGGCCCCGCTTCATCGACGCGAGCGCCCGTGTAGTCGAGCATCGCCCGGACCTTGCCCCATGTGGCTCCGGCGACGAGGGCGTCCCCCACGTGGAGAGCACCGCGCTGGATCAGCATCGTGGCGACAGGGCCGCGCCCGGGATCAAGGTGCGACTCGATCACGACGCCCGACGCAGGAGCGTTGGGGTTTGCCTTCAGCTCCTCGAGGTCGGCGGCGAGGACGATCATCTCCAGGAGGTTGTCGAGACCCTCCTTGGTCTTCGCCGAAACGTCGCAGAAGATCGTGTCGCCGCCCCAGTCCTCGGGCGACAGGCCTTGAGATGCGAGCTCGTTGCGCACCCGGTCGGGCTGGGCGTCCGACCGATCGATCTTGTTGACGGCGACCAGCATCGGCACCTCGGCGGCGCGGGCGTGATCGATCGCCTCCACCGTCTGGGGCATGACCCCGTCGTCCGCGGCCACGACGATCACCGCCAAGTCGGTGACTTTGGCGCCGCGGGCGCGCATCGCGGTGAACGCCTCGTGCCCCGGTGTGTCGAGGAACGTGATCCTCTTGCCGTTCTGGTGGACCTGGTAGGCGCCAATGTGCTGGGTGATGCCTCCGGCCTCGCCCGCGACCACCTCCGCCTCGCGGATGGCGTCGAGCAGCGACGTCTTGCCGTGGTCTACATGGCCCATGATCGTGACCACGGGCGGGCGATCCACGAGATCCTCCTCCGGGTCCTCGTAGGCAGGCTCCTCCGGCGCCTCCTCGGCAGCGCTGACGACCTCGACCTTTTGATCGAGCGCCTGGGCGAGGGCGGTGATGCTCTCGTCGGAGAGGGTTTGGGTGAGCGTCGCCATCTCGCCCAGCTCCATCAGCTTCTTGATCACCTCGGCGGTCCCGAGGCCCAGCGTCTCCGCCACCTCATTGACCGTGGCGCCGGAGTTGACCTTCGTCGGCGGTTGCTCGACCACCTCCACCGGCGCCTTCTCCGGCGGCTCCTCGAGCAGCGGCCGGCGGCGGCGCCCACCGCGGCGACGCGGGGGGCGCTGCGGCGGAGCCTGCGGCATGTGCTCTCGGCGGGAAGCCTGCGAATCGATCACCACCCGGCGTCGCTTGCGGCCCGAGCGCGCCTGAGGCCCACCCTGTCCGGCGTCGCCGCCTACCGGGCTTTGTGCCTCGCGCGGCGAAGGGGTTCCGTCACCGCCCTTCGGCGTGCTCTTCGAAGCCGGGCCGGCGCCCTCCTTGCGGGGCGCGGGCCTCGACTCGCCCTTGCCGTCCGTCTTCGCCCCGTCGCCGCTCGCCGCGGCCAGGGCCTTCAGGGCATCCTGCTCCTCGACGCTCGAGGCGGCGGCCTTCGCCTCGATGCCGGCAGCGTTCAGCGCGGCGAGGACCTCCTTGCTGCTGACGCCCTCCTGCTTGGCGATCTCATGGACGCGCTTCTTGCTCATTCCTCCGGCTGCTCGACCGTGGTCTCGGACTCATCGGGGGAGTCCGCTCCGACGGGGGCGGCCTCGGCGGCCCCCTCATCCGCCTCCGTGGCGGCGTCCTGCGCGAGGGCCTCCTCCGGTTGGAGCTCGTCGCCCCCCTGCTCGGCCTCGGTGGAGGGCTCGGCTCCCGCCTCAGCGGCGCCATCCCCCATGACATCGGCCTCTTCGCCTTCCGCCTGCGCCGGCGCTTCTGCCGCGGCCGGCTGGGGCTCCCCCTCGTCCTCAGCTGCTCGGTCCTCCCCGTCGTCGCCGTCAGAATCCTGGGTCTCCTCGAACGCCGCCGTCGCGCGCTCCACCAACGGAGTGACCTCCGCTTCGTCGGCACCTGGATCGGCGAGCTTTTGGATCTCCTCGTCGGAGAGCGAGCTCAGCACCGTCACCTGTTTCGTGGGGAAGCGCGCCAGCGCCTGGTGCTGGGGTAGGCCGCAGTAGCGCGAACCGGAAAGAGCCGCATTGGGGCATCGCCGTCCGGCCGAGAGGACTGCCGCGCAGCGGCCGTCGGCCTCCTCGCCCTCCTCGTACTCGATCTCCTCCTCTTCCTGGCTGAAGTCGGTCTCCGACTTGATGTCGACCTTCCAGCCCGTGAGCTTCGCGGCCAGGCGCGCGTTTTGGCCCTCGCGCCCAATCGCCAGGGATAGCTGGTCGTCGGGGACGATCACCGTCGCCTCCTGCTTCTCGTCATCCACGAGCACCTCGCGGACGCGGGCCGGGGACAGCGCCTTGGCCACGAACCGGGCCGGCTCCTCGTTGTAAGGGATGATGTCGATCTTCTCGCCCCGCAGCTCGCTGACCACCATGCGCACCCGTGAGCCCCGCGGGCCCACGCAGGCGCCCACCGGGTCCACGCCGTCGGCGTGCGAGATGACGGCGATCTTCGAGCGGTAACCGGGCTCGCGAGCCACGCCCACGATCTCCACCAGGCTGTCGGCGATCTCGGGTACCTCCAGCTCGAACAGCTGCTTGATCAGCTCGGAATTGCGCCGCGAGACGACGATGCCCGGTCCCTTGCCCTCGGCGTTGACCTCCGTGATCACCGCCTTCACACGCATGCCGTGGTCGTAGCGCTCGTTCCAGACCTGCTCCGAGCGGGGAAGCAGTGCCTCCACGCGCTCACGAAGCTGCACCAGCGTGTAGCGGTTGTCGGACTGCTGGATGATGCCCGTGATCAGCTCGCCGACCCGGTCCTGGTACTCCTCGAACATCATGTGGCGCTCGGCTTCGCGGATCCGCTGGAGGATCACCTGCTTCGCGGTCTGCGCGGCAATCCGCCCGAAGTTCTCCGGGGTCACGTCGCGGGTCGTAATCTGGTCCTCGTAGGGGGCCAGGAGCTCGGGATCCAGCTCTGGCTCCTCGGGCTCGCGGAGCTCGCCCGTTTCGGGATCGATGGTCTGCTCCTGCTCCTCGATCGCCTGCGCCATCAGCTTCTCCTCCAGCTCCGGCGGCAGGATCAGCTCGAAGACGCGGAAGTCGGCGGTCTCGCGGTCGAGGTCCACGCGCGCGTACTTCGCGGCGCCTGGGGTCTTCTTGTAGGCGGACAGCAGGGCATCCTCGAGCGCCGCCATCAGCGTCTCGGCGTCGATGCCCTTCTCCTGCTCGAGTCCCCTGATCGCGTCGACTATCTCCCGGCTCATTGGCCCTCCTCCAGCGGTCTCGAATCGTCGGGCACCAGGTTCGAGCGGCGAATGCGCACCAGCGGGATCTGAACCTCGCCGGTCCCAGCATCGAGGCAGACCCGACGCTCGTCGGCGGCCGTCAACGTGCCAGTGAAGCTCTGCTGGCCCTCGATCGCCTCGCGGGTGCGCACCCGGACGCGGCTGCCCATGTAGCGGCGGAAGTGCTCCGGCTTGGTCAGCGGCCTGTCCGCCCCAGGAGAGGAGACCTCCAGGGACCAGGCCTGCAGCAGGTCGCGCAGGTGGTTGGTGACCCGCTCGCAAAGGGCCAGATCGACGCCGTCGGGGTGATCGATGTAGAGGCGCAGGGACTCCGCGGCGGGTCGCTGCAGCGCGATCAGCTCCACCGCAGGGTCCATGTCCCTAAGCCTCGATTCGATCTGCTGCTGGAGCTCCTCCAAGCCGTTTCCTTCTCGTTCCGTTGCCTTACCCCCGCCCCCTTCAGCGCCGAAAAAAAGGCGGGCCCGTGCCCACCTTCAACAGGTTCGGGTGAAGAAGAGGTTGTCTGAGTATAGCCCGCCCCCTCGCACTCACCGGGCGTCTTCGCGCCCATCCGCAACCCTCCGTCCGACGGGCGATGCCAGGCCACGGCGCCCGGCACAGACCGCCCTGGTCAAGACTCCAAAAGCAGGGTCACCGGGCCGTCGTTGACCAGCGCCACCCCCATGCAGGCGCCGAATACGCCGCGCTTGGCACCCAAGCGTTCGCAGAAGCGCCCATACAGGGGCTCCGCCAGTTCCGGCGGCGCCGCGTCGGTGTAGCTCGGGCGGTTGCCCTTGCGGGCATCCCCATACAGCGTGAACTGGCTGACGCAGAGCACCTCGCGGTCGCCGAGCGGCTCGTTCAACCGGCCGTGGGCGTCGTCGAAGATCCGCAGCTTTCGGACTTTCTCGGCGAGGCGATCCGCTTCCGCCGCCGTATCGTTCCGCGAGACGCCGAGCAGCACCAGCAGGCCGGCCCCGATCTGGGCGACGCGCTCGCCCTCGACATCCACGGCGGCCTGGCTGACCCGCTGGACGACCGCCCGCACGGCAGTCGGCCTACGAGGCTGCCCGCAGCCGGTCCCGGTACAGCCGGTAGTCGCGTCGCTCGGGGCGCAGGTTGGAGGCGAGCGCCAGGTGGTGGCGGGCCCGGTCGGTCTCGCCGGTGAGGCTCAGGGCCCGGCCGAGGCAGAAGTGCGCGAAGTCGTTTACGGGGTGGGTCTCGACGACCGCCTCGAACTCGGTCGCCGCCTCGGCGAACTGGCGGTTCCGGAAGTAGGCGCGCCCCAGGGCCTCCCGGATCGAGCTCTTCTCGGGCGCCATCCGGGCGGCCTTCGACAGCGGCACGGTGGCAGGGGCGAAGTCCCCAGCCTCGAGGAGCGACATGCCTCGCTGGTACAGGGAATAGAGGGAATCGCCTGCCGCCTCGCTCATGCGTCCAGTGTAGGGGCCGTGGGAGCGAGACTCGGGGGCGCGTCGGGGTCAGCGCCCGCGGCTTGCGGTTGGCTCGCGAAGCGCCTGCACGCGGTCGAGGATCGCGGCCGCCACCTCGGTCTTGGGCGCCAGCCCCACCCGGTGCTCTGAGTCACGCTCCACGATCAGCACCTCGTTCAGGGTGGAGTCGAACCCGATCTCGGCTCGTGAGACGTCGTTGAAGACGATCGCGTCGAGCCCCTTGCGGGCGAGCTTGTCGCGGGCGCGTTCGATGGCATCCGCTCCGTGCTCGGCGGCGAACCCGACCAACGTCTGGTCGCCGCGCCGCAGCGTCGAGAGACCGGCCACGAGGTCCTCCGTCTGCTCCAGCCGCAGCTCGATCCCGTCGCCGGCCTCGCGAGCGATCTTCCCCTGCTCCGCATGCGAAGGTCGGAAGTCGGCGACCGCGGCCGCCATCAGCAGCACATGACAACGGGGGAACTCCTCGCGCAGCGCGCCGGCCAGCTGGTCGGCGCTCTCGACGTCGATTCGGCGCACGCCCGCCGGCTCGCGAAGCGAGACGTTGGCGGCGACCAGCGTCACCTCCGCCCCACGACGAGCCGCCTGCTCGGCAAGCGCCAGCCCCATGCGACCGCTGGAGCGATTGCCGATGAACCGCACCGAGTCGATCGGCTCCCGAGTCCCGCCGGCCGTGACCAGGACGCGCAACCCGTCCCAGGAGCCGCCTCCGCGTGGGCAGGATCGCCTCGAGCTCTGCCAGCAGGCGCTCAGGCGCCGGTAGCCTGCCGAGGCCGTGCTCGCCGCGCGAGGCCAGCGCCCCCACCTCTGGCTCGATCACGCGCACCCCGCGCTGCCGCAGCGTCTCCAGATTCGCCTGGGTGGCGGCATCCGCGTACATACGGTCGTTCATCGCCGGCGCCACGGCGCGGCGCGCCGTGCAAGCCAGGAACGACGTGGTCACCATCGAGTCCGCGATCCCGGCGGCGAGCTTGGCCACCGTGTTGGCCGAGGCGGGAGCGATCAGATAGGCGTCGGCGTTGGCCGCCACCTCCAGGTGGCCGATTGGGTCGTGATCGGGGGCCGGGTCGCCCGGGAACGCGCCCCGCAGCGGATCGCGCTCGAACTCGTCGGCCAGCACCGGGCCGCCCACGATGCCCTCGAAGGAGGCCGCCCCGACAAAGCGCTTCGCGGCGGGCGTCATCAGGACGCGGACGCCGTGCCCGGCCCGGGTCGCCAGCCGGGCCAGCTCGAGCGCCTTGTAGGCGGCGATCCCGCCGCTCACCCCGAGCAGGATGCGGGCCATCGCAGCCCAGCCGCGCCCGGCTAGGCGCGGTAGCGGTAGTTGAGCTTGCCCGCTGCCAGCTCTTCGAGCGAGATCGTCAGGTAGTTGCCCGACGGCGTGTCGACCATCGGCGGCGTGTACTCCTCGTAGCTGCCCTCACCCAGCGCGCGGTAGTAGCTGTTGAGCTGACGGGCCCGCTTGGCCACCACGACCACGGCCGCGTAGTGGGAATCGGTGCGGTCCAGCAGCTTGTCGACACGCGGCTTGATCATCGCTCGGGTGATTGTAGGGACAGCTCGCTGCGGACGATCCGCTCGAGCTTTCCCGCCGCACGATCGATGTCATCGTTGATCACCACGTGCTCGAACTCCGGCTGGGCGGCGAGCTCCCGCTCCGCCGTTCGCAGCCGGTCGTCGATCGCATCGCCCGAGTCGGTCCCCCGCCGTTCAAGCCGCTCGCGAAGCGACCCGGGCTCCGGGGGAGCGATGAACACCTGCATGGACTCGGGCATCGCGGCGCGCACCTGGCGTGCGCCCTGCACCTCGATCTCCAGGACCACCGACTGCCCCGCCTCCAGGCGTCGATCGACCTCCGACCTCAGGGTCCCGTACCGGTGGCCGCTGTAGGTGGCGTGCTCCAGGAACTCACCCGCCTGGACCAGGCGGTCGAACTCCTGCGGCGAGAGGAAGTGGTAGTCACGATCGTCCACCTCGCCCGCCCGGGGCTCCCTGGTGGTGGCCGAGACGGACAGCTCCAAGCCGGACACGCGACGCAGGAGCTCGGCGATCAGGGTTCCCTTGCCCACTCCCGAGGGTCCGGTGATCACGAACACGTTCGACACGGCGCCGAATCCTGACCGATGAAGCGGCGCCGGCTCGACTCACCCTGGCAACGCATTGGCGACCGAATCGCAACAACGAGGCAACGACGGGTCGCCCGTCCGCCTCGGGACGCGCGCGTGAATTGGCGCATTCCTCGGCTATAGGCCGAATAAGGCGCCAATCCGGCAGGTGGCCAGGAGGACCGGGGCGGCTACCGGCGGAGCTGTGAGACGAGCTCCGCACGCTGGCGGGCCGAGAGGCCGCCGATCGTCTTCGAGGGCGAGATCCGGCACTGGGTGAGGATCTTGTTGGCCTTCACCCGGCCGTACTTGGGCACGGCGAGGATCATGTCGAACGCCTTCGCGGAGAGAACGTATTCGGGGGGATCGCTCAGCAGCACCTCGACCTTCATCTTTCCGGCCTTCAGGTCCCGCTTCAGCTGCGCCCGTCGGGAGCGGATCTCGTTTGCCCTCCGGAGGGCCCGCATCCGCTGCTCGTGGGTGCGCTCGGGAACAGCGGAGGCCGTGTCGACGGAGGGAGCCATCGGCGGCGGCGATCATATACCCGGTCTCGCGACCCGTACAGGGTCGTCACGGGAGTTTCCGCGAAATTCGCTTCGACCTTAGGTTGAGGTCGACCGGGCTATCCGCCCGCGGACCTCCGACAGGTTCTCGGCACCCATCCCGCGAAGCTCGGATTCGAGCTCATCACGCACCCTTCGGCCCGCCAGCGGATCGCGGAAGTTCGCCGTCCCGACCGCCACCGCCGTGGCTCCCGCGGCCACCAGCGCGAGCGCGTCCCTGCCCGACTCGACGCCCCCCATGCCGATCACCGGGATCGAGACGGCGGCGACCACCTCTCGCACCTGCGCCAGGGCGAATGCCCGGATCGCAGGGCCCGACAGGCCGCCGCTCGAGCCGCCGAGCCAGGCGTCCGGCCCGTCCGGGGCGATCGCAACGGCCGTCAGCGTGTTCACCAGCGAGACCGCGTCGGCGCCGCCCTGCTCAGCGGCCTGGGCGACTGCTCCAGGCTCGGCGACGTTCGGCGTCAGCTTGACGATCAGCGGCGTCGCGGTCCGCGGGCGAAGGCTCCGCAACAGCGCCAGGGTCTCCTCGGGCTGCTGGCCGACGACCAGCCCGGACTCCACGTTCGGGCATGACACGTTCAGCTCCAGCGCGGCCACCCCGGACTGTCCCGCGACCCCATCGACCAGGCGAGCGAACTCGTCGTGGCTCCTTCCCATCACCGAGACGATCAGCGGCACCGGAAGCTCTGCCAGCCGCGGCAGGTCGTGATCGCGGAAGCCCTGGAGTCCCTTGTTGGGCAGGCCGATCGAGTTGATCATCCCCGCGGGCGTCTCGAAGATCCGGGAGGCGGGTTCCCCGCGCGCGGGCTCGGCGTAATCGTCTTCGAGACGAAGGCGGAGAAGGGAAAGTCGTCGAGCAGCGCCGCCCCGAAGACCCGCCTGGCGGTGATCGCGTCGTACGTTCCCGAGCCGTTCAGGACCGGATGCTCGAGCCGGACGCCGCAGAGCTCGAGGCCCAGGTCCATCAATGTCCCGAACCCGACACCAGCGCGGTCTCGATCGCGGCCGCGTTTACCACCGGGCCTTCGACGCACAGCCGCATGTAGCCACCATCGGCCAGGGGCACGGCGCAGCCGAAGCACGCTCCGAAGCCGCAGGCCATCGGCGCCTCCATGGCCAATTCGCCCGCGACCCGCGCCTCCGTGCACATCAGCCTGACCGCCTCCAGCATCGCCGGCGGTCCACACGCATAGATGGCGCCGGTTCGGGCCTGGGGCCCCTCGAGCAGCACGGCCAGCAGGTCGGTGACGTAGCCGCGATGACCGGCG
Organism: uncultured Actinomycetes bacterium; assembly: GCA_963755775.1. GTDB lineage: Bacteria > Actinomycetota > Thermoleophilia > Solirubrobacterales > 70-9 > AC-56. Next base: position 81,667 of record CAVWKY010000009.1, on the reverse strand, counting down.
TGTCCGTCTTCACTCGCCAGGCGAACCTCGGAGCAATCGAACAGGTCCTCGACTCCCCCGGAGTGCGGACGATCACGGAATCCCAGCAGTGTGCGGGTAGGGACGCCGCCCTCAGCGAGCTGGCGGCGCAAGATCGCCAGGGGAGCGATCCCGATTCCCCCGCCGACCAGGATCGCGCCGGCAGCATCGGCAACGAGCTCGTGCGGGGCGGAGAAGTGCCTGCCCAGTGGACCGGTGACCCACAGCTCCTCGCCGGCCCGAAGCGCCGCCAGCCGCTCGGTCCCGGGGCCCACAGCCTCGACCAGGAAGTCAAGAAGCTGGCCGTCGTCGGCCCGTCCCGCCTGGGCCACCGAGAACGCTCGCGGAAGGTAGGGACGGCCGTCCGGCCCTCCCCAGCCGTCGGCAGCGGCGAGCATGTAGAACTGGCCCGCCAACGGCTCGGGGCCCGCGCGGTCGAGCGCCGAGAAGATCCGATAGCCGCCGGACCGCCGATTCGCGGTGACCTGGCACAGACGCCGCCCGAGCGGCGCGGGTGCCCGGCGCTCAGACGGGGGCGCCGTGTCTCGAGTCTGCCTGACTGCCATGAAGCTCCTGCAGGGAACGCGGCTCCGCGCTTCGCTCGCGCTGGGCGAAGATCGCCCGGGCGGCCGCCGAGGCGCCGGTCATCGTGGTCACGCACGGGACGCCGTGGCGGACGGCGGCCGTACGGATCTCGTAGCCGTCCGAGCGAGCGCCGCTGCCCGTGGGCGTGTTGATCACCAGGTCCACCTCGCGGTTGCGGATGTAGTCGACCACGTGCGGCGATCCCTCGGCGATCTTGTTGATCGCCTTCACCGGAACGCCCATGCGCGAGATGGCCTGGGAAGTCCCCCTGGTGGCGATGATCCTGAACCCCAGATCGTGGAAGCGCGCGGCCAGTTGCGTGGCCGCCGGCTTGTCGGTGTCCGTCACCGTGATGAACACCGTCCCCTGGCTTGGGAGCGCGATCCCCGCAGCCAACTGCGCCTTGCCGAAGGCCGTCGGGAAGTCGGCGGCGATTCCCATCACCTCGCCGGTCGACTTCATCTCCGGACCCAGCACGGAGTCAGCCCCCGCGAAGCGCCCGAACGGCAGCACAGCCTCCTTCACGCAGACGTGGTCGGCAGGCAGGTCCGGCAAGTCCTCGTCGGCGAGCCTCCCCCCCAGCATCAGCCGGCAGGCGATCTTCGCCAGCGGGGCGCCGATCGCCTTGGACACGAACGGCACCGTGCGGGAGGCCCGCGGATTTGCCTCCAGCACAAAAAGCCGCCCTCCGGCAACCGCGTACTGGACGTTGATCAGCCCGATAACGCCCAGCTCGAGCGCGATCAGCCTGGTGGTCTCGCGGATGTCCGCGAGCATCTCCTCGCCGAGGCTCATGGGCGGCAGCACGCAGGCGGAGTCGCCCGAATGCACGCCGGCCTCCTCGACGTGCTGCATGATCCCTGCTGCGCGCACGTCGGTGCCGTCCGCCAGCGCGTCCACGTCCACCTCGATCGCGTCCTCGAGAAACCGATCCAGCAGCAGTGGGTGCTCCTGGTCGGCCTTCACGTGCTGCTCCAGGTAGGCCAGGAGCCCTTCGGCCGTGTAGCAGATCTCCATCGCCCGGCCGCCGAGGACGTAGGAGGGACGGACGAGCAGCGGAAAGCCCACCTCCTCGGCGATCACCACGGCTTCCTCCGCCGACAGCGCGGTGCCGTACGGCGGATGAGCGATCCCAAGGCGGCGCAGGAGCGCTCCGAAGCGGCCGCGGTCCTCGGCCAGGTCAATCGCCTCCACGGGCGTTCCGAGGAGGCGCGCGCCCGAGTCCTCCAGCGCCCGGGCCAGCTTCAGCGGGGTCTGGCCGCCGAACTGCACCACCACCCCCTCGGGCCGCTCCACGTCGATCACCGCGAGGACGTCCTCGGTGGTCAGGGGCTCGAAGTAGAGCCGATCGGAGGTGTCGTAGTCGGTCGAGACCGTCTCCGGGTTGCAGTTGACCATCACCGCGTCGCGACCGGACTCGCGGACCGTCATCGCCGCGTGCACGCAGCAGTAGTCGAACTCGATTCCCTGGCCGATCCGGTTCGGCCCGGCGCCGAGGATGACGACCGAGGGGCGGTCGCCTCGCCGGACCTCGGAGCTCGGGGCCCGCTCGTGCGCGGAGTAGTAGTACGGGGTGCGAGCCTCGAACTCGGCGGCGCACGTGTCCACGGACCTGAAGCTCCGCACGAGCGAGCCGGTGCCGTCGCCTTCGGTCGCCAGGGCCTGGAGCTCTCGCAGGAACCAGCGGTCGATCGAGGTCCGCTCCTGGATCGTGTCCGGGTCGGTTCCGCGACGGAACGCCTCGAGGATGAGGTCGTACCGGTCGGACGACGGAGTCTCCAGGCGGTCGAGCAGCTCGTCCGTGTCCTCGGGCGGCTGGGGATCGGAGTCGAGCTCGCGCGAGCGCATGGCCTTCGCGAACGACTCGCGGAAGGTACGCCCGATCGACATCACCTCGCCCACCGACTTCATGTGCGTGGACAGGCGGCCCTCGGCGCCCGGGAACTTCTCGAACGCGAAGCGGGGCACCTTCGTGACCACGTAGTCGATCGTCGGCTCAAACGACGCCGGCGTTGCCTCCGTGATGTCGTTCGGGATCTCTTCCAGGGCGTAGCCCACCGCCAGCTTGGCGGCGATCTTCGCGATCGGGAACCCGGTGGCCTTCGACGCCAGGGCCGAGGACCGCGAGACGCGGGGGTTCATCTCGATCACGACGACCTCGCCGGTTGTGGGGTTCACCGCGAACTGGATGTTGGAGCCGCCGGTCTCGACCCCGACTGCCCGGATCACGCGCAGGGCCTGATCCCGGAGCTCCTGGTAGAGGGGGTCGGTCAGCGTCTGCGCCGGGGCCACCGTGACGCTGTCCCCGGTGTGAACGCCCATCGGATCGACGTTCTCGATTGAGCAGACGACCACCACGTTGTCGTTTACGTCGCGCATCACCTCGAGCTCGAACTCCCCCCAGCCCAGCACCGACTCTTCCACCAGCACCTGGTTGATCGGGCTGGCCGCCAAGCCCTCGGAGACGACCTGGCAGAGCTCGGTCTCGGTCTCTCCCACACCGCCGCCCTCGCCGCCCAGCGTGTACCCGGGGCGCACGATCGCCGGCAGGCTGAGCCGTTCGTCCGCGAGCGCCTTCTCCGCCTCGCCGACCGTGTTGATGATCATCGACCAGGGCACGCGCAGGCCGGCGTCCTCCATCGTTTGGCGGAACGCCTCGCGGTCCTCCGCCCGCCGGATCGCCTCGTGGTTCGCGCCGATGAGCTCCACTCCGAAGCGCTCGAGCACCCCGTCGTGGTGGAGCGCCATTGCGAGGTTGAGGGCGGTCTGGCCCCCCAGCGTGGGCAGCAGCGCGTCGGGCCGCTCGCGCTCGATGACCCCCGCCACCGAGTCCGGGGTCAGAGGTTCGATGTAGGTCCGGTGTGCGAAGTCGGGGTCGGTCATGATCGTCGCCGGGTTGGAGTTGACGAGCACGACCTCGTAGCCGTCGGCGCGCAGCACCTTGCAGGCCTGCACGCCCGAGTAGTCGAACTCGGCCGCCTGCCCGATCACGATCGGCCCCGAGCCGATCAGCAGGATCTTCTGGATATCGTCCCGCCTGGGCATCAGGGGGCGGCCAGCTCCAGGAAGCGGTCGAAGAGATAGCGGGCGTCGTGGGGGCCAGGCCCGGCCTCGGGGTGGTACTGGACGGTGGCGCCGGGGACGTCGCGAAGCACCAGTCCCTCGACCGTGCGGTCGTAGAGGTTGAGGTGGGTGAGCTCGGCGGCGCCGTAGTCGGTCTCCCAGCGAACCGGCTCGTCGGTGTCCAGCCGCGCCTCACCGGCCGGGCCCTGGACCGCGAACCCATGGTTTTGGGAGGTGATGTCGATCTTCCCGCTGCGCAGGTCCTTGACCGGATGGTTGGCGCCTCGATGGCCGAAGGGCAGCTTGAAGGTCTCTAGTCCCACCGCCCGGCACAGGAGCTGGTGGCCCAGGCAGATCCCAATCACGGGCCGCTTCCCGACCAGTCCCCGGACGGTGTCCACGACGTAGTCGAGCGCCCCGGGATCGCCCGGCCCGTTGGCCAGGAAGACCAGGTCCGGATCCCGCGCCAGCACCTCGTCGGGCGAGACTGAGCACGGGAGCAAAGTCAACCGGCAATTCCGCTCGCGGAATTGCCGAATCATGGAGTGCTTGATCCCGGTGTCGATGCCGACCACGTGAGGACCCGAGGCGTCGCCCAACTCGACCGGCTTGTCCGTTGTCACCTCGCGCGCCAGGTCGGCGCCGCTCATCGGCGCCTCGCGCGCCACCCGCTCGCGGGCATCGCCCTCGGGAAGCTCGGAGGGGAAGATCCCGCCGCGCATCGCCCCCCGGTCACGGATGTGGCGCACCAGGGCCCGCGTGTCCACTCCCTCGATCGCCGGGACGCCGCAGTCGCGCAGCCAGTCGAGCCAGCCCTGCTCCGCGTCGGCAGCATCCTCGCCGTTCTTGGCCTCCCGCATGACCACGCCGCGTGCCTGGGGCCGCTCGGATTCCATCGCCGCCGCCGCAACCCCGTAGTTGCCGACCAGCGGATAGGTGAAGGTGATGATCTGGCCGGCGTAGGAGGGATCGGTGACGGACTCCTGGTAGCCGGTCATCGCGGTGTTGAAGACGACCTCGCCGGTGATCGCCGCGCCGTCGCCGCACAACTCGCCGTCGAACCGCGCCCCATCCTCGAGCAGGACATACCCGCTCATGACGGATTGGGCGCGAACCCGAGGATCACCTTCTGCACCGCCTTGAACTGCGGGGTGCCGGCGCCGCCGACCAGCTCGAACAGCGCCGTCTCGACGCTCGTGACCACCGCCCCAGCGCGTTCCATCTTCTCCAGCCCGATCGCTTTGTCGTTTTCGAAGCGAGAGCCGACGGCATCCGACGCCACGTGCACTTCGATGCCCTCGTCGAGCAGGTCCAGGGCGGTCTGGTTGACGCACACGTGGGTCTCGATCCCGCACGCGAGCACTTGGTCTCGGCCCGCGAGATCGAACCCCTCCGCCTCGGGGGCCGAGAAGCAGAGCTTCTCGATCGGCTCGATACCGTCGGGAAGGGCATCGGCAACCGGCGGCGTGGTGCGTCCGAGCCCCTTCGGGTACTGCTCCGTCACGAGGATCGGGACCCCGATCGTCGTGGCTCCCTTGACCAGGGCCGCGGCTGCCCCGGCGACCCGGTCGAACTCGGCGACGGCCTTTCGGAACCCCTCTTGGACGTCGATCACGACGAGCGCCGCCCGGTTCGGGTCGAGCTTCTTGGAGCTCATGCCACTCCCTCACAAAGACAGTCGCAGCCACTTGAGCGCCGCCCAGCCTCATACCGGAGTACAGCGGCGGTCAAGTGGCCACTCCCATGGCAAAGCTGCGCTGGCGGTAGGCCACCCGGCCACCGATCACGGTCGCGAGCACGCGGCCCCGAAGTCGTCGTCCCAAGAAGCACGAGTTCTGGGAACGGCTCTCCCAGCCGTCGGCCCCGGCCTCCCACTCGGCCTCCGGATCGAAGAGGACGAGGTTGGCCGGGCTACCCGGGGCGAGGGTCGGGAGCTCGAGCCCGAACGGCGGCGCTGCGGCGCTCATCCGATCGACCAGTAGCGCGAGCTCGAGCAGCCCGGGGAGGACGAGCTCCGTATGGAGCGCCGAGAAGGCGGTCTCCAGCCCTGTGACTCCCATGGCCGCCTCCTCGAACGGCACCTCCTTCTCCTCCACCGAGTGAGGCGCGTGGTCGGTCGCGACGCAGTCGATGACCCCGGACCGCAGCCCCTCGATCAGCGCCTGCCGATCCTCCTCGGAGCGCAGCGGCGGGTTCATCTTGAAGCGCGAATCCAGGCTTCGAACCTCCTCGTCGGTGAAGACCAAGTGGTGCGGCGTCGCCTCACAGGAGATTCGGACCCCGGCCTGCTTGGCGGCCGCCACAACCTCCACGGACTCGCGGGCGGAGAGATGCTGCACGTGGATCTGTGCGTCCTCATAGGCGGCCAGCGCCGCGTCCCGCGCGATCATCGTGGACTCGGCGACCGACGGGATGCCGGCCATGCCCAGGGCCGCCGAGACGGTGCCTTCGTGCATCACGCCGCCCAGGTGTGGCTCATGGGTCCCTGCGGGCCGAGACAGATCGTGGTCCTCTTCGTGCAGGGCGATCGGGGCGCCGACCAGCCGCTGATAGGCGAGCGCTCGCCGCAGCACCCGCGCGCTGGCGACGGGCAGGCCGTCGTCCGAGAACCCGGCCGCTCCAGCGTCGCGAAGCTCGGCCATCTCGGTCAGCTCCTCCCCGCCCATGTCCCGCGTGACGCACGCCAGGAACCCGACCGGAACGGAAGCCTCCTCGCCGGCGCGCTCACGCAGCGCGCGGATGTCAGCAGCCTCCTGCACGGGGGGCTGGGTATTCGCCATCGCCAGGATCCCGCAGTAGCCTCCCGCCGCGGCGGCACGGGTCCCCGTCTCGATCTCCTCCTCGTGCTCGTCGCCGGGCGTGCGGAGATGGACATGGGGATCGAAGAAGGCCGGCAGGGCCAGCTTCCCCTCGCCCTCCATCACCTCCGCTCCGTCCGGCTCCCTCGAGACGCCGGGCGGCGCCAGCTCGGCGATCTCCCCGTCCCGCACGACGACGTCGTAGGTGCCGTCGATCCCGGCCCGCGGATCGAGCACCGAGGCTCGCCGAAGCACCATGTCCCCCGTCCGCTCGTGGTCACCGCCCCGCCAGTCCAGCGAGGTGATCGCTCGTGGCTCGCTCACGCCGGTTCCTTGATCGGAGTGGGCTCCGGCAGCTTGTTGGGATCGCCTCCGATGCCCCCGCCGGGACGCTCGTGCCCGCCGGCCAAGAGCTCGTAGAGGATCGCCATGCGCACCATCAGGCCGCTTTCGACCTGGGTGGCGATCAGCGAGTTGGGCCCGTCGATCACCTCCGGGGAGAGCTCCACGCCCCGGTTCACCGGGCCGGGATGCATCAGGAGCTGCCGCGGGCCGAGCCGGCGGGAGTCGATCTGGTAGTGGGCTGCGTACTCGCGGATCGAGGGCACGAACGACTCGCGCATCCGCTCGCGCTGCAGGCGAAGCGCATAGACCACGTCGGCCTCCGAAAGGTCGTCCAGGCTGTAGGAGACCGCGCATCCGAGGGCCTCCTCGAGGCCGCGGGGAATCAGGGTCGGCGGGCCGCACACCGTGACCTCGGCGCCCATGGCGCGGAAGGCGAGCGCGTTCGAGCGGGCGACCCTGCTGTGCAACACGTCGCCGACGATCCAGATCCGCCTTCCCTCCAGCGAGCCCAGCCGCTGGCGGAGCGTGTACACGTCAAGCAGCGCCTGGCTCGGATGCTCGTGCTTGCCGTCGCCGGCGTTGATGACTGCGGCCTCGCTCCATCCGGCCACCAGCTTTGCGGCCCCCGCGTGCGGCGAGCGGATCACGATCGCCTCGGGCCCGTAGGCCCCCAGCGTCGAGATCGTGTCCTTCAGCGACTCTCCCTTGTCCACCGACGAGCCCACCGCCTTCACCGTCACCACGTCGGCCGACAAGCGCTTCGCCGCCAGCTCGAACGACGAGCTGGTGCGGGTGCTGGACTCGTAGAAAAGGTTGATGATCGTGCGGCCGCGCAGCGTCGGGACCTTCTTGATGTCCCGGCGGCCGACCTCGGCGAACCCCTCCGCGCGCTCGGCGATGCGCTCGATGTCGGAGCGCTCGAGGTCGGCGATGGACAGCAGATGCCTCATCTGGAAGCCTCCACTGCGGCCGCGATCGTCACCTCGTCCACCCCGTCCAGCTCCTCGACCCGCACGTAGACCCGTTCTTCGCGGGACGTCGGGAGGTTCTTGCCCACGTAGTCGGGGCGGATCGGAAGCTCGCGGTGGCCGCGGTCGACCAGCACCGCGAGCTGTACTCGCTCAGGGCGGCCGTAGTCGAACAGCGCGTCGATCGCGGCCCGCACCGTGCGCCCGGTGTACAGCACGTCATCCACCAGCACCACCGTCCGTCCATCGAGGTTGAAGTCCAGGTGCGATGCATGGACAACCGGGCCCGCGCCGGGTTCGCGAACGTTGACGTCGTCGCGATAGAAGGAGATGTCGAGATCCCCCAGGGGGACCTCCGAGCCGGTCAGCTCGCCGACCAACGCGTGCAGCCGCGCGGCCAGCACCGCCCCGCGGGTATGGATCCCGACCACGGCGATGTGATCCGAGCCGGGGTTCTTCTCGACGATCTCATGAGCGATCCGCAACAGCGTGCGGCGGAGGTCGTCGCGGTCGAGGACGACCGTGTCCAAGTCGCTCAAGCTTGCTCCTTCCTGGCCTCTCGGGACCGGGTTAAAGGAACTGACCGGGCCAGCGTAGCACCGGCCCTGGATGAGAGGATCAGGGCGATCATGCGACGGCGCTCCAGATGAGCGAGCGCGATGCCGCCCTCGAAGCGATCGAGGTCCATCGCGCCGCCGGCCAGCGGTTCACCGCCGGGGGGACCACGAGCTTCGTGCGCGACCAGGGCGGCGGGGCGGCGGTCGTGCTGCTGCATGGCGTCCCCTCGAGCTCCTTCCTCTATCGCAGGGTGATCCCGGCTCTTGCCGAGCAGGGCCTTCGCGGGCTCGCGCTCGACTTCCCTGGCCTCGGGCTCGCGGATCGCCCCGACGCGTTCGACTACTCGTGGTCGGGCCTCGCCCGGTGGACGGGCGAAGCGATCGATGCGCTCGCGATCGACCGCTGCCACCTCGTCGTGCACGACATCGGCGGTCCGATCGGCCTCGAGTGGGCGATCCGCAACCCGGATCGCGTCCTTTCGGTGACTGTGCTCAACACGATGCTGCAGCTCGTGGGCTTCCGGCGGCCGTGGACGATGCGCCCGTTTGCGACCGCGGGCCTCGGCCCCCTCTGGCTCCGCTGGGGGCCCGCGTTCGCGTTCACGGAGCTGTTCTACCGTCAGGGGATCGCCAACCGCCGTGCCACCCCCCGCCACGAGGTCCATGCCCACTACGAGCTGCTGAAGCGCGGCGATGGAGGCCGGGCCTTCCTTCGCATCATGCGCGGATTCGAGCTCACCGAGGCGAAGCAGCGCTTCCTGTGGGAGGGCCTTGGGGGTCGCCCGTTCCCCGCACGCATCGTGTGGGGGCAGCGCGACCCGGCGCTGGGGCTCGATCAGCTACAGGCTGCTCAAGGAGCGCTGCAGATCGAGGACCCGATCCTGCTGCCGGCCAAGCACTTCCTGCAGGAGGACCAAGCGATGCCCGTCGCCCATGCGATCGCCGACTTGGCCGCGCCCTTGGGCTAGGGCGTCTCGGCCGGCTGGCGGCTTCGCGCGCGAGCCCCTTTCTCGACCAGCCGCGGCTCGCCACGCTCCGGAAGCGGGATCTCCACCAGGTCGAAGTCGCGCGGTGCCTCGGTGGCCGGAAAGACCTCCCGTGCCTCGGCGAGGACCGCTCGCACGTCGTAGCGCGAGGAGACGTGCACCAGGGCAAGCAGGCTCACCGCGGCCTGCTGCGCGAGCTCGGCCGCCTGGCGGGTGGTCGAATGGCCGGTTTCCACTGCGCGCTCGAGCTCGGCGTCCGCGAAGCTCCCATCGTGCACGAGGAGCTCCGCCTGGTGGGCGGCAATCCGCGTCATCTCGCAAGGCGCCGTGTCGCCGCTGACCACCACCTTTCGGCCGCGGCGGGGGTCCCCCATCACCTGGCCGGGCTCGACCCGGCCCCCGTCCACGGTGACCGGCTCCCCGGCCTGCAGACGGCTGAAGTCGGGGCCGGGCTCGACGCCGAGACTGACCGCCAGCTCCGGGTCGAAGCGCCCGGGCCGCTCGTCCTCGACCAGCGCGTACCCGTAGGCGGTCATCAGGTGCTCGACCTGGAAGCAGCGGACCTCATAGCCCTGATGACGGACGACGTCGCCCTGGGTGAGCTCGATCAGCTCGACCTCGTAGGCGAGCCGCCCGAGAATGCGGCTGAAGACCCGGAACAGCGAGCTCAGCCCAGGCGGACCGACGACCCTCAGGGGGCGCTCGCGCGCTTGCAGGTCGTAGGTCTTCAGCAGTCCCGGCAGGCCGAGGAAGTGGTCGGCGTGGTAGTGCGTGAGGTAGATCTCGTCCACCTGTACGAGGCCGGTCGACCGCTGCATCTGGCGCTGGGAGCCCTCTCCACAGTCGAACAGCAGTCGGTCGCCGCCCGCCCGCGCCAGCAGGCAGGCGGTGGCACGCCGCGCCGTGGGCACGGAGCCGCCCGTGCCGAGGAAGGCGAGCGACAGGTCCATGGCCCTACGGTATCCCGGCCGGGCCGGACTAGACTGGGGAGCTCTCGGCGCCCGTAGCTCAGTGGATAGAGCGCCGGCCTCCGGAGCCGGAAGTCACAGGTTCGAATCCTGTCGGGCGCGTCGCGTTCCCGCACGCTCGCGCCGCGCCTCGTCTATCTCGGTCCGCTCGAACGTTTGGATGGCCATCGGCGTGCGGGTCAGAGGACGCAGCCGTTGTGCACGTGGAGGCGAACCATGGTGAACGCGCCGCGTGTGACCTTCACGTCCTTCGCCTCGCCCTGCCAGCACGTCGGCGGTCGTTCCTCCGCGATCCTCGCCCTCACTCGGTAGGGGCCCGGCCGGACCTCAACCCGAAAATGACCGTTCTTGGGGCGCAGAATGGCGACCAGCTTGTTGGTGGTGAGGCTCCTGACCGTGACCGTGAGGCCAGGGCCCGTGTAGGGCCGTGGGTTCGGTGGATACTGGCAGGGCCCTGGGCAGGTGGTGTCCAAAACGACTCCCTTGATCCCGGTCCCAGATGGGGAAGCAGTCGCCCCGAGCGCCGACGCTCCGAACAGCGCCAGCACACCAACCAGGACGGCGGTGGTGACGAACCTCCTCACGACGACGAGCTTAACGCCCCGGGGGGGGCGCGCGTGCCTCAGGATGCTCGCGGTACCACTCGATCGTGCGGCGAAGTCCCTCCTCCAGTTCGACCTCGGCCTCCCATCCGACCAGGTCGCGGATCTTCGCGGCATCGACGTACTGCCGGTCGATCTCACCGGCGGGGGTACCGGTGCCTCGGATGTCCGCGTCGACGCCTGTGCGGGCCAGCCGAGCGATCAGCTCGACGACCTTCCCGACCGGATGCGGGTGACCCCCGCCAGCGTTGAAGGCCTCCCCCCGCACCTCGTGGCGATCGAGGGCCGCCGCAATCGCCAAGTAGGCGCGCGCCGCATCCTCGACGTAGAGGAAATCGCGCTCCGGTGAGCCATCTGAGCGCAGCACCGGCGGGCGCCCGTCGAGTACCGCGCTGACGGCTTCCGGCACCAGCCGCGAGAAGTTCGTGTCCCCCCCGCCGTACACGTTGGCGAACCGAGTCACGGCGATGGGCAGCCCGTAGGCGGGCCAGTAGGTGCGCGCGATCAAGTCCGCGGCCGCCTTGCTCGCCTCGTACGGCGCGGTGGGCCGAAGGGCGAAGTCCTCGCGGTAGGGAAGCTCGTCGTGGGCACCATATGCCTTGTCCGACGAGGCAACCACCACCCGTTCCACCTCTTGCGCACGGCACGCCTCGAGCAGGATCCAAGTCCCGCGGACGTTGACGTCGAACGTCGGCACGGGAGAGTCGGCGGCCGCGCCCACGATCGTCTGGGCAGCGAGGTGAAATACCGCGTCCACCCCTTCCTGCTCGAGCGTTCGTCCAAGCTGGGCAGGGTCGAGAAGGTCGGCTTCGACCTCCAACACCTCGTTCTCGATCCCCAGGAGCGACAACGTGGAGGGTCGATCGTCGCGGTCGGCGCGGTCGAGGGCCACGACGCGCCCGCCCCCCTCGAGGAGCAGCTTGCAAAGCCAGGCGCCGACGAACCCGCGCCCGCCCGTGACCAGAGCCGAGCTAGACGGCACCGGCCTCGGCGGCGGGGTCGCGCGCCCACACCGCCCAGGGCGCCCGTCCGCCGCTCGCCAGGTCGTTCAGCCTGACGGCGTTCTTGTAGGTGTCCATGCACTCCCAAAACCCGGTGTGGCGGAAGGCATGGAGTTGCCCGGCAGCCGCCAAGTGCCGCAGCGGTCCCCGCTCGAGGACGCTGTCAACCTCCAGGTAGTCCAGGACGCCGGGCTCGAAGCAGAAGAACCCGCCGTTGACCCAGTGGTCGAGCCGCGGCTTTTCCTCGAATCCCAACACGCGGTCCGTCTCGTCGAGCTCTGCCACCCCGAACTGGCTTCGGGGCCGAACGACCGTCACCGTCCCAAGCTCGCCGTGGCCTCGGTGAGAGGCGATCAGCGCCGGGAGGTCGAGGTCGGCGACGCCGTCGGAGTAGGCGACGCAGAACGGCCCCCCGGCGAGCCGGTCGCGCACCAGCGCGATCCTCCCTCCGGTGTTGGTGTCGAGCCCGGTGTCCACGCACTCCGCTTCCACGGGCTCAGGCCAGTCCGCGGCCGCGACGAACTCCTCGATCATCTCGCCGAGGTAGCCCGTGAGCAACAGGAAGCGTCGCAGCCCCTGGGTGGCGTGGATACGCATCACGTGCCAGAGGATCGGCATGCCGCCGATCTCGACCAGCGCCTTGGGGATCGCGTGCGTCCTCTCCTGCAGCCGCGTGCCCCGCCCCCCGCACAGGATCACCACCGGGCCGACGTCGTCCACGGCGGGGCATTATGGGGATTCGCGGCTCCCCGGGGCGGTTGCGGGCGCGACGCCGGCGCCCGGCGCTCGGCTCAGCCGCCGGCGACGGCCGGCAGGATCGTCACCTCGTCCCCGTCGGAGAGCTCGGTGTCGAGCCCGTCCTGGAAGCGGATGTCCTCACCCGAGACGTAGACGTTCACGAACCTGCGCAGCCCGCCATCCTCGGTGATCCGCTCGCGAAGGTCTGCATGCTGCTCGAAGACCGCGTGGAGCGCCTCGCCGACAGTCGCGCCCTCGACCTCGATCTCGCCCTCTCCCTCGGTCACACCCCGAAGCTGCGATGGGATCTTCACGGTCACCGTCATCGGCCGGGAACCTTAACGACCGGCCACCGGCTCGAGCTGGGCCTCGAGGTCCTCGAGTGTGGGCTCGACCTCCAGCATCCGGAAGCCGTCGCGGGCGGCCTCCAGCGTCTTCAGACCCTCCCCCGTGATGTAGACGACCACCCGCTCGGATGGGTCGATGTGACCCCGTTCGGCCAGCTTGGCCAGCACCGCAACGGTGACGCCGCCGGCGGTCTCGGTGAAGATGCCGGTGGTCTCAGCCAACAGGCGGATGCCCTCGCGGATCTCCTCGTCGCTCGCCGAGTCGATCGCGCCGTTCGTTCGCCGGGCAAGGTCCAGCGCGTACACGCCGTCGGCGGGATCGCCGATCGCGAGGCTCTTGGCGATCGTCTCCGGCCGCTGCGGCTTGCAGATCTCCCAACCCTCGGCAAACGCGGTGGCAACGGGACTGCAACCGCTTGCCTGGGCGCCGTCGAAGGTCGGGAGCTCGCCGCTCACCAGGCCCAGGTCGATCCACTGACTGAATCCCCGGGCGATCTTGGTGAACAGGGAACCCGAGGCGATCGGGCACACGACGCGGTCCGGCAGCGTCCAGCCGAGCTGCTCGACGGTCTCGAACGCCAGCGTCTTGGAGCCCTCCGAGTAGTAAGGCCGCAGGTTGACGTTGACGAACGCCCATGGCTGCGTCTCGCATAGCTGGGTGCACAGTCGATTGACGTCGTCGTAGGTCCCGCGGACCCCGACGAGCCGCGTGCCGTAGACGCCGGTCGCCAGGAGCTTTTGCTCCTCGAGGTCGGCGGGAACGAAGACGTAGGAGTCCAACCCCGCGGCTGCCGCGTGCGCGGCGACGGCGTTCGCGAGGTTGCCGGTGGAGGCGCAGGCGACCGTCTCGAAGCCGAGCTCGCGCGCCTTTGCCAGCGCCACGGCGACCACGCGGTCCTTGAACGAATGGGTCGGGTTGGCAGCGTCGTTCTTGATCCAAAGCTCGCCAAGTCCAAGGCGCTCGGCCAGGCGATCGGCGCGAATCAGGGGCGTCAGCCCCGGCTCGAGCGGATCGCGCGGGCGCTCGGCGAAGGGCAAGAAGTCCGCGTAGCGCCAGATGCCCCGCGAGCCGGCCTGGATCTTTCGACGCAGCTCATCGGGATCGGCGTCAGGGAACGCGTACGAAACCTCGAGCGGGCCAAAGCATCGCTCGCAGGCATACCGTGCTCCGGGCTCGTATTCGGCCGCGCACTCCTTGCATTTCAGTTCCCACGTCGCCATCAGGACCCTTTCGTCTCGCCGGACGTCGTCCGCCTACAAAAAGACCTCTGCTGGGCTGGCGAGCAGAGGTCCTGATGGGACTTCCACTCACATCTCCCAGGCTTTCCACCTGATGGAATTGGCACCTACCCCTTCGCGTTAGCTCCGGGGGGTTGCCGGGGTTTCAACGGGCCAGTCCCTCCACCCCTCTTGATGTGGCGGTTATGTGGCGCCGCACTATACCAAGGGGAATCGCCCGCTCGCACGCGACGCCGTGCAAGTGCCAAGGGACATCGATCGCGCCCAGGCGACGCCCGCAAGGTCGCGACCGGTCGATCGTCGCCTTTCGCCGCGGTCGAGGCGCGACTGTACCCTTAGTCGTCCGATGAACGAGCGACTCAGCGAGACGAGCACCGATGCCGAACCTCCCCAAGCCGAGGCTCAGAAGAGCCGCGCGCGCCGGCCAGCTCGTCACGCCGCCTGAGCCCGCCGAGCGCAAGCCGAACGTCGAGACGATCACCGGCGAGGGGCTTCGCTGGGTCAACATCGAGGGCCCCGAGCCGCTGGAGTGCGCGTGGCTGGAGGAGCAGTTCGGATTCCACCCGCTCGACCTCGAGGACGTCCTGTCACGAAACCAGCGGCCGAAGATCGACGAGTACCCGGACTACCTGTTCATCGTCCTGCACTTCCCGGTCTTCGATCGCGCCGTCGGCCGCCTGAACGCCGGCGAGCTGGACATCTTCGTCGGGCCCGACTACCTGGTGACGATCCCGAACCAGCCGCTGCAGCCCGTCGAGTACCTGTTCGAGCGCTGCCGCCAGAAGGAGGAGCTTCGCGAGCAGCTGTTCTCGAACGGGCCCGGATACCTCCTGTACCGGATCGTCGACGACAGCTTCGACTACTGCTTCCCGATGCTGCGCAAGATCGGCAACAAGCTCGATGCGATCGAGGACGAGATCTTCTCCGGTCGCGCTGAGGAGGTCGTGCGCGACATCTCCAACGTGAAGCAGGAGATCATCAACTTCCGCAAGGTGATCCGGCCCCAGCGGACCGTCCTTCGCGACCTCGAGAGAATGAAGCAGCGGTTCCTCTCCGTGCGGGAGGGCGACGATCTCGAGATCTACTTCGACGACATCGTGGATGCCCACGAGCGGATCTGGGACATGCTCGAGAACTACAAGGAGGTCGTCGAGGCGCTCGAGGACACCAACGAATCGCTGATCTCCCACCGCGTCAACGACATCTTGCGATTCCTGACCGCGATCAGCGTGATCGTCCTACCCCTCACGCTGATCGCCAGCATCTGGGGGATGAACGTTGGAGTCCCCGGCGGGGGTGACACGGAGGACTTCTACGTGGTCGTGGGCGCGATGGTCGTGCTGCTGGTCGCGATGGTCGCCTTCTTCCGCCGCCGCGGCTGGCTCTAGCCCGCTCACAGCGCGCGAGTTGCGGCGCGGTACGCCCAGCCGCATGTGGGTCGTCGCAGTGCCTGAAGATCGAGACGCGATACTGCGCGGGCGATGTCACACGAGAACGTCGAGATCGTACGGGGGTTCTACGAGCGGGTAAACGCCGGCGTGGAAGATCCGCCGGAGTTGTTCGGTCCCGACTACGAGTTCGACGCCACGGACGTCGCACCGGCGATGGGAATCGTCCAGGGACGTGAAGCCGTAGAGCAAGCTCTGCACGACTACTGGGACATGTTCGAGGGTTTCCAGGTCGAGCTCAAAGAGGTGCTCCACGCCGATCAGGAGCACGTCGTCACCGCCGTCCAGGATGGCGGCCGAATGAAGGGGAGCGACGCCCAGGTCTGGAACCGCCTCTTCCACGTCTGGACCTTTCGCGACGGCAAGGTCGTTCGCGTCTCGTCCCATAACGAAAGAAGCAGAGCCCTCGAAGCCGCCGGGCTCTCGGAGTAGGCGATGTCGCAGGCTGGGTTCCAGTCCTCGTGAGTCGTCGTGGGTAGGGATAGGTACGGAACTGACTCCGACTGACGCCTGTTTCATCCGCGCCGCCACGCCTGATGCATACGATGCGCGGTGTGGCCAACCAGCGGATCTGGGCGCCCTGGCGCCTTCCGTACGTGAAGGACGCCTCCAAGGACGCGGAGGAGGGGTGCATCTTCTGCACCAAGCCGAGCGAGGCTGACGACGAGGCGAACCTGATCGTCCACCGCGGCGAGCGCTGCTTCGTGATTCTGAACCTGTTCCCCTACACGAACGGGCACCTGATGATCGCGCCCTTCGACCACATCGCCACCCTCCAGGAACTGGACGGGCCGACCGTCGCGGAGGTCATGGCCCTGGCGCAGCGGGCGATCACCGCCCTTGACCAGACGTACCAGCCGCAGGGCTACAACGTCGGTGTCAACCAGGGGCGAATCGCCGGGGCCGGGTTCGACTCCCACATCCATCTGCACGTGGTGCCCCGGTGGGCCGGTGACACCAACTTCATGCCGGTGCTTGCGGACACGCGGGTGATGCCACAGTCGCTGAAGGACAGCTATGACGCTCTCAAGGGCGCGTTTTGAGCCTGCTCCCCGCCGCGATCTTCAAGGCCTACGACGTCCGCGGCCTCTACGGCGAGGAGATGAATGGCGAGGCCGGCTACCTCGTGGGTCGCGCGTTCGCCCGGGTGCTCGCCGGGCTGCGCGGCAAGGCGACCTCGGAGCTCCGGGTAGGGCTCGGCCGCGACATGCGGATCGAGTCGCCCGAGATGAGCGGCATGGTGCGGGACGGCCTGGTCGCCGAGGGGTGCGCGGTGCTGGACGCGGGGATGATCGCCACGGAGATGCTGTACGAGCTCGTGGGGTCCCGCGACCTCGACGGCGGCGCCATGGTCACGGCCTCGCACAATCCGAAGGCCTGGACCGGGATCAAGCTGGTCCGCGAGGGAGCGCTCGCCCTGTCCGGCGAAGCCGGGATTGGAGACGTCCGCGCCACGATCGAGGCCGGGCTCCCGGATCCCCCCGGTGGCGGCACGGTCGAAGCGATCGACATCTACGACGACTTTCATCGCCGCGTCCTCTCGTTCATCGATCCCGGGCGAGTGAAGCCGCTTCGCGTGGTCGTGGACGGCGGCAACGGGATGGCTGCGCCCATGGTGGGACCGCTCCTGGAGCGACTCGGCCTGGACCTGGTGACGACCTACTGGGTGCCAGACGGTGAGTTCCCCGACCACGAGCCCAACCCGCTCTTGCCCAAGAACCGCAAGTTCATCGTCGAGAAGGTGCTCGACGAGGAAGCCGACCTCGGGATCGCATGGGACGGCGACGCGGATCGCTGCTTCTTCATCGACGATCGGGGCGAGTTCGTGGACGGCGATTTCCTGACCGCCATCCTGGCGCGGCAGGTGCTGCAGCGCGACCTCGGGGCTACCATCCTGTACGACGTTCGCGCCAGTCGCGCGGTCCCTGACACGGTCCGCGAGCTCGGGGGCACTTCCTACGTCAACCGGGTCGGCCACGCCTTCTTCAAGCAGGCGATGCGGGAGCGGGACGCGGCCTTCGGAGGCGAGGTCTCGGGCCATTACTACTTCCGGGACTTCTGGTGCGCGGACTCGGGCACGATCCCTGCGCTGTTGGTGCTCGAGCTGCTGTCGGTCGAGGACCGCCGGCCCTCCGAGCTGGTCGGCGCGTACCGAGAGCGCTACTTCATCTCCGGTGAGATCAACTCCGAGGTCGATGATCAGGAGGGCAAGATGCGTGAGCTCGCCGAGCATTACCCCGACGGCGAGATCTCATGGCTCGACGGCGTCTCGGTCGACTACCCCGACTGGCACTTCAACGTCCGACCCTCGAACACCGAGCCCCTCTTGCGCCTGAACCTCGAATCGCTGGTCTCGCGCGAGGACATGGAGGAGAAGCGCGACCGGGTCCTGGCCTTGATCCGCCAGTGAGTCGAAGGACACGAGATTGACCTGGGCGGAGCGCGAACCGGTGGCGTGAGCACGAACGAGCTAACCCCGGAGGAGGCGCTGCGGCGCGCTGCCGAGGCGGGGATCCATCGGTTGCAGATCCCCACCCCGTTCGCCGTCGGCAGGGTCAACTGCTACCTGATCGAGGACGAGCCCCTGACCCTGGTGGACACGGGCCCGAACTCGGGCAAGTCGCTGGACGAGCTCGAGCACCAGCTTTCGGCGCTGGGACGCTCGATCGACGAGCTCGAGCTCGTCGTGCTGACCCACCAGCACATCGACCACCTCGGGTTGGTGGAGATCATCGCCTCGCGCTCGGGAGCCGAGGTCGCGGCGATCGACGTTGTGGTCCCCTTCATCGAGAACTTCGGCAACGACGTGGAGCTCGAGGACCGCTTCGCGGCCTCGCTGATGCTGCGCCACGGGATCCCCGAAGATGTGGTTACGGCGCTTCGCTCGGTTTCGCGGAGCTTTCGAGCCTGGGGGGCTCGGGCTGACGTCACTCGGCCTCTCCACGACGGCGAGGAGCTGCGGCTTCGCGATCGTGTCCTGGAGGTCCAGCACCGCCCCGGGCACAGCCCGTCGGACACGCTGTTCTGGGACGCGGATCGGCGAATCCTGCTGTGCGCAGACCATCTGATCGCCCACATCTCCTCCAACCCGCTGATCTCTCGGTCGCTCGACGGCTCCGACGAGCGACCCCGGGCGCTGATGACGTACATCGCCTCCCTTCAACGCACCAGGGAGCTCCCGGCGCGGATCGTCCTGCCGGGCCACGGCGAGCCGATCGTCGACCACCGGGCGCTGATCGACACGCGGTTCGAGCTCCACCGCAAGCGCGCCGAGAGGATCTACGACCTGATCTCGGAGCGCCCCCGGACGGCATACGAGATCGCCCAGGAACTGTGGGGAAACGTAGCCGTGACGCAGGCGTTCCTGACCCTGTCCGAGGTCCTCGGCCATCTCGACCTGCTCGCCGACGAGGGACGGGTCCGCGAAGTCGCCGACGGCCAGCTGGCCCGGTTCGAGGCGGTGGAGTAACGTGGCCGGCGAGGAAGGCCCCGAGGTGTCCCCCGACTCGATCGCGATCGAGGCCACGCTGCGCACCGAGGCATCCGCGAACGGCGCCGGCTCCCCCGAGCGGGCCCGCAAGAAGCGGATGCTGATCGTCGTCAACCCTTACGCGACGACGGTCTCGGACCGGCTCAAGAACCTCGTCGTCTACGCGCTCCAGGGCCGCTACGACGTCGAGGCGGTGACGACGGAGGCCCAGCACCACGCGATCGAGATCGGCCGCGAGGCTCGAGAGGGCGGCTACGACGTCGTGGTCGCGTTCGGCGGCGACGGGACGCTGAACGAGGTCGCCAACGGCCTCGCCGGCACGGACGTCCCGGTGTCGGTGCTCCCGGGGGGCTCGACCAACGTCGTCTGCCGCACCCTCGGGATCCCGAACGACGTCGTGGACGCCACCGAGCACCTGCTCGCGCTGGCTGATGATTTCCGGCCGCGCAAGGTGGACCTGGGGCTGGCCGACGGCCGGAGGTTCGTGTTCGCGTGCGGGGCAGGCCTGGACGCGACCGCGGCGAGACGCGTCGACTCAAGCCCGCGGCTCAAGGCCAAGGGCGGCCGCTGGTTCTACACCTGGGCGGCGATCTCGGGCTTCTACAGGCACTATCGGCGAAACCCGATCAGGATGCGACTCGAGGCCGGCGGGAGCGTCGGGGAAGGCGTCACCGCGATCGCGCAGAACTCCGACCCCTTCACTTACTTCGGCAACCAGCCACTCAGGGTGTGCGAGGGCGCGCAGCTCGACAACGGCACCCTGTCGATCGCCATCCTGAGCCGGGCCGCCCAACGCGACGTGCCGACGATCGCCGCCAGGGTCCTCCTCACCCGCCTACGTACCCCCGGGCACGGGCAGATCGGCCACTACGAGGGCGTCACGGAGGCTCGGCTCGAATCGCTCTCGCGGGATGCGGCCGGGGCGGTGCGCCGGTTCCCCGTCCAGGTCGACGGCGACTACATCGGGGATTTTGGAGAGCTGGAGCTCGGGATCGAGCCCGGTGCCCTGACGATCGTTGCCTAGGCGCCGCCCGGCCTCGGCGGCGGCGGGATGCCGCTTCTGCGCGATCGTCGCGGGTGAGGAGCACGGTCACGTGGTCTTCGAGGACGCGGTGTCGCTGGCCTTTCTCGACCACCGCCCGCTGTTCCCCGGCCACGCACTGCTGGTTCCGCGTGACCACCACGAGACGATCTGGGACCTGCCCAGCGAGCTCGTTGGCCCGCTGTTCACGAACGCGAAGCACCTGTCGGCTGCGATCCGCGACGCGATGGGCGCGCAGGGCGCCTTCATCGCGCTCAACAACGTGGTCAGCCAGAGCGTTCCCCACTGTCACGTCCACGCGGTCCCGCGAAACCCGAAGGACGGGCTGCGGGGGTTCTTTTGGCCGCGGACGAAGTACGAGGACGAGGACCACATGCGAACCACGGCCGAAGCGATCCGAGCGGCCGTGCGCGAGCTTCCCCCCGACCGCTAGCGCGGCGCCCGATTGCTCGCCATGTAGCCGAGGTTATGGGCGATCAGGCCCAACCCGTCGATGGCTCGGAACACGGCCGGCTCGACTCTCCTCCGCGCCGCGAGGCCGATGACCTCGCGGACCGTCCCCCCCAGTCCCAGCGCCAGCGGCCATCGAGGCGAGGAACCCGGATAGCGCTCGTTCAGCCACCTCGCCCCTGCCCCATAGCGGGCGATCATGCCGAGCAGCCCGAGCAGGCTCTCGCGATGGAGATGTTCGACGAGGGCGGCGGGCCGGCGCTCGAGCGACCAACCGGCGGCTCGAATCCGACGGGAGAAGTCGATGTCTCCGCCGGAGCGGATGCCCTCCACAAATCCGCCGACCGCCTCGAACGCCGCCCGTCGCACGAGGAGGTTTCCGGTCAGCGCCGTCCCACTGTCCGGCCCCAACAGGCCGTGGTCGATGCTCAGGAAGTTCCGCGACCTTGTGTACCGCGCCACCAGGCCCGACTGGCCCGGGTCGCCGACGATGGACCCCGAGATCGCCCCGCAGCCGGCCGCGGCCGGCTCGGCCAAGTACTCGCCCAACAGCCCCGGGCGCGGAACACAGTCGGCGTCCATGAACAAGAGCCACTCCTTGGTCGCCAAGGCCGCCCCTGCGTTGCGAGCGTGGTAGGAGGAGCGTTCGGCAGCCGCCCGGGCGATTCGCGCTCGCTCGCCCACGGCTCGCGCCGCCGATCCGTTGTCCGTGTTGTCAGCGACGATCAACTCGTCGCTGTCTTTCGGCTCGAGCCGCGACAGGGCCAAGAGCAGGCGCCTCGCCGCGGCCTGGCCGCCCCGGAACGGCACGACGACGCTGACCGCGGGCCTGGGGGAGCGCGCCAGAGGCCCGCTAGCCGGTCGGGGTGACGCGGTAGGCGTCGAAAACGGAATCGACGTTTCGCAGCCTCCCGATGCACTGGCGAAGCTGGTCACCGTCGCCGATCTCGACCACGAAGCGGTTCTTGACCATCGGGTGCTTGGTGCTGCAGAACGCCTCGATGATGTTGACCCCGGTCTCGGCGAAGGTCCGCGAGAGATCCTCGAGGAGCCGGGTGCGATCCCAGGCGTCCACCTGAAGCTCCACCCGGTAGGAGGTCGCGTTGTCCCCCTCCCATTCCACCTCGGTGAACCGCTCGGGGGACTTCTGAAGGGCGACCATGTTCTTGCAGTCCTCACGGTGGATCGTGATCCCGCGGCCCAGCGAGACGTAGCCCGCGATCGTGTCCCCAGGAACGGGCCGGCAGCATTTGGCCAGCCGGACCATCACGTCCTCGACGCCCTTCACCTTGATTCCGTAGTCGGAGGCCTCCTGGGTTCGCCGCTGGCGCTCGTCTCGGCCTTCCAGCACCCCGGCCAGACGCGCTTCGGTCTCGTCCCCAGCCACGGCCTCGCCCTGCTTGAGGCGCTGGAACACCTTGTTGGCGACCGTCTTCGGGGAGATCTTTCCCTGGCCCACGGCGATGTAGAAGTCGTCCGCCTTGCGGAACCCCATCTCGCGGGTGACGTCGGCAAGGAGCTGCGAGGCGGCAATCCGCTGCGGGGGAAGGCTCTGCTTCCGCAACGCATCCTGGAGCAGCTCGCGCCCGCTTCGCTCGGCGTCGTCGCGGCTCTCGCGCTTCAGGAAGGCGCGGATCTTGTTCCGGGCGCGGCTCGTCCGCACGACCGCCAGCCAGTCGCGCGAGGGGCCCCGCTCCTGCTTCGCGGTCAGGATCACGACGATGTCGCCCGACTTCAGCTGGTAGTGGAGCGGGACGATCTTCCCGTTCACCTTGGCGCCCACGCACCGGTGCCCGACGTCCGTGTGGACGGCATAGGCGAAGTCGAGTGGCGTCGAGCCGGCGGACAGGTTCTTCACCTCGCCCTTCGGGGTGAAGACGAACACCTCGTCCTCGAACAGGTCCACCTTCAACGACTCGAGGAACTCGGTCGGGCCCTGGTCGCCCTCGACCTCGATGAGCTGGCGAAGCCAGGTCATCTTCTCCCGCTCGGGATCGCCCTTGGCGCGCGCGCCCTCCTTGTAGATCACGTGGGCGGCGATCCCATACTCCGCTGTCTCGTGCATTCCGGGGGTGCGGATCTGGATCTCCAGGGGTCTTCCCTCGGGACCGATCACCGTGGTGTGAAGCGCCTGATAGAGGTTCAGCTTGGGCGTTGCGATGAAGTCCTTGAACCGCCCCGGCAGCGGCTTCCAGAGCGAGTGGATGATCCCGATCGCGCCGTAGCAGTCCTTCACCGACCCAACCAGGACGCGCATCGCGGTGAGGTCGTAGATCTCGTTGAACTCCCGCCCCTTCTTGGTCATCTTCGAGTAGATCGAGTAAAAGTGCTTGGCTCGGCCGGAGATCTCGGCCTCGATGCCAACGGCGTTGAGCTCCTCGCGCAGGAAGCGCCCTGCGTCGGTCACGTAGCGCTCGCGCTCGGCACGCTGCTGGGAGACCAGTTTCTTGATCTCGGCGTACTTGCGCGGGTGAAGACGCTGGAACGAGAGGTCCTCGAGCTCCCATTTGATCGCGTGGATCCCGAGGCGGTGTGCAAGCGGGGCGTAGATCTCCAGTGTCTCCCGTGCCTTGTCGATCTGCTTTTGCTTCGGCAGCCCCGAGAGGGTGCGCATGTTGTGCAGGCGATCCGCGAGCTTGATCAGGATCACCCGCAAATCGGTGGCCATCGCCACCATCATCTTTCGGTAGTTCTCGGCCTGGCTCTCGTCGCGGCTTTGAAAGGTGATCCCGGTGAGCTTCGTCACCCCATCGACGAGCTGGCCCACCGAATCGCCGAACAGATCACGCACCTGATCCAGGCTGGCGCTCGTGTCCTCGACCGTGTCGTGAAGCAGGGCGGCGCACAGGGTCCCCGTGTCCAGGCGCAGGCCGGCGCAGATCTTCGCCACCTCGACGGGATGGGTGATGAAGTCCTCGCCGGTTCGCCGCCGCTGGTCGGCGTGACGCTGACAGGCGAACACGAAGGCCCGCTCGACGTTCTCGGCATCGATCTGCCGCGAGCCGTCAACGCTGTGCTCCTCGATCACGGCCAAGAGGTCGCCCAGCAGGGCGCGCTCGTCGTCCGCCAGGTCCCGAGCCGGTCCGGTCAGCGGCGCGAGTGGCTCCCCGGCCACCGCGCCTGCGCCCACTCTGGTGTGGCCCTGGCGGTCCGCAGGCGCCTTGGCCCCGTTGGCCTCGTCCCGCCTGGGGTGCTCTAGCTCGGTTGTCTTCGCCTGCTTAGGAATCGCTGGCCCTCCCGGTGGCGCTCGCGGTAGGCGACGAACGCCTGCGAGTGCTCGAGATCCTTGCCCTCCGAGGATACGACGCGAAGGCCGCGAGCGGTGCCGGACGGCTCCCAACAGACGGTGCCGAGCTCATCCAGCACGCGCAGGCGACGGCCGACGACCTCCGGGGACCTGGGATGGCGCCCATGGCCACGAAGGACCGCGCGGAGGTCGTGCTCGAGAGCGCGCAGCTCTCGATAGAGGGCCGCCAGCGCCTCGCGCAGCGGCCATTCGGCTTCGTGGATGCGAAGCGCAACCTCGATCTCCGCCTCCCCCCACGCCAGGTGCAGGAAGCCTCGGTCCCCTGCCTCGGTCTCGGGCCAGACCGAGACCAGGCGCTCGAGGTGCGGGAACGGCGGGGGATCAATGGCCACGACGTGCTCGAAGCCAGTGGGCAGCCTCGGTGCCCGGGCGAGCGCGGCCCAATCGGCCAGGGCCACGCCGCCCGCCCCGCCCACCTCTGCCGCGGCCTGAAGGGCGCCGTCGCCCAAACGCCCTGAGGCGATCGCCATGCGTCCGCCCCCGAACCTGGCCGGCGCCGCCGCGCGCTCCACCAGCTCGCGACGGCACAGCGCATCCGAGCACACGGCCAGCACGGAGCCGCCGCTCGAGGCCAAGCTCGCGACGGTCGCGACCCCCGAGCTGCCACGCCGGTCGACCACGCAGCGTGTCTCCGTCGGCTCGGCGGCACCGGCGATCGCCCCGGGCGGCCAATCGTCGAGCGGCGCGTGGCGTTCGGCGTCCAGCCGCTCCCACCACTCGTCCCCTTCGGGGGAAGCGGGCTCCG
Organism: uncultured Actinomycetes bacterium; assembly: GCA_963755775.1. Taxonomy (GTDB): domain Bacteria; phylum Actinomycetota; class Thermoleophilia; order Solirubrobacterales; family 70-9; genus AC-56. Next base: position 56,970 of record CAVWKY010000009.1, on the reverse strand, counting down.
CCGTCTCCACGGAGTGGCCCCCGGGATACAGCTCCCTCAGCACGGCGCGGGGCTCCACGGCTCCGTTCCACTCGTTCAGCTCCAGCTTCAGCGAGACGTCGAGCGGCGCCCCATCGGCCGCGCGCGACAGCTCGCCGTTGACCCCGAAGGCGACCCCGAGAGCGCTTCGCGAGCCGCTTCGCAGACGAAAGCGTGCGTGCTTGTCGCCCTCCCCCATCGGCCGCACGTCGGCCAGCTTCGCTGACGGGACCAATAGCCGAACCCCGGGGTTGCCCATTCCGAATGGCGCCAGGCGCTGAAGCTGCTCGGCGAGCTCGTGCCCGAGGCTCTCGCTTCCCACCACCGCGTCTATGGCCTCCGTGCGCACCGAGTCGCCCTCCCCCAGTGCCGACCGGGCGTGCGCCGCGAACGCGCCCCGAAAGTCCTCCAGGCGACCAGCGTCGATCTCCAGGCCGGCCGCCGCCCGGTGGCCTCCGTAGCGCAGCAGGTGCTCGCTGCACGCATCCAGCGCGGCCAGCAGATCGAAGCCCGGGACGCTTCGACCCGAACCCCTGCCCCGACCCTCGGCGTCCAGCGCGATCAGGACCACCGGGACCAGGTGACGCTCTGCCAGCCGGGAGGCGACGATGCCGACCACGCCGGGATGCCAGTCTTCGCCGGCGAGCACGAGCCCGGGCTCCGAGGCGAGCTCACCCGGCAACGCGGCGCGCGCCCGCTCGGCCGCATCCAGCACGCGCCGCTCGGTGTCCCGCCGCTCGCGGTTGGCGCGGTCGAGCTCGGCGGCGATCGAGGTCGCCCGCTCACCCGATTCGGTGAGCATCAGCTCGACCCCGGCGTCAGCCCGATACAGGCGGCCCGCGGCGTTGATACGCGGGCCAAGGCGGAAGGCGAGGTCGCCCTCGTCGAGCCGCTCGGGAGCGACCCCGGCCTCCGCGCAAAGGGCCCGGAGTCCTGGCCGGCTTGCTCTTCGGGCCGCCTCCAGCCCGGCGCGCACGAGGGCACGGTTCTCTCCTCGCAGGGCGACCAGGTCGGCGACCGTGGCCAGCGCAACGAGGTCGAGGTCGTGGGCGGCCCGCTGTTCCCCCAGGAGGGCGGCGGAGAGCTTGTAGGCGACCCCGGTCGCGCAGAGCTCCCGGCACGGGTACCCCGAGACGACCGGGTGCACGATCAGGCACTCCGGAAGCTCCGTCCCGGGCTGGTGGTGATCGGTGACAATCACCTCCATCCCGGCCGATCGAGCCGCCGCCACCTCGTTGGAACAGCCGATCCCGCAGTCGGTGGTCAGCAAGAGCCCGGTGCCCCGGGATGCCAGTCGCTGCACGCCGTCCATCGTCAGGCCGTAGCCGTCAGCGAGCCGGTCCGGGATGTACCAGTCGCAGCGTGCCCCGAGCTCGCGCAGGGCACGGACGAGAATCGCGGTGGAGCAGACGCCATCGCAGTCGTAGTCGCCGTGGACGGTGACCATGAGCCCGTCGTCGATCGCCTTCCGGATCCGCTCGACCACCTCCTGCATCGAGTCGAACTCGAACGGGTCGTGCTCGTCGCCGGCCTCGAGAAAGCCACGCGCCTCCGCCACCGTCCGGTAGCCACGCCGCACCAGGGTCACGGCGACCGGCTCGGCGAGCCCCAGTCCCTCCATCAGGGCCTGCGCCTCGGCATAGGAATACGGCTCGAGGCGAAATTCCCGAGCGGGAGTTGCCGAATCGGAGGCGAGGCCGGGCACCGTGCCAGGCTAAGAACGGGCGGGGACGGAACTCGCCCCCTTGGCGTCAGCGTCCGCCTGACTAGCTGCCGCGCGACGTCATGCCTCCCCGGTTGGGCGACGGCTGGGTAGGGCGTGTCCGGCTTCTGCGGAGCCGTCCTGCGTTGCGCTCGCGTTCCGAACGCTATGCAGGACGGTTCGCTGGGTTGCCGTGCGCCCGTCCTACCCAGCCATCGGGCACCGCGGACCGGGGGCCGCACGGCCCGCTTAGACGGTTTCGGGTTCCTCCCTGCTGACCCCGAGGGCGTAGATGGCCGCGAGGCCGATCAAGGTGCCCGGAACCGCGACCAAAGCAGTGGCGATGTCGGTCTGCCCGATGCTCGATCCCGACGCGATCTGCGCGATGGCCCCGCTCAGCATGCCGCCGGCGATCGCGCCGAGGAGCGCGCCGACGATCCCGCCCCAGAAGCGATCGGGGACGAACACGGTGAAGTGCCAGATCGCAAGCGCGACTGTGAACCAGACGACCGCGGCCATCAGCGCATCCCCCCCATCAGCGGTTCCTCCCGTGCTTGCGGCGCCTTCGCTGCTGTCGGCGCTTGCGCTGGCGCTCCGAGCCGGCCGCGGGACCTTGTTCCTGTGGCGCACTCGCCGCCAGCGGCGAGGGCTGCGGCTCCTCGACGGCCTCGGCGCCGTCCCCGGACTTGAGCTCGGTGGCGCCGTCGGGCTCGCCATCGCCGCCGGCCGGAGCCACGGCGGCGGCCGGTGCCGGCGCGGGCGTAGCCGGTGCCGGCTCACCGTCCGCGTCCACCCGGGCGACGACGTTGTCTTCCGGCAAGGTGGGCACGTAGCCCATCTCCTCGATCAGGCGGCCGCGACGAGCCCGGTAGGCGGGCTCGCGCTCCTTCCAGTGAGTCAGCACCGGGGCGGCGATGAAGATCGACGAGTAGGTCCCGGAGAGAACCCCCACCCCCATCGCGAAGGCGAAGTCCTTCAACGTGGCGCCGCCGAAGATGAACAGCACCGTGATCAGGAAGACGGTCGAGAGACCGGTGATCAGCGACCTTGTCAGGACCTCGCTCAGCGACTTGTTCGCGATCTGTGAGAACGCCGCGCGGGGCATGCGGGGCACGTTCTCGCGGATGCGGTCGAAGACGATCACGGTGTCGTACATGGAGTACCCGAGGATGGTCAGGAAAGCGGCGACCGTGCCGCTGGTCAACTCCCGGCCCGTCAGCGAGTAGATGCCACCGGTGATCAGGATGTCGTGGACCAGGGCGATGATCACCGGGATCGCATATTTGGCCTCGAATCGGATCGCCACGTAAGCGGAGATCACAAGCAGCGAGAAGACGATTGCGATCACGGCGCTTCGCGCCACTTGCGCGCCGAAGGTTGGGCCCACGCTCTGGCTGCTGAATCCCTCGCTTCCGCCCCGGAGCCCAAAGCTCTGGTCGAGCGCGTTCTTCACCGACCCGTTGACCTCGTCCACGGGGATCTTCCCCTGCACGTCGAACACGTTCGGCCCCAGCTTCGGGTTCTCGACCGTCTGGATCTCGGCACTCGAGGCGTTGGTGACGTTGGCATCCGTCAACGCGTTGCGCACGTCGTCGACGCTCGCCGGCCGCTCCAGGCTCGCCGTGACCTTGGCCCCCGAGGTGAAGTCGATACCCAGGTTGAGCTGCTTGGTGGCGAACGAGATCGCGCCGATCGCCAGGATCACTCCCGAGATCGAGAAGAACCACCGGCTGGCGGCCGAGAAGTCGAAGTGCCAGCGCACGCGCTGCTCCCCGGCCCCGAGAGCGCGCGGCGAGTGCAGGATCTTCGACCGCCCGAGGGAACCGAGGATCGCCTGGGTGAAGAGGACCGCCGTTAGCAGCGAGACGATGGTCCCGACGCCCAAGGTGAACGCGAACCCCTTCACCCCGGCCGTCGCCAGGACGAAGAGGATGAACGCCGTGACCAGCGTAATCACGTTCGCGTCGATGATCGTCGCGATGCCCTTGCGGTAGCCCTGGGCGATCGCGGACAGCATCGAGCGCCCCGCTCGCGCCTCCTCCTTGATGCGCTCGAAGATGACGATGTTCGCGTCGGCCGCCACGCCGATCGTGAGCACGAGGCCCGCGATCCCCGGCAGGGTGAGCGTGATCGGGATCAGCTTCGCCAGCGCGAAGAAGATGACCCCGTACACGGCCAGGCCCACGGCTGCGATCACGCCGAGGAGGCGGTAGTAGGCGATCAGGAAGATGACGACGATGATCAAGCCGACGATCCCGGCGCGCAGCCCCTGATCGAGGGCCTGCTGCCCGAGCGTCGCCGACACGGTGCTCTGGCTCTCGAGCTGGAGGTTGATCGGCAGGGCGCCGATGCGCAGGAACTCGGCCAGGTCCTGGGCCGAGTTGATCGAGAAGCTGCCCGAGATCTGGGCTCCCGTGCGGCCGTCGATCCCACCGGGGTTCTCGTCGAAGTTGATGATCGGCTGGGTGACCACCTGGTTGTCCAGCACGACCGAGAAATGCTGTGAGAACGACTCGGCGGCGGCGGGCCCCACGGTGCCGGGCGGGGCGGTCGCGGCCCCCCGTTCGGCGATCGTGCGCGTCACCTCCTGGAACGCCGACCGCCCCTCGTCGGTGAAGTCGAAGGTGACATTGGGCTGGTTGGTGGTCTGGTCGAAGTTCTGCTCGGGGTTCTTGATGTCGTCGCCGGACAGCGCCGGGCGGTCCTTGAACACGTAGTGGGGCGACGCCGAGACCTCGGCGGGGCTCTCGGTGAGCGTCGGGTCCTCGGACTCCGCCTGGACGACCACGGTTCCCTGCGGTACCGAGGCGATCTGCGTGCCGGGCGGGCGCTTCTCGTTTCGGAACGGCAGGAACAGGTCCTTGGGGCTCGCCGCGGGGCCGGCCATGAGCTGGTGGGAGTCGCGATCGAACAGGTAGTACGTCGGCCCATTGGTCGTGCACTGGTCGTCGATGCACTCGGGCTTTCGCTTCGAGGCGAACTGGACCGCGTCGTAGAGGTTGGGGAACGTGTAGATGTTCGGATTGGAGGGATTCGGCGAGGAGGCCGGGTCCCTCGGCACGCCCTTGGTGGGCGGCGGGACCACGTTGCCCTCGAAGTCGTAGAAGTAGAGCTGCGAGGTCGTGCCGATCTGCTCGATCGCCTGCTGCGCGTTCTGGACGTCGGGCAGGCCGACCTGGATCCCCCTTTCGCCGAGCCGAGAGATCTCGGGCTCGGAGACGCCGAGCTTGTCGGCGCGCTGGCGGATGATCTCGATCGCCCGGTCGATGTCCTCGGGCGAGATGTTCGGCGTCCGCGCGGTCGGCTCAGCCTGGTAGACGAGCTGCGTACCGCCGCGCAGGTCGAGGCCGAGCACGGTGCGCTTGTTGGCGATCACCACCGCGGAGGCGACCGTGAGGGCGATCACGACCAGGAGGACGAAGAGGTTGCGGCGCCGTCCGCCCATCAGCTTGCGCGCCTCGCTTCGCTGGCGATGCCGGCGGTCACCCTACTTGGGGGTAAGCACGAGCAGCAGCCCACCGTCGTCGTCGTAGGCCGGAAACAGGTCGGCCACGGCCTCGGCGGGGAGATCCCCCTCGGCGTTGACTTGGACGCGCTTGCCAAGCGAGCGGACGCCCCACTCGAGCGTCGTCTCGATCGGGTCGGTGGTGCCGTTCCGGTTGCTGTCCGCCGCCGCTCCCCCGTCTCCCTCGTCCATCCACTCGAGCCCGAGCACGTCTTGCACCGGGCGGCCGATCACCTGCTCGTCCTTCAGGCCTGTGAGCTCGAAGCCGCCCTTGCCGACGTCCAGCAGGCGACCCCGCTGGTCGCAGACGAAGAAGGCCGCCTCCGGCGCCGGGTAGTAGTCGTCGAGCAGCTCGAAGAGGTCGCTTCCCCCGCATCGCGAGCAGCCCTTGGGCCGGTTCGACATGCCCGCGGTGCGTTCGCTCGAAAGCTCTCGGTGGCCGCAGTTCGGGCAGATGAAGAAGGGCACGCCGACAGCCTAGCGAGGTCGTTGTCGGACTCAGAACAGGCTCGAGGCCTCCTTGGGGACCGGCAGGCCGAGGTGCTCGAAGCCCCGTGGCGTGATCGCCCGCCCGCGGGCGGTGCGCTGGATCAAGCCTTGCTGGAGCAGGTACGGCTCGTACACGTCCTCGATCGTGTCCGGCTCCTCGTCGACAGCGGCGGCGAGGGTCGATAGCCCCACCGGACCGCCGGAGAACTTGGTCGCGATGGTGTCGAGGATCGTCCGGTCGTGGCGGTCGAGCCCGACTGCGTCGACCTCGAGTAGGCCGAGCGCCTCATCCGCGACCTCGCCGGTGATCACCCCCGCGCCCCGGACCTCGGCGAAGTCCCGGACCCGTTTCAGCAGCCGGTTGGCCACCCGGGGCGTCCCGCGCGAGCGCTCGGCGATTGCCCGCTCACCCCGGGCTCGATCTCGACCCCGAGGATGCCGGCGGAGCGCCCGACGATCCGCACCAGCTCGCGAGGGTCGTAGTGCTCGAGGCGGTGGCAGACCCCGAACCGGTCGCGAAGCGGCGTCGTGAGCAAGCCCGTGCGCGTGGTGGCCCCCACCAGGGTGAAGGGAGGGAGGTCGAGGGTCACTGTGCGAGCACCCGCACCCTGACCCAGCACCACGGGCAGGCGCCTTCCCTCCATCGCCGGATAGAGGGTCTCCTCGATCGCACGGCCCAGGCGATGGATCTCGTCTACGAAGAAGACGGAGCCGGGCTGGAGCGTCGTCAGGAACGCTGCGATGTCCGCCTTGCGCTCCAGCGCCGGGCCCGCGGTCTGCACCAGCGGCACGTCGAGCTCGGCGGCGACGATGTTCGCCAGGGACGTCTTGCCCAGGCCCGGCGGGCCCGCGAGCAGGACGTGATCCAGCGGCTCTCCACGGCGCCGCGCAGCCTCGATGAACACCTCGAGCTGGGCAGTGACCTGCTCCTGGTTCACGAAGTCGGTCAGCCGCTTGGGGCGCAGCGAGCGGTCCAGGTCCTCCTCGCCACCGGCAAGCCGCGCGTCGGCCAGGCGGTCCTCGGCGTCGTCCGTCTGCTCCGGCGGGGCGATGGCCCCCTGGGCGCGCTCGATCCCGGGGTCGCGGGCGATGCTCATCAGTGGATCCACCAGCCTGTCATCTCGCGCTGGGGGCTCGGCGCCAAACGCAACGGCCACCAGCCTGTCGCCTCGCAATCGGTGGCTCCGCCCCCTCTGCTCGGCGCCATCATCTCCTGGCTCCGCTTGGGTCGGCCGCTCGCTTCAGGGCGGCGCCGATCAGATCCTCGGCGCTCTCGCCATCGGCGCCCTCGAGCAGCCGATCGGCCTCGGACAGCGTGTAGCCCAGGTGCATGAGCCCGTCGCGGGCCAAGTTGCGTTGATCGTCTTCCGCGCCCGGGGCGCGAACCGGTACGCCCTCGGTGAGCTCACCGGCGACCTTCTCGCGCAGCTCGACGATCAGGCGCTCCGCGGTGCGCTTGCCGACCCCGGGCGCCGCCTGAAAGCGCTTCGCGTCCCCAGCCGCGATCGCCGCCAGGAGCTCCCGTGGGGGGCCGCCGGAAAGGATCGCGAGCGCCACCTTTGGCCCGATTCCCGACACGGAGATCAGGTGGAGGAAGAGGTCGCGCTCCTCCTCGCTCGCAAACCCGTACAGCGACAGCGAGTCGTCGCGGGCGACCAGGTGCGCGTGCAGCGTCGCTGGCTTTCCGTGGGCGGGCACGGACTTGAGCGTCTCCGCCGAGACGGCCAGCAGGTAGCCGACGCCGCCTGCCTCGATCACGACGTGCGCCGGCCGGCGAACCAGGACCTCGCCGCGAACCGAGGCGATCATCCGACCGGAACCTCACGGGCGCCGGCGGACAGCACCAGTGCGGGGCCGGCATGGCTCGCGTGGCAGATCGCGACGGCAAGCGCGTCGGCCGCATGCTCCGAAGCGAGCGGCTGGGAGAGGCCCAGGAGCCTGGTGACCATGCGCTCCACCTGTTCCTTGGCGGCCGCGCCGCTGCCGCACACCGACTTCTTCACCGCCTGTGGCGTGTAGTCGAAGCACTCGATCCCGCGCTGACCCGCGGCAAGCATCGCCACGCCCCTGGACTGGCCCACGGCGATCGCGGAGCGGACGTTGCGGTTGAAGTACACCTCCTCGAGCGCCATGGCGACTGGCTCATGTCGCGAGAGCAGCTCCACGAGGGCCTCGTGGATGCGGGTCAGGCGTCGTGCCCCCGGCTCGCTCGTCGGCGCCTCGATCACGCCTCCGTCCACAGCGCTCATCTCGGTGCCCGCTACCTGCACGACACCGAACCCGGTGCTCGCGACGCCCGGATCGATGCCAATCACCAGGGTCATTCGTACTGATTCTGAGTCGGCACCCGGATGCCTTCCGCATGCGCACGCGACGCCCGCGCGGTCACTGCTGCCCGCGCTACGCTGCGGCGCGCTCGAGGATCTCGGCCGGGATGTCGAAGTTGGCGTTGACCGCCTCGACGTCGTCGTGGTCGTCGAGGGCGTCCATCAGCCGCATCAGGGCGGGAGCGTCGCCGCCGTCCACCTCGACCACGCTCTTCGGCTCCATGGTCAGCTCGGCCGACTGGATCTGCACGCCCGCAGCCTCGAGCGCCTCGCGGATCGCGGTCAGGTCCTCGGCCGCGGAGAGCACTTTCAGGGAGCCGCCATCGGCGCTCACGTCCTGCGCCCCGGCGTCGATCGCTGGGATCAAGTCGTCCTCGGAGTAGCGGTCGCCGTCGACCAGGGCGACGCCCCGCTTCTCGAACACCCACGCCACCGAGCCGGGCTCGCCGAGGCTGCCGTCGTGCTTGTCGAAGAGATGGCGCACGTCGGCACCGGTTCGGTTGCGGTTGTCGGTCAGGGCCTCGACCAGAATCGCGGCGCCCCCGGGGCCGTAGCCCTCGTATACGACCCGCTGGATCGCGTCCGCGCCGCCGCCCGCCCCCGCGCCGCGGTCGATCGCCCGCTGGATGTTGTCCTTGGGCATCGAGTAATCGCGCCCCTTCTGAATCGCAGCCGCCAGGGCGAAGTTCGCTTCCGGGTCTCCGCCTCCCTCTCGCGCGGCGACCGTTATCGCCCTGGCGAGCTTCGTGAACAGCTGGCCGCGGCGGGCGTCGGTGGCCGCCTTGCGGTGCTTGATCGAGGCCCACTTCGAGTGCCCGGACATGGGCCAATACTAGGAGCCCACGGCCGTCCAGAGACCAGCAAGCAGGCACATAACGAAGCCGAGGCGGCCGGGCCCCGGCCCGGCCGCCTCAATTGGCATCGGCATCCCATTTATCGATCCGACACCAAACCCCTGGCACAGAAGCACAAATGGTGTCGGCCTTCCCCCAAACAGGGCGGCACGAGAAAAGTTGCGGAGTAGCGACGGCTGGTCGTCCGGCTTCAGGTCAGGAAACGTCCGGCTTCAGACCAGGAAGCGCCCATCTTCCTGAAGCGCCTCGCCGTCCACCTCGATCCGGCCGCCCCGGCGAAGGTCGCAGACGAGGTCGGTGTGGACGGCGCTCTCGTTCTTGCCGCCGCATTCCGGGTAGCTCGCGCCGACCGCCATGTGCACGGTGCCGCCGATCTTCTCGTCCAAGAGCACGTCCCGCGTGCCGCGGTCGATCCCGTAGTTGGTCCCGATCCCCAGCTCGCCCAGCCTGCGCGCCCCCTCGTCGGTGTCCAGCAGGCTGATCAAGTACTCCTCGCCGCGGGCCGCGCTGGCGTCGACGACCTTGCCGCCCTCGAAGCGCAGCCGCACGCCGGCGACCTCGCGCCCGCCGACCATGGCCGGCAGGTGAAAGCTGACCTCCCCCTCCACGGAGTCCTCGATCGGGGCGGTGAAGAACTCGCCGTCGGGCATGTTCCGGGTGCCGTCCGCCGGGATGAACTTGCGTCCATCGATTCCCAGCCTGATGTCTGTCCCCGGCGCCGTCACGCGGACCTCCTCGTGCCCCTCTGTCCACTCGGCCAGTCGCCTGCACTCCTCGGAGGCGCGATGCCAGGCTCCCAGGGGGTCGGAGTCGGTCGCCAGGCAGGCGCCGTAGTAGAAGTCCTCGAAGTCGGCCAGGCTCATCTCAGCGTCCGCCGCGTAGCCATTGGTCGGAAACAGCGTGTAGACCCACCGATGCGTCCCTTCCGCATCACGGCGGAGGGTCTTCTCCATCAGGTGGCGGGTGGCCGTGCGGCGCTTCGATTGGCGCTCGGGAGGAACGCCGGACAGCTCGCGGGTGTTGGTCTCGGCGCCGATCCCGATCCGGCAGTCCGACTCCTCGGCCGCCCACTCGGCCAACGGCGAGACCCAGTCGAGCTGCTCGTCGGAGGCGTGCTTGAAGAACGTCGCGGCCTGCCCGTCAACGGACATCGCGACGACCGGATGGCCTCCCGCCCGCAGGACCTCTTCGTAGACCGCGGCGATCAGGGGCTCGCCGGCGCTGGCTCCCTCGATCAGGCACGTCTCTCCCTCCTTGACCCGGATCGAGTAGCCGACCAGGATTCGGGCGAGGTTGGCGACCCGGGCGTCCCTCATCGTCCCCCTCCTTCCGCGGCCCTCGAGCTCGGGGCGACGTCGCGCCCCTCGCGTGCCCCCGTGGCGAGCGCCATGAGCAGGGCGTGCAGGCGCGAATCGTCCGTGAGCTCGGGATGGAAGGCACAGAGCACGACGTTGCCCTGGCGGACGACCACCGGGTGGCCGTCTACGCTCGCCAGCACGTCCACCTCCGGGCCGAGCTCCTCGATCCACGGGGCCCTGATGAACACCGCCCGCATCGGGTCCTGGCCGAGGCCGTCGATCTCGAGCTCCACCTCGAAGCTGGCGATCTGACGGCCGAAGGCGTTTCGCCTCGCGGTGGCGTCCACCAAGCCGAGGTGGTCGCGGTCGCAGACGATCATCCCGGCGCAGGTTCCCAGCAGCGCCCTACCGGAAGCGACGTGGGCGCGGATCGCCGGCGCGAGCCGGTCACGCTCGATGGCCTTCGAGATCGTGGTGCTCTCCCCGCCGGGGATCACCAGCCCGTCGAGGTCGGCGAGCTGCTCCGCAGTTCGCACCCCCAGCGCGTCGGCATCCAGCGAGCGCAGCATGCGCGTGTGGGCCTCGAAGTCGCCCTGGCTCGCCAGCACGCCAATTCGAAGCCGGGTCGCCCCGCCGGAAGGCGCCGGCAGGGCTTCGTGAGACGCCACGGTCAGGCCCCGCGCTGCTGCAGCAGCTCTCCTTCGGAGGCGAGCTGGGCGATGTCGTCCCCACGCATGGGCTCGCCAAGCTCGATCGAGGCCGCCGCAACGCGCTCGGGGTCGTTGAAGTGCGTGGTCGCTTCCACGATCGCGCGCGCCCGCCGCTCGGGGTCCTCGGACTTGAAGATCCCCGAGCCCACGAAGGTGCCCTCGGCGCCGAGCTGCATGACCAGCGCGGCATCCGCTGGGGTCGCAATCCCCCCGGCGCAGAACAGGGGTACCGGCAACCAACCCGTCTCCGCGACCTCCTCGACGATCTCGATCGGCGCGCCGAGCTCCTTCGCCTGAGCGGGAAGCTGTTCGCGGCCGAGCGCACCGAGCTGCTTGATGCCGCCCACGATCCCCCGCAGGTGGCGAACCGCCTCGACGATGTTGCCGGTGCCGGCCTCCCCCTTCGACCGAATCATCGCCGCGCCCTCGCCGAGGCGCCGCAGCGCTTCGCCGAGGTTGGTGGCGCCGCACACGAACGGAACCTCGAAGGCGTGCTTGTCGATGTGGTGGGCTTCGTCGGCCGGGGTCAGCACCTCGGACTCGTCGACGTAGTCCACCTCGAGCGATTGCAGCACTTGGGCCTCCGCGAAGTGGCCGATGCGCGACTTCGCCATCACCGGGATCGTCACGGTGTTCTGGATCTCCTTGATCACCCTGGGGCTCGCCATCCGCGCAACGCCGCCCGCCGCACGGATGTCGGCGGGTACACGCTCGAGTGCCATCACGGCCACGGCGCCGGCGTCCTCGGCGATTCCCGCCTGCTCGGCGGTCGTCACGTCCATGATCACCCCGCCCTTCAGCATCTCCGCGAGCCCGCGCTTGACCCGGAATGTTGCTCTTTGCGCCATCAGCTCTCAATATACGCCGAGCCCGGACGGGCAGGCGACGATTCGGCGCGGCCGAGGACCGGCGGAGGCCCGGTGGCGTCCTTACTTGAGCTTGAAGGCGCGGATGCGGTCCTTGAACGCCGCCTTGTCCCGGGCGTAGACGCCGTAGGCGAGCGCCTGGATGACCCCGAGCAGCGCGGCGTTCGAGCGCGTGAACGATGGGCTGTTCGACGAGTAATACAGCGTCAGCTCCGCGTGCTCGCCCACGTCGGACAGCGTGGCATCGCTGATCGAGAGCGTTCGCGCGCGGCGGTGACGGGCAAGCTTCATCGCCCTCACCACCAGGGGATGGGCGCGGCCCGCGGAGAAGGCGATCACGAGGGTGTCCTCGTCCACCCGGCTCAATCGCGTGATCGAGTCTTGGCGCGGGCTGGCGACGACTTCGGCGCGGATGTCGAGCAGGGCGAGCAGATGGCGCAGATAGCTGGCGAAGAACGCCATCTGATCCACCCCGACGATCATCACGCGCTGCGCGGACCCGAGGGCCGAAACGCACGCTTCGACCTGTTCGCGGGTCAGATTGCGCGCCGTGTCCTCGACGTTTCCGTGGTCAGCGGCGAGCGAGGACTCGAACTCGGAATGGTCGAAATCGAATAGCTGTCCGCCGCCGTTCTCGTCCCCCCCGCGGGTCCGGTACTCCTCGATCGCCGCCTGCTGAAGCTCCGGATAGCCCTCGAAGCCAAGCGCCTGCGAGAAGCGGACCACGGTCGAGGATGAGGTGCTCGCGCGACGTGCCAGCTCCTCGGCCGTCTGGAAGGCGGCCTCGTCGAGATGGTCCACGATGTAGCGCGCGACATCCTTTTGCGAGCGCGAGAACTCGTCGAATCGCTCGGTGATGAAGGTCGAGAGGGTCTTCCCGTTCGGACGCGGCTGAGACCCGTTGCGCTGCGAGCGCGGCTGCGCGCCGCGGCTTCGAGACCGGCTCGGGCGGGACGTCGTCGCGGTCTTGGTCACGGCGGCATGATTCGCGCCTCCTTCGAGTTTCCCTGCTAAGGGCCGCTTCCCGGGGCCCCGTTTGCATCCGGCAGCCGGATCGGCTTCGGCGAATGTGGTTGGATCGCAGCGTGGACCTCGAGCAGGCGCTGCGTCTGACCAACCGCAACATGATCGCCTTCGACCTCCTCCTGGGCTCGGGGGCGCTCTTGGCGCCGGCGGCGACGCTCGCCGTGCTGGGACACGAGCGGCCTTCCCCGGATGCCGAGCACCTGTTTCGACGCTGTGGCCCGATCTGGCTCACCTTCGCCGCCGCCCACGCCGTCGCCGAGCGGCGCGGCGAGGCCGATGACTGGTGGGCACTGGCCTGGCTGCGCGGCATCGAGATCACCACCGATGCGCTGTGGTCGCGGTCCCCCGCCTTCTCGCGTCCGGGCGCGCGGGCAGGCCTGTGGTTCGCGGGTGGGGCGAACCTGGCGATGGCGATCGGGTTCGGTTGGTTGTCGCAGCGGCATCGCAGCCGCCGGCGCCTGCGGCCTCTGCGCCGCCGGGGCTAGCCCACGGCTGCGGTTATTGGCTCGCCGGCACGCGGCTGCACTCGGTAAACCCGGCAGCGCGTGCCAGCTTCACCCGGCGCAGCTGTCCCTCCGCGATCTTCGCCTGGGCGGTGGCGTACGCCCTGGCGTTCTCGCCCTGCGCCGCTTGAAGCCCCTGCTTCAGGATGGCGATGCCCTGCTCTCTCGCTCGCAGGTAGCGCTCGAGCGCCGGCTCCACTGCGGCCGGCGCATCGAGCGAACGAATCCGATCGAGCTCGCCCTCTGAGATCTCGATCAGGTCCTGCGTCAGCGCGGCGGCGCCCTCAGCGCTGTTCGGGGGCGCCGTCTGCAGTTCAGCGAACTGATCGTGGGCCCGCTCGCAGATTTGATCGCCCTCGGCGGTGAACTCGGCCTCGCTCAGCGCGTCGCCATCGTTCCCGCCGAACGGTCCCAAGTCGAGGGCCGCTGCCAGCGCGACGAGCGCCGCAAGCACGACGAGTGCCCCCAGTGTCACCACGACCGGGCGTCCGAGCTCTCGCTGCCCGTCCTCCCGGCTCATGCGCGCAGCGTAGTTACAGTGCGCGACGGAGTGGCGCTGAGGGCCCGCGAGGTGTACGTCGCGACTGCGCGCAGGTGCGCCGAGCGGGCGGGGCCGCTGCTGCTCGTCGGGGTCGTGGTGTTCGTGCCGCTTGGCCTACTCGACGCGCTGGCGAACCGCACGGGCGACCTCGTGGACGTCGACAGCGCAAGCGACCTGCTCGAGGGCGCGCTTGCGGCGGTCGGGCTCGCGCAGGCCTTCACCAGCCTGCTGGGCGAGGTCTTCTACAGCGGTGCCGTGGCGCTGATGACCGCCCGCTCACAGCGCGATCGAGAGCCGTCGCTGGGCCACTTGGCCCGGTCGCTCTCATACCGAAAGCTGATCGCGGTCGACCTGCTCTTCGGAATCGCGGTGGCGATCGGACTGCTCCTGTTAGTTGTTCCAGGGGTCGTTCTGTTCACTTGGTTCGCGCTCGCGGGACCGTTGGTGGAGCTGGACAAGGTCGGCGTGCGCGAGGCGTTCGCGCGAAGCCGGCGCCTGGTTCGCGGCAACTTCCTCCCGGTGTTGGCCGTCTTGGGCCCAATCGCGCTGGCGAGCGAGGTGCTCGTGAATGCGGTGCTCCGGGCGGGCCACGGAGCGCTTGGCGACTCCCTGCTCTCGGACTGGGCGGTCGAGTCCGCGGCGAACGTCGCCCTGTCGCCGTTCTATGCCGTTGCCGCGGTCCTGATCACGATCGAGCTGTCCGGCAGGCAAGCGCCCCTCGGAGTCAGCCGGTCTCGCGGTCCCAGTAATCGACGCCGCTCTCGCGACGCACCATGACGTTGTCCACCTTTCCGGCGGTGAAGACGCCGATCTTGTCGCTGTCGGGATAGACGGCCACCGCCGGCAGGCGCATAGTCGACACCATCAGCACCCGGACGGTGTCCGGGGTCGGGTTGGTGACCTTGTGGGCGCCCTCGGGCCCGGCAGGGAAGCAGACGACGTCGCCGGGGCTCAGCTGGTCCTCGCCCTCGACGTGGCGCACAGTGGGCCGACCGTCAAGCACGATCAGCCACTCCTCGTCGCCGTGCTCGTAGTGGTAGGGGCAGACGCTCTGCCCCTCGGGGAGCTCGTAGACCGTGCCGCCCAGCATCGACGCTCCGATCTCCGGCCCGAGGCGGGCGTAGCCGGACCGATAACCGTCAGGGTCGTCCGCGTCGTGCTGGAGCTCAGGCGTGAAGACGTTCAGGGAGCGCACGGAACGATTATCTCCAATCCCCCAGCCAGCCGGCACGGGTTTGTCCCAGTTGGGCCGTGCCGCTTTCTACTGGTATTCAGTACCAGAACCCAGGTATACTGGTTAAAGTCCTCCAACCGCACGGTCGATGGAGGAACGACAGGACTGCTTGGGTTTTTGGGATTGCGGTCCTCTGGGACGCCGCCTGACCCGCCGGGCGGCGTTCCCCGTTCTGGCTCCACAAGCGGTTCGACGACCAGGGGCACCGCCGCTGCCTAAGGAGACGGGCCTCCTTGCCACCTAGTCGCCATCGCTCCCCATACCCGGTGATGCCTGGCTCATAAACGTCGTGGGCTTGCTCAGGGCACAGCAGCCACCCCTAGTGGCCGGTGGGCGAGTTCCTGCACCCCCGGTGGCCCTCCTGCGTGCGTCAGGCCCATGGGGCACCATCCCGACGGGGGGCGATGTGCCAGGAGTGCCTTGCTGGGGCACCTTGACGCGAGCTCATGGGATCTCACGTCGAGGGGAAGTCGCCCCCCTCACTTTTCCGTCCAGCGCCGGCGGCCTTTCCGTCCAGCGCCGGCGGCCTTTCGGTTTCGGTACCGGGATCCGGGTAGTCCCCTCGGTGAAGAGGCGATCCTCCGATCTGGGGAGCGACGAGCGAAGGCCCTGGGAGCCCCGCTCGGCCAGCCCAGGAACCTGGATCGCCTCTTCTCGTGCCGAGCCTGGGAGGGGACCGGTGCTGTTGGCCGCTTGCGGCTAGGACTCCACAGCCGAGATGGCCGCTTGCACGTTCGGAAGAAGGCGGGCGTGTACGACCTTCCCGTCTTCCAGTCGCACCGCGTAGGCCATCGCAAAGCGCTGATCGACCTCGACGCCGCTCCGCCTGCCCTTCCCCCAGAGGCGCAAATCGACGACGTAGCGTCTATCCCCGGCATCGAGGACCTCGACTGGATCGAGTCCCAGGCCGTCCCAGGTTTCGCGCAGCTGAAGCCGCGAGTTACGCATTTCCTCGTGTTCGTGTACCGGGGCGATGTCGGTGAACACGGCTGAGACGTCGAAGACCGCGTCCTCCACATACGGCTCAAGCATGAGGTCGAACTCGCCACGGTTCCAACACTCGAAACGCTCTTCCATCCGGAGCCGGTCGAGGACTTCGGGGGGAACCCGGCGCGCCATTCGAGCCTACTTGGCCTGAGACAGAAGAGTCGAAAGACGAGATACTGCGCGGGCGATGTCGCAGGAGAACGTGGCGACCTTCGAGCGGGTGATTGAGGCGTACAACCGCCGCGAAATCGAGCCGCTCTTGGAGACCTCCGACCCCGAAATCGAGTGGTATCCCTTCACTGCTCAGGTCGAAGGGGACGAGGCCTACCACGGTCACGAGGGACTGCGGCAGTGGTGGGCGAACATAGACGCCGCCTTCGAGGACTTCGAGGCGAGGGTCGATGAGGTCCGAGACCTCGATGACACCGTGGTCGGACTGGGTCGCCTTCGCGCCCGATTCAGGAGCGGCGTCAACCTGGATACCGAGATTGGCTGGGTTATCCGCTTCCGTGGCGGGCTCGGAGTGTGGGGCCGCGCCTATCAAAGCCATGCTGACGCCCTCGAAGCCGCCGGACTAACGGAGTAGACGATGCAACCAAAATCGGCACGGAATCAAGGCGAGACGACGAAGAGAAACGTCCCTCCCGGGGAACCTGCCTCCGCACTGATTGATGAGCGAATCAAGGAGTTGGGGGACTGGCGCGGGAAGACGCTCGCCAAGGTGCGCCAGCTCGTAAAGGAGGCAGACCCGGAGATCGTCGAAGAGTGGAAGTGGCGAGGCACGCCCACCTGGTCCCATGACGGGATTGTCTGCACAGGAGAGACCTACAAGAGCGTCGTCAAGATGACGTTCGCCAAAGGGGCTTCGCTGAATGATCCCTCTGGACTGTTCAACTCGAGCCTTGACGGGAATGTCCGGCGCGCCATCGATATCCGCGAGGACGACCAGATAGACGAGGCGGCCCTGAAGAGGCTAGTCAGCGAGGCCGTGGCACTCAATCTCGAGGGCAAGAGGAAGATGAAGAAGCAGTAGCTGGAGCAGCAGGGTCTAGCGGCGGCTGACACCCCTCCGCACGTGGGCGGGAGCGGGCAAGCGGCCAACCAAGGAAACAGCCGGCCGGCCTCAGCCTTGTCCGGTTTGTGACGGCGTCGGGGTTCTGCGACCTAAGCGGGGGTAGGCGTTCTAGGGCACCCGGTTGAAGTGCGCCACGGAGCTGCCTGTCGCCGCGTAGACGTGGAACCCGCCCGGTAAGACGGCCACCGAATAGGGGTTGTTCAGTCCGTGGCCATCAGCGCAAGGCCCCGCCCCGCTCTGGCCGATGCAGGGGGTCCCGTCGAAGAACTGCGTGAAGAAACCGGTCGGGCGGCGGTCGAAGCGCGCCACTGCCTGGCTTACTCCTGAGCCGACGTAGAGGCTCCTGCCGTCGGGGCTAATCGCAATCGCCTGTGCGCCGTCTAGCCCGTCACCGTCGCTGCATCCCCCCGATCCGCTCTCGCTGTAACACCCGTTATTTGAGGGCTGGACGATCGCTCCCGTGGTCGTGTTTCGGAGAAAGCGCACCACCGCGTCGTCATGCTGGGTGGCGGCGAAGACGTTCCTTCCGTCGGGGCTGACCACCACCGAGAACGCACCCCTGAGCGCATGTCCGTTTGCGCACGGCCCCTCTCCATCTTCGGCCACGCAGCCGGCCGTTCCGGGCGGCTGGCTGATCGCTCCCGTGGTCGTGTTTCGGTTCAGGCGCGCCACGGCGTCGCTGAATATCGAGGCGATGTAGACGCTTTTGCCGTCCGGGCTCACCGCCACCCCGTTCGGGATAAAGAGGGCGCGACCATTCGCGCATCCCTGAAACCCGCCTTCGGCGATGCAGCCGGCCGTTCCGGGAGGCTGGCTCAGTGCGCCGGTGGTCGCGTTTCGGTTGAGGCGCGCCACGCCGTCCCGACCCTGCCCGGTAGACGCTCTTGCCGTCCGGGCTCACCGTCACCTGCCCGTGGTAGCTGATCAGATGTGCGTCGGTGCATGGCTCAGGCGAGCCAGCGAAAATGTCGTCACTGATGCAGCCGCTCTCTCCGGCGGGCTGGCTCAGCGCCCCGGTGGTCGGGTTTCGGACAAACCGGGCCACTGCGTAGTCCGAGGCGACGTAGACGCTCTTGCCGTCGGGACTCACCGCCACTGAGCTAGCCCCGACCAAGGCGCGCCCGTCGGCACACGGCCCCGCCCCGGACTCGCTAATGCAGCCGGCGGCTCCGGGGGGCTGGCTGATTTCGCCCTGGTTGAGGTTGAAGCGCACCACGGCGTCGCGGGCCGGGGGATCGACGTTGACGTCTGGGGAGGCGACGTAGAGGTTCTTTCGGTCCGGGCTCACCGCCACCCCCGCCGGGCTCACGAGGCCATGGCCATCGGCGCAGTTCCCTGCCCCCGTATCGCTGATGCAGCCCCTGGGCCCCGGCGCCTGGCTGATCTCCCCGGTCGCCGCGAGCGCGGTCGCCGCGACAACCAGCAGCGCCAAGGCTGCCAGCGCCAGCGCGATTACCTTGCTGCGCGCCAACCGATTGACACGCCGACCTGAACTGTCCACTTCCCCCATCGGGGCTCTCCTCCTAGCATCGACCTTACACCCGACGCCTTCGCTGTCAAGGGGCTGGGCCGCGCAGGCTTGTGATGGCTGAAAAGCGTCGCTTTCCTAGCCTCGACGTCGATTCTGTTTATACGGGCCCACGTCGGCGGTCCCGCGCGTGTAAGGGGGTCGCATGCCACCCCCGACGAGGGATACTGCGCGGGCGATGTCGCGGGGCACCCTCGAGCTGGCTGATCAGGTCATGGAGGCGCTGGGCCGCCGCGACCTCTCCACTCTGCTGGCCTTGGCTGATCCTGAGGTCGAATGGCATTCCTTCTTCGCCCAGCTTGGCGAAGGAGGTGTTTATCGTGGCCACGAGGGAACGCGCAAGTACATGCGCGATCTCGAGGAAGCCTGGGAAATCGTCCGAGCCGACACGGACGATGCCATCGCGGCGGGTGACGTGGCGGTATTCGTCGGTCGCATCCACTACCGGGGCAAGGGCAGTGGGATCGAGACGGAGACGGCGGCGGGCTGGATGCTCAAATTCCGTCACGAACAGCTGATCCGGTTCCGGGCGTTTCGAAACCCCGAGGAAGCCCTCGAGGGGATCGGCCAATCGGGCTAGGCGATGTCGCAGGAGAACGTGGAGATCGTTACCCGTGCGATGCAGGCCGCGCTCACCCGGCCCGAGCCGGATTTCGCCACGGTCAATGAGTTGTATGCCTCCGACCATGTCTTTGTGCCCGCAGGCGCGAGCATGGTCGAGGGCGAAGCCCACGGAGCCCCCGGATTCCGCGCGTGGCTCTCTGAAACTCGGGAGCTCCTCGGCGCCGAACACGACCTCCGCGGTGTGGTGGACATCGGGCCGGAGAAGGTGCTCGCCGTAACGACAACGCGCTTCAAAGGTACCGCCAGCGGCGTCGCGTCCGAACAGCGCATGTGGAACCTGGTCACGGTTGCTGGGGGTAAGGTCGTCCGCACCGAGGTATACCCCGATCCGGCGAAAGCCCTCGAAGCCGCCGGGCTGCGGGAGTAACGAGATACTGCGCGGGCGCCCTCGACCAAGCTCCCCTCGGTCGCACCATGATCTGGCGGGCGGAAGGCAGGCGCATCCCGGTGGGATATGGTCGGCGGAGCAAATCGGCAAAGAAAGGGAGGCCTCATGTACGTGGTGATTCGAAGCTACTCCGGCCAGGGTGCATCCGAGCTGTTCGACCTCCTTGCGCAGCGCGAGGAGGACGTGAAGGAACTGATCACCGGCGTGCCCGGCTTCGTCACCTACGCCGCCTTCCGGACCGACGACGGCGGTAGGACTGTGACGGTGTGTCAGGACAAGGCCGGCACCAATGAGTCGTCGAAGCGAGCGGCCGCCTGGATCGAGGAGAACGGCACGGCACCAATCGATCCGCCGAAGATCGCCGAGGGGAACACCATCCTGCAATTCTGAGCCCTATAGGCGCGGTGATCCTCCGGGCAGAACAACCAGTGCGAGTGCAACGTGCCGTCCGGCGGTCTCGGGAAACACGCCTGGCACAGTCTCGACCCTCACCCCGTTTCCGTCGCCCACCGGTTTACCCATCATCACTCGGGGTACATCGAGGGGACAGATAGGAGTTGCCATGATCTCTTCAGATCGCGAGGGCGGGGTCATCAAAGTTGCCTCTACGTTCCGTGGCGTTCTCAGAATTCGCGCAGAGCAACGAGGAACCGAATGGGTGCTTCACGTCTCCGGCGAGCTCGACAGCGCTTCCGCCAAGGCACTGGATGACGAGCTCCGGAGAGCAATCGTCGGACCCTCGCCTGTAGTCCTCGACTTGGGCGAAGTCAACTTCATCGACTCAACGGGCCTACAGGTCTTGGTTCTTGCCGCGAAGCAAGCCGCCTTGAACGGCACCAGCCTGAAGATCGTCCGAGCCACCGAGCGGACCCGGAGAATGTTCGAGCTCACCGGCCTCGACCGCGCCCTGCCGCTAGCCGACTGAGACATACGCGCCCGCGAGATACCGCGCGGGCGATGTCGCAGGAGAACGTTGAGATCGTGCGGGCGATCCTCGACGCCCTCAACGAGGGGGACCCTGACTCCGCGCTCAAGTACACGGCACCGGGCTTCGAGTACGACTTCTCGCGGTCGATTACCAAGAGCGCCAGGAGGCCCTCGAAGCCGCTGGGCTGCGGGAGTAGACGCTCAGAGCCGGGCGTTGCTGTTCTCTTCCGCCGTCTTGCGGCGGTGGCACTCGGCGCACAGCCCCTGGAGTCCGTCAAGCGCATAGGGCCGTGAATCGTCCACGGCGAGCGGGACAATGTGGTCGCCGCCCGACGTGGCCGACAACGCCGTGAACAGCGCTGACGTCGTCAACGAGGGCCTGGCCGGTGCCGACAAGCCCGGTCTTACCTGACCCACCTGGGCTCGCGCCACTCGATGTGCTGCTCGTCACTCGCTTTCGGGGTCCAGTACTTGCACCCTTCGAAGAAATAGTGGGTCACCTGACTCAGGCGCGTACGCTCCTTATCGCTCTGGGGTGCGCCACCGTGGAGCAGGTTTGCCGACCACAGGAGCGCCTGCCCTCTCTTCAAATGCGCGTAACGGGGCTCCAAGCCCTCGCGTTCGATCAGCGAACGGATGTGCTCTTCGTAGTGAGGGTAATTCTCGTCCCCCGCTGGCACCCCGACGTCCTGCATCGTCACCTCGGAGCGGATCTGGCTTCCGGGGTAATAGACGAGCGGCCCGTTGTCCTCATCGATGTCCTCCAGCGCAACCCAGACCCCGCACATATAGCCCGACGGCTTGGAGTTGAAATGAAGGGTGTCCGAGTGTGGCGCCTGCTCGGTGCCGACTCGGAAGTTCAGTGTCTGGAATGGCCGTGGTTTACGGTCGTAGAGGCCGCGCAGAATCGAAAGCACGCGCGGGGCGCGAGCGATCGCTCGTACGTTCCGGGAACCAAGCCAGGCGTCCTGGATTCGGGCCCAGTCTCGGTAGACATACTTTGCCCCTGTGAATCTGGCCAACCGTACCCGGCGGATTGCCCTCGGTTCGCCGAACTGCGCCGTGATGTCGGCCACAGCACCGTCGAGAACCTCCTGGGGAAGTTCCGGGTCGAGTACCAAGTACCCGTCGCGCTTGTATGCCTCGCGCTGATCGTCGTCGGGCAACTGCGTGGGCCCACCTACGGCGCTCATGACTGGAAAGTTCTACCAGCCATCGGTGCACCGCCGATTGGCGGTTGGATCGGTTCGAACCCCTGCTCGTGGCGCACGCGGTCAGACCCTCGGCGGTTCGGCTTCCTTGATCCTCACCTGGGTCTTCTCTGGATAAGCAGGCGGCTTTAGGTTCTTTTCGTCAGAGCAGGCAACCATCTGATGGGGAGGCGAGCCTCCGAGCTCGATGCGGAGATAGAGCGTCAGATGGAGCTCGGCGAAGGCGTCCCGGAGAGGGAAACGCTCAATCTGCCGACCAAGGCGAGGTAGACGAGCGATGCAGTGAGATTTTGGTTGTCAGGACCTCGATCAGCTCCGCGACCTCCTAAATTCCTTACGCCGAGCACCCGGGGCGTCCTACGGCGCGCGGTGGCGCTGCCCGACCGTCCCCTCCTTGGCGCGAGATACCGCGCGGGCGGTATCGCAGGGAGGTTGACTCTCTGCCCCTCGGGTGAGAGGCTGGCTCTTCCAGCGGTCGCCGGACACGCCGACCAGCCCGAATGGACTCGCCGACGCGCTTGACCTCCGCCAACCGGTTCCAGGGAGGTTCCCATGCGTCGAAAGCTTCTCTCTCGTCTCACTCCGCAAGCTTCGCGAGTCGTAGTCGTCGCCGTGATCGTCAGTCTCGCCTTCTCGGCAGCGGCCATCGCCGCCGCAGGCGATCTCGACCCGAGCTTCTCCGGCGACGGCAGGCAGACGACCAACTTCGCTTTCCAATCCGGCGACGACGCGAACGACGTGGCGATTCAAAGCGACGGCAAGATCGTCGTGGTTGGAGGCAACTCGGTACAGGGCGGGCGCGAAGCCAATAACTTCATCCTCGCCCGCTACAACCCGAACGGGACCCTGGACACCAGCTTCTCCGGCGATGGGAAGCAGGAGACCGACTTGGGCGGGTACGACTCCGCGAACGGGGTGGCGATCCAGGGGGACGGCAAGATCGTCGTGGTCGGCGTCAGCTCCATCAACAGCACCACTGACGGAGCCGCCTTCGTCCTCGCCCGCTACAACCCCGACGGCTCGCTCGATACAAGCTTTTCGGGGGACGGACAGCAGGCGATCGGATCGGACTTCGACTCGGCGAGCGACGTGGCGATCCAGGCCGACGGCAGGATCATCGCCGTCGGTACCTGCTGCGGTATGCACGGCGGCAACCTGTTCCTGGTCGCCCGCTTTCGCGTCGACGGCTCGCTCGACCCGACGTTTACCGGCGACGGCACCCAAACCACCCGCTTCCCGGGGAACGGCACCGACGCGGTCGACGTCGCGCTCGGGGTGGCGATCCAGGCAAATGGCAGGATCGTCGCCGTCGGATACGCGGGCCCCAATACCTTCACCAACCCCAACCCCGACCCCCCTGACTTCGCCCTCGCCCGCTACAACCCGACCGGCTCGCTCGACACGAGCTTCTCGGGGGACGGAAAGCAGACGACCGACTTCACTCCGGGCTCCTACGACCAAGGCGAGGACGTAGCGATTCAAGGCGACGGCAAGATCGTGGTGGTCGGCTGCTGTACCGGCCACTTCACGCTTCTCCGATACAACCCGGGCGGCTCGCTCGATTCGAGCTTCTCCGGCGACGGCAAGCGGGCAACTGATTTCAACGGCTCCTCCGACGCGGTGACCATCCAGGCGAACGGCAAGATCGTCGTGGCTGGCGGTGCGGGTGGAGGCGCTACCGGCGGCGACTTCGCCCTCGCCCGCTACAACGCGAACGGCTCGCTCGACACCAGCTTCTCCGGCGACGGCAAGCGAAAGACCGATTTCGGGGCGAACGAAGGGGCGGCCGGGGTGGCGATCCAGGCCGACGGCAGGATCGTTGCGGCCGGGGCTAGGGTGGAAACCTCTTCCAACCCCCAATACACCAGAGATTTCGCGCTGGCCCGCTATCTGGGGGGTTGACCCAGGCACCGGTTGACGCAGAGGCACCCATCGGAGGGGTGTCGTAGTCCGCGCTGATCGCGAGATACTGCGCGGGCGATGTCGCAGGAGAACGTGGAGGCGGTACGGCGGATGTGGGATGCGTGGCAGGCGGGGGACGTTCAGACCGCCCTTTCGTTCTATGACCCAGACGTTGAATGGGATGGAACCAACCTTCCGGACGGCCACGTTGCTCGGGGCCATGAGGCAATCGTGGACCACATCAGGTGCTGGGCGGACCAGTGGGACGACTGGACCGTCGAGGTCGAGCGAATCGTCGACGCAGGGAGCGAGCAGGTGGTGATCTTCATGCGGGAACGGGGGCGAAGCAAGAGCGGGCTGGACATGGTCGAGCGTCACGCAGAGCTATACACCTGTCGAGATCGCAAGGTGATTCGTCGGCAGGGGTTCTCGGACCCTGACCTTGCCCTCGAAGCCGCTGGGCTTTCGGACTAGGGCGCTCATGATCCACCTCCGGCCTCGTCGCTACTCATACCTGCCCCCGTGTTCGCCGTTTGGCGCGTGCGCTCAGCCACCTTGGCGGTCCCACCATGAAATGCGGGGACGGGGGTCATGCCACGGGCTCTCGCTATGGGCTCTTGGTGCGCATGCGATCGACGATCGTGCCGAACAGCACCGAGACCACGGCGATCGCCGCGAAGTCCGTTGCAACAGCCAGAACACGCCCTCCGGTCGTGATCGGGTTCCGTAGCGATGACGACACCGTGGTGATCTGGGAGCTTGTCCAAAACAGCGCGTCCCCGTAACTGGTGATCTCCGTTCCCGCCGCGTCACGTTCCAGTCGGTAGAAGGCGAATGCGAGCAAGAGATCGATCACAACGGTGGCAATCACCAGCACAGTCAGTCGAGCCATCAAGCGCTCGTTGGAGGACTTTGGGTGACGCAACCTGTGGATCAGATTGTGATTTGTCTGCATGTGCCAACGCTATCTGCGAACCACCGGACGATCGCGCCGCCGCCCCACCGAAGCGCGAGATACTGCGCGGGCGATGTCGCAGGGGAACGTCAGCGCCCGCCGAGCAGCTGGCTCTCACAGCGGCTTGCAATGCCCTCGATCGGGTGTAGGGTCGGTTTGTCGCGGTGCCCTCGGGGCCGCTGCGAGCGAGAAGGGCGACCTGAATATCTCGCGTCGTCGTCCGCCCGGTCAGCGGCTTTTGGGGATTCGTGGCCGCGGCAGTCCACGTAGCAGAGCCTGTCACCAAGGAGGTTGAGAATGGCTCTATCAGACCAACTGCGAAGGCTCGCGAATCGGGCCGAGGAAGCAGAGAGGAACGCCGCGGCTGCGGGCGATAAGGCAAAGGCCGAGCTCGAGCAGGACCGCGAGAACTCTCGCGCAGTTGCTCAGCAAGAGGCTGAACAGCTCCGCGAGGCGGCCGACGCAGGCCGGGGGAAGATCTCCGACTGGTGGAGCGACGTCCAGAGAAGCTGGAACGAGCACATCGCTCAGATCCAAAAGAACGTCGAGAGCAAGAAAGCGGAGATCGACGTCGACCGGGCCAAGAGGCGCGCGGACAACGCCGAAGCCGACGCGAAGTTTGCGATCGAATTCGCGTATACGGCGATCGGGGAAGCTGAGTACGCGGTCCTCGACGCCAACCTCGCGAGGAAGGAAGCAGACGAGCTGTCAGGCGTGAGCGCCTAAAGCAGAGCGCCATCCGCCACATATTCGCCGTACCGACCGTCGCGGTGCCGATCGCTGGCGTCTCGGCCATCAAGGTCCTATGGCCGAAGCCCTCGAAGCTGCGGGAGTAGGGCGTAGGGATTGCTCCTTCCGAGATTTCAGCCCAAAAATTCGAGTTTTCCTTACGCCGACCTACCCGGGGCGTCCTACGCCGTGCGGGTAGCGCTGCCCGACCCCCCTCCTGGCGCGAGATACTGCGCGGGCGATGTCGCAGGGCGGATTGACTCGCTGCCCCTCCGGTGAGAGGCTGGTCGTTCTGCGTCGAAAGCTTCTCTCTCTTGTCACTTCGCAGCCTTCGCGGGCGCTCTTTCTCGCCGTGTTCGTCACCCTCGCCTTCTCGGCAGCGGCCATGGCCGCCGCAGGCGACCTCGACCCGACCTTCTCCGTCGACGGCAAGCAGATGTCCAGCTTCGGCGCCAAGCCCGACGGCGCGAGTGGGGCCGCTCGTCAGGCGGACGGCAAGATCGTCGCGGTGGGACACGCCGGCGGGAACTTCCTGGTGGCGCGCTACAACCTGAACGGCTCCCTCGACCCGAGCTTCTCCGACGACGGCAGGGTGCAGACCAACTTCACGGGCACGGACGGCGCGGTCGATGTGGCGGTTCGGGGCAACAAGATCGTCGTCGTCGGTTTCAGCACGAACAACGTCGGCACCACGCCACTTCGCGCTCGCCCGTTACAACCCGGACGGCTCGCTCGACACGAACTTCTCCGGCGACGGCAAGCAGACGACCGATCTTCGGAGTCCTCCGGCGAAGGGAGGCGACCGGGGTGGCGCTCCAAAGCGACGGCAAGATCGTCGCGGTCGGCACCACCAGCATCGACGGCGGTCACTACGACTTCGCCCTCGCCCGCTACAACCCGAACGGCTCTCTCGACCTGACCTTCTCCGGCGACGGCAAGCAGACGACCGACTTCTCCGGGGACTCTGACCGCACAAGCGGGGTGGCGCTCCAGGCGGACGGCAAGATCGTCGCGGTCGGGGCCGCCGACAACAACACCGTTGAACGTGACTTCGCGCTCGCCCGCTACAACCCGGACGGCTCTCTCGACCCGAGCTTCTCCGGCGACGGCAAGCAGACGACCGACTTCGGAGTTGCCGCCGCAGCGGCAAACGGTCGCGGTTCAGGGCGACGGCAAGATCGTCGCGGTCGGCTTGCGGGCAACAACACCGCTGGCAGCTACGCCGACTTCGCGCTCGCCCGCTACAACCCCAACGGCTCGCTCGACCCGACCTTCTCCGGCGACGGCTTGCAGCAGACCGACTTCCTCTTCGGGGCCATTGACGCGGCGAGCGACGTGGCGATCCAGGCGAACGGCAGGATCGTCGCGGTCGGCCTCGCGAGCGGCGGCGCCACCGTCAACGACTTCGCTCTGGCCCGCTACAACCCGAACGGCTCGCTGGACACGAGCTTCTCCGGGGACGGCATGAAGCGGACCAGCTTCGGTGGCTTCGACGACAGGGCGAACGGGGTGGTGCTCCAGGGCGACGGCAGGATCGTTGCGGTCGGCGCCGGCAACGGGGAGTTCGCGCTCGCCCGCTATCTGGGGGGCTGACCAAGGCGCCGGTTGACGGAGGGGCACCCGTCGGAGTGTCGTAGTGCGTGCTGATCGCGAGATACTGCGCGGGCGATGTCGCAGGAGAACGTGGAGGTAGTTCAGGGCATTTACCGCGAGTGGGGGCGCGGGAACTTCCGCGAGGGAACTGAGTTGTTTGACCAGCACGTCCTGTTGGTCGTGCGCCCTGAGTTTGGTCCCGCCTCGGGGCTGTATTGCGGCCCTGAGGCGATAGCCGGGTACATGCGGGACTTCCTTGCGGAGTGGGATGGCTTTGTAATCGTGGGTGAAGAGTTCGTGGACGCTGGAGACAGCGTTATCACCCGCGTGGACCAGCGTGCGACGGGTCGGGAAAGCGGCACGCCGGTCCACGCTGAGTACTTCCAGGTCTGGACCTTCCGAGGACCAGCGGTCATCCGCATCGAGAGCGTCGCGGAGCGAGCAGATGCCCTCAAAGCCGCTGGGCTTTCGGAGTAGGCCAGTCACTTCGGCCTCCTGGGCCAAGAATCCGATCCCCAGGCGCGCGCGCCGTCAGTCACCTCGGCGGTCCCGAACAGAAACGATGCGAAGCGGGTTGCCCCCCTCCCCCATAGGCGCGAGATACTGCGCAGGCGATGTCGCAGGAGGGCCGGGTCGTGCGGTTCTATGGCACTTGCCGCCTCGGCGCTCGCGGTCCGGCACAGCTGCCTCTGGCCTGATTCAGGTAAGCGCTCTACACAGCACCATCCACTCGGATAGGGTCGCTCCAAGCCGTTGGGAGGAGTCGGGCAATGAGAGGCACGTGGCACGCATCCAGTCCGCGAACTGAGGCCGAAGGAGCCGGTGGCGTCAGGCGTTTGAGGCACCGCACAGGCGTCGCTCTTTTGCTGGCGGCGCTCCTCCTGGTCCTGACGACTGCGGTTGCGCTCGCAGTGACCGGCGACCTCAACCAGCCCCCCGGGACCGCCGGCTGCATCAGCCAGACGGGCGCAGGGACGTGCATCGACGGCCACGCGCTCGACAGCCCGGGCGGGGTGGCGGTGAGCCCGGACGGAAGGAGCGTCTTCGTTGGCGCCGGGGGGAGCCACGCCGTGGTGCGCCTCAACCGCAATACCAATACGGCACCGGGGCGATTGGCCAGCCCCCCGGGACCGCCGGCTGCATCAGCCAGACGGGCGCAGGGACGTGCATCGACGGCCACGCGCTCAACTACGCGGGCTCGGTCGCGGTGAGCCCCGATGGAAAGAACGTCTACGTCTCCTCCAACCAGGCCGTGGTGCGCCTTAACCGCAACCCGACCACCGGGGCGATCAGCCAGCCCGCCGGGACCGCCGGCTGTATCAGTGATACAGGCGCGGAGCCCTGCGCGGACGGCCACGGGTTCGACGACCCGGGCGGGGTGGCGGTGAGCCCGGACGGAAAGAACGTCTACGTTGCCGGGGCGAGTGGCGTGGCGCGCTTTAACCGCAACACGACCACCGGCGCGATCACCCAGCCCCCCGGGGCCGCCGGCTGCATCGACGATTTCGGCCGCGGCGGCTGCGCCGAGGGCCACGCGCTCTACTACCCGCGACAGGTGGCCGTGAGCCCCGACGGAAAGAGCGTCTACGTCACCGCGCTCGGCGACCCTGAGGCCGGTGGGGGAGGCGACGTGGTGCGCCTCAACCGCAACCCGACCACCGGGGCGATCAGCCAGCCCGCCGGGACCGCTGGCTGCGTGGATGAATCCGGTTTTGGCCCCTGCGCCGACGGCCACGGACTCTACGGCCCGGAGGGGGTCGCAGTGAGCCCGGACGGAAAGAGCGTCTATGTCGCCGCGCTCACTAGCGGCGACCTGGTGCGCCTCAACCGCAACCCGACCACCGGGGCGATCAGCCAGCCCGCCGGGACCGCTGGCTGTATAGGGGTAGACGTAGAGTTCACGGACTGCGGGGTAGGCAGGGGGCTCAGCATGGCGTCCGGGGTGGCGGTGAGCCCAGACGGAAAGAACGTCTACGTCGCCTCCTACCGCGCCGTGGCACGGCTCGACCGCAATACGACCACCGGGGCGATCGGCCAGCCCGCGGGCAGCGCCGGCTGCGTGAGGAATACCGCGGCGGAGTCCTGCGCGGACGGCCATGCGCTCCAGACCCCGGCGGGGGTGGCGGTGAGCCCGGACGGAAAGAACGTCTACGTCAGCGCGCGTGATAGCGACGCCGTGACGCGCTTCAACCGGGTGCCCTGAGCGACTCAACGCAGCCTGGATTTTCGACTGCTCAGCGCCCTCGAAGCCGCCGGGCTGCGGGAGTAGTTGCGCCTTTTACCTGCTCCGAGGCAGGGCGAGGGTTGCGCCGGGCGGCCGGCTCGGGGTAGGGTCGCCTCGGGGCGGGAGTCTCAACAGGAGGAGGACACAATGGTGAAGCGCATCCCCAGCGCCCGGCTGCTCTGGCCCTTGGCCATCGTCGCTGGGTGCATTGCACTAGTCGCGGCGCCTGCGGCCGTCGCCAAGAAGATAGTCCGTCCAGCGGGAACGAACGCTCAGGAGCGCTGGAGCGCGTGGGCCCTCGGCAGCGGTAGCAATCCCATCGCAAGTGACATCTGCGGAGAGAAGGTCGGCGGTGTGTTCTTCCTCAACTCGACCGCCGAGGTGGGGACCAAGCAGGTGGAATGCCATCTGCGCCCCGGCACGCGCCTGCTCGGGGTGGTCGCTGCCAGCTTCGATGCGGATTCCGTCCCGCCCGCACCCCCGAGGACGGACCAGGACCTGCTGGATTCGGTCCGGACACTTTCTGCCACCGATCACCCGCGAGCGACTCTCGACGGCCGCTCGCTGAAAAGAGCCTCACCGAGGACTCCCGCCGCTTCACCCCCGTGTACACGATCCCCCTCGAGCCGGGGAACTTCTGGTCGACGTTCGTCGATCCGGCCTACAACACGGTGGATGAGATCAGGCAGGCATCGGCCGGCTGGTGGTTGAAATTCAAGCCGCTTCGCCCGGGCCACCACGAGCTCTTTCTGGCCAACGACGTCACCGACTTCGGCACGCTCGCGATCGAGTTCGACATCACGGTCAAGCACCGCCGTCACGGTGATCACTGTCGTCACGGTGACGACCACGGCCACCACGGCGGTCACTGACCCGGGCATCTAGTGGGCCCAGCCGCGACGGCCTCTCGCGAGCGGGAGGCCGTCGTCGGGCTGCGGAGTAAGAGCAGTCGTAGGCTCGCCGGGGATAGCTGAGTCGCGAGCTCGAACCTCAGAAAAGGAGTCTCGCGGGCGTGATGGCCTCCGGTCCACCCAGGACCTCGGGCGGACGATGGACGCCTGATCTCTGCCCTGCCAGGTAGTCTCTCCCGCCGATGAGGGCACGGCTCCATGTGGCGCTGATCCTGGCGGTGGCCCTGGCATCCGTGGCACTGGTGGCCGCCGGCTGTGGCGATGACAAGCCGGAATACTGCTCGAACGTCAGCGACCTCCAGCAATCTGTCACCGACCTCAAGGACGTCCAGCTCGAGAGCGGCGCTCTCTCCACCCTGCAGGCTGACCTCCAGACGGTGCAGACCAACGCAAACGCGGTCGTGAGCTCGGCGAAGGCTGACTTCCCGAGCCAGACCAGCGCGCTTCAGTCATCCGTCTCGAGCCTCTCCAAGACGATCAACAAGCTGCCCCAGTCCCCGACGGCCCAGCAGCTGCTCCAGCTCGCGCCAGAGATCAACAGCGTCGTCACCGCCGCGCAGGGCTTCTCGGACGCCACCAGCTCGGCCTGCGACTGAGCAGGTTGGCCAGTCCGCGGAACCCCCCGCTTAGCTGAGTCGCGCCCTCGAACCTCAGAAAAGGAGTCTCACGGGCGTGATGGCCCTCGCGCTGTAACTGGCGCCCACCTCGACGAGCTCTACGCCGAGCTCTTTGAGCGCGGCCTCTCCCCCGCTTCGGTGCGCCACTGCCACGCTGTGGCTCGCCGGGCCCTCCGTGACGCTGTTCGAAACGACCTCGTCCCGCGAAACGTCGCCGACGCCGCGACGCCGCCCCGAGTAGCGCGTCCGGAGCTATCTGTGTGGACAGCTCAGGAACTGAGCGCCTTCCTCGCCTCGGTCGAGGACAGCCGCTTGTACGCGGCCTGGTGGCTCCTCAGCACCGCCGGACCCCGCCGTGGCGAGGTCCTCGGCCTGCAATGGCGAGACCTAGACCTGGGAACCCGCAGGCTGGCCGTGGTGCGCTCGCTTGTACAACGCGGCCGGACGCTCGAGTTCACCGAGCCGAAGACCAAGCGTGGCCTGCGCAGCCTCGCGCTCGACGCTCGCACCGTCGCGATTCTTGAAGCCCACCGCCGTCGCCAGCTCGAAGAGCGCCTCGCGCTCGGCCTCGGGCGCCCGGAGCCGGACGAGCTCATGTTCACGGACCCGCTCGGGGAGCCGATAAAGCCGGACTCGTTCAGTCAGATATCCGATCGGACCATTGCGAGGCTCGGGTTGCCGAAGGTCCGGCTGCATGATTTGAGACACGGAGCCGCGACCCTGATGCTGGCGAGCGGTGCCAATCCGAAGACCGTCAGCGAGCGGCTCGGCCACGCGAGCACCAGCTTCACGATGGACGTTTACGCGGCCAGCGTGCCGGTGCTCGAGGAGGAAACAGCCGCCAAGGTGGCGGCGCTAGTCGAGTGACGGCTGACCCGCCGTTAGCAATCCGTTAGCAGGACCGGCTCTTTGCGCCGCGCCCCTGATCGCCCGAGTAGGCGGTTTGCAGGGCTTCTTTGATGGGCCGGGGAGGATTCGAACCTCCGACCGACGGATTATGAGTCCGCTGCTCTGACCACCTGAGCTACCGGCCCCGAGCCTTCAAGTATCGCTTTGCGATGGGTTCTTCCTGCGCCCGGTCCTCGTTACCGCCCATTCAAGCGCCTGGTCGAACGATGTCAGGTAGGCATCGGATAGGCGCTCGCGGCGCTTTGCCGCCTTCTGGTAGACGCGAAGGTGAAGGCAGGGTCGCTGTGCCCTAGTTGCTCGGCTATGTAGACCCGGTCGTCGCGCAGCGCGGCTCGCAGGCTGGCGTGGGTGCTTCGCAGTGAATGGGGCGACACCCCGCTCTGAGATCGACTCAATTCCGAGCTCCGCGAGCTGGCGATTCGCCGCCTTGGACCGCCCCAGGCGATTCCGTCTTTGTCTCCCGCAGTGGGAGGCGGCAAACGAGATGGTCGACCTCATCCTGGGGGCGTCTCGTTTCGCCAGGGGAAGGTGTTGCGTTTCCGAATGGTTTGCCAACCGAGCTGAGGCCCTCGAAGCCGCCGGGTTGCGGAGTAGGGCGCTCACGCCACTCGCCTCACGGGTTCTTCCGGCGCCACCGTCCTTGGCTCCCCAGAGGTATCAGACGGCGTGTCGGGTGGCGCGGACCGGAGCCGGGATCAGGGCCGCCCCTGCGACCACGAGAGCGAACGCGAGCATCCGCCCACTGATCTCCAGCGCCCCTGTGCCGACCGGGTCACGGAAGACCAGGATGCCCCCGACGATCGCGGTGAGGTTGGCCGCAACCGAGGTGATAGCGATCACCTCGACGCCCGGGCCCAGCTGAAGTCCGCGGGCCGAGGCATAGAAGGCACCTACCGAGGCGACCAGGGCCGCCCCGCTCCACGGGCTGATCAGCTCGAGCGCCCCGCCTTCAACGGCGTCTGTCAGGTACTTGAGCGCGATGTCGGAAACGCCGAAGAGCGCCCCGGCGGCAGCGCCGAGGAGCAGACCCTCCGCCGCGCCCGAGATGCGGTGGTGGGTCGAGATCGCGGCGACCGCAGCGCTGACGACGAGGACGCCGCACTGGATCGCGATCAACGCGGCCAGGGCGTAGCCCGGCGGATCGCCGTCGTCCAGCCCCGAGGTCAGCCCGATTACCGCGAGCCCCGCCGCCGTGACGATCACGCCTGCCCACTGGCGGCGTCCGAGCCGGAAGCCGAAGAAGCGCTCGGCGAGGACGGCGAGGAACACCAGCCCGCCGGAGAGGACGGCCTGCACGATCGACAACGGCGCCAGGGCGAGCGCGCCGACGTGAAGTGCCCAGGCGCCGACCGCCACTGTGAAGCCGACCGCGAACCACCTGGAGCGAAAGAGATCGACCGCGCTTCGCAGCGGGTGCCGGACCCGCACGGGCGGCGCGAGCACCGCGCCGCGATGCTTGAGCAGAAAGGCAACGCTCGTCCCGACCGCGCAGGCCACGGCGAGGGCGAGCCCGACGATCACGCCGGCCGTCCCCTCGGGCCTCGAGCACCATTCACGATGTAGACCCTTGCATCTCTCGGGCCGGAAGTCTCGCCGCAGCCGCTGCTATCGACTTGCTGCTCTTAGCGTCGTTTCGATGGGCTCCCTCAATCCGCTAAGAAGCGGCGGTGCCGGTCGCGGATCCGGCCGAGCAAAGAACCGTCCCTGGGCTCCAGATTGCCCAGTTCCTCCTCGTTACTCCTCGTCGATCTCGCCACCGACGACGTTGAAGCTGCGATCGAGCTGCACGTCGACCTGGGTACCGTCGTCGCGCGAGACCTCTACCTCGTAGTAGCTCTCCTCGTCGCCGACCTCGGTGTCAGTGACCTGACCGCCGCCCGTGTGCTGGAGCGCCGCGGCGCTGGCCTGGTCGAGGGCGCTGCCGCCGATCGGCTGATCGGGCCCCTCGTTGGCCTCCTGGTTCTCGGCTGTCGCGCCGGACTGCGTGGCCGCATTCGCGGGCGGCTGCTGGGAGGGGGTGTTGCTGCTCCCAGCCGCGCCGGCGATCGCCGCACCGCCGATGGCGAGTGCGGCAACGGCCGCCATCGCCGCAGCGACTCCCTT
This sequence comes from uncultured Actinomycetes bacterium, assembly GCA_963755775.1. Taxonomy (GTDB): domain Bacteria; phylum Actinomycetota; class Thermoleophilia; order Solirubrobacterales; family 70-9; genus AC-56. The sequence goes on along the minus strand of CAVWKY010000009.1, from coordinate 23,214 downwards.
GATCTTGTTCGTCATCTTGCTGTTCCTTTCTAGTCGGATGTTGACCTGGGGCAAGGTAGGAACAACGGGTGAGATGACGGTGACACCACTTGAAAGGTTTCCTAAAGGCTGAATCGGATGGGGACAGCGACGCTGGGCATCAGCCACGGGTCTAGTCGCCCCGCTGAAGAAGGCGAGCGGGGTAGCCTGGACAGGTAGCAGTGATCGCCGCCTCACAGGTCGCATCGAAAGCCGGTTCCGTTTCGAACCGGCCCGCGTGGCGCGCCTCGATGGCCCCATACGAGCGCCCGTCCTGGAGCCGGAGCCTGCTCGACGTCGCGACCTCGGTCGTGCCCTACGTAGCGCTGTCGGTGCTCATGTACGTCAGCCTCGGCGAGGTCACCTACTGGGCCACCCTCGCCCTCGCGATCCCGACCGCCGGTTTCCTGATGCGAACCTTCATCGTCTTCCACGACTGCACCCACGGCTCGTTTCTGCCCTCGCGGCGGGCCAACCTCTGGGTCGGCCGGCTGAGCGGGCTGCTCGTCTTTCAGCCGTTCGCGAACTGGCGCCACACCCACGCCGTCCATCACGGCACGGCCGGCGATCTCGACCGGCGCGGCACCGGCGACATCCCGACGCTGACCTTCGATGAGTACGTCGCCAGCCCGTGGAGGAAGCGGCTCGGCTACCGTCTTTTCCGCAACCCGCTCGTCATGTTCGGGATCGGGCCGCTGTGGTCGCTGATCTTCGGGCCTCGTCTGTGGTCGCGCTCGATGCGCCCGCGCCAGCGGCGGAGCGTGGTCATCACCAACCTCTTCCTCGCAGTGCTAGTGGGCGCGATCTGCTGGCTCGTCGGCTGGCAGGAGTGGCTGCTCGTCCAGATGCCGAGCGCGATCCTCGCCGGCGCGGCAGGCGTGTGGCTGTTCTACGTCCAGCACCAGTTCGAGGACGTCTACTGGGAGAGTGGCGAGAGCTGGGGCTACGCGGACGCGGCGCTGCGCGGGAAGCTCCTACCTGAAGCTGCCGCAGCCCTTCCAGTTCTTCACCGGCAACATCGGCCTCCACCACGTCCACCACCTGAGCGCCAAGGTCCCGAACTACAACCTGCAGCGCGCGCACGACGAGAATCCGATCTTCCGGGAGGTCCCGGTGCTGACCGCACGGGACGGCGTCGGCGCGGTCCGGCTCAAGGTGATCGACCCGGAGGCCGGTCGCCTGCTTACCTGGTCCGAGGTCCGCGCGCGCCGCGCCGCGGTTCCTGCCGCATCGCCGGCGGCGCTTTAGCTCGCGCAGCCAGCGTGAGCCGCTCGTTCCGACCTCGCGAGTCGATCCCGGGCCTCGCTCAGCGCCCACTCGCCCCGCGCCGCGAGCAGGGCCTGCGCGGGGCCGTCGACTGTCGATCAGTGGCGTCTGGGCCTTGCGCCCAACAGCAACTGGCCCCACAGTCGATCCCGTTTACCTCAGAGTGCGTTACCTCGTGGTGCTTAGGACACACGTCGGCGTACGACCGCTCTTTAGCCAGAATTGTTGGCCGCAGGGCCAGCTCAACGATCATACTCCGCTGAGTGGGCTTGCCCGAGCGAGTTTCGCTCGAAGCCGCCAGGCTGCGGGAGTAGGCGATGTCGCAGGAGAACGTGGAGATCGTCCTACGCCATATCGAGGCGTTCTTTAGTGCTTAGGACGCTTCGGCTTCTTGGGGCGCTTGGCCAGCGACGGCACCAGGTTCATCTGAGTCTTCCCGGCCGCCGGGTGCTCAGAAGGCTGCTTCTCGATGATCCTCATGGTGATCACTCCAGATCGTAGATCGGCTCCAGCGCGAGATACTGCGCGGGCCGTCAGCCACCTCGGCGACCTCACTATCGCGTTGAGTGGCTTCTAGCTGGTCTGCTCGGTGTCGAGCACGAACATCTCCACCGCCAAGTCGGGGTCTTGACGGTTGGCGCTCATGAATGCCGCGACGCTGCGCCCAGTCAGCTTCTCGATCGCATCGACGAACTTCGCCTGCATGCTGTCCTGCCAGATTAGCCTCGCCTGGCGAACCTCGTACCACTTGCCCGCCTCCAACAGCGTCTGCTCGGCCGCCGAGTAGCCGCCGCCCAAGACGATGATCACGAGCTCGGGGTGCAAGTAGGTGCGGCAACGGGTCGGCCCCTTGCCGAAGTGGTCCTTGTACAGGCGGACCATCGCGGCTGAGATGTCCTGGCGCAGCCCACCTTCGCCATCCTCGTGAGGCTCCCGCATGGCCGCAGCATCCTCAGGATGAAGCTCCTGGCCATTCATTGGAGCCCTGATCCGCTCCCCCCGCGACCCACTCAAGAAGCTGGGTCGAGGCATGCCGCTGCCAGTTGGCTCCCTGTCGCGACCATGCGTACAGCCACAACGCGGAGCGTTGATCATCGAGCAGGTCCGGTATCTGTTGGATCTGGTCCTCGATCACGTCGAAGGGGATTCCCGAGTTGATCATTCCAGCCACCTCGCCCCGTACGCGCACCATCAGCTCCATGGCCGAGGTCCTTTCTGGCGGGAGCCCGCGCTTGCGCCCGTCATGCATCGGGTGGTGTGTTCGTGAGCGCGTATCTCGGCGGCTGACATCTGACGGAGATGCAACGCCGGATCACGGTCGCGCGTAACGTCAGTGAGGGCTCCGTCGGTCAAGGCCATGCGGAGCCTCCTTCCATATACCGGCCCAGTCCTCCACCCGCCAGTTCGGCTGACGGGACCGTGCCGCGTTCCGATGCAAGCTAGAGCATTCGCGCACGAGCGGAACGCTCCGGTCCAGCCCCTTGACTGATTGTTCCGCTATTTGGGCATTTCGGTACTGACGGGGCTGCTCGCCTCGATTCGCGACCAAGCCCTCGAAGCCGCTTGGCTGAGGGAGTAGAGCGCTCACTTCACGCCCTGGCCCCGACTATGGGATTCGGAATGCCGGATGGGAGTCCCGGCCAGGCTCACCAGCGGCCACGAGTAGACTGAGGGTAGTTGCCCGCTGGGTCTTCCCCGCATCCCCTCCGCCCTTCGAGCGCTTCTATCCCAGAGGGGGTCGAGGAAGAGAGTCGGCTATGACCGACCCGAGAACGACCCGGCTGCCCGACGGATTGCCAGCTGAGGTCACGAAGTCGCTCGTCTCGCTGTGGACGCGGTATGCGGGCAAGCGGCCGACCAACGCACGAACGCAGATTCGAGGCAACGTCGTCACCTGCGTGCTCGTGGACGCGGTGGGCGACTTCAACAAGAGCATGATCGCTCCGCAGGCGGGTGACACGGTGCGCGGTGTCGGCAGGCTCACCCCGGCGGCCTACAAGCGGGACGCCATAGGGGCAGTCGCCAGGTGCACCCGACAACGCGTTGCGTCGTTCCTGAGCAGTCACGACCGAGACACGGACGTCGCCACGGAAGTATTCAGGCTGGAGCCATCGTTCAGGCGAGGAGCGACCCGACTTGGCGACCGGCGACTTGGAACGGACTTCCGGCTTGCTCCTGCTCGCGTCGTCTGAGCGCATGCTGCGATGAGCTTCCAGGCGCCAGTCGCGGGCAGGGCCGCAAGCACGAGGCTCGTCATGCTCGAGGCGGAGGCGCGCTACGCCCGCGAGCGGTATCAGCTCTACAAAGCCAAAGCCTACGGTCCACGCGCGACGAGCCCGACGCGGCTTCGAGAACTCGAGCGAGCATGGCGATTGGCTGAGTCGCGATTGCGTTCCTCCGCCCCCGGGCTGCGGGAGTAGGGCGCTCACCACCTAGCCCTCCTCGCCTCCGCCGCTGTCTTCTCGCGGTGGCAGGGCTCGGCGTGGATCGAGGCCAGGTTCCAGTCCTCATCGGCCCCGCCTTCGCCCAGGGGACGATGTGGTCCACCTGATCGGCGCCGGGCTGATGCTACCGGCCCCGAGGCTCGATTATGGCTTGCCGAAACGGACGAATCGGGGCGCCGCATGCGTGGGCGAGATTGCGGGAAGTCATTACCCCGGGTTGCTTGACGCTGTCCTTTGCCGGGTAACCATTGAGATGGAGAGACGATCCCCCGAACCGGGAACGACGAGCGAGACGGTCTGGGGCTTGCTGTAATCCCGCTGCCCAGGGGCGATCGTCTCTTCCCTTGCCGTCGCGCGAACGCGCCGGTCAGGGCCTCAGACGGAAGATGTTCTTCGGCGTGCTGAAGTAGATTGGCCCGCCGTCGAGGGCCGTCTCCACGGAGAACACCGGGTCGGGATGGTCGTAGAACGACGCCTGCGAGGCGATGTCCAGTCGGTTGGCGGTGAGCCTGGCCCGGCGGATCCTGCCCGTGTTGAAGTCCCCGAAGAAGAGCTGTCCCGGGGTCGAGAGCCCACAGGAGTCGCAGAAGGCGGCGCCTGTCAGCGCTGGCGGGTTGGGGAAGAAGAACCTCGGGAGCACCGGGCGCGGGCCGTTGATGTTCGTGTTGCGCGGCGCAGACGGCGGCGAGGCGCATTTCTGGGATGGCCCCCACCCGAAATTGGTCAGCGTCAGTCGGGGGATCAGGTTGATCTCGTCGTTGCACTCGGGTCCGTTCTCCGTCTCCCAGAGGCGCCCCGTCTGTGGATCAAAGGTGAAGCCAAAGGAGTTCCGGATGCCGTAGGCGATGATCGAGCTCCCGGGCCGGGGGTTGTCCGCGGGAACGGTCCCGTCGGGGTTCACCCTCAGCGCCTTGCCGGCGAGGCCCGCCAGGCTCTGGGCTCTCGAGGGGGAGTGGTTATCCCCGATGACGATGTAGAGCTTTCGATCGGGTCCGAACATGATGCGCCCGCCGTTGTGGTTGTCGGCCGCCGGAAAGCGGCGAAGGATCTCGTACCCGCGCCCGTCGGCTCGAATGCGCAGCAGCTGGTTCTTCACGACTCCACCCGTCTGCCGGCGGGAAGCGAACGCCCACACGCGACGATCGGCCGGGTAGCTCGGATGGAGTGCCAGGCCCAGCACTCCCCTCTCGCCCACCGTCGCCACATTGGGGATCCTGAACAATTGGGTGCTCGCTCCGGTGCCGGGGTTCAGCTGCCGGATGCGGCCGGTGTAGCGCTCGGCGTAGAGGATGCGGCTCCCGTCCGGTGTCACGGTGAAGGCCGCTGGATAGGAGAGCGGCGATCGCGAAAGGCGCGTCGCGCCGGCGGCCCACGCGGTCTCGGAGGCGGTCAGGACGGCCAGTCCCGCGACCAAGGCCGCGAGCAAGAATGGCCGTTTCATCTCTCCTCCTTGAGGCTCAGCAGGCGGCCGAGGCTAGCAAGGCACCCGGGCACCGGCGCCAACAGGAAGCGATTGGCCTTGGGCCATCGGCGCCCACGACCGCGCGTCACTCGGAGCGTAGACTGGAAGGCCAGCCGGGCATTGTTGACCAGGGGAGCCGCGCGGGGCATGTTCATCGGCAAACACAAACAACGTCCTGGGGACGCCTGGGTCGAGCGGAGCCGTCGCGCGCAACTTCTCCATCAGGCGATCCAGATGCGCAACTCCGGGACGCTCAGTGAGGAGGAGTTCGCCTCGCTGAGCGAGCTGCTGCTCGAGGGCCGCCCGATGCCCGACGTTTCGCAGGGCGCCGAAGACGGCGCCGAGAAGAGGCGCTAGCCCTCCACCGCGCGGACGGCGCTCTCCAGCTCGGAGGCGGCGAAGGCGCCCTCGATGCGCGTGCGGACGATGCCCTTCCCGTCGATCACGAACAGCCAGGGCTCGGTGTCCAGGCCGAACGCTCGCATCTGGGGGCGCAGCCCGGCGCTGGCGTTGTTGTCGTTGAACACCTCCATGTGGATGAAGTCCACTCCGGACCCGCTCTCGTGCGCGACCTGTGCGGCGACGTCGACCACGGGGCCGCAGACGCGGCTTTGGCAAAGAGCGGGGGTAGCGAACAGAAGTACGACGGGCTTGCTTTCGACGACGTCGGCGAAGTCCACCTCGTGCATGTCGTCGTGGGGTGAGCGGGTGTCGATCTTTCCGACGTCACCACCCACGTCCGAGACCGTGGGCGTGTGGACCGAGGGCGCGCGGTCGCCGACGGCCGGGATGCTGCCGAACCCGCCGACCTTGATGCTCGGTATCAGCGTGGCTGTGTAGCCGTTCTGGTCCTGGAACATCGCGAATAGGTCCCAGTGGCCTCCCTGATCGAGCTTCAGGTTGGTGACGTAGACGATCCTCGCCGAGTCCGGGTCCAAGGCGGTGTTCTCGGACTCGAACTGAGGCTTCACCTCCAGGCTCTCGATTCCCGCGGTTTGCGGGCCGATCGCCTTTCCGCCGCCGCTCGGGGCCGCGTAAATCGCCACCTGGGCGTCAGTCACCTGTTGGCGCGAGACGGTGAAGACGCCGAACGCGAACCGGTTCTCGCCCTTCTTGAAGACGTGGCCGGTTGGGCTGACCACCAGGTTCGAGCGCTGGGCGCCACTGGTGCGCAGGATCTGGTCGAGGGTCCTGCCGTCGGCCGGCGGGAACGAGGACGCAGGAGGAGCGGGGCTGCTGGCGAGTTGCGAGGAGTCGTCGCTCCCCCCGCCACAGCCCGCGGCGCCAAGTGAGATGGCCGCGAGGGAGACCGCGAGGGGCGCGAGAGCCACCCTGGCGAGTGGGGCGCGGCGTGGGCGGGTGACGATCGATGGTTCGCTTCCGACACGGCGCTCTGCCACCGGCGAATCCTATGGATGTGACCTAATCGCCGGGTAAGCGGACGGACGGTAGGGTCTCGCCCGCGAGGACGACGAGAGGAGACTGGCTTGGCGGAGCGAGCGGCACTGGTGACTGGAGGATCGAGCGGGATCGGGCTGGCGATCGCCCGCGCGCTGGGCGACGACGGGTACGGCGTCACGATCTCGGCGCGACGCCCCGACAAGCTCGAGGCGGCGGCGGAGGAGCTGCGAAGCGCGGGGATCGATCTGCATTCGGTCGCCGCGAACATGACCGAGGAGAACGCGATCGTGGATGTGATCGGCTCCCATCGCGAGCGCTTTGGGCGGCTCGACGTGCTCGTCAACAACGCGGGTGTGGGAATCGGCGAGCCGATGGCCGAGATCAGCTCCAAGTACCTGGACATGCAGCTCGCGGTGAACCTGCGCGCGGTCGTGGTGGCGACGCGCGAAGGGCTGCCGATGCTTCGCCGAGCCGGAGGCGAGCACGGCAAGGCGCTGATCGTGAACATGGCGTCGATCGCGGGGAAGGTGGGGCAACCATGGTTGTCGGTCTATTCGGCCACAAAGGCGGGAGTCGTCGGCTTCAGCCAGGCGACGCAGAAGGAGGTCGCCGGCGAGGGAATCCAGGTGACGGCGTTCTGTCCCGGATTCGTGGATACGCCGATGACGGAGTTCGTCAGGGAGCAGGTGAGCCCCGGCGAGATGATCCGGCCGGAGGACATCGCCGAGTCGGTGCGGTTCCTGCTGAGGACGTCGCCGGCCTGCCTGGTGCCGGAGATCGTGTTCACGCGGCCCGACGAGCAGCTGGGCGGTTAGTCCCCCTGGGCCGGCGTCCGCGGTGAGCGGTCGCAGGTTCTTGGTCGCCGCCTTCGGCGACGCCGGGCACGCGTTTCCCGCGATCGCCCTGGGCCGGGCACTGAGGCGCCGGGGTCACGAGGTGCTGGTCGAGACGTGGGAGCGGTGGCGCGATGCCGTCGAGGCGGAGGGCCTGCGGTTTACCGCGTCGGAGGAGTACAAGACGTTTCCCCCGCCCGCGCCCGATTCCGCGGACGGAGCGTCGGCGGCCAGCGCGGCGAGGGCGCTTGTGCCGCTGATGGAGGAGTTCCTCCCGGATGCGGTGATCAGCGACGTGCTGACGGCGGCGCCGGCGCTCGCGGCCGAGAAGACGGGCAGGCGGAAGGTGACGTTGATTCCTCACGTGTATCCCGTGCACGAGCCGGGCATGCCGTTCTTCTCGGTCGGTGCAGGGCCGCCCCGGACGCTCCTCGGAACGGCGATGTGGCGAGCGTGGCTGCCGCTGCTGACGAGCGGCTTGCGGCGGGGCCGGCGGGAGATGAACGAGACGCGCGCCGCCGTGGGGCTCCCGCCCGTTCGCGAGCTCCACGGCGGCATCAGTCGCGACCTGGTGCTGGTGGCGACGTTGCCTCAGCTCGAGTATCCGCGGCGCTGGCCTGCGCGCGTGCACGTCACCGGGCCAATGGAGTTCGAGCTGCCGTACCCGGAGATCGAGCTGCCAGCCGGACCGCGACCGCTGGTCTTGGTGGCGCCGTCCACGGCCCAGGACCCGGAGCTCTGCTTGCTGCGGAGGTCGCTGGACGCGCTGGCGGACGAGCCGGTGCGAATCGTCGCGACGACGAACCGACGCGATGGTGACCCGCTTCCGGACGCGCCGGCGAACGCGCGGGTGGTGGACTGGCTTTCCTATTCGCAGGTGATGCCGCGGGCGGCGCTGGTGATCTGCCACGGGGGGCACGGGACGGTGGCACGAGCGCTCGGGGTCGGAGCGCCCTTGCTCTGCTGCCCTCGCGGCGGGGACATGGCGGAGAACGGAGCTCGGGTGGCCTGGGCGGGGGCGGGGCTCATGTTGCCGTGGCGACTCTTGGGCGAGGCGTCGCTGCGATGGGCGGTTCGTCGCATCCTTCGCGACCGCCGGTTCGCCGAGCGAGCAGAGGAGATCGCGGTCTGGGCGCGCACGAACGACGGAGCGGAACGCGGAGCCGAGCTGGTGGAGGCATTGACTAAGGATGACGCTCAGCGGTCGTCCTAGAATCCAGCACCTCAAGCGGTGCGCGCGATGTTTGTGGCACAGCGCACGATCCCCCGTCGTCTAATGGCAAGACACTCGGCTGTTAACCGAGTAATGGTGGTTCGAGTCCACCCGGGGGAGTCCGCCCCTAGTCGAATGTGAGATTTGCCGCGCATATTGCGGTCAATCCCACAGTGGATCGCCGCCTCTCGCTCGCCCCGCCCCGGCGAACCGTCAGCCTGTCCCCGCCGTCTCCCAGTGCGCGATTCGCTCCGCAAGCTCGGCCCGGCGGCGTTGGAGGTCCACCGGCGGGTCCCCTCCCCCCTGCTGCGCTGCCTGAATCCGGCCCTCGATCATCGCCTGCTCGAGCTGCAGGAAGCTGAGCTCCATTACCTCGCGCCCGCCCGGCTCGCGCTCCGCCTTCATCACCAGCTGGGTAATCAGCGACACCAGCTCCTCGTCGTCGCGCGGCAGGCCGCTCATCGGCTCCTCCAGGTGCCCCGCCAGCCACTGCCGGGCCCGCTCTACCGCCGGCGACGACAGATGCTCCGGCGTAAGCCGCTCCAGGAAATCCCGCCCTTCCGTCTTCGACGCGATGCACATCCCCAGCAGCGCCTGCTCACGCCTCTCGCGCGCGCTGAGCGCGCGCGTCGGCCGCGCCGCCTGCGCCGCCGGCTTCCCCCCGCCCTCCTCCCTCGCCGCACCCGAGGGCGTGTCCGCGCGCCTCTCCTCGCCGCCCACCCTGCGCATCACCAGGGCGGGATCCGCGTTCAGCCGATCCGCCACCACGCGCGCCAGCTCGTCGCGGCTGATCGACTCACCCATCGCCGCCAGCACCGGCACCACCTCATCGAGCGCCCGGTCCCTCGCCGCCGGGCTCGCCAGGTCCGCCTCGTCGAGCGCCACCCGCACGTGGAACTCCGGCAGCTCCGCCGCCTCCGCGATCAACTCCCGCAGCTGCTCGGCCTTCCCCGACTCCACCATGTCCGCCGGGTCCTCTCCGGCGGGCATCGCCGCCACCCGCAGGCGGAGCTTGCGGCTGCCGGCCACACGCTGCGCGCGAACCATTGCCGCCCGCCCGGCGCGGTCGGCATCCAGCGCCAGCACCGCCTCCTCCGCGTATCCCGACAACTGCTGCAGCTGTTCCGGCGTGATCGCGGTGCCCATCACCGCGACCGCCTCCCCGATCTCCGCCTTGTGGGCCGCGAGCACGTCCATGTACCCCTCCACAACGACCGCCCATCCCGCCTTAGCGATCGCCCCGCGCGCCCGATCGACCCCGTACAGCGTGCGGCCCTTCCGGTAGAGCTCTCCCTCCGGCGAGTTCAGGTACTTAGGCTTCGAGTCCGGACGCAGCGCCCGCGCGCCGAACCCCTGCACGCGGCCGCGCGCGTCGCGCACCGGGAACATGATCCGCGCCCGAAACCGGTCGTAGTGGCCGCCCCGCTGCCCCTTCTGCACCAGCCCGGCAGCAGTCAGCTCAGCCACACCGAACCCCGCCCGCTGGCCCCGCGTCAGCACCTGGTCCCAGGCGCTTGGCGCATACCCAACTCCGAACGCCCGCAGCAGTTCCTTGTCCAGCCCGCGCGACGCCAGGTACTCCCGCGCCTTCGCCGCCTCCTTCGACTCCCACAGGTACTGCCCGTAGAACTGGGCGGTCCGCTCCAACACCTCCCCCAGCCGCGCTCGCCGCCTTCGCGCCTCCTCGGCCCGCGGGTCCTCGCGCTCTCGCTCCGTCTCGACGCCGTAGCGCTCGGCGAGCGCCTCCACCGCCTCGGCGAACCCAAACCCCTCCTTCTCCTGCACGAAGCGAAACACGTCTCCTCCCGCCTCGCAGCCGAAGCAGTAGTAGAGCTTCTCCCGCGGATCAACGGAGAACGACGGCGTGCGCTCCTCGTGGAACGGACACAAGCCCGTGAAGCGCTCCCCGCTTCTGCGCAGCTCCGTGTATCCCGAAACGATCTCGACCATGTCGGCGGCCTCCTTGACCCGCTCGACCGTCCCGGTCGTGAACCGCCCGCCCGAGCTCCCTCCGCCTGGTGCCCCGCGCGACATCAGCCGCAAGTCCCGAAGCTCGGGTTCAGAGCCGCGACTCCTCGGGCAGAGCCAGGCGCTTGAACGCGGCGATGCAGAAGCGATCCGTCATCCCCGCGATGTAGTCCGTGATCCGCTGAACGTCGTCACCACCGCCCGTGGAATCGGGAACCTCCTCCGGGTGCGCGTTGTAATGGTCGAACAGGCCCCGCAGCGTGCGTTGAACCCGCTCGTGCTCGCTGCGGGCCTCCTCCCCCAGGTACACCCGCTCGAACATGAACTTCCGCAGCCGCAGCATCGCTCCGCCCACCTGCTCGCTTTGCACCACGTCTCCGGCCTGGCGCGAGCGCTCGACGATGTCGGTGGCCAGCATGTCGATCCGCCTCGCGCCGGTCGGCCCGAGCAGCTCAATCTCCGCCGTCGGCAGGTCGTCGGCGACGATGATCTCCGCCCGAAGCGCATCGTCGATGTCGTGATTGATGTAGGCGACACGATCCACCAGGCGCACCAACCGCCCCTCGAGCGTCATCGGCTGCTCCGAGCCAGTGTGGTTGAGAATCCCGTCCCGAACCGCCTCCGTCAGGTTCAACCCCCGCCCCTCGCGCTCCAGCACGTCCACCACCCGAAGCGATTGGCGATTGTGCCGGAAGCTCCGCCCGGCTCGCTCGCGCAGCGCCTCGTCCAGCGCCTCCTCGCCGATGTGCCCGAACGGCGGATGCCCCAGATCGTGGCCCAGCCCGATCGCCTCGGTGAGGTCCTCGTTCAACCCCAAGGCCCGCGCCACGGTGCGGGCGATGCAGCAGGTCTCGAGCGTGTGGGTGAGCCTGGTCCGGTAATGGTCCCCTTCCGGCGCGATGAACACCTGCGTCTTGTGCTTCAGGCGCCGGAAAGCCTTCGAGTGCACGATCCGATCGCGATCGCGCTGAAACGGCGTTCGCATTGGGCTGTCGGGCTCGGGCTCGCGACGCTTGGCGGGATACGAGGGCGTCGCTCGCTCCCACAGGTACTCGCCCTCCCAGGCGCGCACCCGCTCCTCGAGCGACCGCCCCGAAACGGCCGACGGCTGGCTGGCTGTGCTTGACACCTCGGGAAGAGAATAGGGTCACGCAGTGCGCGAAATCGCCCTGGTCACCGGCGCCTCGTCGGGAATTGGTGAACAATTCGCGCGCAGCCTGGCCGCACGAGGCCACGACCTCGCTCTTGTCGCCCGCCGCGCCGACCGGCTGGAGCAACTCTCCACCGAGCTCCCCACCGAGGCGCACGTCATCCCCTGCGACCTCGCCACCGACGCCGCATCCCTCGCGGATCGCGTGGCCGAGCTGGGCCTCCGGGTCTCCCTGCTCGTGAACAACGCCGGCTTCGGAACCTCGGGCCCGTTTCTGGAGCAGGATCCGAAGCGTGACGCCGAGCAGGTGCGCCTGAACTGCGAGGCTGTCGTCACCCTCACCCACGCCTTCCTGCCTGCGATGGCCGAGCAGCGGCGCGGCGGCATCATCAACGTCGCCTCGACCGCGGGCATGCAGCCGATCCCCTACGAGTCCGTCTACGCCGCCACCAAGGCCTTCGTGATCAGCTTCACTGACGCCCTCCACACCGAGCTGCGCGGCTCGGGCGTCCGCGTCCTCGCCGTCAACCCCGGCCCGGTCCCCACCGAATGGCAACGCGTCGCCGGCTATGAGCCGGACCGCGTCGCCGTCGTTCCCGGCACGATCGAGGCCGAGCAGGTGGTGCGCGAGGCGCTTGACGCATACGACCGCGGCCGCCGCTCGGTCATCCCTGGCCGCGCGATCCGCTGGCTGATTCGCGTCACCCAACCTTCCCCTCGTCGCGTCCAGCTCCGAGTCGCCGAGCGGCTGTACCGGCCACGGAGCTGAGCCGACGCGGAAGCGCCCAATTCCGCACGGTGGCCGATTTCCGATTCATATAGGCCACGTTTTCGGCCAACGCCGCAGGTCGCGGCCGCCGGTCGCAGAGGCTACGCCGCCGAGCGCAGGCGAACGTGGGCGTGGTGCTCGAGCGTCTCGGCGACCCCCCGCTCGGCCTGGCGCAGAGCGCGCTGCGAGGCGCTCGGGGCCGACGCCAGCGGGCGGCCCAGCGCCTCGATCATGAACCGGTGCGCCTCCGGCGAGAGCTCGAAGGCGCCGTGCTCACAGGCGGCGCACACGACGCCCCCCGCAGCGCCGGAGAACCACACCAGCCCCTCCCGCTCGCCGCAGCGTGCGCACGAGGCGAGCTCTGGAACGAAGCCGGCGGCAAGCGCCAGCTTGAGGCGGAAAGCGAGCGCAGTGCCCAGCCCGACCGCACCATCGCCGGTGCCGTCCGCGACCGCCGACCCCTGCCCGTCGAGCAGCGCCAGATAGCGGCAGAGCAGGTTGTAGGCGGGCGGGTTTGCCTCGGCCGAGTCGAGCAGCCGCAGCACCGCGTCGCACCCGCGCGCAGCCGCCATCAGCGCCGCTTCGCTCGAGCGCAGGCCAGGGTGCGCGGCAACCGTGTGCGCGGAAGTCACCGTGGCCAGCTCGCCCCGGCCCTGATGCAGAACCAGGTCGAGCCGGAAGAACGGCTCGAGCCGTCCCCCGAAGCGCGAGCGGGGACGCCGCGACCCCTTGGCGATCGCCCCCACCCGTCCACGGGTGGCGCTGTAGAGATGCAGCACGCGATCCGCCTCCCCATAGCGAATCGAGCGCAGCACCACGGCCTCGGTCTTGTAGGTGCCCGGCATGAAGGAACGCAACGATGCCTCGCGGGCCGGACGCAACGGGGTCGATCGGGAGCGGACCTCTCCGCGGTTCGACTACCGCCCCGCGACCGCGTCGCGAATCGCCGCCGCGGTCACCGTGGCGGCGATCGTGCCGATCGAGATCGGCGTGAAGCGGTCCATCTCGCCGCCGCCGGACGACAGGCAGAAGGCCACGTCGCCGTCGACATCCGAGTGCACCGGGTCGATCGTGCGGGCCACCCCGCCGCTTGCCATCCTCGCCACCCGCGAACAGGCCGCCTTGTCGAGCGCCGCGTCGGTCATCACGCACACGAGCGTCGTGTTTCGCTCCTCCAGCCCGGTCCAATCGGGTGGCCCCTCCATCGCAGCGATCAGCTCGGCGGTCGAGAGCGTCCGGCCATCCTCCCCGCGCGGCCCCGCCAGCACCCGTCCCGCTTCGATCACGTCGCCGAACGCGTTCACTACCGCGAGCGCCGCAACCGTCTCGCCGCGGCCGCTGCGCGCCGCTGCGTAGCCGATCCCCGCCGGGACGGAGCGCTCGCGGCCGTGGATCTTCGCGACCGCAGCGCCGGTCCCGGCGCCGACCCTCCCCGCTCCGGCACGGCTTCCGTCGCCGCCGCACACGCCGCATACCCGGCATCCGGGCCCGGGCGCGCCCTTGGGTCGCCCTCCGACAAGTCGTAGACGACGGCCGCCGGGACGATCGGCACCAGCCCAGACGTCGTCTCATACCCGCGACCGTTCTCCTCCAGCCACCGCGTCACTCCGTCCGCCGCGGCAAGGCCGAAGGCGCTCCCAGCAATGCGTTGTTGTGTTCCTACCTCGAGGTTGACTACGTATTGCTCCGATCGTCGACGGGAGGACGTTGCCGACGAATTGCCCGGCGAGGTAGTGGGCGAGCAGCGTGCGCAGCGGCACGCGGACCTCGAACACCCCGAACACCCGCTGCCAGCGCCACGCCGACAGGACGAAGCCGAAGAACGTGAAGGCCAGGCCGACGGCGAGGAACGTCAGCGTGCCGAAGTGGGTGTCCTTCGGCTGGATCTCTTCGGCGGGGATCTTGACGATCAGGATCGCCAGGAGCGCCGCGCTGACGATGATGCGGATCCCGAGCTTGGTCGCACCCGAGAGCCGGAGGTGCCGACGCGGAACGTACGCGTCAGCCGTCTCGGGAGCCGCCATTCCTTCATGTTACGGGTTTGTTCCCCTGCAGTTTGCCCGGCCGTAGATTGGCCGGATGCGCGTCACGACCGACGACGGCGTGGGCCTCGCGACGATCGTCGCGGGCCCGCCCGAGGCCCCGGGACTGCTCCTGGTGCACGGCATCGGCGGCGCCAAGGAAGACTTCGCCGACCACGTCGAGGGGTTCGCACGTGACCACCGGGTCGTGACGTTCGACCACCGGGGCCACGGTGAGAGCGACGCCCCCGATGATCCTGCCGCGTACTCCCTCGACCGGCTCGCGGCCGACACCTCGGCGGTGGTCGCCGCGACCGGGCTCCACGACCTGCGGCTGCTCGGCCACTCCATGGGCGGGATGGTGACCGGCGCGTCGCCCTGGCGCACCCGGAGCTGCCCGCGGCACTGGTGTTCATGGCCACGTCGGCCGGGCCGCCACCGGGTCTCGACCACGAGCTCGTCGCCCTCGGGGTCGAGGTCGCCCGCAACGAGGGCCTGGCGGTGCTCAAGCAGCTGTCCGACGAGCTCGACCTGTTCGGATCGGCCGCGTACCAGCGGGTGCTGGCGGAGCGGCCCGGCTTCCGCGAGTACGCCGACTACAAGTGGTCGGCACAGTCGCCGGTCATGTGGGCGACGATGGTGCACGGAGATCGTCCACCAGCCCGACCAGTTGCCCGAGCTGGCGTCGATCTCGGTGCCGGTGCTCGGCATCGTCGGCGAGCAGGACACCAGCTTCCTCGAGCCGGTCCGCGACATCGTGGCCGTCGTCGCCGGGCGCGAGCTCGTCGTCGTGCCCGACGCCGGGCACTCGCCGCAGTTCGAGAACCCACCCGTGTGGCGCAGGCGCTCGACACGTTCCTGGCCCGCCTGCCCCGCTGCCGAGCCGGTCGACCGGCCGCGTGCCGAGGCTCAGTCGCCGGCGGCCTTCTCCATGAAGCGTGTGCGCTCGACGATCACGCGGGTGATGCGCCCGGCCGCGACGAGCCCGTGGCCGTCGCTCACCGAGACCCGGAAGTTGAGCCGGCGCCCCTCGACGCGCCTCGAGCGTGGCCTCGGCCCGCACGTGGCCGCCGACCGCGGTGGGCGCGAGGTGGTCGAGCTGGACGCGGTACCCGACGCTCGTGGTGCCCTCGGCGAGCTCGCCGTCGACGGCGCGCACGGTGGCCTCCTCGGCCAGGGCGACGACGCGTGGTGTCGCGAGCACCGGGACGTCGCCGGTCTTGAGCGCGAGCGCGGTGTCGTCGTCGGTGACGACGAGCTGACGGTAGCAGACAAGACCGGGGCGCAGGGGCATCGGCCTACGATAGACAACCCCGCAGGAGGCGACGTGATCGAAGAATCGGTACTCCAACGCACCCTGCAGACCGCGCTGCGCCACGGCGGCGACTTCGCCGAGGTGTTCGCCGAAGACCGTCGGACCGCGTCGGCCCGCCTCGACGACGGCAAGGTCGAGGAGTTCGTGTCCGGGTCGCGAACGCGGCGCGGGCATCCGGGTCGTGCGCGGCGAGTCCACCGGCTTCGCCCACACCGCCGATCTCTCCGAGGCCGGCCTGCGCCGCGGCCGACGCCGCCGCGGCCGCAGCCGCACGGGCGAGCCGGGCGAGACCGCGCGTCGCCGCCCTCGAGCGGCGCGAGGTCCGGCGCGCCGCACCTGGTCACCGTCCTGCCCGAGTCGGTGGCCAAGGCCCGCAAGGTCGAGGTGCTCGACCGCGCCGACGACGCCGCCCGGTCGGTGAGCGACTCGATCCGCCAGGTGAGCGCGTCGTACGCCGACGGCCGCCGCCGCGTGCTCGTCGCCAACTCCGACGGCCTGCTCGCCGAGGACGACCAGGTGCGCACCCGCTTCGTGGTCAACTGCGTCGCCGTCGGCGATACCGGGATGCAGACCGGCACCGAGGCGCCCGGCCGCACGGTCGGCTTCGAGTACTTCGACGAGTTCGACCCGGAAGAGGTCGCCCGCACCGCGGCCGACCGCGCGCTCACGTTGCTGCGCGCCCGGCCCGCGCCGCGCGGCCAGTTGCCGGTCGTGCTGCGGCGCGGTGCCGGCGGCGTGCTGTTCCACGAGGCGTGCGGCCACGGCCTCGAGGCCGACCTCGTCGACAGGGACGCGTCGGTGTTCCGCGGCCGCGTCGGCGAGCAGGTCGCGTCGCCGCTCGTCACGCTGGTCGACGACGGCACGCTACGCGCGCGAGTGGGGCACGTTCGCGATCGACGACGAAGGCGCGCCCGCGCAGCGCAACGTGCTCATCGAGAACGGCGTGCTCACCGACTACATGTGGGACCTCGTGCGCGCCCGCAAGCACGGGCCGCGCGAGCAGCGGCAACGGCCGGCGCGAGACCTACAAGCACCTGCCGATGGTGCGCATGACCAACACGTACCTGCTGCCGGGCGACGACGATCCCGACGACATCATCGCCGACACCGAGCACGGCCTCTACTGCGTCGCGCTCGGTGGCGGCCAGGTCAACACCGCGACCGGCGACTTCGTGTTCGGCATCACCGAGGCGTACCTGATCGAGAACGGCGAGATCACCGAGCCGGTGCGCGCCGCGCAGCTCATCGGCAACGGCCCCGAGACGCTGCGCCTGGTCGACGCCGTCGGCAACGACTTCGACACCTGGGCCGGCACCTGCGGCAAGGACGGCCAGGGCGTGCCCGGTGTCGTCGGGCCAGCCGACGCTGCGGGTGGCCGAGCTCACCGTGGGCGGCACCGCCGGTGACTGACGTCGACCTGCTCGAGCATCGCCCGGCGCGTCGCCGGCGACGCCCGTGCCGGGCGAGCAGGTCGAGGCGTACGTGCTGCGCGTCGCGCGACACCGACGTCAAGGTGTTCGGCGGCGAGGTCGAGTCGCTCGTCGGTCGCGGAGATCGAGGGCGTGGGCGTGCGCGTGATCGTCGACGGCCGCCAGGGCTACGCGTGGGCGGGCTCGCTCGATCGCCGACGTCGTCGCCGAGACGCGTCGCCGAGGCGCGCGACAACGCCGCGCTTCGGCGCGCCCGACGAGTCGTACGCGCTCGCCGACGCCCGGCCGACGCCGACGGCGTCGCCGTCGCCGACCTCGACCTCTGGCGCGACGACGCTCGCGGCCGCCCACCGCCGACAAGGTCGCGCTCGCGCTCGAGCTCGAGGCGGCGACCACGGCGTCGCCGACCCGCGGGTGCGCGGCGTCGAGTCGGCGTCGCTACGGCGACGCCGCGGTCGAAGCCGCGGTCGCGAGCTCGCTCGGGCGTCGAGTCGTCGACGCGGCGCACCGTCTGCTCGTGCTCCGTCGTGCGCGCTGGCCGGCGAGGGCGACGGCACCCAGACGGGCTACGGCTTCTCCGCCGGCCGCACGCTTCGCCGACCTCGATCCGAGGTCGCGGCGCACGACGCCGCCGAGCGCGCGGTGCGGCTGCTCGGGCGCGCAGCCGATCCCGTCGCAACGCTGCCCGTGGTGTTCGACCCGCTGGTCACCCGGTCGCTGCTCGGCGCTCGTCGGCGGCGCGCTCAGCGGCGAAGCGATGGTGAAGGGCCGCTCGATGTTCGTCGGGCGTGAGGGCGAGGAGGTCGCGGCGCCCGGGCATCACGCTCGTCGACGACCCCACCATCGCCGACGCGTTCGGCGCCGCCACCCACGACGCCGAGGGCGTGCCGACCCGCCGCGTCGCGCTCGATCGTCGACGGCGGCCTCGAGGCGTTCCTCCACAACGTCTACACCGGCCGCCGCGCCGGCAGCGGGCACCACCGGCTCCGCGGTGCGCGGCGGCTTCAAGTCGACGCCCGGCGTCGGCGCGCGTGCGCTGCACCTGTTGCCGGGCGCGCTGACGTCCCGACGAGATCCTGGCGTCGGTGCCGCGACGGCGCTCTACGTGCAGTCGGTGAGCGGCCTGCACTCCGGCACGAACCCGGTGAGCGGCGACTTCTCGGTCGGCGCCGAAGGCCTCATGGTGCGCGACGGCGAGTTCGCCGAGCCGGTCCGCGAGGTCACGATCGCGTCGACGCTGCAGCGCATGCTGCTCGACATCGTCGAGGTCGGCGCCGACCTCACCTGGCTCCCCGGCGGCGCGGCCGGGCGTCACGCTGCTCGTCGGCGAGATGGCGGTCAGCGGCGCCTGACCGCTGCGCCGCTCAGCGGATGCCGCAGCTCAACGGATGCCGGTCGCGAAGACCACGATCACCGACGACGCCGAGCACGACCCGGTAGATCACGAACGGCAGGAACGAGTGCGTCCGCACGTACCGGAGCAGGAACGCGATGGCGACGAACCCGCTCACCATCGACGCCACGATGCCCCAGAAGAACGCGCCGCCGAACCCGGCCGGGATCCCGCCGTCGCGAACATCTCGACGCCCTTGTAGAGCGCCGCACCCCCGGTGATCGGGATGCTCATGAGGAACGAGAGCTTCGCGGCCGACGCCTGCGGTGAAACGCAGCCAGCGGCCCGCCGAGATGGTGACGCCCGACGCGACACGCCGGGCGCGAGTGCGAGCGCCTGCGCGTCGCCCATCAGCACCGCGTCGCGTCTTCTGGAAGTCGTCGGTCGGCCGGTGTCCGGCGAGGCCGTCGGCCCACTGGAGCACGAGCCCGAACACGATCATGTTCACGCCGATGAGGATCGGGTCGCCGAGGTTGTCCTCGATGACGCTCGTGAAGAGCGCGCCGACGAGCGCGCCCGGGATCGCGGTGAGCGAGCAGCAGCCATGCGAGCCGCTCGTCGACCGTCGTGACCGAGCGCGTCGCACCGAGTGCCAGCGCCGCGACCACGTAGCGACCAGACCTCGCGGCGGAAGTACCACGAGCACGGCCACCAGCGTGCCCGACGTGCAGCGCCACGTCGAACGTCTTGTCGAGCGAATCGTTCGGCGGTGAGCTCGTTCCAGCCGAACAGCTCCGGCACGAGGATCAGGTGGCCGCTCGAGGAGATCGGGCAGGAACTCCGACAGACCCTGCACGATCCCCAGGATGATGGCGTGCAGGACCGACAAGGACGCCGATGCTAGGGGTGCGCGGCGTCCTCGGGCGGAACCAGGGCGAGGGTGACGACGCCGTTCGCCTGGGCGTAGGCGAGGCGCTCGGCGCCTGGTCGGGATCGACGAGCAGCGTGACGCCCAGCGGCGCCGGCCCGGCCCGCGCCGCTCCCGGCGCGGCGGTCGACACGCGACCACGGTGCACGCCGGCGCGCCACGACCGTCGGTCGTGTCGTCGCCGCGTCGGCCGGCCGCGCGGGTCGTAGGTGGCGAGCACGTCGACGGCGGCGCCCGGACGCGGTCGAGCGCGTCGGTGACCACGACCGCGCATCGCGCGCATGCCCGGCGGCACGACGCCGTCGAGGCCGGTGCGGCCGAGCGGCGCGAGGTGCGCGCGCGCGACGTAGCCGCCCCTGCACGCACCGGCACCGCGACCACCCGCCCGATGATCGCGGCGCGGTCGCGTGACGCCGCGTCGGGCAGCTGCGAGCGGTGCACGCTGCGCGGGTCGACGAGGTCGGCGGCGCGCGACCACGGTGCCGAGCGGGAGGTCGCGGGTGGCGACGACCGCGTCGACGATCGGGGCCGAGGTCGGCGGCGCGGCGGTGGAGCGCGGCGAGGTCGCCGGCGACGATCGCGGCGGTGACCAGCGCGACGACCAGCGCGGCGCCCCGAGAGCGCGAGCGCGCGGCGAGCGACGAGACATGGCAGGTCCTTCCCGAGGACGACCGGCGGGTCGCCGAGCGGGGAGGCAGGGGAAGGCGCGGGGGAGAGGGCGTGAGACTAGGTGGACGTGCTGGCCGGCGTCGAGGCGCTTGGCGGCGCTCTTCGTCGCCGACTTCGTGTCGCCCGAGCCCGAGCCGGACCCGCCTTCGAGCCGGTCGTCGACGTCGCGATGTCGGACTCTCGACTTCTCCGACTTCTCGGACTTCTCGACTCGGTCGAGCTTCGAGAGTCGCCGCCGCTCGAGCGCTTCCCGTTCGCCGTTGCGGCTGTCGGTCTTGTAGAAGCCCGGGCCCTTCAGCACGATGCCGACGGGCTGGAAGACCTTGGCGACCTTGCCGCCGCAGCCGGGGTGCTTCTTCAGCGGGTCCTCCGTGAACGACTGCTACACCTCGAACTCGTCGCCGCACTTGGCGCACTCGTAGACGTAGGTGGGCATGCGGACCTCTCGCGGGACTGGCACGGACGGCCGGTTAGCACTCGATCGACGTGACTGCCAACAGTAGCCCACGGCCGCGCATTCCGGGTCACGGACTGCGCCAGCCGAGCCCCCGATGGCGGTGAATGGGCGGCGATGAACGTCGGCGTCGAGTTGGCACTGCTGGTGCCCCTGGCCTATCTGCTCGGCACGTTCCCGAGCGCGAGCCTCGTCGCGCGCCGCCGGGGCGTCGACGTCACCGCCGAGGGCTCCGGGCAACCCCGGCGCCTCGAACACGTTCCGGCTGCTCGGGTGGAAGGCGGGCGGGCTCGTCTTCGCGCTCGACTTCGCCAAGGGCGCGCTCGCCGCCGGGGTCGGCCTCGCGGTCGACGGCCACCGCGGCGCGTACATCCTCGGCGTCGCCGCCATCCTCGGGCACATGCTGCCGATCACCCGGCAGGTTCAAGGGCGGGCGCGGCGTGGCCACCGGCGCGCGGCGTGCTGCTCGTGATCTTCCCGTTGCTCACGGTCGCGATGGCGCGTGCTGTGGGTCGTCGCTGGCCGCGGGTCACGCACAAGGCGTCGATCGCGTCGCTCGACTGTCGCTGATCGCCTTCCCGATCGTCGGTCGCGCTCGCCGGTCACGGCGGGGCGACATCGTCGTCATCGCGGTGCTGGCGCTGCTCGTGATCGGCCGTCACTGCTCGAACCTGCGCCGCCTCGTCAAGGGCGAGGAGCTCGGGCTCGAGCCCGCGAGTCGACGATCCGCCCGACGCCGGCGACGAGCGTGCCGCGATCGACGGGTAGCGTCGGCGCGTGGCGCCAAGCGTGACCAAGGCCGTGATCCCCGCCGCCGGGCTCGGCACGCGGTTCCTGCCCGGCGACCAAGAGCCAGCCCAAGGAGATGCTGCCGGTCGTCGACAAGCCGTCGATCCAGTACGTCGTCGAAGAGGCGGTCGCGCGCCGGGCCTCACCGACATCCTGATCATCACCGGCCGCGGCAAGCGCGCGATCGAGGACCACTTCGACCGCAACTTCGAGCTCGAGCACTACCTCGAGCAGTCGGCGAAGCTCGACCTGCTCGCGGAGGTGCAGGACGATCAACGAGCTCGCCGACATCCACTACATCCGCCAGCGCGACCCGCTCGGCCTCGGGCACGCGGTGTGCGTGGCGCGCGAGCACGTGGGCGACGAGCCGTTCGCCGTGCTGCTCGGCGACGACATCATGGTCGACGACGGCGAGCTGCTCGCGCTCGATGCTCGACGTGCACGAGCGCGACGGACGCGTCGGTGCTCGCGCTGCTCGAGGTCGCGCCCGAGCGAGATCTCGTCGTACGGCTGCGCCGAGTGCGAGATCGTCGGCGACGGCGCTCGTGCCGCGTGCGCGGCGTCGTCGAGAAGCCGCGAGCCGAGGAGGCGCCGTCGAACCTCGCGGTGATCGGCCGCTACGTGTTCACGCCCGGCATCTTCGACGCGCTCGACCGCATCGACGCCCGGCGTCGGCGGCGAGCTCCAGCTCACCGACGCGATCGGCCTGCTGCTCGACGACCGAGCCGGTCTTCGGCCGCGTGTTCACCGACGGGCCGCTACGACATCGGCCAGAAGCTCGACTTCCTCCGCGCCAACATCGAGCTCGCGCTCGAGCGCGCACGACCTCGGCCCCGAGCTCGCCGACTACCTGATGCGACCTCGTGCACGACGCGGACTCGGCTAGCGTGATCGCTCGCTCGCTCGACGAGGTGCAGGCGGCGATCCTCGGCGCGGTCGACGCCGCTCGCGCCCGTGAGTCGACGTCGCGCTGCGCCGACGCGCTCGGGCTCGTGCTCGCGCGCCGACGTCGTCGCCGGCGAGCCGGTCCCGCCGTTCGCCAACACCGCGATGGACGGCTACGCGGTGCGGGCCGCCGACACCGCGGGCGCGAGCGCCGACGCGCCCGTGCGCCTGCGCGTCGTCGGCGAGCTGCCCGCCGGGCACGCGCCGACGGTCGCCGGTGGGCGCCGGCGAGGCGATCCGGATCATGACCGGCGCACCGATGCCCGACGGCGCCGACGCCATCGTGATGGTCGAGCGCACGCAGCGCGACGGCGACGACGGTGTCGCGCGTCAGCCGGCGGTCGAGCGCCGGGCGACCACGTGCGGCCGGCCGGGTGGCGACCTCGAGGCCGGGCAGACGTCGTGTTCGCGGCCGGCACGGTGCTCGGGCCCGCGCACCTGGGCGTGCTCGCGAGCATCGGCGCTCGGCACGGTGCGCGGTGTACCCACGCGCCCGTGTCGGCGTGCTCTCCACCGGCGACGAGCTGCGTCGAGTCGACGGCGCCGCTCGCGCCCGGGCAAGATCCGCGACTCGAACCGCCCGATGCTGCTCGCGCTGCTCGCGCGACGCCGGCGCCGAGCCGGTCGACCTCGGCATCGCGCGCGACGACGAGGCGCATGATCGTCGGCGTCTCGAGCACGCGCTCGACGCGTGCGACGCGGTCATCACGAGCGGCGGCGTGTCGGTCGGCGACTACGACTACGTGAGGCGGCGCTCGACCGGCATCGCACGGGACGATGCGACGGCAACTCACGGGTCGACTGGT
>CAVWKY010000008.1:0-188931 GCA_963755775.1 uncultured Actinomycetes bacterium | reverse complement strand
GCAGCCTCATGAAGCACTTTGCCCGCATGCGCAGCTCGGGCTGGGACGGTGACTGAGGGCTGGGCTGGGCAATCATTTAAGGGGCCGCCGCTCGCGCGTGCCTAGTCGCCAGCGCTCAGCTCCGAGTCGCCAGTAGTCGGCCACCCGACGGGCTGGCCGGGATCGCTCGGCGCGGCGGCGCAGGAAGCGAAGAATGGCCGGGCTCGACTCGCTTTCACACGCGGGTTGAAGTTGATCCGCATGGCGGGACTCGCAAATCGGGTGATCGGCGCTCACCCTCGTCACCCCGGCCCTGTAGGGCTCCCCTTGCCAGGTGAAGCTCTTTCGCACCACCAGCATCCCCTCGCCTGACAGCCTGCGCCGTCGAGCGCGTCCGTCGGCTGCGACTTCCTCGTAGGCGACGAAGCTCATCTTCGGGGTCGCGTTCGGGCGTGGATTGCGCAGGGAGGTTCCATCGACCTGATTATCCCAGACGAGGCGAACACATGTTCGTACAGCCAAACCGGGGAAATACGCCGATGCGGTGTGGCGATTTCGAATCAGTGTTTTTGGCGGCCGAGCCGCCTGCCGTCCGCCCGAGCCGGGGCTGGCTACCGCACCGCCCGATCAGGGGATTGGGCTGGCTGCCCTGCCTGCGGGGCGCCTCGGCTCGGCCTCGGCGCTGCTTCGGGATTGCCGGGCAAGCCGCATTACTTCCCCACCCAACCACCCATGAGCTAACACGCCCCACGACGAACGCGTCGTCAGGTCGGTCGCTGGAGGGAGAGCGCTGCGGCTAAATCGACTGCCTGTCGTCGCGACGGTTATCCCCGGGGGAAAGGCCCCGGCTGCTACGCACAGCGTGCATCGGCTTTCGGCACGTGCTGTTCACCTGCCAGCTATGTGCCCCGGCCGCTACCGGGCGTGCGCGGCTATCCAGCAGCGCCCCGCCTGCGAATCGGGCAGACAGCACCTTCGCTCTGCACGCCAGTCTGCGCGCCAGCGGTAGCCACTTTGCCAGCGGCTCCTGGCGGCTCCAGGCGCTTTGTCGGGGATGCGGCGAAAGGGCTCGCTCCTCGGCTTTCACAAGCGGGATTCCTCTTGCTAGAGCCGAAGGCGCCTACCGGAATCGAACCGGTGTAAACGGCTTTGCAGGCCGCTGCGTAGCCACTCCGCCAAGGCGCCGTGTGGTGTCCGTATGTCGCTTTACTAAGCCAAGTTCGCCGGTCAACGGTCGGACCCGACCGCATGCCGGTCGCCCCCGGACAATGGCATTCTGCCCATTCAGTTGTCGGCAGAACGGTCCATGACATCGCCCGCTCGTACTCGGCTAGTACGCGCCCGAGAGCTTAGCCCGACACATCACCGCCTTGGCGTAGACCTGGAGGACGAACCTCGGATCAACCCACCCGCCTTGCTCCGCGATGTAAACCGTGGTGCCACATGGGTTTCGTTCAGGCATGGGCTTGATCAGCCAGGCGCAGAGCTTCCTCGATAGGCACAGCGCGCCCGCGAAGCCGCCGGTCTTTCGGAGTAGTGGATGATCGTCCCGATGCCGGCCCCGCCGGTCGTCCCGGGACCCCCGCCCTGGCACCCCCCCGGCTGCAGGCAATCCGACCCCGGCGTGCCCTCGCAGTAGGGTCCGCCACCGTGGTGACCCCGGCCAAGGTCGATGGGTTCGCATACCGCGAGGCCGTTCCGACGCGCCAAAGCGAGCTCGTCCCGGCTCTCTGCCTCCACGGCTTTCCCGAGACCTCTTACATGTGGCGCGACGTTCTCGCAACCCTGGCGAACGAAGGGCGCCGCGCCGTCGCTCCCGACCTTCCCGGGTTCGGCGAATCGCGGCCCGACCCTCCGGGCACGTGGGAGCGCCAAATCGAGGCGGTCGAGCGCTTCCGAACCGCTCTGGGACTGGAGCGAGTGGCCCTCGTGGTCCACGACTGGGGCGGGCTGATCGGATTGCGCTGGGCGTGCGAACACCCCGACGCGGTCGCCGCCCTCGTGATCTCCAACACCGGCTTCTTCCCGGACGGCAAGTGGCACGGGATGGCCCAGTCGCTGCGTACGCCCGGAGAAGGCGAGAAGCTCCTCGACGCGCTGACGGAGGACGGGTTCGCGCAGATGCTCGCTTCCCTCTCGCCCGGGTTCGACGCCGCGAGCGCCGCCGAGTACTGGAAGAGCTTTCAGACGGAGGCCGGAAGGCGGGCCTCACTGGAGCTCTACCGCTCAGGCGACTTCGAGAAGCTGGAGCCCTACCAGGGACGGCTCGCGCGGCTCGGCGTGCCGACGCTGCTCCTGTGGGGCGCGGATGACCCCTTCGCCCCCGTCGCGGGGGCACACCGCTTCCAGCGCGAGATACCGCATGCCGAGCTCGTGATCGTGGAGCGGGCCGGCCACTTCGTCTACGCGGACGAGCCTCAGCGCTGTGCCCGCGAGGTTGCGGAGTTCCTGGCCGCCGGCGGCGTTTGAGCGCTCAGGGCTTGGCGAGCGCCAGGCGATCGATCTTGCCGTTGCTCGTGCGGGGGAGCTCGTGGTGGATCACGATCCGCCGCGGCACCATGTGGTCCTCGAGGTGGTCCGCGCAATAGGCGCGAAGCGCCGACTCGTCGAGGGTGGCGCCGTCCTGCAGCGACACGTGGGCGTGGACGGCCTGCCCCAGCAGCCGATCCGCGATGCCGACGACCGCCACTTCCCGCACTCCCGAGGCCGCGTGGAGGACGTCCTCGATCTCGCGCGGAACCACCTTCTCCCCGCCGGACTTGATCAGGTCGTCCCGGCGCCCGACGAAGTACAGGTAGCCCTCCTCGTCGGAGCGGAAGAGATCGCCACTCGCCAACACACGCTCCCAGGGCCAGCGTCCCGGCCGCAGGCGCTCCGCCGTCGCCTCGGGATCGTTCCAGTAACCCTGCATCACGTGGGAGCCTCGGATCATCAGCTCGCCCACCTGGCCGGGTCCCACCACGTTGCCCTGCTCGTCCTCGATCCAAGCCTCGGTCCCCGGAATCGGGATACCGACGGAGGTCGGGCGCCCCGCGAGCTGGTCCGGCGGCATGTAGGTGGCGCGCTTGCACTCCGTGAGCCCGTACATCGAGTAGAGGCGGGCGTTGGGAAACGTGCGGCTGATCGCCTCCACGGTGGGCTTTGGCAGCGCGGCGCCCGTGTTGGTGAGGAAGCGGAGCGAAGGCAGCTCGCGGTCGGCCAGCCCACGCAGCGACAGCAGGACCTGGAACACGGTGGGAACGCCCGGCAGCCCAGTGACGTCCTCGGCCTCGAGGAGCTGCACGACCCGTCCCGGGAATGCAAAGTTCGGCTCCAGCACCAGCGTCGCCCCGAGCCGCATGGACATCAGAAGCTGGTAGAGCCCGTAGTCGAAGGAGAGCGGCAGCACGCACAGCACGATGTCCGAGCGCTCCATCCCCAGGTACTCGATGATCGAATCGGCGGCGAAGGTCATGTTGGCGTGGGTCAGCGTCACGCCCTTGGGGTCCCCGGTCGATCCTGACGTGTAGATCACAGCCGCCAAGTCGACGCTGACCGGCCGCGTCGGAGCCTCGCCGTCGGAGCCCGCCAGCGCCTCGACTTCGTTCACGATCGGGACCTCGGCTGTCTCGGCCACTGCCGTGCCGACGACCTCTGCCCGGTCGGCGTCACAGAGGACCGCCGCCGCCTGCGAGTTGGAGAGGACGTGCGCGAGCTTCTCGTGCTTGATCGTCGGGTTCAGGGGCGAGAAGGCAGCCCCAGCGCGAAGGACGCCGTAGATCGCGATCGCGGCCTCGATCCCGTTCGGGAGGACGGTCGCGACCCGATCGCCGCGCTCAACCCCGAGCTCGCGGAGGCCGGCCGCCGCCCCGTCGACCAGTCGGTCGAGCTCGCCGTAGGTGACCCTCCGCCCAGCGCTGACCAGCGCGACGCGGTCCGGGTCACGGACCGCTGCGGCGCGAAGGTCCTCGCCGAGCGGGCGGACGCTCATCCTTCGTTTCGCTTGCGCCCGACGTAGCCGGCGATGGCATCAATCGAGCCGAAGTTCTCCTCGGTGATCTCGACGTCTTGGACCTCGACGCCGTAGCGGGACTGAACCTCTTCCACCAGCTCGACAAAGCCGAGCGAGTCCACGATTCCCAGGGCCAGGAAGTCATCCCCGTCCTTGAGCTCGACGCCGGGGTGCAGGTAGAGGAAGTTCTCCTCGATGTACCCGCGCATGTCCCCCCTCACGTCGCTGGTGATTTCCGTCATACAACCTCCTTCGTCACTGGTTTCACGGTGCGATCGATGCGAATGCGCGGCTGCTCGGACTCCGCCGGATAGTGGCCCGTCCCTCTACCGACAAACTCGCGGTGCCAAAGTTGCGTTGAGAGGACGCCGACCAGCGCCATCGACTCACGCATTCCGGTCGCTCGCCCGGCGCGGCAGCGCCGCAGAAGGCCCCCCACCCGCGATGGCTCCCAAAGTCCGGTCTCGGTCAGCGCTGCCGGCGACAGCAGCTCCTCAACCCACGGCGGCGCCCCGGGCGCAAAGAACGGATCCACCTCAGGGGCGCGGTAGGGCTGCTTGACCCGCTCGGCGATCGCCGGCGGCAGCACCTTGGCGGCGACCTTGCGCAGGGCCACCTTCTCGCGCATGCCGTCCAGCTTCTCGCGGTCCGGCAGGCGCACGGAGTGAGCGAACACGCGGTGATCGAGGAATGGAAAACGGCCCTCGACTCCGTGCGCCATCGCGACTCGGTCCCCCTGCGCTGACAGCAGGTACGGGTCGAGCAGGGTCGTGACCTCGAGCCAGGCGGCGCGCTCCAGCCGGCTCCAGCGCTCGAAGGCGGGCGGCAGTTCGGCCCGCAGGCGATCGAGTGACGCGTCCGGGCCGATCTCCGCGGCCACCTCCGAACGGTAGAGGGCCTTCACCGTGGAGGTCGCCTCAGAGCGCGTGAGGTGCGAGCCGAGCTGCTCGTCGTCGGCCCCGGTCTCCAGCAGGAAGCGGCGCCAGGCCGGTCCGCGACGGGCGACGGAGGGCCCCAGGTAGGAGTAGAGCTGCTCCAGCATCTCGATCGCCCGCTCTGGGTTGTGCTCGTTGATCTCCCGAAGCGCGACCTCCTTGAAGAGCTCGTAGCCCCAAAACAGCTCGTCGGCCCCCTCCCCGGTCGCGACCACGGTGATCGCCTGCTCGCGGACCTGCTTCGCCAAGAGGAACAGCGGCACGGGCGCCGTGCGCACCAGCGGCATCTCGGCGTGGCGGACCACCTCGGGAAAGGCGGTGGCGATCTCGGCCGGCCCCGCGTCTACCACGTGGTGACGCGTGCCGATCGCGCGTGCCACCGCCTCCTGGTGGGAGCGCTCGTCGTAGCGGGGATCGGAGAACGCGATCGAGAACGTCCGCAGCTCGTGGTCCGTCTCGGCCTGAGCGAGCGCCGTGATCAGGCTCGAATCGAGCCCTCCCGAAAGGTAAGTGCCCACGGGCACGTCGGCTCGCAGCCGCAGCCGAACGCTGTCGCGAAGCAGCTCGTCCAGGTCCCAGTCCGGGGCGCCGTCCTGCGCGTACTCCGGGGTCCACCACCTGCGTTCGTCGACGATCCGGCCTCGCTCCCAGACCACCAGCCCGCCCGGCAGGACCTGGCTGACGCCGCGAAACGTCGTCCGCGGGGGTCGCGGGCCCCACAGCGTGAACACGTCGTCGATGCCCGCCAGGTCCGGCTCCGCGGTCACCTCGCCGGACGCGAAGAGCGCCTTCGCCTCAGACCCGAAGACGAGGGTGCCGTCGCCTAGCAGGGCGTAGAAGAGCGGGCGCACGCCAAAGCGGTCCCGCGCCAGGGTCAGCCGGCGCCGCTGGGGCTGCCACCAGGCGAATGCGAACTGGCCGTTCAGACGGTGCAGCGCCTCGACGCCCTCGCGCTCGAGCAGGCGAAGAACGACTTCGGTGTCGCAGGTGGTCGCGAACTCCTCGGTGCGCGCGCTGAGCTCGGCACGAAGCTCCAGGTGGTTGTAGACCTCGCCGTTGTAGACCAGGAGGCTTCCCTCGGGACCGGACTCAAACGGCTGCCACCCGCGGGGGATGTCGAAGATGGCCAGGCGGGTGGAGACGAGTCCGGCCCCAGAGTCGAGGGCAAGGCCGAAGCCGTCGGGCCCGCGGTGGCGCACCGCCGCGGCCATTCGCAGCAGCGCCTCCTCCTGGACCGCGGCCGCGGCGTCGGGGCGGACTATGCCTGCCAAGCCGCACATGAGTCAGTCGTTGGGGTCGAGGATGCTCGGAGGAGCGTGCAGGTACTCGGTGGCGACCCGGCGACGCTCGATCTCCCGGTATGCGTTCTCGACCTCCTCAGGCGACAAGCCGATGCGCTCGCCGATCTCAGGCGGGTCGACCCCGTGCGCCTCTCCCCACATCAGCAGGTCCATCTGCTCGTACGGATGGCCGAAGTAGAACTCCTCCTGGGTCTGTGGCATGCTGAACGTCTCGGTGGTGGGCGCCCGCGTGGCGATCGCCTCGGGCAGGCCGAGCTCCTTGGCCAGCCGGTAAACCTGGCCCTTGTAGAGGCGTGCGATCGGCTTCACATCGGCGAGCCCGTCGCCCCCTTTTACGAAGAACCCTTGGTCGTACTCGAGCAGGTTCGGCGTCCCGATCACCGCGTAGCCGAGCCGATCCGCCCACGTGTACTCGATCAGCTTGCGAACTCGCTGCTTCATGTTGGTGGCCGAGATCAGGTCCCGGTATGCCTCGGAGGGCATGCGCCGCCGCTCCTCGGTGCCATCCGGGCGCTGGACGACGAGCGAGAAGACGATCACCCCACCGGACGGTGGGGAGCGCACCAGCTTGTGCTGCCAGTTGGGCTGGTAGTCGGGGAATACCCCCCGGATCGCCTCGTCGCGGCGCCGGTAGCAGCCAAGCCCCTCCAGGGCATCGGTGATCGGCTCCATCTCCGTGCGCGCCCCCAGCGCCTCGGCCAGCTCCAGGCCCAAGTCGGCTGAGGCGGTTCCGACATCGCGCTCAGGAAGCCGCAAGCACAGCACGCGCTCCGGCCCAAGGGCGCGGACGCAGATGCCGGCCACGACGCCGGAGTCCACCCCACCGGACACGGCGACGACCGCGCCCCGCCTGCCCAGCCGCCGGACCTCATCGCGCGTCCCGCGCACCAGGCGCTCGAGGCACTCGGCGGCGTCGAACGGGACCCCGTCGGGCGCCGTTGCGTCACTGTCGAGCGTCGTCATATCCATGTCGCTGGTTGGGCACCGGCTGGCACCAAGGCGCAAGCTGGCGCTTTCCTGGGGTTCCTGACGGTAGTGTCGCCTTCGGCATGACCGATATTCGTCCTCTCGAAAAAGGTGATTTGCCGGCGGTGATCACGCTCCTGCGTGCCCATCTTCCAAACTGGCGGCTCAACGAAAGCGTATTGAGCGGCATCATGCTCGATTACCCCTGGGCCGACCAGGACTTCCCCTCGCTGGTCGCGGTGGGCGAAAGCGATGAGGTCATCGGCTTCATCGGCGCGCATGCCAGGCGGATGCGGTTCGACGGCGAGCCGATCCGGGCCGTTTGCGCCACGCACGTGGTGGTGTCCCCCGACAGCCGGGCCGGCGCCGCGGGCTTTCACCTGCTGGGGCAGGTCCTTCGCGGTCCGCAGGAGCTCTCGTTCTCCGACAGCGCCACCGACGCGGTGATGCGCATCTGGCGAACGCTGGGCGGCTACATCGACTACGCGCGCACGTGCGATTGGATGCTCGTCCTGCGCCCCGTCCGCTGGGTGGGCGGCGTGCTTCGCGCGGCAGCGCGCCGGCAGGCCGTCGGCCGCGCGCTGGTGCCGGTTGGGGCCCTGCCGTTCCAGGCGCTCGGAAGCTCGCTTCTGCCCAAGGCGCAGGTCGAGACCCCGCCCGACGTCGTGGGCGAGTCCGCGAGCACGGCCGCGATCGTCGAGCACTTTCCGGCTCTCACCGGGCGCATGCGGCTGGTAGTGGACTACGACGAGGAGCACCTCGACCACCTGTTCGTGCAGGTTGAGGACTTCTGGGGTCCTGCGGTGCGCCGTCTGGTGCGCCGCGGTGACCGCCCGGTCGGCTGGTACGCGTACGTCCCGAATCCGGGCGGCACCAGCCGGGTCCTTCACGTCGCCGCCGTTCCGCGCGAGGTGGATAACGTGCTCGCCGACCTCGTCTCCCACGCGACGGCCCAGGGAAGCGCCATCCTGACCGGGCGCGGCGAGCCGCACCTGATGGAGCCGCTCAGCCGCCGGTTTGCCGTGTTCGGCCTGGCCCGGCGGCCGATTCTCCATACCAACGATCCGGAGCTCGCCGCCGTGCTGGCGACCGACGCCTCCTTGCTCACCAGGCTCGATGGCGAGGTCTTCTATACGTAACGATTGAACGCGTCGCCCGCGCGCCCACCGAGCCAGTCCCTCGCTCACTCGGCTCCCCCTCCCCGGATTGCTGCGCGGCCCGCGATTGTAGGGCAGCGCGCTTGGGCCGCGAGCTAGCAGCCGAGCTGGCGGGCGATGACCATCTGCTGGACCTCGTCGGTCCCCTCGCCGATCGTGAGGATCTTCGCGTCGCGGTAGTAGCGGCAAACGGGGTACTCCTCGATGTACCCGTAGCCGCCGTGGATCTGGACCGCCTCCTCGGTTGCCCGTACCGCGAGCCGGCCGCTGAGAAGCTTTGCCTGCGCGGCCGCCAGCCCGAACATCTCGCCCCGATCCTTCTGGATCGCGGCCCTGTAGGTGAGCAGGCGCACGGCCTCGATCTGCGCGGAGATCTCGGCGATCTTCCCCTGGATGAACTGGTACTTGGAGATCGGGGTGCCCCAGGTGCGCCGCTCCTTCGCGTAGGCGATCGCCTCGTCCAGCGCCCCCTGCGCGAGCCCGACGCCCAGCGCGGCGACGCCCACGCGCCCGCCTTCGAGCACGTGCATGAACTGCCTGAACCCGCCACCCCGCTTGCCGAGAAGATTCGACTCCGGCACTCGGCAATCCTGGAAGCTGAGCGGGCGGGTGTCGGAGGCGTTCCAGCCCATCTTCCTGTACGGCTCGCCGATCTCGTAGCCGGGCGTCCCGTTGGGGACGATGATGTTCGAGATCTCGCGCCGGTCGCCCGAGGTGTTGGTGACCGCCGTGATGATCACGCAGCCGGTGACCTTGGTGCCGGCGTTGGTGATGAACTGCTTTGCGCCGTTGATCGTCCACTCGCCGTCCTCCTGCTTGGCGACGGTCCGGGTGTTGCCCGCGTCCGAGCCGGCCTCCGGCTCGGTGAGCCCGAAGGCCGCCAGCGTGCGCCCGCTGCAAAGATCAGGGAGCCACTTTGACTTCTGCTCGTCCGTCCCCCAGAGGTGGATCGGCATCGTCCCCAGCGAGCTGTGCGCGGAGATCGTGATCGCAAGCGAGGCATCGACCCGGGCCAGCTCCTCGATCGCGATCGCGTAGGAGAGCGAGTCGGCCCCCCCGCCCCCGTACTCCTCCGGAAACGGGATCCCCATCAGCCCCAGCTCGCCGAGCTTGGCCACGAGGTCGTAGGGAAAGGCTTTCTCGCGGTCCAGGTCGGCGGCCACCGGAGCCACCTCCTGGCGCGCGAAGTCACGCACCGTGTTGCGCAACAGGGTCTGCTCGTCGCTCAGCTCGAAGTCCATCGAGGGTCGCAGCTTACGGACTGGAGCTACAGGTAGCCGAACTCCCGCAGCGCCTCGCCGCCCAGGCGTTCCAGCGCCTTCGTCTTGCCCGGCTCGCGCTCGCGCCATCGCCCCAGCGACTCCGAGGGGCGCACCAGGTCGACGGCGGCGTGCCGGATGGAGTCCGCCGAGGCGGGGGCGCCGAGGAAGTCCACCAGGCGGATCGCCGCCTCACCGGGGTCGGCGCAGACGTCCTCGTAGCGGAGCAGCAGGTAGCTGCCGGCGAGAAAGCGCTCCCCGTAGCGCGCCGCGGCGAGGTTCACGCGCGACCAGAAGGTGATCGAGGCCTGCGCCCTCGGAACCCGCTTGTCGGACGGCGGCAGCACCCGGTGGCCGTGGCGGCGGAGCTGGTTTTGGTTCTTCGAGTAGGCGATGTCTCTGCCGTCCCTCACCAGGTGAACCACCTTGGCGAAGCGGTACGTCTCGTGCACGAACGGCAGGATGAGAATGGTCCGCGGCGCCTTCCATCCCCACGGCGCGTCGTCCTCTTCGAGCGCCGCCCGGTGTCCCTCGATCGCCCCCTCGAAGCTCGCGGCCATCGTCCGCGGGTAGCCGAACCTCTCTCGGCTCGGCTCGTGCCAGGTCTCCTCCACCCAGTTCGACCTGCGGAGGTAACGGTTCGCCCACTCGCCGGTGAACTGGCCGAGGTCGGCGGAATCCCCGGGGCGGTTCAGGTTCGTCCCCATGAAGTAACCCGCCTCGCGAGCCAGGCTCGCCAGCACCCTGGTTCCCGAGCCGCCGGTACCGAAGATGACGACCGGCGTCTCCCGCGCCGAGCCCCTGACCCTGGCCGACGTGGCCCGCAGCCGTCCCGCGATGCTCTTCAGGGGCGTGTCGGTCGCCAGGTTCTTCGCCAGCTCGGTCATCCGGGGTGCGAGCGGCGGATCATAGGGCCGGGATCGGGCTGCTCCTGCGGGATCGCGTGACCGACTTTCCGGGGTGTTCAGCCCCCCAGATAGCGAGCGAGCGCGAAATCGTCGGTCTGGGTCGGGCCTTGGCCGACGCCAACCGCAACGATCTTGCCGTCGCCCTGTAGGGCCACCCCCCTCGCCCCTCCGATTTGGTTCGGGAACCCGAAGTCGGTCGTCTGCTTGCCGTCCCCCGAGAAGCTCGTGTCGAGCGATCCGTTGGGGTTGTAGCGGGCGAGGGCGAAGGCGTAGCCGCCACCGCCCGCGCCGCGGCCAGCCGCGACGATCTTGCCGTCGCCCTGGAGCGCCACCCCGTTAGCCACATCACCGACGTCGGTCATCTGCTTGCCGTCTCCGGAGAAGGTGGTGTCCAGGGAGCCGTTGGGGTTGTAGCGGGCGAGGGCGAAGTTGGCGCCACCATTCCACCGAGGCTGCCGCTGCCGACCAATACGACCTTGCTGCCCTGGAGCGCCACCGCGTTCGCCGCGTCGGAACCGCCGAAGTCGGTCATCTGCTTGCCGTCGCCGGAGAAGCTCGTGTCGAGCGATCCCGTTGGGGTTGTAGCGGGCGAGCGCGAAGTCCCCGAGGTCGGGACCTCCGGAACCGACCGCGATGATCTTGCCGTCGCCTTGGATCGCCACGCCGGTCGCCCCCTGGGCGGCGTCACCGAAGTTGGTCGTCTGCTTGCCGTCCCCGGAGAAGCTCGTGTCGAGGGAGCCGTTGGGGTTGTAGCGGGCGAGGGCGAAGTCGCCGCAGACGGGACCTCGCGAGCCGACCGCGACGATCTTGCCGTCGCCTTGGATCGCCACCCCGCGTCGCGCCCTCGCCCAAGCCCGCGAAGTCGGTCGTCTGCTTGCCGTCGCCGGAGAAGCTCGTGTCGAGCGAGCCGTTGGGGTTGTAGCGGGCGAGCGCGAAATGGTTGAAGGCGTCCTGCCCGACCACCACGATCTTCCCGTTCGTCTGCACCGCCACCCCAGTCGCGTCGTCGTTAGCCACCGAAGTCCGTCGCCTGCTTGCCGTCGCCGGAGAAGCTGGTGTCGAGCGAGCCGTTCGGGTTGTAGCGGACGACGGCGAAGTCTCCGCCCGCGTGGCCGACCGCGACGATCTTGCCGTCCCCCTGGAGCGCCACCGCTGCCGCCCCGTCGAAGTACCCCCCGAAGCTCGTCGTTTGCTTGCCGTCGCCCGAGAAGGTCGTGTCGAGCGAGCCGTTGGGGTTGTAGCGGGCGAGCGCGAACGAGGAGCCATTTCCGCATTTCCCGCGATGCCGACCGCAACGATCTTGCCGTCGGCCTGGAGCGCCACCCCGCGCGCCCCGTCGGAGCCGCCGAAGTCGGTCGTCTGCTTGCCGTCGCCGGAGAAGGTCGTGTCGAGGGAGCCGTTGGGGTTGTAGCGGGCGAGGGCGAAGTCTCGCCGTGGCCGAGCGTCGCCCACGGCGACGATCTTGCCGTCGCTTTGGACCTTCACCCCGCTCGCCGCCTCAGAGCCGCCGGAGTCGGTGGTCTGCTTGCCGTCGCCTGAGAAGCTGGTGTCGAGCGTCCCGTTCGGGTTGTAGCGGGCGAGCGCGAAGTCGACGTCGAGCCGCCCAGCGACGCCAGCCGCGACGATCTTGCCGTCCGCCTGGATCGCCACGCCATGCGCGCGGTCGTCGGAGCTCCCGAAGTCGGTCGTCTGCTTGCCGTCGCCGGAGAAGCTGGTGTCCAGGGAGCCGTTGGAGTTGAAGCGGGCGAGCGCGAAGTCCGGCGCGCTCTGGATTTGACTGACATCGCCGACCGCGACGATCTTGCCGTCGCCCTGGAGTCTCCCTGCGTCCGCGATGTCGCTGGTACCCGAGGTCGGCGGTCTGCTTGCCGTCGCCGGAGAAGCTCGTGTCGAGCGAGCCGTTGGAGTTGAAGCGGGCGAGGGCGAAGTCGCAGGTGACGTCGACATCACCGTTGCAGTTGTGGCCGACTGCGACGATCTTGCCGTCGGCCTGAATGGCCACGCCCCTCGCCACATCGGAGTCACCAAAGCTCGCCGTCTGCTTGCCGTCGCCCGAGAAGCTGGTGTCGAGCGATCCGTTCGAGTTGTAGCGGGCGACAGCGAAGTCGTAACTGCTCCCGAACGGACTGCCGAAGCCGGTCCTGCCGACCACGACGAGTTTGCCGTCGCTCTGCAGCGCGACTCCGGTTGCCTCATCGTCGGACCCGAAATTCAGTCGTCTGCTTGCCGTCGCCGGAGAAGCTGGTGTCGAGCGTTCCGTTCGGGTTGTAGCGGGCGAGCGCGAAGTCGTAGAAGCTCGAGTCGCCGGATGTGCTGCGGGGCACACCGCCGACCGCGACGATCTTTCCGTCCGGCTGGCGCACGGTCGCCGTCGCATCGCCGATCCCGTCAAAGGAGGGGAAGTCGGTGGTCTGCTTGCCGTCGCCGGAGAACGTCAGGTCGAGGTCCCCCGGGGCGGCTTGTGCGCCCGCTGAGAAGACGAATCCGACCGCCAAGGCGGCGGCCAGGGCCGCGGCGCTCCTCAGGGGCCTTCGCGCGCTCATCCTCTCCCGCTCACTCCTCTCCCCCTGCCGGGGCTTCCAGGCGAACCTACCACCCGACCCGCCTCGGTCCAAATTTGGCCTGAAAGCAGGTAGTCGGGGTCCTCTTGTTCGCGGCCCAGCGTCCGCGAGATACTGCGCAGGCGATGTCGCAGGAGAACGTGGAGATCGCCAGGGCTACCTACGAGCAGTTCGCACGTGGCGACTTCAGCCTCTTTGAAGCGCTCCCCAACGACTTCGAGTTCGTAACCAGCCCCGAGGTGCCGGATGCAGGTGCGTATCGCGGAGAGCCGGCGATACGGTGGATGAGGACGTGGGTGGAGTCCTTCGACGACCTCACGATGGAGGCGACCGAGATCATGGACGCCGGCGACAAAGTGGTGGTCGCCCTCTTTCAACGGGGCCGACCGCGCGGAAGCCAGTCGCCGTTGAGGGTCGCTGGTGGGTGGTGATGACGGTTCGGGATGGGGTAATCGCGCGGGTCGAGGTATTGCCCGAACGCGCTCAGGCCCTCGAAGCCGCCGGGCTTTCGGAGTAGGCGATGTCGCGGCAGAACGTCGAGGTGGTGCGCCAGATCTTTGATGCGTTCAACAGCCACGCGACTGGGCGGAGTGGGAGTCGCACCATCACGCGGACTTCGAGTGGTCCGACCCGCCCGAGTTCCCCGGCGGCGGAATGCATCGTGGCGTGGGCGGTGTCCGCCGCTTCGTCGAGGAGGTGCTCGAAACCGCGGACGAGTGGCAGGTCGAGATCGACCGCAATCGAGAGCACCGGCAAGGACCGCTGCTCACCGCTGACGCGAGGCTGGAGCCGATGGCAAAGCCGGTCGTCTGCTTGCCGTCGCCGGAGAAGGTCAGGTCGAGGTCCCCAGGCGCGGCTTGCGCTCCCGCTGAGAAGAGGAATCCGACCAGCAGAGCAGCGGTCAAGGCGACGGCGCTCCTTAGCGGCCTTCGCGCGCTCATCCTCTCCCGCTCACTCCTCTCCCCCTGCCTTGGGTTCTACCGAACCTACCACCGAAGTCGCAAGCGGCCTAAGCCGCCAAGCATCCTGCGCTTGGAATCGTTTCCCCTGGGCTTAGCCACCCAGGTAGCGGGCGAGCGCGAAATCGTCGCCGAGGTTCGGGCTTTGGCCGATCCCCACGGCAACGATCCTCCCGTCTGCCTGAACGGCTGCTCCGTACGCCCCTCCGGTCTGGTTGACGAACCCGAAATCGGTCGTTTGCTTGCCGTCGCCGGAGAAGGTCGTGTCGAGCGAGCCGTTTGGGTTGTAGCGCGCGAGCGCGAAGGCCCAGTTGCCACCACCCGGGCCGCGGCCGACGGCGACGATCTTGCCATCGCCCTGTAGCACCACGCCATTTGCCGCGCGCGCTCCCGAACTCGGTCGTCTGCTTGCCATCGCCGGAGAAGGTCGTGTCGAGCGAGCCGTTGGCGTTGTAGCGAGCGAGGGCGAAGTCGGCGCCGCCTCCGCCGCTGCCCACGAGCACGGCCTTGCCGCCCTGAAGCCCCAGCCCATTCCCCTGGTCGAAACCGCCGAAGTCGGTCGTCTGCTTGCCGTCTCCTGAGAAGGTGGTGTCGGGCGAGCCGTTGGCGTTGTAGCGAGCGAGGGCGAAGTTGCCGCTCCCCGTTTCGCCACCTGCGACGATCTTGCCGTCAGCTCGGACCGCCACCCCGTTCGCAGAGTCGAAGCCCGCGAAGTCGGTCGTCTGCTTGCCGTCGCCGGAGAAACTCGGGTCGAGCGAGCCGTTGGCGTTGTAGCGCGCGAGCGCGAAGCCATAGTTGCCGCCACTCGCGCCCTGCCCGACGGCGACGATTTTGCCATCGGCCTGTAGCGCCACCCCGGTCGCCCGTTCCTCGGCGCCTCCAAAGTCCGTGGTTTGCTTGCCGTCGCCGGAGAACGTGTTGTCGAGCGAGCCGTTGGCGTTGTAGCGAGCGATCGCGAAGTCGGTGGCGCCCAAGTTAGTGGTCCCACCGCGGCCGACTACGACGATCCTCCCGTTGCCCTGAATCGCCACCCCCATGGCGAGGTCGCTGCCCCCGAACTCGGTCGTCTGCTTGCCGTCGCCGGAGAAACTCGGGTCGAGCGAACCATCGGGGTTGTAGCGGGTGATCGCGAAGTCGCCGCTAAACACGTGACCCACCGCGACGATCTTGCCGTCGGCCTGGAGCGCCACGGCCGCGGCCCCGTCGGCGTGGCCACCGAAGCTCGTCGTCTGCTTACCGTCACCCGAGAAGCTCGTGTCCAGCGAGCCGTCGGGGTTGTAGCGGGCGAGCGCGAACGAGGAGCTACCACTGTCGGCGATGCCGACCGCGACGATCTTGCCGTCGGCCTGGAGCGCCACCCCGCGCGCCCCGTCGGAGCCGCCGAAGTCGGTTGTCTGCTTTCCGTCGCCGGAGAAGCTCGGGTCCGGCGTGCCATCGGGCGTGTAGCGGACTAGAGCGAAGTCCCCGTCGGCGCTCCCGACCGAAACGATCCTGCCGTCGCCCTTGAGCGCCACACTACTCGGCGAAAAGAAATTGGTTGTCTTTTTTCCGTCGCCGGAGAAACTCGGGTCGAGCGATCCGTCAAGGTTGTAGCGGGCGAACGCCGCCCCCGGGCCGCCGGGGCCGCCAACCACGATCTTGCCGTCGCCCTGGAGCGCAACCCCCGCCGCTCGATCGCCGGTGGAGCCGAAGTCCGTCGTCTCCTTTCCGTCGCCAGAGAAGGTGTTGTCGAGCGAGCCGTTCGCGTCGTAGCGGGCGAGGGCGAAGTCGAAAGCGGAACCGGAAGCGTTTCCGGACGAGCCCACCGCGATGACCTTTCCATCGGCTTGCAGCGCTACGCCGCTCGCCCCGTCGCGGATGGAGCCGAAGTCCGTCGTCTCCTTGCCGTCGCCAGAGAAGGTTGTGTCCAGCTCCCCATCCGAGTCGTAGCGAGCGAGGGCGAAGTCACAGACAGCGTCGGGATCGCCGCTGCAGGTGTTGCCGACCGCGACGACCCTGCCGTCGCCTTGGATCGCAACCCCGGTCGCCCCGGCGTTGTCTCCGAACTGGGTCGTCTGCTTACCATCGCCGGAGAAGGTCGTGTCCAGGGAGCCATTGGCGTTGTACCGGGCGAGCGCGAAGGAGTGGCTGCTGCAGCAGACGCCACCGAAGCCGGTAAAGCCAACGACCAAGATTTTGCCGTCCGCCTGGAGGGCAACCCCCGTTGCATGATCATCGCCCCCTGGCATGGCCGTCGCCTGCATGCCGTCTCCCGCGAACGTCGTGTCGAGCGTCCCGTTGGTGTTGTAGCGGGCGATCGCGAAATCATTGAAGGTGAAGTCGCCCGACGCTACGCGGAACACGCTGCCGACCGCGACGATCTTCCCGTCCGGCTGGCGCACGGTCGCCCTCGCATTGCTGATTCCGAATGGAAAGTCCGTGGTCTGCTTGCCGTCCCCCGAGAACGTCGGGTCGAGATCGCCCGGGGCCGCTTGCGCCACGGCTGAGAAGACGACGCCGACCACCAATGAAACGGCCAGCGCGGCGATGCTCCTCAGGGGCCTTCGTGCCCTCATCCTCTCCCGCTCACTCCTCTCCCTTGCCTGGGGGTTCCACCGAACCTACCACCGGAACCGCAGGGATCCAAATCCGACTACACGGCCCGACCCGACATCCAGTAGACGCGACGGCGATCTCACGGCTCCGGGGCCGAGATTGCGGGTCGGTTGGATGCGCTCGACGCTGAGGAGGAGCGTGCCGATGAGGCGCGGTCGGAGGACGGGTGAGGCGTTTGGGCCACTAGTGGGCCACGGTGCGAGTCCGAGTCGAGCCGATGCCGGACTCGGCTCTGGAATGGGAAGCGGCTGATGGGATTCGAACCCACGACCTTCTGCATGGCAAGCAGACGCTCTAGCCAACTGAGCTACAGCCGCGCAGGCGCTGAATTCTAGCCGCGGCGAAGCTAGCCGCTGCGGGCAGGCACGCTCGAGGCGACGGGCAGACGCGCATCGACCGTGATCTCGACCGCCTCGAGC
Organism: uncultured Actinomycetes bacterium; assembly: GCA_963755775.1. Classification (GTDB taxonomy): domain Bacteria; phylum Actinomycetota; class Thermoleophilia; order Solirubrobacterales; family 70-9; genus AC-56. The sequence continues at coordinate 171,901 of CAVWKY010000008.1, read as the reverse complement.
GTCCGGGAGACGGGGCAGTCTGCTTCGCCTCCTCGGTGCGCCGCTGGCGTTCGGCCACGCCAACCGACGGATCTGAGCGAACGCGCTAGGAACCCTCGCCGTCGAGCGCCTCGTTCACGATGACATCGGCACGCGCGTTCTCCTCGCGGCGCACGTGGCGGATCGACCAGCGATCGAAGCCGTCGAGCGCCCGGCGCACCTGTGCGTGAAGGTCACGAAGGGCAGCATCCTTGACCCGGTACTCGCCACGCACCTGGCGCACGATCAGCTCGGAGTCGCCGATCAGCTCGACCTCATCGGCGGCGAGCTCGCGGGCGCGCTCGATCCCGAACAGGAGTGCCCGGTACTCGGCGACGTTGTTGGTCGCGGTCCCGATCGTCTGCGAGCCCTCCTCGACCACCTCGCCCGCCGGGGTCGTGACCACCGCTGCGATCGCGGCCGGACCTGGGTTGCCGCGCGCTCCCCCGTCGACGTTGACGACGAGCCGCGTGCTCAAACGCCTGGGTTCACGCGCTCTTCGCGGATGACTTGCGACGTGTTGACGCCGACCTCAAGCGAAGCTTCCCGTCCTCGGCGACGGCCGCGTTCCAGGTGCGCTCGTCCTCGGCCAGCTCGTTGACCTCGTCGCCCTTGGCGACCTCGCGGACCGGCACGCCGTCGCCGTCGGCCGGCACTTCCCACTGGTACCACGAGAGCTCCCAGGCGACGGTGACGAGCGCGAGCTGGCGCCCGGCGTCCGCGCGGACCGCGGCTCGCGGCTCGCCGAGCGAGCGGATCAGGCCGGCCACCTTGCGCGTCTCATCGCTGCCGTTGAAGCGCTGCACTCCGCGCCGAACGAGGGCCTCGGGGCCGCGCCGCGGCCGGGGCTGCTTGGGGGCGGCCTCTCCCACCGGCTCTCCCTGGGGCTGGCGCTTCGTCTGCGCGCGCGGCTGCTGTGACGCCTGCTGCGTGCGCGGCCGCTGGCCCTGCGGCGCCGGGGGCTCTTCGGGCCGAGAGGCAGGGGCTTGTGGCTCTGCGGAGCTCCCCGCGGCGTCCCCGTTCCGTGGCTCGCCCCTGCGGCGTGGACGCGCGCCGGCGCGCGCTCGGGCGGCCGCTCGCCCGAGGCGCTTTCGCAGCGCATCGCCAGGACGCCCGCGGCCAGCCGGGGCCTGAATCGCCGCACCAGCCCGCTCGGCCGGTATCCACCCGGACGCCTCGGCCCGCGAACGGCACAGCACGCAGACCTCCAGGCGCTGAGCCTGCGGGGTCACGTACTCGTGCGTCTGCTCGCCCTTCAGGATCGTGCGCCCACAGACATCGCAGTGGGGGTAGGGGTCGCGCTGCTCTTGCGCCACGAGTCTCAACGTAGCAACGTGCCCGGCGAGGATGCGGGCGCGGCCTTGCCGCTTACGCCTTGACCTGCTCCTCGTCCCCGGCCTGCGCCTCGGCAATCACCTTCTGGGCGATGTGGGCGGGGACCTCCTCGTAGCGCTCGAAGTGCATCGTGAAGTCGCCGCGGCCGCCGGTGATCGCCCGCAAGTCGGGCGCGTAGTCAAGGACCTCCGCCATGGGGACCTCGGCCTTGATCTCCGTCATCGACCCCTTCGGTTCCATCCCCAGCGGCCGTCCGCGCCGCGAGTTCAGATCGCCGACCACGTCCCCCACGCTGTCCTCGGGAATCGCGATCGTCATCTGCACGATCGGCTCGAGCAAATATGGGTCGGCCTCAGCGGCGGCCTGCTTGAAGGCCATCGAGCCGGCGATCTTGAACGCCATCTCGGAGGAGTCGACCGAGTGGTGCTGCCCGTCGTAAAGGCGCACCCGCAGGTCCTTCACCGGGTAGCCGGCCAGCACACCGCGCTGCATCGCCTCGGCGATCCCCTTCTCCACCGCCGGAATGAACCCACCCGGGATTACGCCGCCCTTGATCGCGTTCACGAACTCGAACCCGGCGCCGGCCTCGGCCGGCTCGATCTCGATGTGGCAGTCGCCGAACTGCCCGCGACCGCCGGTCTGCTTCTTGTAGCGGCCGTGGGCCTTGGCGGGCTTTCGGATCGTCTCCAGGTACGGCACCTGCGGGGGGTGCAGCTCGATCTCGGCGCCGTAGCGGCGCTTCATGCGATCCACGATCACTTCGACGTGGACCTGGGTCAGCCCCGCGATGATCTGCTCGCCCGTCTCGGAGTCCCGATGCACGTCCAGGGTCGGGTCCTCCTCGGTGAGGCGGCGAACGGCGGCGGCCGCCTTCTCCTCATCGCCCTTGGACTTCGGCTCGAAGGCGAACGCCATCACCGGGGCCGGCAGGTCCAGCGGCGGGAACGAGATCCTTGCGTCCTTGGCCGCGAGCACGTCGCCGGCGCGGGTCTCGCGCAGCTTCGCCACTGCCCCGATATCGCCCGGGCCGAGCTCATCAACCGGGGAGGTCTCCTTGCCACGCGGGGACGCGAGCTGCCCGATCCGCTCCTTGGCCTTGTGGCTGGAGTTGAACGCCTGAGAGTCCGATCGCAGGATGCCCGAGAAGACGCGCAGCATGTTGATCCGCCCGGTGTAGGGGTCGGCGGTGGTCTTGAACACGTAGGCGACCAGCTCGGCATCCGGGTCCGGCTCGACCTCGACCTCGTTCCCGTCCGAGTCCAGCGCCTTGACCGCCCCTCGCATCGCCGGCGACGGGACGTCCTCGACAAAAGCCTCCAGCAGGCGGTTGGTGCCCAGGTTCTTGGTTGCCACGCCGCAGGTGACCGGGAACAGGTGCCCCTCCGTCACCCCCTTCTTGAGCGCGGTGATCAGCTCCTCGTGGGAGATCTCCTCTCCCTCCAGGTACCGCTCCATGAGCTCGTCGGAGTTTTCGGCCACCTCGTCCATCAGCTTCTCCCGGTACTCCTCGGCCTGGGCCTCGAGGTCGCTCGGGATCTCGATCTCCTTCGCGCTGCCGCGATCCTCCCCCGCGTGCTCATACGCCTTCATGTCGATCAGGTCGACGACGCCCCGGACTTCGTGCTCGGACCCGATCGGGATCTCGGTGGCGACGACGTGGGCGCCGAAGGCCTGCTTCAGCGAATCGAGCGCCCGGAAGAAGTCGGCGCGTTCGCGGTCGAGCATGTTCACGAACACGAGCCGTGCGAGGCCCTCGGAGTCAGCCCTGTCCCAAAGGCGCTCGGTGTGGACCTCGACCCCCATCACCGCGTTGACGACCACAACCGCTGCGTCCACCACCCTCAGAGCGCCGAGCGTGTCCGCGACGAAGCTCGGGTCCCCCGGCGTGTCGATCAGATTGATCTTGCGGTCGGCGTATTCGAACGACGTCACGCTGGCGCCGATCGACATTCCCCGTTCCTGCTCGTCAGGCTCGAAGTCGGAGACCGCCGTGCCGTCCTCAACCCTGCCCAGCCGGTTGACGACCCCCGCCTCGAAGAGGAGCGCTTCCGTCAGGCTCGTCTTCCCGCTTCCCCGGTGGCCCAGCAGGGCGACGTTTCGGATCCGGTCGGCTGGCTTATGCGCCATCCCGACGGAATATATGCGACCTCAGACGTCGGATCTGGCCTGAAAGCGCGAGCGCAGGGCCAGCACCGCCTTGGTGTGGAGCTGTGAGACCCGCGACTCCGTCACCCCCAGCACCTCGCCGATCTCCCGCAGGGTGAGGTTCTCGTAGTAGTAGAGAGCGATCACCAGGCGCTCGCGCTCCGGAAGCGACTCGATGGCGTCGGCCAAACGGTCCTTCAGCTCCGACGCCTGGGCCTCGGAGTGAGGGTCCACGGCCGCGGCATCCTCGAGCGTGTCGAGCACCGAGACCTGTCCCCCGCCACCCTCCGGATCGGCGAACGTCCACAGGTCGTCGAGAGCGAGTACAGAGGAGTTGGCGATCTCCAGCAGCGCGTCCCGGAACTCGTCTACCGAGATCTCCATCTGCGCCGCCATCTCCTCGTCGGTGGGCGCGCGCTGCAGCTCGGCCTCGAGCTTGGCGTTGGCCTTCTCGACCTCGCGGGCGCGGGCGCGGACCGAGCGCGGCACCCAGTCGAGTGAGCGCAGCTCGTCGATGATCGCGCCCTTGACCCGAGCCACGGCGAAGGTCTCGAACTTGATTTCGCGCTCCGGCTCGAAGCGCTCGATCGCCCCAATCAGCCCAAGCAGGCCGTAGGAGATCAGGTCCCCCTCCTCCACGTGGGAGGGAAGCCCGGAAGCCATTCGCCCGGCGATGAACTTGACCAGCGGCGAATAGGCGACCACGAGGCGCTCGCGCGCCCGCTCGTCGCCCCCCTCCTTGTAGCGACGCCACAAGTCGCGAAGCTCGACGGCTTTCACGTTCGTCTGCATTCGCTGCCTCCGGTCGGAAAGTTAATCGTCGCCGGTCACGCCCGCGGATGAGAGCGTGCGTACTCCTTGCGCAGCCGGCCGGGCTCCACTCGCGTGTAGACCTGGGTCGTCGAGACGCTGGAGTGGCCGAGCAGCTCCTGAATCGAGCGCAGGTCCGCCCCGCCCTCCAGCAGGTGGGTTGCGAACGAGTGGCGCAGGGTGTGCGGGGAAACGTGCCCCGCCAAAGCCGCCTCGCGCACCCAGCGATCCAGTCGGCGGCGTATGTCGGACGGCGACAGGCGCCGCCCTCGCCGTGACAGGAAGAGCGCCTGCTCCGAGCGGTCGGCCACCAGCGCCGGACGCCCGACCTGCAGGTAGCGCTCCAACGTTCGCTGTGCGGGCTCCCCCATCGGAACCAGGCGGGTCTTCCCCCCCTTGCCGCTCACCCTCAGCGCCTCGGACTCGAACTCCGGAGCGTCCACGTCCAACTTCACGATCTCCTCGGCCCGCAGCCCGCAGGCGTAGGCCAGCTCGAACAGGGCCCGATCGCGGACCTCGAGGGGCCCCGAGGCCGGGATGCGGTCGAGCAGGGCGGCGATCTCGTCCGGCCCGAGCACGCGGGGCAGGCGCCCACCACGCTTGGGCGTGGGCAGGAGCTCGGCGGGGTTCTGCGACGCGGCGCCCGCGCGCGTCAGGTGGTCGTGGAAGCTGCGCACCGCCGCCAGCTTGCGGGCCACGCTGGAGCGCGCCAGACGCCGTTCCGAGAGCGCCGCCGCGTAAGCCCGCAGGTCCCGGTAGGAAAGCCCACCCGGGTCGCTGCCGCGGCCGGTCGCCCACTTCGCCAACTCCGCGAGGTCCGCGCCGTAGGCCCGCAATGTGTGCGCCGAGCAGCCACGGGTGCGAAGCTCGCGCTCGAAGCGCTGAAGCGCCGCCTCCCAGGCAGGGCTGACGTCGTGCTCCGAAGCCGCATCGGTCATCCCGAGGGGATTCGCCACGTCGGCGCCGTCGCCTGCTGTACGCCGGAAACGAGGGCTAGTTTCCGATGTAGATGGGGGTGCCCAGCGGGACCTGGTCGTAGAGCTCGACGACGTCGGGGACTGCCATTCGCACGCAACCGTGCGAGGCCGCGGTGCCCAGGGACCCGATGTCGTTGGTCCCGTGAATCCCGGCGCCGTTGTAGAACCCCATCCACCGCGCCTGGAGCGGGTTGTCCGGCCCCGGCGGGATCACCTGCCCCGCCAGGTCCCCGGCCCAATCCGAGTTCGGGACGTGCCAGGCGGGGTTGACCTGCATGTCGCTGATCGTGTACGTCCCGGCGGGCGTCTCGAGGCCGGCCTGGCCGACGGCGATCGTGTAGGTCTTGGCCAGCTCCAGGTCCTTCCACAGGCGAAGCTGGAAGCCGCCGCGGTCGATCGTGATGTAGGTCGGATACTGCTGGGCCAGCTCGTCGGTCGTCACTTCGGGCTTTACGGTCTCCACGGGGGCGCGAACGGCGCGCTGGCCCGGGGTGTCGATCGCCGACCTGATGCGAGCACGCAGCTCGTCCGTGCGAACCGTCACCCCGTCCTGGCCGGGGACCGGGTTGAGAGAGGCCGGCGACGGGGCGACGCTCGCGTCCCGGGCGGGGCGATTCACCTCCTGGGTGACCTGATCGACGAACCCGTCCAGGGCGGATGCCGAGTAGGCGATCTGCGGGGCGATCTCGCGATCCACGGAGCCGCTGGTCGCATAGCGCCACACCCGCGTGGGGAGGTCACCGGAGCGGCTGGCATCGAGTGCCGCATCCACCATGCCGTCGACGTCGGCGCGGAGCTGGAGCCGCTTTGGGCTGAGGGTGTAGTCCGTGCCCTCGAAGGTCACCGTGACCGGCTTCTCCACGGGCTTCGCGACCCGCGCCTGAAGCCGCTTGCGCGCCTGGTCGGTGGACAGGCCGCCCACGTTCACGTCGCCGACCCTGACGCCGTCAGCGATCTTGTCGGAGTTCGCCCGATCGACCGCGTACGCGCCCACCGCGAGCAGCAGCAACGCTCCCACGGCAGCGACAAAGGCTATTTGAACTCTGCGTCCCACGGCTCGAGCAACCGGCGTCAGCGACCAACAGGTCCGCGACCAAACAAGTGTAGGGAGGGATGCGGGCGCCTCCGCCCGCTTGCCGGCAGCGCAACCGCGGTTGCGCCCCGAACGCGATCAGATCTCGAGCGGCTCCCGATCCACGGCGACACCGCCGCGCTCGCCCGGCCGCTCACGCCGCACGTACGGGCTCCAGCGCAAGAACTCCTCCACCTCGCGCTCGTACGTGTAGGTGCGCTCGATGCCGCGCCTCACCGCCGTCAGCCGCAGGTGCTCGCCGAGCCTCAGCACGGTCTCGCGCGTCGTGTAGCTGTAGTCGAAGCCGGTCGCCTTGAACAGACGGTTGTCCACGCCGCGGCCGAAGCGAAGCTGGTTCAACGCCTCGTCAGGGATCCGAAACCCCAGCCGTCGCAGCGGCGCCGTTACCAATCCCGTCCCCCACGGCGGCAGCACCGGCAGCGGCCGCTTGCCGAGCAGGCCGATGGCCTCGGAGAGAGCAAGCACGCCGTCGGCGGCGACGTTGAAGACGCCGGGCGTGAGGTGGAATGCGGCGTGCTCCAGGGCGTGCACGACGTCGTCCTCGTGGACGAACTGAAGCCGGGGATCGAAGCCGAGCACCATCGGCGCGAACGGCAGGCGGAACATCCGCGTGAAGGCGGTGTCCACGTCGGGCCCGAGGACGTTGGCGCAGCGGAGCACCGTCACCCGAACATCGGGGTTCCGCTGGGCGAACTCCGTGACCGCCTGCTCGGCCTCGACGATGTCGCGCTCGAGCGCCGAGTGCGGCGGATGCGGGCGGCGCATCTCCTCGGTGAAGAACGCGGGGTCGTCCTGTTCGGCGCCGTAATAGTGGGTGGAGCTCTTGAAGATGAAGTTGCGCACAGGCGACCCCCGCCCCGTGCAGGCCGCGAGGATGTTCATGGTCCCGATCACGTTGTTCTCGTGGGCAAGACGGGGCGCGGCCATCAGCGAGTTGACGACCAGCCGCGTGTCGACCACCGTGTCGATCTCGGCCGCCCGAACGATGCGCTGCAAAAGCGAGTGGCGGTTCGAGACCTTGACGAACTCGGTCCGCTCGAGCTCGTGGCGAGGGGCTTCGCTGTCGACGCCGATGATCGCCTCGACGTGCTCGAAGCTCTCCAGCGCCTGGGCAAGCCGCCCACCCCAGTAGGTCGAGAGCCCGGTCACCAGCACGCGCCGCGTGCGCGCGTCGCGCGGCGTCGCCGGCTTGGCCAGCTCGCGGTTCGGCTGCCCGGAGATGCTCATCCCAACCACACGGACTTCCGCTTCGCGAGCATCTCGTGGAGGTTCTCCTGGATCCGCGCGCGGATCTCCTGCGCCAGCGTCTGGACCAGAGCCTTGTCCTCGGCGGCCTCCGCGCCACCGAGCTCCGCGGTGTCGATTGGCGAGAGGAAGCGGATCTTGAACTTGGCCGGCAGGTAGCCGAGCATCCCAAGGGGGCCCAGCCAGGGAAACGTCGGAGTGATCGGGAAGTAAAGGAGGCCGGTGAGCCGGCGCAGGGTGTCGAGCTGGGCGAAGACGGGCATCGCCTCCTCCGCGCCCACCACGCAGGTCGGAACGAGCTGCGCCTCGGCTCGCATCGCGGCCTCGACGAACCCGCCGCGGCCGAACCGCCGCAGCCGGTAGCGATCGCGGTAGAGCTTCTCGGTCCCCTTGCGCCCCTCTGGGAACACCAGCACCAGCTGGCGCTCGTCGTAGAGCAGGCGGTGGACGTTCGCCGGATGCGCGGCGACGCAGCCGATCTTCGGGATCAGCATCGAGAACCCCGGATAGCCCTTGAAGAAGTGCTCGACCGTGATGTAGAGGTCGCGAGGGGTGGGGTGCTCCTCGCGGATCGCCTTGGTGATCATCGCCGCGTCTGGCGGCAGCGCCCCCGCGTGGTTAGAAACCAGGAGCGCTCCGCTCTTCGCGGGGACGTTGTCGATTCCCTCGACCTCGACCCGGAACCAGTAGCGGTAGAAGAACTCGAGCAGGGTCCGGTCGAAGACGCCCTCGACACGCTCGGATCGCCCCCAGTCGTTGATGCGCCGCTCCGGCTCGATCGCCGGCAGGAGCTCCCGCATGGTGTCGGTGTCGCCACCCTCGTGCGCGGGAACCAGGAACGCGCCCTCGGACCCCCCATCCGAGTCCTCCGCCGGAGGGGAGATCGGGGCGCCCAACGGGGTGCGGTGCTCCTCGGCCACGGCGCGTCATTGTCGCAGCATCGCGACACGACCCGGGGACCGCGAATATGTTTCGTCCGTGCGCTCAAAGGATCAGGTGCGGCGCGCCGTGTGGCGGGCGATGGACCGCGAAGGAGTTTCGCGATTTCCGGGGGCCGAGGGGCGGATCCCGAACTTCGCGGGGGCCAAGCTGGCGGCGCAAAAGCTCGCGGCGCACCGGCAGTGGAAGCGGGCCAAGGTGGTGAAGGCCAATCCCGACTCACCTCAGACCCATGGCCGCCGCCTGGCGCTGGAGGAGGGAAAGCGGGTGGCAATGGCGGTCCCGAGGCTGCGCGACAAGAATCCGTTCCGCCTGCTGGACCCCAAGCGGCTGACGAAGGCGCAAGTGCGAGAGGCGGCAACGATCAAGGGCGCCCTGCGCCACGGACGGGTCGTCGCGTTGGAGGAGATGCCGCAGATCGACTTCGTCCTCTGCGGCTCGGTGGCCGTGAACCTCAACGGGGCCCGGATCGGCAAGGGCGGCGGGTTCTCCGACCTCGAGTACGGGATGCTGATCGACGCAGGCAAGATCGGCGCCCACACCGTGGTGGCGACGACGGTCCACCCGATCCAGATCCTTCGCGAGCACCTGATGGTCACCGACCACGACCTGCCCGTTGACCTGATCGCCACGCCGCGGGCGGTGATCGAGGTGGAGCGCGCCTACGACCGCCCGCGCGGAATCCTCTGGGACCACCTGCAGCCGCCGCAGATCCACGAGATCCCGGTGCTCGAGCGGATGGGATACGCGTAAGCCCCGTCCTGCGCGCCGCCGGCAATCCCCTCGGCGCTCGCAGATGAGGCCAGGCGGAAAGGGGCCCCTGCCACGTAGGACATCGTCCAGTATCTTGAGTAATATGCCCGACATTATGGGAAAAGGACGAAGTCGCAAGGCCTTATGCCCCATCTCGATGCTCATGAGCATGCGGCCGGGCACCAGGCCGGAAGTAGAGAAGTGGGAACGACTGCGCTCTACCTGATCGCCAGCGCGGCAATGTGGCTCGGCCTCGGTTACGTGATCGTCGTCGAGCCCCTTCGCAGGCGCACGGTACCGCCAGCTGAGGAACGCCCCATTTCGCTCGAGGTGGTGAAAGCCGAAAGGGAGGAGCGCAACGGTATGGGCCCCACCTCGATGCTCGAAGGCACGAAGAAGCTCGACGCGGTTAGCGGACGAAATCTCGCTGAACGGCGGTTCTTCGCGCTCGCCGCAGCGGTTCGCCAACACGAGGCCTCCACCAAGCGGCAGATGCCGGATATTCGCCCAGCAGATACGGCGCTTTATCGGCGGCTCCGACAGATCTGCGGCAAGACGACCGAGGCCGAGCGCGTCGCCTAGAGGGGTGGCGCGCAAGTCCGAACGGCGGGGCCGGCGTTCGGGTTCGGCTGGATCGCGGGCTCCCAGAGAAGCGCCCGGTTCCCAGCCCCGGGATAGAGTCCTCGCCAGCCACCGACAAAGGAGGTCCCAAGTGCACGCAGTCATCGTCACGGTCACGATCAACGACCGAGAGGCCGCTACGAGCCATTTGCGCGAGCAGGTAGTGCCGGGGGTATCGCAGGCCCCGGGATTCGTAGCTGGGTACTGGACACGAGGAGACGGCTCGGGAGTGAGCATGGTCGTCTTCGAGTCGGAGGAGGCCGCCAAAACCATGAGCGAGAGGGTCCCGTCGCTGGTTACCGACGCGGTCACGATCAAGGACATCGAGGTGCGCGAGGTCGTAGCGCACGCCTGATTTCTCGCCGCGCCCGAGCCCGTCTGCGATTGCGGACTGCAGCGGCGGGTAGTCGGAAACTGTCTGACCCCGTTTGGTGGCTCACTTGACTTCCAAGCGGGGGCAGCTTCGCGATCGGAACGAAAGCAGCGAGAGGTTCCTGCATGGGAACGCCCTCGCGCTGGGAGCGTCGCTCTCTCCCCCTCCCTGAGCGGCGGCGCTCCCACGCGACAATTCGTCCAGCAGCCGAGGTACTGGGCGAGCGATGTTGCACGAGCTGCATCGTGCTCTCCCTTAGTGCGCAGCAGCCTTGTTGAGGCTCCGTTAACCGAACCACCGTGGGGTTTGCGGCCCCGCTGGCGGGGTACAGCGACACGCATGAAGCTCCAGGAGATCGCGCTGCCGCAGCAGCATGGGTTCTACGTCTCGTGCCCGCGATGTGACGCCGTCGTCCTGCAGGTGAGCGACCACGACGGGACGCTCCTCTGCCGGGACTGCAGAGCGGAGGACGAGGCCGTGGCGAGGTTCGCCGAGTTGGCGATCGCAAGCGGCCAGTCCGCTGGCGCACGCTGAGGCGACGCTCCGACACCATCGCCGAACGGACGCCCGCCGTCGGCTGGGCGGCCCAGTCTGGCCTGAACGGGTCCGGCAGTGACCGCCGACACCGCACTCAGGCGGCCTCAAACGGGTAGTTTCGTGGGGGGAAGATGACCGCATCCGGTCGCCAAACACGGAAGCGGGGCGCTGGCTCGGATGGATCCGTGGCGGCGGCGAAACGCCAGGCGGATTCGGGTCGAATCGGCGAACTGCTCGCTGACATCCTGCCCCTGCCGGTGGTCCCGGTTCGGCCGGCTCCCGACCCCACTCCGGCCGAAGGTCCGGACCCGTACGGCACTCCCGACCCGGAGTGGCTGAGGATCGACTGGCGGAAGCACCTTCGCCAGCTCGAGATCGACTCGGCTCAGGTCAACTACGCCGAGTTGGGCGATGGCCCCGGGATGCCGATCGTGTTCGTTCACGGCCTCTCGGGCTCGTGGCAGAACTGGCTCGAGAACATGCCTCACTTCGCCGGCAACCATCGGGTCCTGGCGCTCGACCTTCCCGGCTTCGGGGCCTCGCCCATGCCCGACTGGGAGATCTCGATCGAGAGCTATGGCCGGCTGCTACACGACTTTTGTGAGGTGCTCGGGGTGCGCGACTGCGCCGTGGTCGGCAACTCGATGGGCGGCTTCGTGAGCGCGGAGGCGGCAATCGCTTCGCCGGGACGCTTCCGCAAGCTGGCGCTGGTCTCAGCCGCCGGGATCTCCCATGCTCACATGCGCCGGCGGCCGGCCGAGATGGCCGGGCGCTTCGCGGTCGCCTCTTCCCCCCTCACGCTTCGGTTCGAGGGCCCCGGCATCATGCGTCCGAAGCTCCGCTACTGGGCCTTCCGCATGCTGGTGGATAGTCCGCACGAGATCCGCCCAGAGCTGCTCTGGGAGCTGTTCCACAATGGGGCCGGGAAGCCCGGATTCCTGTCTGCGATCCAGGGGCTGATCGGGTACGACATCCTCGACCGCCTCGAGGAGGTCGAGCTCCCGACGCTGATCGTGTGGGGACGCAACGACCGCATCGTCCCCGCCGCCGACGCGCTCGGTTACGGCCAGCGGCTGCGCAATTCGCGCACGGTGATCCTCGATCGCACCGGGCATCTGCCGATGGCCGAACGGCCGGTGCGCTTCAACCGACTGCTCGAGACCTTCCTCGCGGAGTGAGCCCCGGCTGACCCGGCCCTAGCCGGTGACGGCTCCCACGGAGGCCGATGACACGCTGCGCGCGTACTTGGCCATCACGCCGTGCGTGTATCGCTCCTTGGGAGCGCGATAGGCGGCGAGGCGCTCGCCGATCTCGTCATCCGAGAGGGCGACGTCGAGGCGGCGGCCCTCGACGTCGAAGCTGATCTCGTCTCCATCCCTGACCGCACCTATCGGACCACCCCTGACCGCCTCAGGGGCGACGTGGCCCGCCATCAGGCCGTGCGTGGCCCCCGAGAAGCGGCCATCCGTCAGCAGTGCGACCTGCTCGCCGAGCCCCTCGCCGACGAGCGCCGCCGTCACCTGGAGCATCTCCCGCATTCCGGGCCCACCGGCCGGGCCCTCGTTTCGGATCACCACTACGTCGCCGGGCCGGATCTCCTGCCTGGAGACCGCCGCGAACGCGTCCTCCTCGGCCTCGAACACCCGGGCGGGCCCCGTTTGCTTCAGGCGCTCGGTCCCCGCGAGCTTTACGACACACCCTTCGGGGGCGAGATTGCCGCGTAGGATCGCCAATCCGCCCTCCTGCTTCAGGGGCTCGGCCAGCGGACGAACGACGACCTGGCCGGGCGTCTCGTCGGCGGCCTCAGCCTCCTGCCCGATCGTGCGCCCGGTGACCGTGACCGCATCCCCATGAAGGACGCCGGCCTCCGCGAGCCGCTTGGCGATCACGCCGACGCCGCCCGCCTTGTAGAGGTCGGTGGCGACGAAGCTGCCCCCGGGCTTCAGGTCGGCGAGCAGCGGTGTCCTGCGCGAGATCCGCTCGAAGTCGTCGATCTCGAGCTCCACCTGGGCCTCACGGCCGACGGCCAGCAGGTGCAGGACCCCGTTCGTGGACCCTCCCGAGGCGCACACGCAGGCGATCGCGTTCTCCAGGGACTCCTTTGTGATCACCGCTCTGGGGCGAAGGTCCTGCGCCAGCACCTGGACGGCGAGCCGCCCGACGTCGCGCGCGACGTCGGCCTTCTCGCCGTTCATCGCCGGGACCATCGCCGATCCCATCGGCGAGATGCCCATCGCCTCGAACGCACAAGCCATGGTGTTGGCCGTGAACTGGCCGCCGCAGGCGCCCGCGCCGGGGCTCGCGCACCCCTCGAGCTCAGCCAGGTCGTCGTCGGATAGGTCGCCGGCGGCATGAGCACCGATCGCCTCGAAGACGTCCTGGATCGTCACGTCGCGCCCGCGCCAGCGACCGGGGGCGATCGAGCCGCCGTAGAGCATCACGGCTGGGACGTCGAGCCGCGCCAGCGCCATCACGGCGCCCGGGATCGTCTTGTCGCAGCCCGAGAGGGCGACCACGGCGTCGAACTGGTAGCCGCGGACCGTGAGCTCGATCGAGTCGGCGATCACCTCGCGGCTGATCAGCGACGTCTTCATCCCCTCGGTGCCCATCGTGATCCCGTCGGAGATCGCGATCGAGTTGAACTCCATCGGCGTCCCACCCGCCTCACGCACGCCCTCCTTGACCGATTCGGCCAGCTCTCGCAGGTGGAAGTTGCAGGGCATCGCTTCGATCCACGTGTTGGCGATCCCGACTGTGGGGCGGCGCAACGCCGCATCGTCGAAGCCGATCCCCTTCATGTAGGCGCGGGCGGCGGCCCGATCCGGGCCGTCGAACACGGCACTGGAGCGTGGGCGCGGAAGCGTCATGCCGCAGCGCCGACGCGCCGCGCCCGCCACTCGCGCAACCGGATGAGGTCGCGCCCCACCTGGCCGGGGTCCACTTGACGCCCCGGGACGTGCATGTTGGCCAGCGAGATCAGCTCGCGCTCACGCGCCCGCAGCGACATCCACTTGGCCAGGACGTCGTCGGCATCGGGCAGCCGTTCGCCTGCCGACGGCTCGGAGCGATCGGGAAAGGCGACGCAATACTCGCTCAACAGCTCGTTCGTCTCGGTGTCGTAGGCGACGATCGGGCGGTGCGGATAGAGCAGGTAGCCGTAGCCGCGCTCGCCATCCCCGCCCGCGACCGAGATGAATCCAAGCTCCGCATACATCGCGAACTCCTCCGCGGAGACGACCGAGCGCATGAGCTCGCGCGCCCGGGCCTCGGCCCGGCGCTCGCGGCCGGGGTCATAGCTCGCCGCCGGGCCTGGCGCCATGCGGCGCCGGCCTCGGCGCCGCCATCGCTCGGCGATCGCCGGTCCGAAACCCACCGTCGCCAACACCCCCAGTACGAGCAGCGACGTGGCGAGCAGCAGGGTCAACCGCCCGACGCTGGCGGGAAGAAGACCACCCGCTCGGTATCCCGTGGGATCTCCGAGAAATCCCGCACCATCACCGCCTCGCGGCGCGCTCCGTCGGCGGTCGGCACCGCGGCCCACATCCCGTAGTCGAGCTGGCGGCGGAACTCCTCGATCAAGCGCTCCTCGTCCTCGGCCACCTCCGGGTCACCCTCGGCCAACAGGACGTCTCCCTGACCCGGCTTCATCCGCACGAGCTTCACGCCACGATTATGCCAGCGCCCAATCCTCGCTAGCGGCGACTGAGGCCGAGGGCGTCCACGGGGCCGGGTCCCTCCCCGAGCTCGCGCAGGCCGTTCCCCACCGCTTCGGCGGCGACCTCTCGGGCCCATCGCGCGGCGTCGGCCAACTCGGTCCCGCGCGCGAGGAAGGCCGCCAGGGCGGACGAGTGCGTGCAGCCCGACCCGTGCGAGGCCCCGTGTCCGTACCGGGGACCGCCGATCCGCAGGGTCCCAGCGCCGTCGAAGAGCACGTCGTCCCCCTTGTCGGTGTGGCCACCCGTGACGATCACCGCCTTCGGCCCCAACGCGGCGATCGCCTCGGCAAGCTCCTCGGGTCCAGCCCCTTCCGAAAGGCCCGCGAGCTCACGCGCCTCGGGCAGATTGGGCGTAGCGACTGCCGCCAGGGGCAGGATCCGTTCGATCAGCGCCGCCTTTGCCCTCGGGTCGAGCAACACCGCCCCGCTCTGCGAGATCATCACCGGGTCCACCACCACGGGCGCGTCTCCGGCGAGGCCGAGGGCCTCGACGACGGCGTCGACGGTCGGCTCGTCGCCGAGCATGCCGACCTTCACCGCGTCAACCCCGATGTCGGCGGCGACCGCGCGGACCTGGGCCACGATCATCTCCGGGGGCACTGGGGTGACCATGTCCACGCCCATGGTGTTCTGCGCGGTGAGCGCCGTGATCGCGGTCATCCCGTGAACCCCGCAGCGGGCGAACGCCTTCAGGTCGGCCTGGATGCCGGCCCCGCCGCCGGAGTCCGACCCGGCGATCGACAGGCAGGCCGGGATGTCACGGGTATCGGCCACGCCCTCAGCCTAGTGAGGGTCCGCACCGGCGACACGGGTCCGACTCAGCCATTGGGCGGACTCAAGGACGTGCGCACGTAGCGCCCCGAGGCGTCGGTCTCCACGTAGCCCAAGAGCTCCAGGCGGGCCAGCGCGATCGCGGCCGCGCCGGCGTCCAGCTCGGTGGTGGCCGCCACGGCGTCGCACTGTGGCGCTACCCAGCTCGACCGCCTCGGCCACGCTGGCCAGTCCGCCATCCAGTGCAGGACCGCAGCGTTGAGCCGTCTGCTCCCCGACGCCGAGCACCCGGTCGAGGACGTCCTGGGGACCACGAATCGGGGCCGCGCCATCGGCGATCAGGTCGTTGGTCCCCTCGGAGGCCTTCGAGGTGATGGGTCCCGGCACCGCTCCCACCTCGCGACCCAGCCTCGCGGCGTCGCGGACCGTGATCAGCGAGCCGGAGTTCCTCGCCGCCTCGACGACCACCGTGATCGCGCCGAGGGCGGCCATGAGCCGGTTGCGCTTCGGAAACGCCCCGCGCTCGGGACGCTTGCCGGGGGTGGCCTCCGAGATCACCGCTCCAGTGGAGACGATGTCGCGATACAGGCGACGCTCGCTCGGCGGATAAGGAACGTCCGCCCCACTCCCGAGGACGGCCAGGGTGAGCCCGCCCGCGGCGAGCGCGCCGCGATGAGCCGCAGCGTCGATGCCCAGCGCCATGCCGCTGACCACCACGAGCCCGGCCGCCGCGAGCAGCCGGCCCAGGTCCTCCGCCACCTGCAGCCCGTAGGAGCTCGGACGACGCGAGCCGACGATGGTCACCGTCCGCGCGACGTGGAGTCCGCCGGCGAATGCGCGGTCGCCGCATCCGTAGATCCGACGTGGGGCTCCGGAACCCAGGTCGAGGAGAGCAACCGGG
The DNA here is from genome assembly GCA_963755775.1 of uncultured Actinomycetes bacterium. Classification (GTDB taxonomy): domain Bacteria; phylum Actinomycetota; class Thermoleophilia; order Solirubrobacterales; family 70-9; genus AC-56. The sequence continues at coordinate 155,667 of CAVWKY010000008.1, read as the reverse complement.
TAGCCCGGTTCGCCCCGGCGAACGGTCCAGGCGGCGCGGCCGTTTGCGCTCATTCGGGGCCTCGCCGCCGAAGCGAGAGCGCTCGCGCGACGTCGTCCGCGGACACCCGATCGCGTCCCTCGAGGTCGGCGATCGTGCGCGAGAGCCTGAGGACTCGGTCGTGGCCCCTGCCACTGAGCCGAAGCCGTGAGTGCCCGTCCGCCACCATGGCGGTGGCGGCGTCGTCCAGCCGGCACGAACCGCGAAGCTCGGCCAGGCTCATGTCCGCGTTGCAGCGCCCGGCTCCCAGTCGATGCTCCTGGCGCTCGCGCGCGGCGATGACGCGATCGCGGACGGTCGCGGAGCCCGCGCCGACGACGTCCTCATGTCCCGGGCGCTGGGGCGCTCGACCGAGATGGAGATGTCGATCCGGTCGGCGAGCGCCCCGCTCAGCTTGGCGCGGTAGCGGCGCGTGGACGCGGGCTGACACTCGCACTCCCCGGAGTCCTCGCCCCGCCCGCATGGGCACGGGTTCGAGGCGGCGACCAGCATGAACCGTGACGGAAGCTCGATCGCGTGATGAGCGCGAACGATCGTCACCCGGCCCTCCTCGAGCGGCTGGCGCAGAGCCTCCAGGGACTCGCGGGAGAACTCGCCGAGCTCGTCCAGGAAGAGGACCCCGCCGTGCGACAGCGTCACCTCGCCGGCACGTGGCGGCGAGCCGCCGCCGACGAGCCCCGCGGTGGAGATGGTGTGATGCGGCGCCCTGAACGGGCGGGTGGGCGGCGCGTCGGGGCTCACGCGCTTGCCACAGGCACTGGCGACCCGCAGCACCTCCATCGCCTCGCTGCGGCCGAGCGGAGGCATGATCGACGGCAGCCGGCGCGCGGCCAGCGACTTGCCGGCGCCGGGCGGTCCGACGACCAACAGGCTGTGGCCGCCCGCGGCCGCCACCTCCAGGGCGTAGCGCAGGTACGGCTGCCCGCGCAGGTCGGCGAGGTCGGGGCCGGGCGAAGCGGGCCCGCTGTCGCTCCAGCCAGGGGATGGACCGGCCCGCGGCTCGGCTTCCGTGCCCAGGAGGGCCAGCTGCTCGAGCCGGTCCAGCGGAACCACCCGCAGGCCACCGGCGAGGCCCGCTTCAGACGCGTTCGGGGCCGGGACGACGATCGCCTCCGCTCCCGCACAACGCGCCGCCTCGGCCATCGCGAGCACCCCGGGCACAGGCCTGATCGTGCCATCGAGCGCCAGCTCGCCGGCGATGGCGACGCCGGAGAGTTGTTCCGGTCCAAGCTGCCCCGAGGCGCCGAGCAGAGCGGCCGCGATCGCGAGGTCGAAGCTGGGTCCCGCCTTCCTCAGGTCGGCGGGAGCGAGGTTTGCGGTGATCCGGTGCATCGGGAACTTGAACCCGGAGTTGTTGAGCGCCGACCTCACCCGCTCGCGCGATTCCCTGACCGCGGCGTCGGGAAGCCCGACCAGCGAGAAGCTGGGCAAACCGCCATTCGCGACGTCGAGCTCCACTTGGACCTCCCGGGCCGCGATGCCGAGGATCGCGAACGTGCGGACGCTGGCGAGCACCCGACGAAGCTAGGAACCGCCGGATCGCATGTGGCGCGCCGATCGTCGTGCGAGCGCTACCGAGCTGGCACATGTTGCGCGCCCTCCGCGCGGCCGTCCGGTCTACGGTGACAACGGTGTCGCGTGTGCCATCGATAACCGATCCACGCCACCGGCTCGGCCGCGCCGCGGAGACGCTGGTCGCCGACTCGCTCGAGCGGATGGGGCTGCGGGTCGTGGCCCGCAACGCCCGCACCTCAACGGTCCGCGGCGAGCTCGACCTGATCGCGATCGACGGACGGGCCCTGGTGTTCATCGAGGTCAAGGCGCTGAGCGCGACCTCGGTAGCCGGCCCCGAGCGCCCCGCCATGGCCGTCGGCCACCGCAAGCGCCACAAGCTCCGAACCCTTGCGCTCGCCTGGCTGCGCGATCACGACGGCTCGGTCCCGCCACACCGCATGCTCCGCTTCGACGTCGTCGGTGTCCGGATCGACTCCAGCGGCCGAATCGTCGAGTGGGAGCACCTGCGCGGCGCGTTCTAGCGGTCGCAGGTCACCTGGCGCGGGGGCCGGCGTAAGTCAGCATGCAGGGGGAGCTTGAGGGGGGCTCCAGCGGATCGTCATTCCCAGAACGCGAGAACCGGGCGGTCCGGCAAGGCGATTGTCGAACTGACCACCTATATGGGTGTCAACCCGACACTCGTCCGGGGACGCGTGACGCGTTATCCGTGCGGCCCAGCCGCCGGCGGGGCCGCGCGCCTGCCGCCCTTACCCCGCCAGCTCGAGCTGGCTGTAGGCGATCGAGGCGAACGAGCGCCGGTGCAGGGCCGAGAGGCCGTGCTCGATGATCGCCGCGCGATGCTCCGGCGTCGAGTACCCGACGTTGCCGGCGAAGCCGAAGTCGGGATAGACGGAGTCGACGCGGCACATGTAGCGGTCTCGGGTGACCTTGGCGACCACCGAGGCGGCGGCGATCGCGGCGCTGCGGGCGTCGCCGTCGACCACCGCCTGGTGCGGCACCGAGCAGCCTGGGACCGAGAACCCGTCCACCAGGCAGACGGCTCCCGGGACCGCCACCCGCTCCAGGCTGCGGGCGAGCGCCGCGAGGTTGGTCACGTGGAGCCCCCGGGCGTCAATGCCCCTCGGGCATCGCACGGTCACCGCGACCTGGGTCGCTGCACGCAGGACGCACGGATAGAGCTCCTCGCGCTCCTGCGGGCTGCGGACCTTCGAGTCGTCGAGGTCGGACAGCGCCCGCCTGTCCCGCATGCTCAGGGTCCCGTAGTCGATCAGGACCGCCGCGGCCACCAGCGGGCCGGCCAGCGACCCGCGCCCCGCCTCGTCCGCGCCGGCCACGAACCGCGCTTCGAGCGAGCGATCGAAGCGAAACAGGCGCGCCGCGCGGCGCCGGCGCCGCGCGCGAGCACGGCCGGCGCTGCCGTTAGAGGAGCCCGATGCGGTCCGGGGGCCAGTAGGTGAAGAACGCCTCGCCGATGATCCAGTCTCGCGGGACCGGGCCCCAGAAGCGGCTGTCGTCGCTCGACCCACGGTTGTCGCCCATCATGAAGTAGTGGTCGGGTGGAATGGTGATCTCTTGCGGCAAATTGCAGCCGTTTCCACCCTGACAGGGACGGATGAAGTCCTCGCTCGCCTCGACCCCGTTGACGACGGGATGCCCGTTCTTGATGCTCAGCCGGTCCCCCGGGCCGGCGACGATGCGCTTGATGAAGTTCGTGTCCGACTGCTCCTCCGTGGGCTCGGGACAGGCCTCCCGGACTCCTTGCTGAACCCCACACTGCTGTCCGTTCTCGGCCCCGGTGGGCGGATGGAAGACGACCACGTCGCCGATCTCGGGATCGCCGAGGTGGTAGCCGAACCGGTTCACCAGCACTCGCTGCCCGATGTCAAGCGTGGGCTCCATGGACTCCGAAGGGATCTGGTAGGGCTTGACCACGAACGCCTGGATCACAAGCGCCAAGCCGATCGCCAAGGCAACGATGACGACCAGCTCGACGAACGCCCCGCGGCCCGTTGTCGGCTTGGGGATCAGTTTCGGGATTCCTCGGATTCCTCGGCCTCGGCCTCGGAACCGGAATCCTCGGAGTCACCGGAAGAAGCCTCGGGCTCCTCGGAGGCTTCGGGTTCAGGCGTCGCCTCCTCCCCATCTGCGCCCTCGGGGGCTTCGGGCTCGGGCGGCGCCTCCTGCTCATCTCCGCCCTCGGCTTCATCGACCTCCTCGTCTCCCTCGGCACCAGGGACCGCGTTGGCCTCGCTCTGGGCGACCCCCTCGGAGTCGACCGCGTCACCCTCCTCTTCCGTGATCACCAGCTCGTCCTCGATCCCCCAGCGGCGCTCCGCCACCCGGGCACGCTTGCCCACCCGCCCGCGCAGGTAGTAGAGCTTGGCTCGGCGAACGTCGCCCTTGGCGACCACCTCGAGCCGCTCGATCTTCGGAGAGTGGACGGGAAAGGTACGTTCGACCCCGACCCCGAACGACTGCTTGCGCACCGTGAAGGTCTCTCGCGCGCCCGAGCCTCGGCGTGCGATCACCACGCCCTCGAACACCTGGGTTCGGCGGCGGGTGCCCTCCACGACCTGGAAGTGGACGCGCACTCGGTCTCCGGGTGCGAATCGAGGCACCCGCTTGAGCTGACGCTGCTCGATGCTCTCGATGATCGTGCTCATGGCGTGTGAGGGAGCGCCGGCGCTCCTGCCGCCCCAATGGCCGATGACAGCGCCTGACCGGTGGCATACAACGGGCCTCCGATCAGCGAAGGCCCGCGCAGCCGCAGAATAGTAGCGGAGCGGTGCTAGCCGCCAGTGGGTCGTCGGCCCGCCGGCGGCTCTGCTCGATCCGCCACTCGCGCACCCGCGCGTGATCGCCCGAGAGCAGCACCTCGGGCACGTCCCAGCCCCGGTACGACCCCGGCCGCGTGTAGTGCGGGTACTCCGGCGCTCCCTCGAGCGCCCGCGAGAACGACTCCTCGACCGCGCTGTCGCTGTGCCCGAGGGCGCCAGGGAGCTTTCGGATCACCGCGTCTGCGACCACCATCGCCGCGAGCTCACCACCGGAGAGCACGTACGGGCCGATCGACAGGGCATCGGTGACCAGGTGCTCGCGAACGCGCTCGTCCACACCTTCGTAGCGCCCGCACAGAAGGGCCAGCTCGCGCTCGCCCGCCAGCTCCTCGGCGAGCGCGTCGTCGAGCCGGCGGCCGGAGGCGGCAAGCAGGACAACCCGCCTGCCCGCCGGGGCGTCGCCATAGGCGGCCGTGAGGGCCGCGTCCACGACGTCCACGCGCAACACCATCCCGGCGCCGCCTCCATACGGGGAGTCGTCCACCTGGCCTGCGCCCAGCGGGGTCGTATCGCGGTAGTGGAAGAACCGGATCTCAGTGCCGCCCTGGAGCGCGTTTCGCACGTGGCGCTGCCCGAGGAACCACTCGAACCACTCGGGGAAGAGCGTGAATACGTCAATCCTCAACGAACTCGACCAGGACCCGTCGATCCGCGTGGGCCGAGGCGGCCTTGGTCACGGTGCGGATCGCGTTGGCCACCCGCCCGCCCTTGCCGATCAGCCGGCCCAGGTCGTCCTGCGCCACGCTCACCTCGAGCACGAGGTCCCCGTTCTCCTCAACCTCCTCGACGCGAACGGAGTCGGGGTCGTCGACCAGCGCCCTGGCGAGGAACTCGACCAGCTCGCGCATCAGACGCGAAGGGCCAGCGCCAGGCGGCGTGGTCGCGGCGCCGGCCATCCCTCTCAGGCGCCCGTGGCCTCGATGTCCTTGGCACGCAGCAGCCCCGCCACCGTACGGGTCGGCTGGGCGCCGTGGGTCAGCCAGTGCTGGGCGCGCTCGGAGTCGATCACGATCGTGGACGGGTCGGTCTGGGGGTTGTAGTGCCCGATCGTCTCAATCGTGCGACCGTCGCGCGGCGAGCGGCGGTCGGCGACGACGATGCGCCAGATCGGGTTCTTCTTCGACCCGACTCTCCTGAGCCTGATTCTTACGGCCATCTGCGGCGGACCAGGTTACATGCCTCGCAGAAGCTGCTGCGGGTCGGGCATCTTGCCCTTCGCGAGCTGTGCCATCAGCTTTCGCATCTGCCCGAACTGCTTGACGAGCTGGTTCACCGCCTGCACGGTCGTGCCGGACCCTCGCGCGATTCGCTTTCGACGCGAGCCGTCGATCAGGTCCGGGTGCGAGCGCTCCTCGGGCGTCATCGAGAGGATGATCGCCTCGAGCCGGTCCAGCTCGCGGTCGTCCATGTTCACCTGGCGGAGCTGCTTCATGGCCTTGCCCATGCCGGGCATCATCCCGAGGACGTTGGAGAGCGGGCCCATGCGCCGCACCTGGCGCATCTGCTGCAGGAAGTCCTCGAGGGTGAACTGCTGGCGCCGGATCTTGCGCTCCAGCTCCTCGGCCTGCTGGGCGTCGGAGACCTCCTCGGCCTTCTCGATCAACGAGAGCATGTCCCCCATGCCGAGGATTCGACTGGCCATGCGCTCGGGGTGAAAGCGCTCCAGCTGGTCGAGCTTCTCGCCAACCGACGCGTACATGATCGGCTTGCCGGTGACCGCCCTCACGGACAGCGCCGCCCCGCCGCGGGCGTCGCCGTCCAGCTTCGTCAGCACGACGCCGTCGAAGTCCACCCGCTCGGCGAACGACTCGGCCACGTTCACCGCGTCCTGCCCGGTCATCGCGTCCAGCACGAGCAGGACGTCGTGGGGCTTGGTTCGTGTGCGAATCGCTGCCAGCTCGGACATCAGCTCCTCGTCGATGTGCAGGCGACCCGCCGTGTCGACGATCACGACGTCGTCGCCGGCCCCCCGAGCCTGGCCCAGTGCCCACTCGGCGATCTCGACCGGGTCTCGCTGGGTCCCCTGCTCGTACACCTTCGCTCCCGCACGCCCGCCCACAGTCACCAGCTGCTCGACGGCCGCCGGGCGCTGCGTGTCGCAGGCGACCAGGGCCACCTTCTTGCCCTGCTTGCCCAGATGCTTGGCGAGCTTCGCGCAGGCGGTCGTCTTACCCGACCCCTGAAGCCCGGCGAGCAGGATCACGGTGGGGCCGGAGCTCGCGAACGCGAGGTCGCGACTGGCGCCGCCCATCAGCGCCGCGAGCTCCTCGTTGACGATCTTCACCACCTGCTGGCCGGGATTGAGGCTGTCCAGGACCCCCTCGCCCACGCAGCGCTCCTTGACCTGGGTCGTGAACTCCCGCACCACCTTGAAGTTGACGTCGGCCTCCAGCAGCACGAGACGGATTTCCCGCATCGCGCGGTCGACGTCCGCTTCGCTCAGCTTGCCCCGCGAACGAACGCCGGAGAGCGTCTCCTGAAGGCGATCCGAGAGCTGGTCGAACATGCACCCAGCTTACGCATGGACGCCGGCCAGGGCGACCGCAGCGCCGCGGGGCGTCAGATCTCGGACCAGATCAGCGCCTCGAGGCGGGCGAGGACCGCCTCACGCGGCTCCCCAGCGTCAACCACGTGCGCGGGGACCGCCTCCCAGTCCACCTCCCACACCTCGCCCCAGCGCTCGCGGATCTCGTCGGGCGGCTCGCTCGGCTGGCGCTTGACCGCGACCTCGGGGTCGACCCGCAGGACGATCAGCACGTCCGGAGGCGCGATCGCCTCGTAGTAGCGGCGCTCGCGGGCGGCCAGCCAGTCCGTCAGTTTCCGCCAGCGCTCCGGATCTCTGACGCGCACCACCCTGGGGCCGTCCATCAGCTTCAGCTCCCGCAGCGGAAACCGGTCGCACAGCACCACTCCGCCGTTCGTCGCGATCCGGCGGATCCGCTGCACGGCCCGGTATCGGTCCCGCGCCTGGGCGGTCCCGAGCACCGCGTGCTGCGTCGCCCGCGACGGAGTCGGGCGGCCGAGCCGGCGAGCGAGCAGCAGGTAGCCGGACCTCCCGCGCGCGAGGCTCCGCAGGGCATGCGTCGTCCACGACTTCGGCGGCCTGCCGAGATGCATGCGGGTCACGCCGAACGTCTTGCCCAGCCGCTTGCCGATCTCCTCCACGGCCGTGGACTTGCCGGCGCCGTCGGCGCCGACGATCGCGATGATCGCCCCGCCAGCCGCCGGCTGCTTCGGCGGCGGGCGGCGGGAGGTGAGCCGCGCGGCGATCCCGGCGCCGCGACGCCAGAGCTTGAGCCCCACGTCGGCCGCGCGCGAGCGTCGCGCGAACGGCGCCAGCTCTGCGAGCAGGCGGGAGCCGGCCCGCACCCCGGCGCCCCTCGGGGCCGCAGGCGCGAGCGCCAGCCGGCAGTCCTCGAAGGTGCGGCTGGCCAGGAACGGCACCGACTGGTCGAGTCGCCGCCCCAGCTCACCGGCGTCCGAGCGGCGCTCGAGGTCGGCGAGCTCCGCGGTTGCCGAGGACGGGATCTTCGCCCGGCGCGCCGCCACCGCGTCCCAGGTCAGGTGCTTCAGCGTCAGGCGGATCACCAGCAGGATCAGCTCGAGCTCCGGCGGCGGCACCAGGAACTCGCCGTCCGTCCGAGCCGAGCGCAGGAAGGCCGCCTCGAGCGGCAGGCGATAGTTCTTGGTCAGGTCGTCGCCGACGACGAGCTGGTAATGAGCGTGCACGTGGACCACCCGGCGTGTCTCGGCGTCGAGCCCGTAGTAGTCGAGCACCCCGGGGAGCTCACCGTCGGGACGGCGGGCCAGCTTGAACCCGAGCCCGTGCATAACCGCCGAGAAGCGGCCCTCGTCGGCTCGCGCGATCAGGAGGTCGAGGTCGTTCTCAGCGGTGCGTGAGCGGTCCAGGAACGTGGTGCTCTTGAAGTGGCACCAGGAAACTCCCTGCGCGGCAAGCTGGGAGCAGAGGTCGCGGACGAGCGCGATCGTTTGCGGTCGATCGGCGTCCTCGCGTTCAGGGCCGATCACTTCATTCCGGCGCGCCCTTCGGGGCCGGCACCGACGTCGAGGCCTGCTTAACCCAAATCAGAGCCCGACGAAAGCTACGCGCAGCACCGGCGGCGCCCCGCCCTCGAACGACTCAGCCGCGCGCCTGCCGGTCCCATTGATGATCACCGTCAGCGCGTTACCGGGCGCCCAGCCCGGGAGGCTGACGACCTCCTGGATCACGGACGCCAGGTTCGGCGTCAGCTGACCTGTCCCCGAGGCCCCGACGGTCGGCCACGCGGGTACGGGCCAGCCGACCGAGGCGTTGGTACGAGGACGCGAGGAGATGTTGAAGGCTGCGGATCCGATTGCCGCCGAGTTCGCGGCCCTCTCCGCCCTGATCGTCAGGTTCGAGGTCCCGGTTCCGGTCTCGTCGGCCGTGAACTGCACCTCGGCATTCGCGATCGTCGCCCCGTTTGGGATCTGGACACCGGTGAACCTGAGTGCCGCCGTGGTGGGCGAGCCGCCGGAGCCCGAGCCCAGGTTGAGGTCGCCGTTGGTGCGGCGCACCGACCCGGTCTGGGTCTCATCGCCGTCGTCAAGGCCATTGGCAATCGGCAGGCTGAAGAGTGGCGGCGGGGGCCCGGGCGAGGAGTTGAAGGTGGCAGTGGCCTGCTTGTCGGCGTCCATCGTCAGGGCGCAGGGAGCGCTCCCGGAGCAGGCGCCGCTCCAGCCGCCAAAGCTCGAGCCCACGGCCGGTGCCGCGGCGAGGACCACCGCCTGGCCGTTGTCATAGGTCTCGGTGCAGTCGCCGGGACAGTTGATTCCCGGGCCCGTGACCGTGCCGCTGCCGGCTCCCTGAACCTGGACGGTGAGGGTCCGCTGTGGTGGCGGGGGCGGCGGCGAGGAGTTGAAGGTGGCAGTGGCCTGCTTGTCGGCGTCCATCGTCAGGGCGCAGGGAGCGCTCCCGGAGCAGGCGCCGCTCCAGCCGCCAAAGCTCGAGCCCACGGCCGGTGCCGCGGCGAGGACCACCGCCTGGCCGTTGTCATAGGTCTCGGTGCAGTCGCCGGGACAGTTGATTCCCGGGCCCGTGACCGTGCCGCTGCCGGCTCCCTGAACCTGGACGGTGAGGGTCCGCTGTGGTGGCGGGGGCGGCGGCGGGGCAGCGCCCAGCGACATCTCGTAGAGGAGGCCGTCTCTCGGGGGCGGGTTCGAGGAGTTGTTGTCGCGGTGGCGGTCGACGATCCAGTAGTTCAGCGCCGCCGGATCGTCGTTGGGATTCGAGGTCGGGGCCATCGTGACGTCCGCTTGGACCTGGGAACTCGTGGGTATGTTGGAGAGGCTGAAGATCCGCAAGAGGGCGCCGCCAGCAGTGACCTCGTAGATCCGGTGCGTTCTCCAGTCGACCGCCAATAGCGCGTTGGTGCTCGGATCGATTCCCAGCCCCTCACAGTCGCGGAGACCGTGCTGGGCGAGGTCGAAGTGGGTGACCACGTCATTGCCGTCGCCGAAGGTGCCGTTGACCGGGTTGACGTCGTACATCTCGATCCCGTCGCCGTCACAGATGAACAGGTGGCCACTTGCCGTGTCGTACGCGACGTCCTCGGGGTCCCCGCTGCCGAACCCCGAGGTGTTGAGCCTCGACACGACGTCGTCGGCGCTGCCGTGTCTGCCGTCGGGCCCCGGGCGCACGAGGGACACCCTGTCCCTGTCGTCGTCCGAGACGAACAGCGTTGCGTCGCTCGGCTTGAACGCGAGTCCGGCCGGTTCCTTGCTCGTCTCCGCCAGGCTCCCGCGGGCCAGCAGGGTGCCGCTGCCGGACCCGGAGCCCGTGCGGGTTGCCGTGAACAGGTTCGATCCTTGGTAGAGGCCAGTCTCGTCGGTCTCGGAGTCGGCGATCAAGAGCCGATCTTGAGTCGGCAGATAGACGATGCCCGAGGGGTCGGGGCTTGGCGGGCTGTACCGGGCCGTGTCGATCGTTTGGACGAGGCTGGGGGTCACCAGGTCGGCCGCCCCCGACGTGGCGGGCCAGACAAGCGCCGCGAACGCCACGACCAGCATGGCCAAGCGCCCGATGCGCAACGACGCCGGTCGCCAGGGGCCCACCATCCCCCCGTGCTGTGCCTCCCGCAGGATGATGCAACCGAGCATAGCCCGGCGACATGTCGGCACCATCGGTCATCTACCCGAAAGCCAGCGGGTTTGGGGTGGATCTACCCGAAACCAGCGGGTTTGGGGCTGGATCTACCCGAAATCAGCGGATCAATCGCCGAGGAGCGCCGCCGCGAACTCGGTCGGGTCGAAGGGACGCAGATCCTCGAGGCCCTCGCCCACCCCGATCAGCTTCACCGGCAACCCCAGCTCCGAGGCGATCGCGAGCGCGATTCCGCCCTTGGCGGTGCCGTCGAGCTTCGTCAGGACGACGCCGCTGAGCTCGATGCTCTCGGCGAACACCTGCGCCTGGCGAAGCCCGTTCTGGCCCGTGGTGGCATCGATCACGATCAGCGACTCGTGCGGGGCACCGTCCAACCGCTTGCCCGCGACCCGACGGACCTTGGCGAGCTCCTCCATCAGATTGGAATGCGTGTGCAGGCGCCCCGCGGTATCGGCGATCACGACGTCGACGCCCCGCGACTCGGCGGCGGCGATCGCGTCGAAGAGGATTGCGCCTGGATCCCCGCCCGGCGTCCCACGCACGATCTCCACGTCCGCCCTCTGCGACCAGGCCTCGAGCTGCTCGATCGCGGCGGCCCTGTAGGTGTCGGCCGCGGCGACGATGACCGACAGCCCCAGCTCTTCCCGCAGGTGCCACGCGAGCTTGCCGATCGTCGTCGTCTTCCCGGTGCCGTTGACCCCGACCACCATGATCACCGCGGGCCGGGCCCTGACGTGGATTCGGGCGTCGTCGCTCGAGGCGACCTCGGCCAGGAGCGCAACGAGCCGCTCCCGCACGGCCTCGGGACCGTTGATCGTTCCTGCCCCGACCTCGGCCTCGAGCGCCCCGACCACCTTGGCGGTCGTCCGGGCGCCAACGTCGGCCAGGATCAGCGCCTCCTCGAGGCGCTCCCACGTCTGGTCGTCCAATTGATCGAACAGGCTCGAGCCGATCTCGGCCTGAAGCGCCCGGCGGCTCTTGGTCAGGCTGTCTCGAAGGCGTCCCAGGACGCCGCGTCGCCGCTCATCGGGGGCCTCAGCATCGTCCGCCTCGGGCGCGGGTGCCCCGTCGCCGAGGTCGACGGCTTGGCGCCAGGAAACCATCGCGGCAGGTTAGCCGGGTCCCGAGGAGGGTCAGGCTGCTTCGGCGGTCGTGGCGGGCTCTTCCTCGTGCGAGAGCCGGCGCGAGACGACCTTGGTGACACCACCCTTGCCCATGCTGACGCCGTAAAGGATGTCGGCGGCGTCCATGGTCCGCTTCTGGTGGGTGACGATCACGAACTGAGCGCGGCCGGCGAAGCGCCGAACGAGCTGCAGGAAGCGGTCGATGTTGGCGTCGTCGAGCGCGGCCTCGACCTCGTCGAGGATGTAGAAGGGCGAGGGCCGGGCCAGGAAGACCGCGAACACGAACGCCAGTGCGACCAGCGCCTTCTCGCCGCCCGACAACAGCGACAGGCGGCGAGTGGCCTTGCCGGCGGGAGTGACCTCGATTTCGACACCCTGCGAGTCGTCCTCCGTCCTCGTCCGCTTCGGCCTCGTCGTCGCTTTCGCCTCCCAGCACCGAGTCGGGGCCGGGCTCGCCAACCAGGCGAAGGCGCCCCCGGCCGCCTGGGAAAAGGTGCTCGGTTAGCTCCTCGAAGTTCCGCTGGGTGGCCTCGAACGTCCCCTCGAAGGCGCCTCGGATCTTCTCGTCGGTCTCGCGGATCAGGCCCTGCAGCTCGGCCAGCGCGGACTCCAGGTCCTGCCGCTGCTCCTCGAGCTGGCTAACGTGCGCGAGCGCTTCCTCGTATTCCTGCTCGGCCAACGGGTTAACGGGGCCAAGCGCCTCCCGGCGCCGCGCCAGGCGCTCGAGCTTGCGCTCGATCTCCTCGCGCTGCTCCTCGCTCAGCTCCTCGGTGGCTAGCTCCACCTCTCGATCGAGCAGTTCGGCGATCCGCTCCAGCTCGCGCCGTCGCCTCGTCGCGGCGATCGCGTAGGTGGGCGGCTCGAACCTCTGCCTCGGTAACGGTGTCGCCGCCCGACAGCAGCCTCGATTGCAGCTCCGCCTCGGCTTGGGAGCACTCGCGGAGCTGGGCCGTGACCTCGTCGGCTCCTCGCGGCGGAGCATCCGCTGCTCCAGCGTCGCGGCGTGCTCCCCGACCGCGTCGCGAGCCTCGCGAGTTGAACCGACAAGCGAGTCGAGGCCGGCGAGCAGCCGCCTACCGGCAACGATCCGGCTCTCGAGCGAGTCCTGCCGGCGGCTGCCCGAGCAGCTCCTCCACTCGCCGCGCGGTGCCGGCCGCTCGCTCGGCTGCCTCGCGCACCCTCGCCACGTGGCCGGCCCGCTCGTTCATGCTCTCGTTGTCTTGGGCCGCTTGGAGCGCTTCGCCCGCCGCGTCGAGGGCGCCGACGCGATCCGCTTCAGGGCGGCGCCCACCGGGTCCCCCTCGGTCCCTTCCGCCTGCGTCGGCACCTCGCCGGCCAGCGCCCCGAGCGCTCTCTGGCGCCGCTCGAGCTCCTCGGCGAGCTCGGCCCGGCGGGCTTGCAGCGCATCCGCGCGCACGCTGAGCCGCTCGTGGGCGGCGCGCACGGCGGTCAGGCGGCCCCAGACCGCGGTGCGCTCGCGATCGCGCTCGGGTAAGTCGCTCCTCGATCTCGGTGCGGCGCTGGTTCACCGTCGGCCAGCTCCGACTCGACCTGCCGGCGCCCCTCGCGCGCGGCCGCGGCTTGGCCTTCGGCAGCGCTCAGCTCGTTCGCGTGGCGGCGAAGCTCGTCGGCCAGCAGCGCGCGCGCGCAGCTCCCCCGCCTCGCGCTCCAGCCGGGCGTGGATGTCCGCGGCCTGCGCCTGGCGCTTCAGCGGGCGCAGGCGGCTGCGCGCCTCGCGCTCCACGTCCAGCGCACGATCGAGGTTCTCCTGCGTTCGCTGCAGCTTGAGCTGGGCGCGGCGTCGGCGCTTGCGGTGCTTGCCGAGGCCGGCGGCCTCCTCGACCAGCAGGCGGCGCTCACGCGGCTTCGAGTGGACGATCTCCTCCACCCGGCCCTGGCTGATCACGGAGTGCATCTCGCGGCCGAGGTTGGCGTCGGCGAGGATCTCGATCACGTCCACGAGCCGGCAGCGGGCGCCGTTGATCCGGTACTCGCCATCGCCGTTTCGGTCCAGGCGCCGGCGGATCGCGATCTCCGAGAACTCGCTGTCCGCCGGCGCCGTCGGCGTTGTCGAGCACGACCTCCACCTCGGCGTAGCGGCGGGGCGCTTGGCCCTCGCCGCCGGCGAAGATCATGTCCTGCATCGTCTGACCGCGGACCGCCAGGGGGCTCTGCTCGCCGAGCGCCCAGAGCACCGCGTCGGTGATGTTCGACTTGCCGCAGCCGTTCGGTCCCACGATCACGCTGACTCCAGGCGAGAACGTCGAGCCGGGTGCGCTCGGGAAAGGACTTGAAGCCCTTGATCGTGATCGAGCTCAGATGCATGGAGTCGCTGCGCGAGCCCGCGTAGGCTCGCGGTCGGCTCGGACGGTGTTCTGATTCGTCGTCGTCGGAGCGTGCTTCCTACCGTCACCGGCGCTCCAGCGCCTCGGCGGCGGCAGCCTGCTCGGCGGCCTTCTTGCTGCGCCCCGAGCCCCTCCCGATCACCTCGCCGTCGACCTTCGCCGCGACCTCGAAGCTGCGGTCGTGCGGGCGGCCCGCCTCGCGGACGACCTCGTAGATTACGCGCGAGCCCTCGCGGGCCAGCCGCTCCTGGAGCGCCGACTTGAAGTCCAGCAGCGTCTCCGAGGCGAGCTCGATCTGCTCCGCGAACGCCGCCACCGTCGCCTCGGCCGTGGTCTCGAAGCCGTGGTGCAGGTAGCAGGCGCCGATCATCGCCTCGCACACCGAGGCGAGCGCGCGCTCGCTGCGGCCAGCAGCGCCTCGGGGGCGATACCCGCCCTCGAGGCTCGGGCGCCGGCGTCGCGCAGCATCTCGGGCAACCCGAGGCCTCGGCGACCTCGATGCAGGCGCGGCCGCTCACCGCCTGGCCGTGGACCTTGGTCAGCCGGCCGATGTCGGCGCGCGGAAAGCGCCGGTAGAGGTCCTCGGCAACCGCCAGGCCGAGCACCCCGTCGCCGAGGAACGCGAGCCGACCGTAGGAGTCGGCGCGGTGCACGACCCATGACGAGTGGGTGACGCGCCCGGTGCCGCAGGTCGTCGGGAAGCCAGTCGATCAGCGGCGCAGCGCAGCGGCCCCTCGACCGCCTCCCGCCGCCGTCCCCGGCCGAGCCTCGGTATCCGCCGGGCACGATCGCCGGAGTCGGCGCACGCCGAGCCGCCGGCGACGAAGTCGACGGCCTGGCCGACGGTCTCGATCCTCGGCCGCCTCCTCCTCCGAGACGCTGATCCCGTAGGTGTCCTCGAGCTCCATTACCAGCTCGTAGAGGTCGAGCGAGTCGGCGTCGAGGTCGTCGCGAAACCGCGTCGCCTCCTGGATGCCCGCTCGGTCGGACCTCGAGCTCCGTCGACAGGTGCTCGCGGACCTTCGTTCAGCACGTCCTCTCGGCGCAGTCCGTCGTTGCTCACGGCTCCTTCCTATCACGCATTCCAGCCGACTGCGGGGTCGCGCAGATCGGCGCGCGTGCCGCCCGATCGCTGGAGCAGCTCGGCGGTGCGCTCCACCGCGCGCTCCTCGACGGCGCGCGCCGCCAGCCGCACCGCGTTCGCGATGCCCTCGGTCCCGAGCTCCCGTGGCCCGACCACCGCCACTCCCCGCAAGCCGAGGAGAATCGCGCCGCCCGTCGAGTCGGGGTCCATCTGGCGGCGCAGCCCCCCAAGCGCGGGCCGCAGCAGAAGGCCGCCCGCGCCGCGGCCACGGGCCCGGAGCGGGCCGCGGCGCCGCACGGCGCCCGCGACCGCCTCGCGCCGTCCCCTCGATCGTCTTCAGGACCACGTTGCCGGTGAACCCGTCGGTGACGATCACGTCGGCCTCCCCCGCCAGCAGGTCATTGCCCTCGACGTTGCCGACGAACCGAGCCCGCGCGGCGCCGGCCAGTCGGGCGTGGGCATCCACGACCGTCCGCGCGTCCCTTGCCGGTCTCCTCGCCGACCGACAGCAGCGCGACGCGCGGTCGGCGCGACCCCCAGCACCGCCTCGCTGAAGGCGGCGCCCAGGAAGGCGAACTGAACCAGGTCCGCTGCGCGGCCTCGGTGTTCGCCCCCGACGTCGAGCAGCAGCGTCGGCGGGCCCGGCCGGTCCGGGAACGGGAGCTGTACGGCGAGCGCGGGACGGCGAACCCCCTGCATGCGCCGAAGCGCGAACAGGGCGGCGGTCATCGTCGCGCCGGTAGAGCCGGCGCTGGCAATCGCCTGGAGCGGCCCTCGGCGACGTCGCGCGCGGCCATCACGACCGAGGCCTCCGGCCGCGAGCGCACCGCCGCCACGGGCTCCTCGTCGTTGGTGATCTCCTCCGGCGGCGGGCACGAGCTCGACCCGTCCACCTCGCTCCAGCTCGCCGCAAGCAGCGTCGGGTCGCCGAAGACGCGGAGCCGGATCCCGTCGCCGCGGCCGCCCGGGCGCCGGCGACGATCGCCTCCGGCCCTCGCTCGGCCCCACGGCCGTCGAGGGCGACCGTCGTCACCGAGGCCCTGCAGGCCTACTCCTCCGTCTCGGGCGCTCGGGTGGGCGTGGCGCTCGGCGACCTCGTGCTCGATCACCTCGCGGCCGGCGTAGGTGCCGCACACTGGGCAGACCCGGTGCGGGAGGCGGGGGCTGTGGCACCGCGGGCACTCGTTGAGCCGCGGCGCGCTCACCTTGTGGGTCGCACGGCGCTTGTCGCGCCGCGCGCGGGAGGTCCTCTTCTTCGGAACGGCCATCGACCGGCGGGATGGTAGCGGGGCCGGTCCCGCCGCTCGGCCGATCACCGTCTTAGCCCGCAGCTCGCGGAGCTTGGCCCAGCGCGGGTCGGGCGCCGCTCTCGTGCCGGTGCTCGGCCGGGTCGACGTCGTTCAGCGAGGCGCCGCAGACCGCGCACAGGCCGCTGCACTCCGGCCGGCACAGGAGCTGCATCGGAAGCGCCAGGGCGAGGGCGTCGTGGGCCCAGCGCGCCCAGGTCGAGCTCGTCGCCGTCGACGTAGGGGCTGCGGAGCTCCTCGTCCCGGTCCCGCGCTGGTCCACCTCGCGGGCGTCGACCTCGACCGGCACGTCGGCGTCCTCGAGGCAGCGCATGCAGGGCCCGGCGACGTGGGCCGTGAAGCGCAGCCGAACCGCATACCCCGCGGCCGTGCGGGAGATGTCGAGGCGCGCCGGGACCGAGTCCGCCGGCGACCTCGTAGCGCTGTCCGCCGAGCTCGAGCTGCCCCGGGTCGACCTCCAGGTCGAGGCGGCGCCCCTCGCCGGGGCGCAAGCGCGAACCGCGACAGATCGATGCTGTGATATCGCCGCTGCCACTCCCTCCCGAGGTTGCGAGACCAACGGATCGCGAGGCATCGGCCATGAGCGCGCAGTTCCACATGGACCCCGAGACCTACCTGGACGCGATCCGCGCCGAGGTGCCGCGCTACGACGAGCTCCAGGAGGCGACGATCGAGGCGATCCCGTTCGCGCCCGAGGCGGGTGCTGGAGCTCGGCATCGGGACCGGCGAGACCACGCGCCGCCTGCTGGAGCGCTACCCCGGACGCCGAGGTGACCGGCCTCGACGCCCAGCCGGAGATGGTGTTCAAGGCGCGCGAGCTGGGGATCGAGGTGCGCCTGGCGCGGATGGAGGACCCGCTCCCGGACGGCCCCTGGGACCTGGTCATCTCGGTCCTCTCGGTGCACCACCTCGACGGCGAGCAGAAGCGAGACCTGTTCCGGCGCGTGCGCGAGCAGTCGCGCGCGCTCGTGATCGGCGACGTCGTGATCGCCGAGCGCCAGGTGGCGCCGCTCGAGGAGGGCGTCGACCTCCCTCGACGCGCCGACGACCTGGCCGAGTGGTGCCGGCGGCGAGGTCGTCTGGCAAGCCGACGACCTGGCGGTGATCCGCGCCGTCTACGACTGAGTCCCACGCGGGGGGCCGCGGGAATCCGCCTTCGAGATAAGGGCCCGTGATCGACACGGGCCCTCCCGGTGCCGCCTCGCTCCGGTGCCGCACTCGCCTGTTGGGGCCAGGGTACCGCTGGGCGTCGGTTCCCGCCGGGATTCGAGACGTACGATCCCCGCCCCGAGCGAGGAGGAGACGATGTCCAAGGTGCTGTACGAGAAGGCGACCGGATCGCCTACGTGACGATCAACCGGCCCGAGGCGCGAAATGCGATCGACCCGGACGTTCACCGGCTGATGATCGAGACCTGGGCCGACTTCCGCGACGACGACTCCGTCGACGTCGCGATCCTCACCGGCGCCGGTGACGCGTTTTGCGCCGGCGCCGACCTGAAGACCTACATCCCGCCGATCATCGAGGACGCAAGGCCGGCCGGCTGCGCGAGATCGCCGAGCTCGGGCTGAACGGCTTCACCCGCGGCATGCACCGCATCCCCAAACCGATCATCGGCGCGGTCAACGGCTGGGCGCTCGCCGGGGGCCTGGAGACCGCCCTGGCCTGCGACATCCGGATCGCCTCCGAGCGCGCGATGTTCGGCTCCTTCGAGGCGCGGCGAGGCTTTCACCATGGCGACGGCGGACTGGTGCGGCTGGTCAACACCTGCGGCGTGGGGGTGGCGATGCAGATGCTCCTGACCGCTGAGCCCATCGACGCCGGGCAAGCGCTGCAGTGCAACATGATCAGCAAGGTCGTCCCACACGAGCGGTTGATGGACGAGACGGAGCAGGTTGCCCGGCAGATCCTCCGCAACTCGCAGGCCGCCGTGCGATCGGCAAAGCAGACGATCCTGGACGTGATCGGCCAGCCGCTCGACTTCCAGCTTCGCACCGAGGCCTGGAACGCCTACACCTGCGCCGACCCCGAGGAGACGAACGCGCTCCTGGAGCGCTTCTACGGGAAGACCGACGCGGGTCGCGCCGGGCGGCACCTCACCGAGCTATGAGCCCGGCTCCCGCCACATCCGCCACAGGGGCGGGCCGTTCGATGGGAGGTTGAGCTCGCCCACGACCTCGAAGCCGTGGCGTTGGTACAGCGCTCGGCTGCGGGGCGTCGAGGACTCCAGGTAGGCCGGCTCACCGCCGGCGTCGAGCTCCTGCAGCTTGGGGTACATGAGGGCCGAGCCAAGGCCCCTGCCCTGCCACTCGGGCGCGACCCCCATGACGGCCAGGTACCAATGGGGCGGCGTGCGGGGATGTCGGGACTCCATCCGGAGCCGCGCGCGCAGGGCGAGCACCAGACGCCTGCCGAACACCTTCACCATGGGCGTCACTTCGCGCACCGTCGCGCCCATCGGCACCCGCCAGCCGCCCGGCGGCATCCACGCCGCCGCGCCGGCAACCTCGTCGGTCGTCCAGACGACGCCGTGCGGCAGGATGACCTCGCGCAGCTCCGCTTCGAAGAAGAGCCTCAGCCGCCGGGTGCGATCGTCCGGGTTCGGCAGCAGGTGGCACCATCCGGGGTCGTCGCTGAAGGCGCGGGAGAGGGCGTCCGCCAGCCGGGGAGCGTCGTCGGCGGAGGCGAGCCTGAGCTCGCCGGCGGCAGCAGCCGTCAGCACGGCGCCGACGATATGCGATCCAGCCGGCCGGGCCGCTTAAGGCTGGCCGACCTCGGCCGGCTGCTCATCCTCGCGCCCGGCCAGGCGATCCCGGCCACGGCGCACCGCGGCCAGGAACTTCTCGAGGTTGACCTCGAGGGTGGAGAGGATCTCGTCCGCGTAGTCCTCCGCGCCGAGGCGGATCGAGCGCTCGGTCTCGCGAGCGTCCTCGATGATCTCCTCGGCCGCGCGCTCGGCCTGCTTGTAGACCTCCTCCTCGGAGATCAAGCGCGACTGTTGGTCGCGCGCCTCCTTGACCACCCGCTCGGCCTCGCGCTTGGCCTCGGCGAGCATCTCCTGGCGTTCCTTGACGATCCAGCGCGCCTGCTTGATCTCCTCGGGGATCGTCGCCCGCATCTGGTCGAGCAGGTCGTAGATCTCCTCGCGGTCAACGCGCACCTGGTCGGTGAGCGGCACGGGCCGCGCGTTGTGGATCAGGTCATCGAGTTTGTCGATCAGTACCAGGACGTCCATGAGAGTGCGGAAAGCTTACGCGGAGCGGCGGAAATGCGGGTTGACAGGGAGATTCTGGCGCCGAATTGCAATCTCCTGCCCGCCGGAGTAACCACTCCTGCATGAGCAAGCTCACGCAGGATTGCAACGCGATCGGCATGGACCCGGGCAACATGCATGCATCGCGACTTCGTCGCTAGCCCGTGCGTCTCAAACGTTCGGTCAGGGCCTGCGCCACGCCCGCGGGAACGAGGTCCGAGACGTTGCCGCCGAACGTGGCCATCTCCTTGACGCCCGTCGAGGACAGGAAGCTGTACTCGGGCGAGGCGATGATGTAAACGGACTCGATCTCTGGGGCGAGCTTGCGGTTGAGCTGGTTCATCTCGAACTCGTACTCGAAATCCGAGATCGCGCGCAGGCCCTTGACGATGGCGCCCGCCTTCTGATCGCGCGCGAACTCGACCAGGAGGCTGGAGAACACGGCCACGGTCACGTTGTCGAGCTGGTTCTGGGACACGGCGTGCTGGATGAAGTCCCGCCGCTCCTCACCCGTGAACAGCGTGGTCTGCTTTCGCACCGGCTGGTTCACGACGCCCACGACGACCCTGTCGAACACCCTGGCGGCGCGGGTGATGATGTCCAGGTGGCCGTTGGTCACCGGATCGTAGGTGCCCGGGCAGATCGCGGTCCTTCCGTCGCTCATCGCTCGGGCCGTCCGTGGATTCGAATCATGGTGTCGCCGTACCTGCGCTCGGACAGCAGGGGGAGCTCGAGCACGAGCGGGCGCCGCCGGGCGCTCTCCGTCACCACGCGGCCACCCTGCGCAAGCCGTTCCGCGATGAGCGAGTCGAGTTCCCCCTCAAGACGGTCGGCGAGTCTATACGGCGGGTCGCAGAAAATCAGGTCGAACTCGTCGCGTGAGCGCCTCAGAAACCGGCGCGCGTCGCCGCGGACGAGCCGCGCGCGCTCCTCAAGCCCGAGCTCGCGCACGTTGCGGCGTGCCAGCGAGACGTTCGTGTCAATCAGGGCCACCTCCGCGGCTCCCCGGGAGAGCGCCTCGATCCCGAGCGCGCCGGTGCCGCAGAAGAGGTCGAGGACGCGAGCCCCGCGCACCTCCCCGAGCATGGCGAACAGTGCCTCGCGGACCCGGTCGGCGGTCGGCCGAACGGCGCCCGACCGCCGCGGCGGCGTCGCCAGGCGGCGGCCCTTGAGCTCGCCGGCGACGACCCTCATCTATGCCGCGATCGGGGCGGCCCGCTCGTCGCCGAAGCGCTGCCGCGCGGCGTCGAGCAGCGGGCCGAGCTGCGGCGCATCGAGCGAGCCGTGGCGCTCCAGCAGAGCGATCACCTCCTGCCGCGCCTCGGTGAGGATCGCCACGTCATCCGGCATCACGGCCACCGCGAAGCGCGGCAGGCCGTGCTGGCGGGTGCCGAGCACCTCTCCTTCACCCCGAAGCGCCAGGTCCACCTCGGCCAGCTTGAAGCCGTCGCGCTCGCTCGCGATCGCCTCCAGCCGGCGCCGTGCCAGCTCGGACCGGGCTTCGCCGAACAGGATGCAGTGCGAGGCGTGCTCCCCGCGACCGACCCTCCCTCGTAGCTGGTGAAGCTGGGAGAGGCCGTATCGCTCGGCGTCCTCGACCAGGACCACGGTGGCGTTGGCGACGTCGATCCCCACCTCGATCACGCTGGTCGCCACGAGCACGTCGGTGCGTCCTTCGGCGAAGCGCTTCATCGCTTCCTGCTTCTCGCGAGCCGGCATCTGCCCGTGAAGCAGGCCGACCTCGAAGTCGGCGAACTCGCCCGTGCGCAGCCGCTCCGCCTCTTCGGCCGCGGCCTTGGCCTGAAGCTGCTCCCCTCCCCTCGAGGCGCGGTCGACCTGCTCGACGAGCGGGCACACCACGTAGGCCTGGCGCCCCTCGCGCAGCCGCTCGCGGATGTACTCGTAGGCGCCCGGGCGCTTCTCCTCGCCGACGACCCATGTCTGGACCGGCCTGCGCCCCGCCGGAAGCTCGCGAAGGACCGTGGCGTCGAGGTCACCGTAGGCAGTCAGCGAGAGGGTCCGGGGAATCGGCGTCGCCGTCATGTGGAGCGCGTGAGGCGCCATTCCCCCCGGCCCACTGGCATCGAGCGCGGTTCGCTGGCGGACTCCGAAGCGGTGCTGCTCATCCACCACGCAGACCGCCAGGGACGCAAAGGAGACGTCCGGCTCGAGCAGCGCGTGCGTTCCGACCGCCATCGCCAGCTCCCCCGACTCCAGCCGCGCGAGCGCGTCCTGGCGTCGCCGTGCGGGCGTGGCGCCTGTCAACAGCGCGAAGGAGCCGGGGTGGTCGGCAAGCAGCCGGTCGATCGTCCCCGCGTGCTGCTCGGCGAGGGTCTCGGTGGGGGCCAGCAGCACCGCCTGGTGACCCGCCTCCGCCGCGCGCAGCATCGCGTACAGGGCGACGACAGTCTTCCCGGATCCGACCTCGCCCATCAACAGTCGCTGCATGGGACGGGCGGACGCCAGGTCGGCGTCGATTTCCGCGATCGCTTGCCGCTGGTCCCCGGTGGGCTCGAACGGCAGCGAGTCGAGCCAGCGCGAAACGGAGCTCCCGCGCTCTCCGAGCGGCAGCGCCGGCCGTCGCGACTGCCGATCCTGTCGCCTCACCGCCAGCGCCGCCTGGTGGAGGAAGAGCTCCTCGAACACCAGCCGGCGACGAGCCAGTTCCGCACGCTCCAGGCTGTCGGGGAACTGCGCCATCACCAGGGCGTCCGCCGCGGCAGGGAGCCGGCGCCGGGCACGAAGCTCCGCCGGGAGCGGCTCGAGGGCGTGAGGAGCGAGCGCCCGCGCCTGCCAGGCCCACTCGCGAAGCCGCTGGGCGCGCAGCCGCTCGGTGGCGGGATGGACGGGAACGATTCCCGTCGTGTGCAGGCCCGAGGGGGCGGTATCTCCGCGCGCCCCATTGACGTCGCCCGCGCCGTTTGCGCCCGGTGACAGGAACTCGTAGGCGTCCACCCGAAAGCCCGAGCGGTCGAGCCTTCCGTGGAGGAGCATCCGGGTCCCCTCGCGCAGGCGCTCAGCGAGCCATGCCTGGTTGAACCAGACCGCCTTCGCGGGCCCCGAGCCATCCGCCACCGCGGCCTCGACGATCGTCAGGCCGCGCCGGCGCGTCGGCCGAAGGCGCGCCGAGCGGACCTCCACCTCGACCGTCGCTTCCTCGCCGATGGCGAGCTGTGACAGCTCGCGGGGGCTCGCGCGGTCGCGATAGGAGTGCGGGATGTGGGCCAGCATGTCCCCCACCGTCTCGATCCCCATCTCGCCCGCGGCGGCCGCCAGCTTCGGGCCCGCGCCGCGGAGGGCGGTGATCGGCGCGTCCAGGCGGCTCGGGCGCGGAAGCGAGCGCAGGGCGACCGCGCGCAGGCCCTCGGCGGTGAACGGCCGACCGGATCCGAGCGCGCGGCTCGAGACCTGGTCCCTGGCGGTGGTCGCAGCGGGACTGACGCTCATGCAGTCAAGGCTAGGGGCCCCGGACGATGCGACGAGCGCGCGGGGCCTCAGCGGAGGTAGCGGCCACCGGCGGCCGCCGCAGGGCCCTCAGGCCGCGGCCATGGCGGGAGCGAGGCTGCGGTGGAGCCTGAATATCTCCTCCACCCACCGGTAGCCCGCTCGCTCCTTGAGCGGGGCCCGGAAGCGCTCGAACCCCGCCGGCGGGTCGCCGAGACGCGGGGCCTCGGGCGGCAGCACGAGGGGGTAGAACAGGGCCGCGGCGGTGAGGTCGGCGACGGTGAACCGGTCGCCAACCAGGTACTGACCGTCGCCCAGCTCGGACTCCAGCCGGTCCAGGGCGGCGAGCACACGCTGGCGCGCTCGGTCGGCCCCCTGCTCCGACTTCACGCCGTACCGCAACCCGGCGAATGCCGAGGCGTAGCGCGCCGTCGCGGCGGACGCTCCCCCAAGGCGCCGCAGCGGGGCCGGGACGTCGGGGCCCGTCAGCTCGGCGAGCCTCGCCGGGTCGCGCGTCACCTCGTGCCAGGCCAGCAGCCGGATCTGCGGACCGAGCTCCTCGTCGAAGAACTCCTCGAGGTTCAGGGCGCGCCGCCGCTCCACCGGATCGTCCGGATACAGCGGGGGCTCCGGAAAGCACCCCTCGAGCGCGGCGATGATGGCCGTCGAGTCGCCCACCGCCCTGCCATCGAGCTCGAGCACGGGGAAGGTCTTCTCGCCACCGCGGGTGAGCCACAGCGCGACCAGCATGTGGGCACCGGGCGGCGGGGCGCGGCGCTCATGCTCGACCCCCTTGTGCGCGAGCGCCCAGCGCACCTTCTCGCTGTAGTGCGAGATCCGGATGTGCCAAAGGACGGGCTTGGGCACGGCGAGGACGCTACTCCTTTCGCACCGGATTCGGACTCGGCTACTGAGCCACGATCAGCCACCAGTAATGGGGCTGGCCACCCCGGTGGAGCTCGAGCTCGACCCCGTCGGAGAGCTCGAGCGGCAGCTCGTCCAGCGGAATCGGGGCGTCCTGGCCCTCGAACACGGTGACGATCTCAACCCCCTGGGCCAGCTCCGCCACGGTGCCCGCCAGCGTGGACCCGGCGCCTCCCCAAGCGACCACCCGATCGCCGGCGAACCCCACCCCATCGCCGAGCACGAAGCGGCCCTGCGAGTCCGGCCTGGCGGCGGGTGCCACCGCGCCCCATCGGACCTCGGCCAGCGCCGCCTCCAGCCGCTCGACGTTTGCGGCGGCGTCGCCGGAAGGATCGAACGCGACCAGGGTCGCGAGTGCAGCCTGCTGAGAGGACGAGGCGACCACCCGAGCGGGCTTCTCCGACAGCTTCGCCGCCTCCTGCGCGGCCAGGATCACGTTCGGTGAGTTGGGCAGCACCAGCACCTCGTCGGCCGGGACCTCGTGGATGCCTGCGAGGATCTCGTAGGTCGACGGATTGAGGGTCGCGCCACCGTCGACGACGTGCGCGCCCAGGTCCCGAAACATCGACTTCAACCCGTCGCCGGCCGCCACCGCGACCACCCCGGTCTGTGCCGGGATGATCTCCCCGGTCTGTGCCGGGGCCAGCCGCCGCTCTCGCTCGGCGATCCCCTCGCGCATGTCACCGACGTCCAAGCGCTGGACCTCGCCGGCCTGCTCGAAGACGGCCACCGCGAGGTCCGGTTGGTCGGTGTGAACGTGCACCTTCAGGGTCGCCTCGTCGCCCACGACCAGGACCGAGTCCCCGATCTCCTCGAGTCGCCTGACGAACGAACGGGCGGCGAGCTCGTCCCCGGTGACGATGAAGTTCGTGCAATACCGAAACTGGCTGTCGAAGTGGTGGGGTCGCGTTTGCCTGGGAGGCTGGCGGTGCGCGACCTCAGGCAGCGCGTCCACCTCGCCTCGCAGCCCCGCGACGATCCCCGCGAGGATCACCACCAGCCCGTGGGCCCCGGCATCGACCACGCCGGCCTCGGCCAGCACGTCGAGCTGCTCGGGGGTGCGCTCAACGGCCTCCTGCCCCGAGCTGGCCGCAACGGCGAGTACCTGCGCCAGCAGGTCGTCCTGCTCGGTGTCGCCGGCTTCCGCCGACAGGCGCTGGCGGTCCATGTGCGCGAGGTGCTGGGAGACCGCATGCGCCATCTCGCGGATTACGGTCAGCATGGTTCCCTCAACCGGATCGCGAACCGACTCGTACGCGGCGTCCGCGGCGCTCGCGAACGCGGCGGCCACCAGGACGGGGTCCACCAGCTCGCCGGGCCGGCTGGCCAGCTCCTCGGCGGCGCCCCGAACGATCTGGCTCAGGATCACGCCTGAGTTCCCGCGCGCGCCCATCAATGCCGCACGGGCGACGGCGTGGACGATCGCGTCCCGGGAGTGAGTGTCGATCGGCTGTCCGTCGAGCCTGTCGAGCTCGCTCATCACGGCGCGCATGGTCAGGGCCATGTTGTCGCCGGTGTCGCCGTCAGCGACCGGGAACACGTTCAGGTCGTTGACTTCCTGACGGCGCTGCTCGAGCTGCGAGTAAGCAGCCTCGACGACCCGGCGGAAGCGCTCGATGGACGTAGCGGCCATCGGGGCCGGATTATCCCCCCGACCGGGGCGGCACCGCACAACAACGAACGCCGGGGCCACGAGCGGCCCCGGCATTCAGTCACGAAGTCGGTTCAGGAGCTGCCCTAGCGAGTTCCCTTCAGGCAGACGACCCCAATGAAGGCGCGACCCTGCAAACCCGTCGTGTCCGCCAGGCCGAAATCCCACCTGCGCACGCTTTGACCTGATGCAAGGTAGTCAGGGAAGATCCCGCCGTCGGTCCCGAAGTATCCGTTGATCGCCTTGAACTTCCGCGGACACCTCAGGAAGACGTCCCGCCGGCCATCGCCTGGGACGGAGAAGGTGGTGGTCTCGAAGTACCTCAGGCGCGGCTTCTTCGCCCCCTTCCCGGGAGACCCAACTGAAGGCGACGAGACAGGATGGCCGCGTATCAGCTCGAAGCTCTCGGCCTTGGTGGGAAGCTTCGCGTTGCTGCCTCCCCAACTGATTGTGGACGACACCGCAATCGCCACGCCTGCACCGAGGGTGAGGATCCCCAACTTCTTCAGCATGTTTTCCCCTTCCGCTTTCCGGTCCGGGCGAGCCTAGGGGAAAATCGGGTCAGGCCGCCTTAGTGACCTTGTTGGACTTCAGGCAGCGGGTGCAGACGTAGACCCGGCGGCTGCGGGAGCCATCCTGGATCCGGACCTTCTGCAGGTTGGGGTTGAAGCGGCGCCGGGTGGCGGCCATCGAGTGGCTGCGCGAGTTGCCGAACGCGGGTCCCTTGCCGCAGCTGAAGCACACCTTGGCCATGGCGACGGTGGATGGTAGCGAGGGCGCGGAGCTAGGCGAACGCCCCGCGAAGGAGCGCCATGCGCATCACGGCGACCGCCGCGTGTCGGCCCTGGTCGCGCTTGTCCCCGCCCGAGCGGGCGAGCGCATGCTCGATCGTCTCGCAGGTGATCACCCCGAAAGCACAGGGAACGCCGGTCTCGAGCTGGACCTGCTGGACTCCCCTCGCGGCTTCCGCGCAGACATAGTCGTAGTGGTCGGTCTCGCCCTTGATCACCGCGCCCAGGCAGGCGATGCCCGCGAACCTGCCGGATTCCGCGCACCACTGCGCCGCGAGCGGGACCTCGAACGCGCCGGGGGTCTCGTACGTGTGCACGGACGCGGGGCTCACGCCCCCGGCGGCGAACCCCTCGACGGCGCCGTTGACCAGGCGCTCGGCGATCTCCTCGTAGAAGGTGCCGACGCAGATCGCGAACTCGCCGGCGCCGAGCTGCTCACGTTCGGCCCCCGAGAACCCCTCATCCATCCTCGGGCTCGGACTCCTTCGCCCCCAGCGCCTCCCGCTCGACCTCGTTGCGGTGCTCCTCGTGGATCATCTCCTCGTCGAGCGGCAGGCCCTGGTGATGCAGCGTGTGGCCGAGTCGCTCGCGCTTCGTGCGCAGGTATTCCTCGTTGTGACGGTTGGGCACCGCCTGGATCGGGACCTGGTCGGCGACCGAAAGGCCGTATCCCTCCAGGCCGTGGATCTTGCGCGGGTTGTTGGTGAGTATGCGGATGCTCGTCAGGCCCAGGTCGACGAGGATCTGCGCTCCGATGCCATAGTCGCGCAGGTCGGCCGGGAGGCCCAGCTTCAGGTTCGCATCCACGGTGTCCCACCCGTCCTCCTGCAGCCTGTAGGCGCGGAGCTTGTTGAGCAGGCCGATACCTCGCCCCTCCTGCGAGAGGTAGAGCAGGACTCCGACGCCCTCGCGCTCAATCATCGCCAGCGCCGCGTCGAGCTGCTCGCCGCAATCGCAGCGAAGCGAATGGAACACGTCGCCGGTCAGGCATTCGGAGTGCACCCGAACCAGCACGTCCTGCCGGCCGCGAACGTCGCCCTTCACCATCGCCAGGTGGTGCTTGTCGTCGACCAACGACCGGTAGCCGACCGCGGTGAAGTCGCCGAACGCCGTCGGCAGCCGAGTCGAGACGACGCGCTCGACCAACCTCTCGGTCCGCCGGCGGTAGGCGATCAGGTCGGCGACCGTGATCATCCGCAGGCCATGGCCCTCGCAGTAGCCGACCAGGTCTGGCACCCGAGCCATGGTCCCGTCCTCGTTCATGATCTCGCAGATGACGCCTGCCGGGATCACGCCGGCGAGGCGGGTCAGGTCGACCGCCGCCTCGGTCTGGCCGGCTCGCTCCAGGACGCCGCCCTCCTTCGCCTTCAGCGGAAACACATGGCCCGGCTGCACCAGACCGTCCGGCTTCGTATTCGGATCGATCGCGACCTGGATCGTGTGAGCGCGATCGTGAGCCGAGATCCCGGTGGTCACTCCGGAGGCGGCCTCGATCGAGACCGTGAAGTTGGTGCGGAAAGCTGACTCGTTCTTGGCCGCCATCAGGTCGAGGCCGAGCTGATCGCAACGCTCCGGTGTCAGCGCGAGGCAGATCAGCCCGCGGCCGTGAGTCGCCATGAAGTTGATCGCCTCTGGCGTGGCGAACTGCGCGGCGAGCGTGAGGTCGCCCTCGTTCTCGCGGTTCTCGTCGTCGCAGACGACCACCATCCGCCCACTTCGAATGTCCTCGATCGCCTGCTCGATGGAGGAGAACGGGCGGGCGGTCTGCTCGTCCACCAGGTCCGTTGACTCCCAGGCTGCGCGTTCGGTCATCTGGTCACGCTTCCTTCCTTCTTGAAGCCTTGCACGAGCCGCTCGGCGTAGCGCGCGATCACGTCGATCTCGATGTTCACGCGGCTGCCCTCCGTCGCCCGGCCGAGCGTGGTGCGCTCGAGGGTCTCGGGGATCAGCGAGGCCTCGAATCCCGCCTCGGTGAGGCCGGCAACGGTCAGGCTCACGCCGTCAACGGCGACCGAGCCGTGCTCGACGACGAACCTCTGCAGCTCCGGTGGGACCTCGAGCTCGAGGCGGCGCGCGAAGCCGTCGTCATCCACCTCCTCGACCTCGCCGGTTCCGTCCACGTGTCCCTGCACGAGGTGGCCCCCAAGGGGGTCCCCCACCCGCAGCGGCGGCTCGAGGTTGACCGCGCTGCCCCGCTCCAGGCCTCCGAGCGTGGTCAGGATCAGGGTCTGGTTCATGACCTCGGCGTCGAACGCGCCGTTCGAGGCTTCGACGACGGTCAGGCAGGCTCCGCTCACCGCCACCGACTCCCCGGGCGCAAGCTCGCCGGCCAGCTCGGCGCGAACGCGCAGCCGGGCGCCCTCCGCGCCGCGCTCGAGGCGGTCCACGCTGCCGATCTCGCGCACGATCCCGGTGAACACCGCTCACCACTCCCTCAGGCGCGCTGAGATCAGGAGGTCGCGGCCCGAGCGCTCCCAGTCCATCGCGAGGGCCGGAACTGCATCGGCGATCGACGGTGCCCCCCTCCCTGCGACCAGCGACTTCGCGCCGGCTCCACCGAGGACGACTGGGGCGACGAAGAGCCGTAGCTGGTCCACCTCGCCGGCGTCGAGGAACGAGCCGGCGAGAGTGGGCCCGCCCTCGAGCAGCATCGACGTGATCCCGCGGCGACCCAGCTCGGCCAGTGCGGCGGCCACCCGGGCCGGCGGATCGCCGTCACATACGACCACCTCGGCGCCCGCCTCCTTCAAGGCCAGCGACCGCTCGGGCGGCGCGGCGGGAGAGGCGAAGACGAGCAGCGGCGCCTCGGGGATCGACGAGACCAGGCGCGAGCCCGGACTCAGACGTGTCCGGGAGTCGAAGACCACCCGGAGCGACTGGCGCGCCGGGCGCTCCCCTTCCCAGTCGAGATCGCGCGCGGTGAGCAGCGGATCGTCGGCGAGCGCGGTGCCGATGCCGACGCAGACGGAGTCGCACTCGGCCCGCCAGCGGTGGACCAGGGCCCTGCTGGGCTGATCCGAGATCCACTTGGAGTCGCCGCCGGACGTTGCCACCCGCCCGTCGAGGCTGAGGGCCGACTTGAGCAGCACGAGCGGTCGGCCGGTGCGGGCGTGCTTTCGAAACGCCTGGTTCAGGAGCCGGGCCGTCGCCGCCTCGTCGCCCGTGGCGAGCTCCACGGCGACGCCTTCGTCGCGCAGGATGCCGGGACCGCGGCCGCTTGCCTTCTCGCTTGGGTCCTCCGACGCGATCACCACGCGCTCGATCCCAGCCCCGAGAATCGCCGCGGTGCACGGGGGCTGGCGTCCGCGGTGCGCACAGGGCTCCAGCGTCACATACAGGGTGGCCCCGGAGGGGTCGTGCCCGCGAGCGCGGCAGTCCTCCAGCGCGGCGACCTCGGCGTGGAGCCCTCCTACCTCGGTGTGGAACCCCTCGCCGATCACCTCCCCGCCGCGCACGAGGACCGCGCCGACGAGCGGGTTGGGACTGACGCGACCGCGCCCGCCTTCGGCCAGGACCAACGCCCTTCGCAGGTGGACCCGATCGCGCTCTGTGACGACGGCGGACATGATTGACTGGTCAGTCAACGCAGATTGTACGCCCCGCCCGCGGCTGCTCGGGTTCGGCGGCCACGCTGCTCCGACTCGGATGGGAACTAAGGTGCCCCTCCGATGGAGCGCGAGGCAGCGGCGGCGGAGGCGAGGCGCTTCGGACGCGCGGCAGGGCTGCTCTCGGTCGGGGTGGGCGCGGCCGGCCTGCTCACCTACGTCTACTTCTCGCTGGCCTCGCACATCCTGGACAAGGTCGATTACGGCGAGATCGTCGTGCTGTGGTCGGCGGTGTTCGTAACGATCTCGGTGCTCTTCAGGCCGGTGGAGCAGCTGCTGTCGCGGACGATCGCCGAGCGCCAGGCGCACGGGCAGCCCATCGGCCAGCCGATGCGCGTCGCGGCGACGATCCAGCTCGGCGTCGCCGCCATCTTCGCGGTGGCCGCCCTCGCATTGCGAACCCCTCTGGAGGACCACCTGCTGTCCGGCAACGAGACCCTGTATTGGATCCTGGTCACGGCGGTGCTCGCCTTCGGCGCCAGCTTCTTCGCCCGCGGCTTTCTGGCGGGCAGCAGGCGCTTCGCTCTCTACGGCGCCCTCCTGCTGGCCGAGTCCACGGCCCGGGTCTCCTTCGCCCTCGCCGTCGCGGTGGGGATCGCCAGCGGCCAGACGGCGGTCGCCCTCGGCATCGTGGCGGCTCCCCTGCTGAGCCTGACGGTCGTGCCGCTGGCATTCGCGGCCCGGGCGGGGGCCAGCGGCGGGACGACGCCTCCGGAAGCCTCGGCCCACGGCCGGTTCACGCTCGCTGCGGGCGGCGGGTTCGCGGCCGCAGTCCTGCTGATCATGATCAGCGAGCAGACCCTTCTGAATGCCGGGCCGCTCCTGGTCCGGGCCTCCGATGGAGCCGCGGCCGCGGGTTTCATCTTCAACGTGCTGATGGTCGCCCGCGCCCCCTTGGTCCTGTTCCAGGCGGTCGCCACCAGCCTGCTGCCGCACCTGACTCGGCTTCGCTCCAGCGCCTCGGCGAAGGACGCCGAGGCGTTTCGCCTCTCGGTGCGGGTGACCATCGCCGCGATCGCGGCCTTCGCCGTCTCGGTCGGCTTGGTGGTCCTGGCGGTCGGCCCGGAGCTGATGCAACTGGCCTTCGGCAAGAAGTTCAGCTACGACCGGACGGGACTCCTGCTGGTGACCGCCGGGATGGGCTTCTACCTCTCCTCCGGCACCCTCAACCAGGCCGCCCTCGCACAGGGCCAGGCTCGCCGCGCGGCTGCCTGCTGGGTCACCTGCGCGCTGGCCTTCATCGTCTGGAACCTGCTCCCCGTGCTCGACGAGTTCCGGCGCGTGGAGGTGGGATTCGCGGGCGCCGCGGCGCTCCTGTGCGGCCTGCTCTACCTGCTCTACCGCCACCCGCGCATGCACCCACGGGACGTCGTGCGTCCCGGCTCCCCGCAGGAGCTGGAGGCCCGGCTGGCGGCCGCGGACGAAGCGAGCTGAGTTACTCCGCCCCAGCCGCCTCGGCGATCCGCCGGTAGGCCGCGGCGGGATCGGGGTCGCCGAACACCGCGGAGCCGGCGACGAACAGGGTCGCTCCCGACTCCGCCAGAGCCCCGACCGTTTCAGCGTCGACCCCGCCGTCCATTTCGATCGTCAGGCCGGGCACGACCTGCCGCAGCCTCGCGACCTTGTCCGGCGAGGCGGCGATGAACGGCTGGCCCCCCCAGCCTGGGTTCACCGACATGCACAGCACGACGTCCGCGGCGTCGCTCAACTCCTTGACGGAATCTGCGGGTGTCCCGGGGTTGAGCGCCACCCCCGCCAGGCACCCGGCCTCGCGGATCGCGCCGAGTGTGCGGTGAACGTGTGCGTCGGCCTCGACGTGGAAACTGATGCAGTCGGCCCCCGCGCGGGCGAACTCGGCGACCTGCTCGGCGGGACGCTCGATCATCAGGTGGACGTCCAGCGCGCCCCCGGCCTCGTGCACCTGGTCGGCGATCGCTCCCGCGACCAGCGGCCCGATGGTGATCGGCGGCACGAAATGGCCGTCCATGACGTCAACGTGGATCAGCCGCGCCCCGGCGTCCATTACCTCGGCGACCTGGGCGCCGAGGCGGGAGAAGTCTGCCGACAGGATCGACGGCGCCACACGCCGGGTGGCGAACAGGTCGCGGTTTCCTTGCCCCTCTCCCACATTCCGGGCCATCAGACGGCTCGCAGCATCGAGTGGCCGCAATGCTGGCACCGCATGTCCTCGGAGGAGCTCATGCGCACGATCGTCTGATGCTCGCCGCAGCTCGGGCACTGGGAGACGAGCTCGTATCGCTGCAGGCAGTAGACGCAGCGATAGCGGCCCGGGAGCTGGGTGGGCCTCAGCCAGGGCTCACCGCAGCCAGGACAGCCTGGGCGCTCCAGGGTCGCGCCTCCGCCCTCCGCGGTCACCTTGCTCAGCCCTCTCCCCCCGCGATTGCGCCGGCGTCCATGCGCGTCAGGCGGGCGATGAAGAACCCGTCCGTGCGGTCACGGTTGGGCCTCGTGCGAATGGACCCGGATTCTTCCGACGAAAGCTGCGGGAAGGCGGCCCCCAGGTCGTCGGGCCGCAGCGAGCGATCGCGATCCAGCAGGGCGTTCACGCGGTCCTCGTTCTCGCGGCGCGACACCGTGCACGTCGCGTACACGAGACATCCGCCCGGACGCAGCGCCGAAGCGGCCCGCGCCAGGATCGAGCCCTGGAGGCGCGCCAGGCGGTCGACCAGCTCGGGCGACTTGCGCCATCGCGCATCGGGCCTTGAGGCGAGGGTGCCGAGATCGGAGCAGGGAGGGTCCACGAGCACCCGATCGTAACCGCCGCCCACGTCGGCGCTGGCGGCGTCTCCCTCGATCGCCCGCACGCAGTCGACCCCGAGGCGGACGCACAGCTCGCGAAGCTCGCGAGCCCGCCCGCGGTTGACCTCCACGGCCACGACCTCGCCGCGGTTTCGCATTCGCGCGGCGATTCCGGTGGTCTTGATGCCCGGGGCGGCACAGAGGTCGAGCACCCGTTCGCCGGGTTGCGGGTCGAGCACCGCGATGACCGCCTGCGAGGCCCGCGACTGGCCGACCAGCTCGCCGTGCGCCAGGCGCCGCCGGACGGCCTCACCGAGCGGGCCTCGAAAGACGAGCGCCTCCGGCTGCGCCAAGAGGCCGGCCGCCGCCGGCTTGTCCACCGACTCTCCCGCGTCCTTCAGCTCGGCTAGCACGCGGTCGGGCTCGGCCCTGATCGTGTTGACGCGAAGCGAGGTCTCGGCGGGGACGTTCATGGCCCCCATCAGCGAGCGCGCCTCCGTGGCGCCGAGCTCGTCCCACCACATCCCCGCGAGCCACTCGGGGTATGAGTGCGCGACGGCAGCGCCGGCGGGCGTGGCGTCGTCCAGCGAGCCCAGCAGGTCGGCTCGCTCGCGCGCTGCCCTGCGCAGGAGCGCGTTGACCAGTCCCGCCCCCGCCTTCCGGCGCGCCCCGCCGCCTCCCTTTGCCAGCTCGACCGCCTGGTCCACAGCGGCGTGGTCCGGGGTCGCGTCCGCGAACAGCAGCTCGAACATCCCCAGGCGAAGCGCCGCCCGGATCGGGGCATCGAGCTCGGTGACCGGCCTGCCGGCGAGCCGCTCGACCAGGTGGTCGCAGGTGCCCCGTCTCTGCACCGCGCCGTAGGCGAGGTGTCGCGCCATCGCCCGCTCACGCGCTCCAAGGTCGTGGCGGCGCGCGGCGGAGCGAAGGGCGCGGTCCGCCCAGGCCTGGTGCTCGAAGGTGCGGCGAACGACCTCGAACGCGGCCCGGCGCGCTGGGGCCACGATCACGCCGGTGCCTCCAAGCTCACAGGCGCGGCGGCGCGTGGCCGCGCAGGTACGCCTCGGCGCTCATCGGCCGCTTCCCGGGCGGCTGGACGACCAGGATGCGGAGCACTCCCTCCGCGCACCCCAGGAGCAGTGCTCCGTCGTCGGCCGCCAGCTGCCCGGCGGGCAGATCGCCCTCCTCGACCGCCGCCCGGCGCACCCCCAGTCGCCGGTCCCCGTTCACCTGGAGGTAGGAACCGACGTGCGGCGTCAGCGCACGCACCGTGCGCTCCAGCTCCACCGCCGTCCGCTCGGGTTCCAGGCGCCGCTCCGAGGGATCGATCTTTGCCGCGTAGGTCGCCTGCGACTCATCCTGGTCGGTGAACTCCAGGGCGTCGTCGGCCTGCAGATCGAGCGCCTCCGAGATCAGCTCGCCACCGAGCTGGGCGAGGCGCGCCGAGAGCGTCCCGTAGTCATCGCCGGGCTCGATCGGCGTGCGCTCGGCGAGTGCCACAGGTCCGGAGTCGAGGCCCGCCTCGATCCGCATGATCGCGACTCCCGTTTCCGCGTCGCCGGCCATGATCGCGCGCTCGATCGGGGCCGCCCCCCGCCACCGCGGGACCAGCGAGGGATGGACGTTGAGCAGCTCCCACTCGGACAGCAGCGGCTCGCGAATCAGCTGGCCGAACGCGCACACGACGGCGCTCTCGGCGCCGCTCGCGCGCAGGCGCTCCACGGACTCCTGGCTGTGCACGCGTTCCGTTTGGTGGAGGTCGATGCCGAGCTCGGCTGCGGCGACGGCGGCTGGTGGCGGGGTGAGGGTCCGGCCCCGGCCCTTGGGGCGGTCCGGCGGAGTGACGACGAGCGCTGGACGATGCCGCGAGCCAGCCAGCCGCCGCAGAATCGCGACCGCGAACTCGGAGGTCCCCAGGTAGACGACTCTCAAGCTTCCCCGGAAGCCCCGCCTTTGCGCTCGTCATCGGTGGACCCCGTCTCCTCGGAGGATGCCGGGCTGTAGGCCTCTCCCTCCCGCAACGCGCGAAGCGCGGCCTTCCGCTGCTCGCGCTCTGTGCGGTCGAGGATCAGCACCCCGTCCAGGTGGTCGATCTCATGCTGCAGGACGCGCGCCTCGAGCCCGGAGGCCTCGATCAGCAGCTGCTCGCCCTGCACGTCGCGCCCGCGGACCCGCGCGTGCAGCGGACGCTCGACGTCGACCGCGATCCCTGGGAGGCTGAGGCAGCCCTCCTCGGCGATCGCCAGGGTCTCCGACAGCCACTCCAGCTCCGGGTTCACGATCGCCGTCGGGGTGGCATCGGCACCGGCCTGAAAGACCAGCAGGCGATGCATCACGCCAAGCTGGGTCGCCGCCAGCCCGACGCCCAGAGCATCGCGCATGATCGAGATCATCCACGCCGCCTCGCGCTCGAGCTCCAGCCCGAAGCTCTTCACTTCGATGGCCCGCGACCTCAGCACCGGATCCCCGAACTGGCGCACGTTGGCGAGCGCCGCGGTGCGGCGCTCGCGCCCGGCCTCGTCGAGATCACCCAGCGCGTTGTCGGCGGGACCCTCCGGGCTCACCGGCTCCTGCTCGCGCAGCGTCGTCGCGTTCGGGGAATCGCTCATCGAATCGAGTCTAGGCGAGCCGGGAAGGTCGCTCACTGCGGGTCCACGTCGACGCTGACCGAGACGCCGCGCAGCTCGCGAGCCGCCGCCATGCCCTCGACGACCTCGCGGACGGCGGCCACCGTCTCCTCGCGGCGCTGTGACTTCAACATCAGTTGGCGGCGATGGCGCGCACGCACTCGAAAGCGCGGCGCCGGGCCCAGCACTTCCGTGTCCCGCGGCAACCCCTCGAGCAGCGCATCCCGGGCCTTGGCCGCCACCGTCTCGACGTGCACGGCGTCGGGGGAGGTCAGCTCGATCCTGAGCAGGTGCGAGAACGGCGGATAGCGAAGCGCTCGCCGCCGTTCCAGCTCGCCGGCCAAGAAGCCCTCGGCGTCGTGGGCCGCGGCGTGGCGGATCGCCGCCGCATGGGGCGCCAGCGTCTGCACGAGGACCCGCCCTCCGCGCTCTGAGCGCCCGCTTCTGCCGGCGAGCTGGGCGACCAGGGCAAAGGTGCGCTCCTCGGCGCGGAAGTCGGGAAAGCGCAGGGTCGCGTCGGCGTCCAGCACCACGCTCAGCACCACATCGGGGAAGTCGTGGCCCTTGGCCACCATCTGGGTTCCCGACCAGGACCCCCGCCTTGGCCTCGCCGAAGCGCCGCAGGACGTCGAGATGCCCGCCGGCGCCTGCGGCGCTGTCGGAGTCGAGTCGAAACACGGGAAGCGGCGCCACGGCCCGCTCGAGCAGGGAGGCCAAACGCTCGGTGCCGACGCCGTGGCGAGCCAGGGTCACCGAGGCGCACTCGGGGCAGGAGTCGGAGAGGGCCTCCGAGTGGCCGCAGTGATGACAGCGAAGCCTCTGATCGCGCCGGTGGAGTACCAGCGCGACGTCGCACTGGGGACAGCACCAGGCGTGCCCGCAGGACCGGCAGGACACGAACCGCGACCAGCCCCGCCGGTTCAGGAGCACGATCGCCTTGGCGCCCACCTCGCGAACCTCGACCAGCGCCTCGGTGATGCGCGGATGGATCGTCGCCTCGGCGTCACGGCGGGGCCTCGGTCCGCCACGGGCGTCGAGGCGGGCGTCGAGCACCTCGACCGGCGGCAGCTCGGCGCCGTCGACGCGATGGGGCAACTGAAGCCTGCTGAGCTCCAGCCAGCTCTCGGGCCGCGGGGTCGCGGTGCCGGCGACCAGGGCGGCGCCGGCTTCCTGCGCCCGGCGTCGCGCGACCGCGCGCGCGTCGTAGCGAGGATCGGCCTCCTGCTTGTAGGAGGCGTCGTGCTCCTCGTCGATCACGACGAGGCCCAGGTCTCGAACCGGCGCGAAGATCGCGGAGCGCGGCCCGACGCAGACCAGCGCCTCGCCGGACTGCAGGCGGTCCCATTCGTCGCGGCGTTCGCCGGCGGCCAGCCGCGAGTGAAGCAGCGCGACCCGGTCCCCGAAGCGGCCGGCGAACCGCGAGACGATCTGCGGGGTCAGCCCGATCTCCGGCACCAACACGATCGCCCCCTTCCCGCGCCCAAGCGCCGCCTCGGTCGCGGCGAGGTACACCTCGGTCTTCCCGGACCCGGTGACCCCGTGGAGCAGGAGCTCGCGGGGGGACGATCCGTCGATCGCCGACACGATCGCGCTCCGCGCATCGCTCTGCTCGCGTGAGAGGGCCGGCCGCCGCGACTGCGCCCCCACCGCGGGCACCCGCGGGCGGCGGAAACTGCGAGCGGAGCCGAGCCGCACCAGCCCCAGGTCCTCGAGTCGCTTCAGGGTGCGGTGGTCGATCCGCGCCTTCGGGTCCAGCTTCGACGATGGGAGCTCCCCGTCCGATTCCGGCAGGCCGGCGAGCGCCTGCAAGGCGGCGCGCTGGCGCGAGCCGAGGCGCGTCCCGTCCGCGAGCGCCGCCCTGCCGGCCTCGGTGGCGGCGGCATGGACCTGCAGCCTGGGCGCCGTGCCGTCCCCCGTGCGCCGCAGGCCCGGAGGCAGCACCAGCTCCAGCCCGCGAGCCGGGGTCGAGCAGTACTGGCGGGCCACCCACAGTCCGAGACGAACCAGCTCCGCGCTGGCCCCCGCGGCGAGCGCCTCGATCGGCTCGACGAGCCGTTCCGGCGGCAACTCGCTCGACTCCGCCACGTCCACCACCACCCCGATCACCCGACGCCGCCCGAACGGCACCAACAGGACACTGCCCACCCCGACCTCGGCCAGTCGCTCGGGCAATCTGTAGTCGAACGGGCCCCGAAGGGCCCTGGAGGTGGTGAGCGGCTCGACCTTGGCGATCGCCATCGCCTCAACGTAGGCGCCGAGGCGGACGGCGAGCGGCGCTGCCCCCGCGCTCTGACCGGCCTGCCTATGCTTCGCCACGTGGCTCCGAAGCTGGCACCGGGGGAGCAGGTGATGTTCGAGGGCCACCCCTCCTGGCGCTCGATCGTCGCCTTCTACATCAAGGGCCTGTTCCTGGTCCTCCTGGCCGCGTTCGCGGTCGCGATCGCCACCAGCGTCGCCGGTGACGGGACGGACGCCGGCTTGGTGACGCTGGTGGCCGTGGTCGGGGTTGCGGTCGTGATCCTGGCCGGGTTCATCAAGCGGATCACCGTGGACTACACGATCACCACCCGCCGCCTG
This sequence comes from uncultured Actinomycetes bacterium, assembly GCA_963755775.1. Lineage (GTDB taxonomy): Bacteria > Actinomycetota > Thermoleophilia > Solirubrobacterales > 70-9 > AC-56. The sequence continues at coordinate 117,645 of CAVWKY010000008.1, read as the reverse complement.
CACATCAAGCGGGGGATCATCTCGCGAGAGATCCAGGAAACCCGCCTCGAGCGGGTCCAGAACGTCAACTACAACCAATCGCTCGTGCAGCGGATGCTCCAGGTGGGCGACGTGGACTTCGACACCGCCGCCGGGGACGACTACAACTTCATCTTCGCCGGGGTCGCCAACCCGGACGTGGTCGTCGAGCGGGTGGACCGGGCAACCCACGCCACCCATCCCTCGGGCTTGGGCGACGAGCCGACCGCCCCCACCCAGCTCTCCTAGGGGTCGCTAGCTCGAGGGCACGTCGGCGGTCGCGCCGGCCTCGGCCCCCGCCTGCGCGAGGCCCGCCGCCTTACGGAGCGCATCGACCCGCTCGGTACGCTCCCAGGTGAAGTCGTGGTCCGTGCGTCCGAAGTGCCCGTACGCGGCGGTCTTCTGGAAGATCGGCCGGCGCAGGTCCAGGTCGCGGACGATCGCGCCCGGGCGCAGGTCGAACTCCTCGCCCACGATCCGAATCAGCTCGGTGTCCGGCAGCTTGCCGGTGCCGAAGCTCTCGACCATCAGGGAAACGGGGTGAGCGACGCCGATCGCGTAGGCGACCTGAACTTCGCAGCGGTCTGCCAGCCCCGCGGCGACGACGTTCTTGGCCACGTGCCGCCCGGCGTAGGCGCCCGAGCGATCCACCTTCGAGGGATCCTTGCCCGAGAAGCACCCGCCTCCGTGACGGGCCGCCCCGCCGTAGGTGTCGACGATCACCTTCCGGCCGGTGAGGCCGCAGTCGCCCTGAGGACCGCCGATCTCGAATTTCCCGGTCGGGTTGACGAGGAAGTTCTCGTAGAGCTCCTTGTCCGTGAACAGCTCCTTGTACTCCTCGTGGAGCACCGGCTCGACCACGTGCTCCCACAGGTCGGGCTTGATCAGCGTCTCGCCGTCGATGTCGGGCTTGTGCTGCGTTGAGATCAGGAGCTTCACGACCTCCACCGGGCGATCGTTCTCGTAGCGAACGGTCACCTGGGTCTTGCCGTCGGGACGGAGGTAGGGAATGACCTCTGCCTTGCGAACCTCGCTCAGCCGGTGGGCGAGCGTGTGCGCGATCTGGATGGCCATCGGCATCAGGGCACGCGTCTCACGGGCCGCGTAGCCGAACATCATTCCCTGGTCGCCAGCGCCGATCCGGTCGAGCTCGTCCTCGTCGTTCGGGTCGGTTCTGGCCTCGTATGCGGTCTCCACGCCCTGGGCGATGTCCGGCGACTGCTCGTCGATGGCCGTGATCACCGAGCAGGTCTCGGCATCGAACCCGTACTTCGCACGGTTGTAGCCGATCCGGCGCAGGGTGTCCCGGGCGATCCGGGGGATGTCCACGTAGGTCTGGGTGCTGATCTCGCCCGCGACCACCACGAGCCCGGTGTTCACCAGGCACTCGCATGCGACCCGGGCATTGGGATCGGCGCCGATCACGGCGTCGAGCACGCCGTCGGAGATCTGGTCGCAGATCTTGTCTGGGTGGCCCTCGGTGACGGACTCGGACGTGAACAGGTACTCGCGCTCGGTGAGGGGTTCGATCGTCATTGGCTAGCCGGCGACTGTACCGAACAGGCGCGAAGCGATCGCCGTCCCGTCGTCCCCGTGAACTGACGCGGCGCGCTTTGGCCCTATTCGCTGGGCGCTTCGGAGTCGCTTTCGCCGTCGCTGCCCACAACGAGGCGAGCGTCCGTGGAGAGCTCCTGCGAGCTCGACTGGACCGCCAGCCCGAGCGCTTCCAGGTTCGCGATGTCCGACGCGAACGTGGCGTAGGCGGGGTCCTCGGCCAGGCCCGCCTGCTCGCCGAGTGCGATGAGGCCCGACAAATCCAGGTAGCCGAGCATCGAAGGCTCCCCCGGAAGGCGGTCCGTCGCATCCTGGAAGCGATCCGCTTCGTCGAGGCCGCCGTCGCCGCTCACCACCTGGTCAACCGCGGCGCGATCCGTGGCCACGATCAGGATGGATCCCGCCACCGCGTAGGTGAGGTCCACGGAGCCCGAGAGGCGCACGCTGTGCGCGGTGACGTCACCGACCTGGTGCTGCTCGAAGGTTGGCGCCTCGAGGCCCCCCGAGGGCGAGAGCGCGTCCAGGATTGGGGCCTGCAGGCGGGCGAGGGCCTCCTCCGCCCGTTCCGAATCGACGTCATCAGCGATGAACTCGATGAACGGCACGCCCGTCGTGGGCGCGGCCTGCTCGTCGCCGTCGCCTTCGCCGGGGGCCGGCTGAAGCGCCAGCGCCCCCTCGCCGCCGAGCGAGGGCAGCAGGTCCTGCTCGAGGTCCACGTTGCCGAGTTTCCTGACGTCCTTGATCAGCGCGCCGACCGCCTCGGCGAGCCCGGGCGCCTGCGCGCCGGCCTGCTCGAACAGCGACGTCAGGACGCCGCCCGGATCGTCGATCCCCAGGTAGCCAAGCGTGTCCTCGGGCAGCGACCCGGCGAGCGAGGGCGAGAACGGCGGGAAGGCCGCGAAGAACCCCGGGTACTTCTCCGCGCGCTCGGGATCGAGCTGCGAGCGGATCGCCAGGCCGAAGCCGTCATCGGCTGCGACCACTCCCGCCGCGACTCCGGAGGAGGCGTCCGGGTTGACGATCGGCGCCAGGTCGGCCAACGGCCCGCGGTCGCCCGCGACCAGCTCCGCGATCCCGTCCTCCGACAGATAGGCGTCCGCGAGCCGCTTGTCGGGGAGGGCGTCGCGGGCGGCCGCGGTGTTCGGATCGTCGGCCAGTGAGCCGGCGCCCTCCTCCCCGGCCTCGGTGTCGATCACCTCGCGGACGCTCCGCGGCAGGCCGATCACCAAGAAACCACCGTCCACTGCCGTCGCCACGCCGCCGCCATCAACGCTCAACGGCACTTCGCGGTAGGTCGTCGAGCGGGCCTCGCCGGAGGCGAGCGACGCTGCGAACTCGCGCGCGCCCTCCTCGTCGTCGGCCTCGAGAAGCGCGACCCGCTGGCCTCGTCCGCCGTCCCCCGGCAGCAGCGCGATGGCCGCCTCTCCGCCGAACCATGGCTCGATCTCGCGGGTGAAGTCGGGCGTTCCCACGTCCGGCCCCAAGAGCTGGGTCTCGACCAGCCGCACCGCCTGGGAGGAGAGCGACGGGGTCCGGTCGGCCACGTGGACAGCGTCCTCGTATTGCTCCGTGCTGGGATCGACGTTCACGTGCGCGTACGCCAGCGCGTCGTCGGGGACGAGCCGAATCGCGTCGTCGGCCGGCGGGCAGCGATCCCCACCCGGCGCCCCGCATCCGAGCGCCGGCACCGCGGCCAGCCAGACCACCGCGATCGCCGCCACGGCTCCCACGGCGAGTCCAAGGCGCACCCTGGTGGCGCTCGAGAGGCTGAACCAGAACTCGTGCGCCCCGTCCGCGATCGCGGCCAGGACCCGGCCCGCCGCGTAGGCGAAGTCCTCGACGGCGTAGAGGGCGCTTCGCATCCAGGGCGCGCTCGGCCACGCCGGCCGTGACACGCGGGGCCACCGGGGCCGTGGGATCCTCGGGCGCCGTGGTCGAGGAAGGCTGGGCCGCGGCAGGCGCGGGCGAGGGAACCGAGGCACGGGCGGGTCTTATATCGGCTGCTGTTGGATCTCGGCTGAACGCCGCCGGGGGCGCCGCGAGCGGGGGACGAAGTCGATCACCAGGGGAACGCCCTCGAACCCGTACGCCTGGCGCAGGCGGTTCTCGAGATGGAACGCCCAGTCGCGCGCGATCAGCCGTCGGTCGTTGACCTGGATCGCGAAGCGCGGCGGACGGCGCTCGACCTGGGCCACGTAGTACAGGCGCAGCCGGCGGCCGCGCTTTGCGGGTGGCGGCCTGCTGGCGACCACGTCGGCCAGGAAGCGGTTCAGCTCCGGTGTGGGGATCCGGAAAGCTCGCCGGTCCGCAAGGGCGATCGAGCACTCCAGGAGCTTGGGCACGTTGCGGCCGGTGAGCGCCGAGCATGTGATAACCGGGGGACGAAGCCGAAGCCGCTTCTCGAGCCTCGCGGTCGCGTCATCGAGGTCGGTCTGGCCGATGTCCCACTTGTTGAGAGCCACGATCGTCGCGCAGCCGGAGCGCATGGCGAGCTGGCCCACCCGAAGGTCCTCCGAGGTGACGCCCTCGGAGGCGTCGCAAACGAGCAGGGCGACGTCCGCGCGCTCGGCTGCCCGCTCGGAGCGCAGCTGGGCGTAGTAGGCGACCGTCCCGGCGACCTTCGTGCGGCGCCGAAGGCCGGCGGTGTCCACCAACATGAGCCGGCGATCGTCGAAGACGAGCTCGGTGTCGATCGCGTCGCGGGTCGTCCCGGCCACCTCCGAGACGATCACTCGTTCGGTGCCGAGCAACGCATTGACGAGCGACGACTTCCCGACGTTCGGCCTTCCGATCACGGCCACTCTCACGGGCTGGTCCTCGCTCGGCATCTCCGGCTCCGCGGCCCCGGCCTCCCGAGCGAGCTCGGTGAGGCGATCCAGCAGGTCGCCAGTGCCGTGGCCGTGAGTCGCCGAAACCGGTATCGGCTCGCCCAATCCCAGGCGATGGAACTCAGCCGCGAGGTAGGCGTCACCAGGCTCGTCGATCTTGTTTGCGACCACCACCACGGGCACCCCGCCGCGCCGCAGGATGTCCGCGACCTCAGCGTCGCCCTGTCGCAGGCCCGCCCGGGCGTCGACAACGAGCACCACCGCGTCCGCGTCGGCGATCGCCTCGCGCGCCTGGCCCTGCACGGCCCGGGAAAGCGAGTCCTCCGCCTCCAGGTCCACGCCGCCGGTGTCGATCAGCTCGAAGCGGCAGCCGTTCCACTCGCAGTCCAGCGACTTGCGGTCGCGGGTGACCCCGGGTTCGCGGTGGACCACCGCCTCCCGGCCCCCCGCCAACCGGTTGGCGAGCGTCGATTTGCCGACGTTCGGGAACCCGACGACGGCGATCTTCGGGACTCGGGGCGTCACGCCCGCTTACGCCTCCAGCGGCCGGCCCTCGGCCCAACGCCACGGTCGCGCGCCAAGCCCACGACGCGCTCGGCGACCTCCTCCGCCTTCATGTTGGTGGTGTCGATCTGGACCGCATCTTCCGCCGGGCGAAGCGCGCCGTGGTCGCGCTCGCGGTCGCGGGCATCGCGGACCGCCTGGGCGGCGAGCACGTCAGAGGGTCGCGCGCCGCTCTCTGCCGCACGGCGCCTGGCCCGCTCGACGTCGCTGGCGATCAGGAAGACCTTCAGCGCGGCGTCGGGACTGACCACAGTGCCAATGTCGCGACCCTCGGCCACGTAATCTCCACCGGCGATCAGCATCCGCTGGCGCTCGACCATCGCCTGTCGGACTTGGGCGTGCACCGAGACTCGCGAGGCCGCGGCGGCGACCTCGCCCCCGCGGATCTCTTCGGTCACGTCCTCGCCGTTGAGCAGGACGCGACCGTCCGCGAGCGCGATCTCCGCGTCCCGCGCGAGGCGGGCGACTGCGGGGCCGTCGTCGAGGTCGGCCCCGGAACGCAGGGCCGCCAGCGCGATCGATCGGTACATCGCGCCCGAGTCGAGGTAGGTCAGGCCGAGCGCGCTGGCGACGGTCCGCGCGACCGTGGACTTGCCCGCGCCCGCCGGGCCGTCGATGGCGATCACCATGCGGCTGAGGATAGAGTTGGGCCCCGACCGGCCAGCTGCGAACGCGGCTCAGAGCTGCGGCCCAAGACACCTGCGACACGAGGGAAGGAACGATGCGGACCTGGGACATCTCGACGCTGGACGTGGAACCGCGCAATCCGGCGGTCCTCGGATCCGAGCAGGAGGGACGAGCGATCGTCATCCACCTTCCCGCCGGCGAGCGCCTGCAGGAGCACCAGGTTCACGAGCGCGCGTGGCTCGTGGTGGTTTCCGGGAAGATCGAGGTCGACGGCGCCGGCGGGGAGGTCGTTAGTGGCGGGCAGGGTCTGCTTGCGGAGTTCGACCCCAACGAGCGGCACGAGGTGCGCGCCGCCGAGGATGCGCGGCTGCTTTTGCTCCTGTCGCCCTGGCCGGGCGAGGGCCACCCCAGCCTGCGCCACGGCTCTACGGACGAATGAGCGATCGCAGGTCAGCCGCAAAGCGCGGATAGCTGACCTCCATCGCATCGGCCCCGGCCACCTCGACGCCCTCACGCGAGGCCAGGCCGGCGACCGCGCCCAGCATCGCCAGCCGGTGGTCGCCCCGAGGATCGAGCCGCCCGCCCCGCAGCCCACCGGTCCCCTGGACCGCGAATCCGTCGTCGCGGGCCTCGATCCGCGCCCCGATCCCCCGCAGTCCCTCGACCACGGCGGCGATCCGATCCGACTCCTTGTGCCGCAGCTCGCCGGCACCCGAGACCACCGTCCGGCCCTCGGCGAAGCATCCCGCGAGCGCGACCAGCGGCAGCTCGTCGATCGCCAGGGGCACCTCGTCGCCGAGGACCCGGGTCCCGGTCAGCGGGCCGTGCCGGGGCGCGATCGTCCCGTGCGGCTCCGCGCCGTCCTCGGTCGGGTTCTCCCGGACCTCGACCGCGGCGCCCATGCGGTTGAGGATCCCGAGCAGCCCGACCCTCGTGGGGTTGAGTCCCACGTCGGTCAGCTCCAGGTGGCTCCCGGGCACGATCGCCCCGGCCACCAGTAGGAAGGCCGCCGAGGAGAAGTCGCCCGGCACCGCCACCCGCTCCAGCGCCAGTCGCTCGGCCGGATGCACGGTGATCCGAGCGGCCGGGCCACCGCGCACCGAGGGAGCGCTGCGCAAGTTCTCCGTCTCGACCTCCGCACCGGCCGCGCTCAGCATTCGTTCGGTGTGGTCGCGAGTGGGGGCGGGCTCGACCACCTGGGTTTCGCCGGCGGCCAGCAGGGCGGCGATCATCAGGCACGACTTCACCTGAGCGCTCGCCACCGGCAGGCGGTACGAGATGCCGTGAAGCTCGGACCCATGCACCCGCACGGGGGGCAGGCGGCCGTCTCGGCACGAGATTTCGGCGCCCATGATGGCGAGCGGCTCCGCCACCCGGTCCATCGGCCGGCGGCGGATCGAGTCGTCGCCGTCGAGGGTCCAGGCGCCGTCGCCCTGCCCGGCGAGCCAGCCCGGGAGCAGGCGCAACAGGGTGCCGGCATTGCCGACGTCGATTGCCTGCTCTTCCCCTCGCCAGCGCGCTGCCGGGCCGCGCAGCCCGATGCCGTCGATCGTCAGGTCGATCCCGCCCGCGCGCTCGCCGTCGGAGAGCTCGATGCCGGCGCCGAGCCGGCGCACGGCTTCGAGCGTCGCACGGGTGTCGGCCGCATCGAGGTATCGCTCGACCGACGTCCCCCCCTCGCCCATCGCGCCGATCAGCGCGGCGCGGTGGCTGATCGACTTGTCGGGGGGAGGTCGCAGGGAGCCGCGAAGGGGCCCGGACGGGGCAAAGCGCGTCACCGCGACACGGAGACGTTGTGGCCAAGCCCACGCACGATCTCGGCCGCCCGCTCGGCTTCCCCCTCCCCGGCCACCCACAGCGAGACGGCGCCGGTTCGCATGTCGGGAGCCGGCGACAGCGCCATGTCCTCGATGTTGACGCCGGCCCGCCCGAGCGCCAGCGCCAGCTCGGCCACCGTGCCCGGCCGGTTCTCGACGCCGAGGCGCAGCTCGTAGAGCTCTCCCCCCACCAGCCCGGCCTCGAGCAGGCGGCGGCGATCCTCTCGAGCCGCGCCGTGCCACTCCCCCACCCGCTCGGCATCTCCCGAGCGGATCAGCTCCGCCGCCTGCCGCAGGCGCTCGGACACTCCCTCGATCTCGCGCGCCACGGCCTCGCGGTTGGTGGCGAAGATGTCCCCCCAGATCCGGGGGTTCGCCCCCGCCACCCGGGTCGTGTCGCGAAAGCTGGGCCCGACCTCCGGCAGGCGCTCGGACTCCTCCGCCGCCGCCGCGGCCGCCTGCTGGACCAGCACGTTCGCGATCACGTGGGGAAGGTGGCTGACGGTTGCCATCAGCCGGTCGTGGGTGTCCGGGTCGATCGCCTGCGGCCGGGCGCCGAGGTCAGCGACCGTGCGCTGCAGGCGGTCGTAGAGGAGGCCGCTGGCGCGCTCGGTCGGCGTCAGGTACCAGCGAGCCCCCTCCAGCAGGTCGGCCCGCGCGTTCTCCACCCCCGGGGTCTCCGCCCCGGCGAGCGGGTGCCCACCGATGAATCGTTCTTCCTGGGAAGCACCGGAGAGCCTCTCCACGAGCGCCCCCTTCGTCGAGCCGACGTCGGTGATCACGGACTCGGGCCCGCTCGACTCCAGGGCCTCGGTGACCAGTGCCGGCAGGACCCCCACTGGCGCCGCGCAGAACACCACCTCGGCGCCGTCAACCGCCTCGGCGACCGAGCCCGCGGCGCGGTCGACCGCGCTCAGTCGCGTCGCCCGCTCCCGGACCGCCGGGTCCGGGTCGAAGCCACTCACCTCGGCATGGAGCCGGTGTCGTGCCGCCAGCCCGATCGAGCCGCCGATCAGGCCGACGCCGAGCACCGCTATGCGCATCGGAGCAGGCGCTTCAGACCCGGGTGAGCTCCTTGCCGGCCACCTCGGCCACCGCCCGCAGCCGTTCCGCGTAGTCCGCGAAACCCTCGGTGGCCACGGCCTGCGGACCGTCGCAGATGGCCGCGTCGGGCTCGCTGTGCACCTCGACGATGACGCCGTCGGCCCCGGCGGCCGCCGCGGCCAGCGACATCGGCTGTACCCAGTCGCGCCGGCCAGCGGCGTGGCTGGGGTCGACGATCACCGGCAGGTGAGTGAGCTCGCGAAGTGCCGGCACCGCGAGCAGGTCGAGCGTGAACCGGTAGGTGGTCTCGAAGGTCCTGATGCCGCGCTCGCACAGGATCACGTTCTCGTTTCCCTCCTTGAGCACGTACTCCGCGGCCATCAGGAGCTCCTCGAGCGTGGACGAGAGGCCCCGCTTGAGCAGCACCGGGATGCCGGTTCGCCCCGCTTCGGACAGCAGCGAGTAGTTCTGCATGCTCCGGGCGCCGATCTGGATCACGTCGGCGACCTCGGCCACGTCGGGGACGTCTCGGACGTCCATCAGCTCGGTGACGATCGGCAGCCCGGTCTCGGCCTTCGCCTCTTCGAGCAGGCGCAACCCCTCGGCCCCGAGCCCCTGGAACGAGTAGGGCGAAGTGCGGGGCTTGTAGGCGCCGCCTCGCAGCATGGAGGCTCCGTGGTCGGCGACCGTTCGCGCGACCTCGAGGGTCTGGTCACGGCTCTCCACCGTGCACGGTCCGGCGATCAGCGCGAAATTGTCGCCGCCCACCTTGCGCCCGTCAACGTCGATCACGGTCCGCTCGCCCTTGCGGAACTGGGCCGAGGCGAGCTTGTACGGCTTCAGGATCGGCACCAGGTGGTCCACCCCGTCCGCGCCCTCGAGCCCCAGAGCCGCGACCCGGTCGCGGTCGCCAATCGCCCCGATCACCGTCAGCACGTCGCCCCGGGAGATGTGGGCCGAGCAGCCCACCGACTCCACGCGGTCGACGACCCGCTGGACCTGGTCGTCGGTCGCTCCCTCTTTCATCACGATCATCATCGGTCTAAGCCTTTCAAACTCCGTCGTTGGTGGGTTTGCGAATCGGTCAGGAGGCCCCGCATAGGGGCGCAGCTGCGGCGTCCGGCGGAAGTCTGGTGCTAGGGGGCCGTTCGTGACGAACGGCGGGCCGGACGCCTAGCTAAATCGCCAATAGCCGTAAGCGGCCGGCCGGCGGGCGAACCGGGCACGCGGACGCTGCCCCAGCGGGGCGAACGAAAGAGTCAGCGTGCCGAAGTGCTTCACCGCCGGCGTTTGTAGCACGGCGCCGGGGATTTCGCAAGCTCGGGCGGGATCGCCCGGCGCCGCGGGGCGCCCGGCCGATGAGCTCACGTCGCGCCCTCGAACGCCTCCAGGAACCGCTGGTTCTGCTCACGGGTTCCGTAGGTCACCCGTATGTGTCCCGGCCCGCCGAGCGCCTCGCCCCCGCGGACCACGATCCCGGCCTCGCCGAGGCGGCGTATGACCTCGGCCTCGTCGCGATCGCCGAGCGGCACCCAGCAGAAGTTGGCCTGGGACTCCGGCGGCTCGAACCCGAGCTCGGCGAGCTCCTCGGTGATGAACAGCCGCTCGGCGATCGTTCGCTCGACCCGCTCGGCCACGTCGTCGCCGTGCAGGATCGCCTCGGCGCTGGCCACCTGGGCCAGCTCGTTGACGCTGAACGGCTGACGGACCGCGTCAACGGCAGCGCGGAGCTTGGCCGATCCCAGCGCGTACCCGCAGCGCAGGCCCGCGAGCCCGTGCACCTTGCTGAACGTGCGCAGGACGACCAGATTGGGGAACTCGGCCAACAGGTCGACGGTCGCATCCGGATCGTCGTTGGTCTGGAACTCGACGTACGCCTCGTCCAGCGCCACCGTGACGTGGGCGGGCGTCTTCGAGCAGAAGTCGGCGATCCGTTCCACGGGCAGGTGAGTCGCCGTCGGGTTATTGGGGTTGCAGACGCAGACCAGCTTGGTCGCAGCGGTGACCTCGGCAAGCATCGCGTCGAGGTCGTGGACGTATCCCTCGGTCAGCGGAACGCGGATCTCGCGTGCGCCGGAGAGCGCGGCCAGGTGCGGATAGATCGAGAACGCAGGCCAGGCGAACAGGATCTCGTCCCCGGGCTCGCATAGCGCCTCGGCGGCCGCGAGCAGGATCTCGCAGGAGCCGTTTCCCACGGCGACCCGCGCCGGGTCGGTGTCGAAGCGCTCCGCGATCCGCCGGCGAAGGCGGCGGGCGTGCTGGTCGGGGTAGCGGTTCAGGCCCTTCGCCGCCGCGGCCACGGCCTCGATGACCGCGGGATGCGGCCCCCACGGCGACTCGTTGGAGGCGAGCTTGATCACCTCGTCGGAGCCGAAGGCCTCGCGGGCGGCGTCCTCGTGCATCCCGGCCTCGTAGTGGGGCAGGCGCTGAAGCTTTTGGGCAAACGTCACCGGCATCGCTTCATTGTTACTGCGCGGAGTGCAGGTCGGAGCGCAGCTCTTGCGCGTCGCCCAGGTAGGCGTGGGTCGGCAGGTGGTCGCCGGGCCCGTAGTAGTGGACGAGGACCCGGATCACGCCGCGCATCGCCCCCGGGACGTCGAGCTCGCGCGCGCAGAGCAGCGGCACGTCGTCGAGGCCCAGGCGCCTGGCCGCAACCGCCGGGAATTCGGCGTTCAGGTCGTCGGTCGCCGTGAACAGGCAGCTCACCATGCGCTCCGGCCGCAGGTCGTTTCGCGACATCAGCTCGCGCATCAACGCCTCGGCCGCGGCAAGGATCGCCCCGACGTCGTTGCGCTCGACCTTCACTGCCCCACGCACCGCCCAGAGACGCTCGGGGGCGCTCACCTCGACTTCTCCACGGCGCGCGCATCTTTCCAAAGCCGCCGCACCTCGGCATGGGTGAGGCGACGAGCCCCGCCCTCCGGAAGCCCCCCGAGGCCAAGGGACCCGAAGCGCACCCGCGCCAGCTCCACGACCTCGTTGCCGACCGCCGCGGCCATTCGCCGCACCTGGCGGTTGCGTCCCTCGCGGATCGTCAGCTCCAGCACTCGCGGGGAGACCCGGCGCACGCTGGCGGGGGCGGTGCGTCCGTCCTCGAGCTCGACCCCCTGCCGCAGCCGGCGGACCTGGGGCTCCGCAACCGGCTTGCGCAGCCGCACGCGGTAGGTGCGCTTGACGCCGTAGCGGGGGTGGGTGAGTCGGTTGGCGAGCTCGCCGTCGTTGGTCAGCAGAACCAAGCCTGTGGAGTCGGCGTCGAGCCGACCCGCCGGATAGAGGCGGCGCTTGGAGCCCACGAGATCGACCACCGCTCGCCGCCGCCCCGGTTCCCTGGCGGTCGAGACCACGCCCGCCGGCTTGTTGACGACCCAGACCTCGCGCGGCTCGGGCGTCACGGGCCGACCGTCCACCTCGACCCCGCTCGACTCCTCGACGTCGCAGGCCGGGTCGGTGACCGTCCGGCCCCCGACGCTCACCTTCCCGGAAGCGATCAGCTCCTCGGCCCGCCGCCGCGACGCAACGCCGCAGTGGGCCAGGTATCTGGCCAGTCGCACCGCCAGGCGCCGTCAGCTCGAGCGCTGCTCGCCGGCCTTCAGCAGCCGCTCGCGCAGCTCGCGCTCGTCCTCGGGCGCCGGGTCGAAGCTCGACGGGTCCGGCAGCTGGTCCAGCCCTGCGAGCCCGAACAGGCGCTCGAACAGCGGCGTCGTGCGGTAGACGACGGCGCCGAAGCGCGAACGGCCCGATTCCTCGATCAGCCCCCGCTCGACGAGGGTCGCCACGGCCGACTCAGAGGAGACGCCGCGGATGCGGGCGATCTCGGGGCGCGACACCGGCTGGAGGTAGGAGACGATCGCGAGCGTCTCGGCCTGGGCCTGGGTGAGCGGCGGTGTGCGCGGCTTCGACAGCAGGCGCCGGGCCGCCTCCTCCGCCACCGGGTCGGCCGCCAGCGTGTAGCCGCCGGCCACCCGGCGCAGCACGACCCCCCGGGTCCCCTCGGCGAGCGCGCCCTCGAGCGCGTCCAGAGCGCGGTCAACCGCCGCTTCCCCGGCGTCACAGGCCTCGACCAGCTCGGCGGTGGTCACCGGCTCGGGCGAGAGGAACAGAAGCGCCTCGATCACGCGCTGCAGCTCGGGCGTCGCCGGCTCGCCGCTCATGCCCTCGTCCCCATGCCCTGCACCTCGATCGGGCCGAACAGGTTCCGCTGGGTCCACGTCGCCTCCCCGCGCTTGTGCATCTCCAGGAGCGCGAACAGGGTCACCGCCTGGGTAAGCCGGTCCTCGTCCGCGAACGTCTCGTCGAAGTCGAAGCTCCCCCGCCGGCCGAGCAGCTCCCTGAGGAGGGTCAGCCGCCGCTGCAGCGAGACGGTTGGTCGAATGTGGCTGGTGTCTGGCTGCGGGGGAGTCCGCAGCAAGTCGCCGATCGCCTCGGCCAGCCGCCGCGGCTCGTACACCCGGGTCGCGGCCTCGAGAGAAGCTCGCCGCAGCTCCGGGGGCAGCGGTGCGGCGCGGTAGAGGTAGCGCCGGCCGTCGGCGAAGAGCTGCGAGAGGTGGGCGGCGGCGTCGCGGTAGCGACGGTACTCGAGCATCCGCGCCAAGAGCTCGTCGGCGGCCTCCTCCGGTCCCAGCTCCACGCTCTCGTCGTCTGACCCTGGAAGCAGGAGACGCGACTTCAGCTCCAGGAGCGAGGCGATCAGGACCAGGAACTCGGTCGCCGCGTCGAGGTCGAGCTCGCCGGCGCCCTCCAGGTGTTCGAGGTAGGCGATCACGATCTCGCCCAGCGACACCTCGGCCAGGCTCACCTCCTCGCGGAGCACGACCGCCATCAGGAGGTCGAAGGGGCCCGCGAAGACGTCGAGGTCGAGATCGAGCTCTGTGGCTCTCACGTGCTTACCGTAGCGACGGCTTCGGCTAGCCCGGCGTGACCGCGTAGATCTCCCACTCGCCTGGGACGCCCTTCAGCGTCGCGCTCCCGCGGTCGTCGAATGCGATCCCCGACCCGACCACGAGGTCCTTCACCGTGCGCGAGACGAGGACTTCGCCGCCCTCGGCGCGCGACGCGACGCGGGCGCCGATGTGGACGGCCATCCCGCCAACGTCGCCGTTCCGCCGCTCGTACTCGCCCGTGTGGAGCCCCGCGCGGACCTCGATGCCGAGCGCTCGGACCCCTCGAACGATCTCGACGCCGCACTCGATCGCCCGTGCCGGGCCGTCGAACGTGGCGAGGATGCCGTCGCCGGTCGTCTTGACGAGCTGTCCCTGATAGCGCTCGACCTCACCGCGCGCGAAGCTGTCGTGGCGATCGAGGAGCTCCCGCCAGCGCTGGTCCCCGAGCCGCGCCGCGTGAGCGGTGGAGTTGACGATGTCCGTGAACAGGACGGTGGCCAGCACCCGCTCCGGAGGGCGCGCCTGCCTGGTGCCGGTGATGAACTCCTCGATCTCGCCGACCGCCTGCTCGCTGCCCTCCGTGAACAGCAGGTGGTCCGTCCCCGGGACCTCCACGAACCTGGCGCCAGGGATCTGCTCCGCGACATAGCGGCCCAGCTCAATCGACACGAGCTGATCGTTTGCCCGGTGGAGGATCAGGGTCGGGGCGCTGATCACCGGCAGGACATCGCGCACGTCGAGCTCCTGGTAGAGCTCCATCAGGGCACGGACGCTGCGCGGGCTGGTGCCGCTTCGCAGCAGGTGCGCCCACCACCGCACGGTCTCGGGGTCGCTGACGCGGCTGGGCGCGAACAGCTCCAGCGCCGCCGGCCCCCCCAATCGCGGCCGAGCTCCTCGGCCCAACCCGTGAGCGCCGCGGGGCTGACGCCACTCTCGTACCCGGCGTCCCGCGTGACCCTGGCCCAACCGCCCCAGATGACCAGGTGAGTACAGCGGTCCGGATGGGTGGCGGCGAAGGCGAGCGACATCGCGCCGCCTTCGGAGACACCCACGAGCGCGGCGCGCTCCGAGCCCGCCGCGTCGAGCACGGCTCCCATGTCGTCCACCATCTCCTCGATCGTGGGCGGACGTCCCACTCGATCCGAGAGCCCCTGCTCGCGCTTGTCGAAGACGATCAGCCTCGAGAACGACGCCAGCCGCTCGAGGAACCGCGCCAGATCCGGGTTCTCCCACATCACCTCGGCGTGCGATACGAACCCGGGAGCCAGGATCAGGTCGCGAGGGCCTTCGCCGACCACTTGGTAGGCGATGCTCACGTCGCCGCTGGTCGCGTATCGCGTCTGCGGGGCCACCGTCGTCAATCGGCGCCGCGCGGCGGGCCGATCCCCACCGCCTCGCGGACGTCGTGGAGGGTGCCGGAGGCGATCGCCCGCGCCTTCTCGGCGCCCGCCGCCAGGGTCGCCTCGAGGGCCGACGTGTCTTCGCGGAGGGCCGTGTAGCGCTCGCGCACCGGAGCGAGGTAGTCGACCACCGCCTCGGCCACGGCCGACTTGAAGTCGCCGTAGCCCGACCCCTCGAACTCCGTTTCGACCTGCTCGGGGGCGACACCGCGAACGACGGAGACGATCTCGATCAGGTTGGCGATCCCGGCCTTGTCAGGACCGCGGCGAACCTCGGCCCCCGAATCGGTCACCGCGCTGCGCACCTTCTTGCGGACGGTGTCCGCGTCATCGACGATGTAGACGGTCCCCTGCTCGGCGCCGTACGTGGTGGACATCCGGGACTCGGGGTCCTGGAGGTTCATGATCCGTGCGCCGACCTCCGGGTACCTGCCCTCGGGGACGACCAGGACGTCGCCGAAACGGGTGTTGAAGCGCTCGGCGATGTCGCGCATCAGCTCGATGTGCTGGCGCTGGTCGTCCCCAACGGGGACCTCCTCGGCACGGTAGGCCAGCACGTCGGCCGCCTGGAGGACCGGATAGAGGAAGAGCCCCGCCGAGACCAGCTCCCGCTGCTGCGCGGACTTCTCCTTGAACTGGTGCATGCGGTTCAGGTCGCCGAAGGCGGTCACCGTCGAGAGCAGCCAGCAAAGCTCCGTGTGCTCCCGAACGTCGGATTGCCGAAACAGGATGCAGCGCTCCGGATCCAGCCCAGCGGCGATCAGGATCGCGGCCGTATCGTGGAGCCGCTCCCGAAGCTCGACGGGATCCTGCGGCACGGTGATCGCGTGCAGGTCGACGATGCAGTAGATCCCCTCGCCGCGCTCCTGGCCCTCGACGTACTGGCGGATCGCGCCGATGTAGTTCCCCAGGTGCTTGCGGCCGGTCGGCTGGATGCCGCTGAAGATTCTCCGCTCCGCCATCGCCGGGCGCGGACTATAGGGGCGCCTCCGTCGCTTCGGGGGCCGGGTCCAGCACTCCAGGCTCCGGCTCTTGGTCGCCAGTTCGGGACGCGCGGGCGCACTCACCCGCGGTCGCCGCGCGGGGCGTGGGCGGCACAGCATCAGGCTTTCGCTTCGGATCGCGGATCCAGAGCGCCGACGTGAGGGCGCCGGCGAGGCCTTGGATGCCCCGCATGGCGATCAGGACCCCCGTGCTAGGCGCCAGCGCGCAGAGGACCGATGTCACTCCGAATCCGGCGAGCCCGATCGAGAAGATCCTTCGCCGCCCGAAGTGGTCGCCAAGCGAGCCGCCGACAAGCATCAACGAGACGAGCGCCAGGAGGTATGCCTCGACCACCCATTGCTGACCGGCCAGGCCCATGCCCAGGTCCCGCTGCATCGCCGGCAGCGCCACGTTGACCACGGTCGCGTCGAGGAAGACGACGGTGGAGGCGAGAATCGTGGCGACCAGCGTCAGACGCTGCGGACGGGACATCCCCGCGAGTCTTGCACCCCACGAAGGGTGCTTTTCGCGGCGCCGTCCTGCTTTGCCCCCGCATACCGAGGCAAATGCAGGACACCGCCGTCGGTGCCCGGAGGCGGACGGAGTTCGCTGAGGTCCCGCCTCAGGGCTCGGGCTGCTCGCGCAGTTGGTGCGCAGGCGTGAAGAAGTTCCGGTAGGCCAGCGTGATCGCGATCAGGCCCGCCAAGGCGACGCTCCCAAGGAGCGTGTAGAGCAGGATCAGCTGCAAGCGGACCGCGTCGGTGGGGTCGGCACCGGCGAGGAGCATCCCGACCATCGTCCCCGGGAAGAAGATCAGGCCGGTGGTCTTGGTCGAGTCGATCAGGGCAATCATCCCCGAGCGCAGGCTTCGCCGGACGATCGGCGCGGCCGCCTGCGTCGAGGTGGCGCCGAGGGCGAGCGTGGCCTCGATCTCACGCGCATGCCGGGTGATCTCGTCGCCGAGCCGGTCGAGGGCCACCGCCGCCGCGGTCATCGAGTTCCCGACCACCATCCCCCCGACGGGGACCAGGTATCGAGGCTCCGGCTCGAACACGCCCAGGGCGACGACGAGGCCCAGGGTGGCGGCGGCAGCGAGCGCCAGCGCCACCAAGAGCGGCCAGAACGCGCCGGGCACCTGCTTGGCGCGGGAGCGCGCTTGCAGCGCCCCGAAGACCACCATCACCGCGATCAGCGCGAACACGAACCACAGGCTGTCCTGGTCGAAGATGAAGTTGATCACGTAGCCGATCGCGGTCAGCTGCACGAACGAGCGCACGACCGCGATCCCGATGTCCTCCTCGAGGTCGGCACGGCGCCAGAACGAGACCGCCACGGCGATCGCCACGAGCGCCAGCGTCGCCGCGACCTCCCCCAGGCTGACCTGGATCGAGGAGGTGGTCATGCGGGCCGGGGAAGCTGGAAGCGCACCTAGCGGATTATCCGCGCCCGGCCGCGGCGAACGCATTGGTGGGGCCGAACGAGTGTGGACTTCGACGGATCGGGTCCAGCGAATCGCACACTCGACGGCCGGCGCCCAGTCGTTGTGATGGGCCGGCGCCCACTCGCTGTGATGTCTTCGCCTAGATCGGGGTCAGTCGCACACGGAAGTCCTGGGCCCGAGTTGAGTGGTGGCGGTTTCGGGCTAGGTCCGGGGCCGTTGTCCCACTCTCAGTCCGCGTGCCTCACCTTCGACGAGACGCACTTGCCGAGCGCGTTCCGGCCGTTGTGGTTCGTGCCCCACTCCTCGCGGAAGCCGTCCGGGTCCGCCTTGCGGTCCGCCCTGCACTCCTGAGCCGCGTTCTCAAACGCGGCGACGTTCTCGGCGACCTCGCCGCGAGCGGTCTTCGAGACGCACTTGCCGAAGGCGTTGCGGCCGTTGTGGTTCGTGCCCCAGGTCTCACGGAAGGCCTCCGGGTCTTCGGCGCGCTCCGCCTTGCACTCCTTCGCGGCGTTCTTCAACTCCGCTTTCGCCTCGTCCGAGGTGCCCTTGATGCAGTTGCGCATCGCGTGCTTGCCGTATCGCTGTCGAAAAGCCGCGCGGTCGGCCTTCTTCTCGCCCGCGCACTGCTTCGCGGCCAGCTTTCGCGCATGGCCATCGCTCGTCGGGTTACCCGCCGTCGCTACCGCCGTCGCCAGCAGCGAGGCGCACAGACATCCGCAGCCGATCGTGATCAATCGCTTCAAGGTTCGAGCCTCCTAACGCCCATCGGGGCGTCGTTGGGGGTGGTCGCTTCGCGAGGAAACGCGCCTGAGCAGGGGTTGTCAGGGGGTATCGGGCTTCGCGTGGCGCGGTGAGCCCCGTCGCCCAGAGGCTGGCGTCGCGGCATGGCCAGGAGGCGAGCCCGGCTTTCCCTCCGCGTGCTCCGGAAGCGCCGGGGAGTGGACGGAAGCGTTCGCAAGGCCGGGCGGCGAGCCGGGCGCCTTGCCGGGCGGCTCTAAGGCGGGCGAGTCCGCGGTGTGTCCGGTCGCCCCACCTGCTCGTGAGTGCGCGGGAGGTTTGCCGTTCGAGGTAGCGGGCAAGCTCCCGCTCGCGCCGTGTGACTGCGGCTTGGTCACAGCCGATCCGCCGCCTCGCTCGCCGCCCACATGCCCCTTGCCATTTCCCGACCCGCGCCGTTCATCTGTTCCCGCATGCGGGCCGGATGAGACCGCGTGCCGCGCGGTCGTCGCAGGTCCGCCGCCCCGCGAGGCCGGCTCAGCCGCGGTGTGACCTCCCGGTCCTTGGTGGAGGCTCGGGGGCGTTGGAGCGTCCTGCTTGCCGACCAGCGGCAGCTCCGTCACCCCGCTCATGTTCGCCGCGCCGGCGCCGATCACGATCGTCGCCGCGATCGAGGCGCCCTTGACCGCGGCGGAGCCCGTCAGCGCTGTCCCGCCGGCGACCCCGGCCGCGCCTCCAGCGACGCCCCCGCTCGCGACGCCGACGCCAGCGGATCCGGCCTTTCCGAGCACGGCGGCCAGCAGGCCCGAGGCAGCGAACCCCGAGAGGGGCGGGCAGAGCGCCTGCAGGTCGGCGCGGCGCTGCGAGATCCCCATGCGGAAGTCGCGACAGGACTCGCAGGTTCGAAGATGTGCGCGCAGCCTCCGGCCGCGCAGCATCCGTCCGTCCCGCTCCGAAAGGGCCCGCCGCGCCGTCTCACACTGCATCTCGCGCCCCGTTGCGAGCTCTTTCAAAGCCACGCGCGCCTCGTAGACAGCCTGCCGAGCGGCCGGTTCTGAGGCACCAAGGGTGGCCCCTATCTCCGCGTAGCTGCACCCGCTGAGCTCCCGCATCACCAGCGCTCCACGCTGTCGTTCGGGCAGGTGGTCGAGGTCGACGACGAGGTCGCGCAGGCGCTCGCGTGCCTCCGCCTCGGCGTGAACGCCCGGCGCCAGGGGCTCCGGCAGCCGCTCGGCATCCATCACCAGCGGACGCCGACGCAGGATCGAGATCGCCTCGTTGTGCGCCACCCGATACAGCCACGGCCGCAGGGCGATCTGACGATCCTCTCCCGGCAAGGCTCGAAGCGCGCTGGCCATCGTGCTCTGGAGCGCGTCCTGGGCGTCGTCGGGGTCGTGGACGATCGCCCGGCAATAGCGGAAGAGCTCCTGGTGGTAGCGCTGGAAGATCGCCTCGAAGGCCCGCCGGTCGCCCCTCACGGCGAGGCGCGCGAGCCGGGCCTCCCCGAGCCGGACGGTTGGTGTCCAGCGGGACGCCCACGCGGCGCCCACGGCCGTTTCGCCCACGGACATCAGTTCTAATTATCGGCGGTCTAGCGCGAAGCTTCAATCCGAAACGACCTCCTCACAAGCTCCGTCCCCTTAAACGCAGCACGAAGCCGGTCGTCAGGGCGGTAGTCAAACCGCGAGCTGCTCCTTCGCCGGCCCCTGGACCACCAGCCGGCTCTCGTCGAGCCGCACCACCCAGTCGGCCATCCGGCGGGCCTGGTCGAGGTCGTGGGTGACGAGCACGGTCGACACCTTGACTCGCTCCCGCAGGTGGAGGAGAGTCGCCTCCACCGCGCTCCGGGCGGCCTCGTCGAGGGCGGAGGTCGGCTCGTCCAGCAGCAGGACGCGGGGCTCCAGCGCCAGCGACCGGGCGAGCATGGCGCGCTGCTGCTCGCCCACCGAGAGCTTGGCCGCCTGGCGCCCGGCGAACGACGCGTCCAAGCCGGCGAGGTCGAGCACCCTCGTTACGTCGGGCTCACGGCCGGCGAGGTCGGCGGCGAAGCGAATGTTGTCCTCCACCGTTCCCTCGAGCAGCGCCGGGAGCTGAGGTACCAGGCAGACCTCCCGCCGCAGCTCGAGCGGGTCGCGCTCGCGCACATCCACCCCCTCGTACCGAATGCTTCCCGCCACCGGGTCGGCGAGCCGGTTCAGCAGCCGCAGCAGGGTCGACTTGCCGCTTCCGGATGGACCGGCGACGCAGCTCGCCCCCTTCGGCAGCGACGCGGTGACGCCCTGGAGCACGATCTTGGCGTCGCGTTCGACCGTCACCCCCTCGAGCTCGAAGAGCATCGTCGGTGATTATCGCCCGGTCCCCCGGCACCGATTAGTTCCGGTCAGTCTGGCGGTCTCAGTCTCAGCCGGTGAAACCGGGGCAGGCGCAAGATTCGTGGCGCTCGCCCACGGGTAACCAGGAAGCGAGAGCGAGTTGCGAAACTTGAGTAGCGATGGCTAGGGCAATTTGGAGCGGATCGATCAGCTTCGGGCTGTTGAACGTGCCCGTGAAGCTGTACAGCGCCGTGTCGCGCAAGTCGGTGAGCTTCCGCGAGCTGCGCCAAAGCGACAACTCGCGCATCCGGCACAAGCGGGTCTCAGACACCGACGGCAAGGAGGTCCCCTACGAGGAGATCGTGAAGGGCTACGAGATCGCGCCCGAGCAGTACGTCGTCCTCACCCGCGAGGAGCTGGAGGAGCTCGACCCGAAAAAGACCCGGGCGATCGAGATCCAGGACTTCGTGGACCTCGACGAGATCGACCCCATCTACTTCGACCACCCCTACTACCTCGGCCCGGACAAGGGAGCGGAGAAGCCCTACGCCCTGCTGGTCAAGGCGATGGCCGACTCCAACAAGGTGGCAATCGCCAGGTTCGTGCTTCGCAATCGCGAGTACCTGGCCGCGATCCGGCCGATGGGCAACGTCCTGACGATGGCGACGATGCGGTTCGCCGACGAGGTCGTCTCTCCGGATGAGCTCGAGGATGTGGTTCCGGACAACGGACAAAAGATCGGCAAGCGCGAGATGGAGATGGCCAGGCAGCTGATCGAGTCGCTCAGCGCCGCCTTTGACCCCGAGAAGTACCGCGACGAGTACCGCGAGGAACTGGTGGCCCTGATCGAGCGAAAGGCGCGCGGCGAGAAGATCGTGGAGGCCGTGTCCGAGGAACCGAAGCCGACCAAGGCGCCGGACCTGATGGCGGCCCTCGAGGAGAGCCTGGCCGCGATCCAGGGCGAGCCGCTCGCGAGCGGCTCGAAGAGCGACGGCAAGCGCGACGGCGCCAAGCGGCGTGGGCGTACGACGCAATCCAAGTCGGGCTCGGGCTCAAAGAGCTCGAAGGCCAAATCCCGATCGCGAAGCAAGGCCAAAGCCGCGAAGTAGACGTAGACGGACGCCGGCTCGAGCTCACCAACCTCGACAAGGTGCTCTGGCCAAAGGCCGGCTTCACCAAGGGCGAGGCGATCGACTACTACGCGCGGGCGGCAAGGACGATCCTCCCCCATCTCGCCGGCCGACCGCTGACGCGGGCGCGCTTTCCCGATGGCACCGAGTCACAGCGGTTCTTCGAGAAGCGCGCGCCCTCCTACACTCCCGACTGGGTGCGCACGGCGCCGATCGAGATGGGGACCGCCGGCGTACTCGACTTCGTCGTCTGCGACGACCGTCCGACGCTGATCTGGCTCGCCCAGCTCGCCGCCCTCGAGCTCCATCCGTCGCTGTCGCTGGCCGAGGATCCCGAGACGCCGACCGTGATCGCCTTCGACCTCGACCCCGGTGCGCCAGCCACGATCGTCGAGTGCTCGCGGGTCGGGCTGCGCGTGCGCAAGTTGTTCTCGGACCTCGGCCTCGAGTCGTTCGCGAAGACCTCAGGCTCGAAGGGCCTGCAGGTCTACGTGCCGCTCAACACCGCGGTCGGCTACGACCGGACGAAGCCGTTCGCCCGGGCGGTCGCCCAGGCGCTGGAGCGCGCCGAGCCCGAGCTCGTGGTCTCGCGCCAAAAGAAGGAGCTTCGCAAGGGCAAGGTCCTGGTCGACTGGAGTCAGAACGACCGCGCCAAGACCACCGTGGCTGTCTATTCGCTGCGCTGCCGGGAGCGGCCGTGGGCGTCCACCCCACTGCGCTGGGAGGAGGTCGAAGCGCTCGCTGACGACGGCGACCCCGAGTCGGTGCGTTTCGAGGCCCCCGCAGTTTTGGAGCGAATCGACGCCCACGGCGATCTGTTCGCGCCGGTGCTCGAACTCGAGCAGGAGCTTCCCCAGAAGCTCAGATGACCGGCTGGCGGACCACCGGGCGCCGGCTTGCGGTCGCCTCGTCCAGCCGGCGCACGGGTGTCGTGTAGGGCGCGTTCTGCGGGATCTTGGGGTCGCGCTCGGCCTCGCCGAGAATCTCATCGATCGCGTCGGCCAAAGCGTCAAGCCCCTCGCGGGTCTCCGTCTCGGTGGGCTCGAACATCAGCGCCTCCTCGACGAGCAGCGGGAAGTAGACGGTCGGCGGGTGAAACCCGTAGTCCAGCAGCCGCTTTGCCACGTCCAGGGTCTTGACCTGGAGCTCGCGCTTGGCCGGCGCCCCCGAGAGCACGAACTCGTGCATGCAGGCGCGTTCGAAAGCAACCGGCAGGAACCTGCCGGCGCGCCCCTCGCGCAAACGGGCGAGCAGGTAGTTGGCGTTCAGCACGGCGGTTTCGGATGCTTCCGTGAGCCCGTCGCCCCCGAGGCTTCGGATGTAGGCGTACGAGCGGACGAAGACCCCGAAGTTCCCCGCGAACCCGCGCAGCCTCCCGATCGACTTCGGGCGGCCGTGATCGAAATCGAATCGCGGCGTCGCTCCATCGCCGTCGCTCGAGGCCACCAGGCGGGGCACCGGCAGGTAGGGCTCGATCCGGTCCGAGACCGCGATCGGCCCCGCCCCCGGCCCGCCACCCCCGTGCGGCTGGGAGAACGACTTGTGGAGGTTGACGTGGACGATGTCGAAGCCCATGTCGCCGGGCCGCGTGTGGCCCATGATCGCGTTCAGGTTGGCGCCGTCGTAGTAGAGGACCCCGCCGGCGTCGCGAACGGTGCGGGTGATCTCGGCGATGTTCTCGTCGAAGAGGCCCAGGGTGTTCGGGTTGGTGAGCATCAGGCAGGCGACCTCGCCGTCCACCTTCGATTGAAGGTCGTCGAGGTCCACTCCGCCGCGCCCGTCCGTCGCCACCTTCACGACCTCGTATCCCGCCATCGTCACGGAGGCGGGGTTGGTCCCGTGAGCGGTGTCGGGCGTCAGCACCTTGTGCCGTCGCTCGCCGCGGTCCTCGTGATAGGCGCGCGTCAGGAGCAGTCCCGCGAGCTCCCCATGCGAGCCCGCCGAGGGCTGCAGGCTGACGTGGTCGAGCCCGCAGATCTCGGCCAGCGCCCGCTCCAGCCGCCACATCAGCTCAAGGGCACCCTGGGCGCGCTTGGGATCCTGAGCCGGGTGCAGGCGGGCGTGCCCGGGGAGGGCGGCGACCCGCTCGTTGAGCCGCGGGTTGTGCTTCATCGTGCACGAGCCGAGCGGGTACGGGCCCGTGTCGAGGTCGAAGTTGCGCCGCGACAGACGGTTGTAGTGGCGGACGATTTCGGGCTCGGAGACCTGCGGCAACTCGGCCGGGCGTTCGCGGCGAAGCTTCCGCGGAACGAGCTCATCAAGCTGGCGCTCCGGGACGTCGAGCGGGGGCACGGTCGCCGCCCGCCGCCCGGGCACTGAGCGCTCAAAGATCGTCGTCGCGCGCTCTCTTTGTTGCGGAGTCGGGGTGCCGACCGCTTCAGGCACCGAGGACGGGGGTGCGGAGCTCACGATCGGACCTCCTGCGTCGTTGGCGCTTTCCTCGTGCTATGCGCGAGTGAAGCGCCATTCGCCCCGGCAATCGCTCGTTCGAGCGCGTCCGCAAGGCGGTCGATGTCCTCGCGCGAGCGCCGCTCGGTGATAGCGACGAGCAGCCCGTCGTCCCACTCCGGGTATTCCCTGCCCAGCCAATAGCCGGCCGCGATCCCATCATCGGCCACCCGGTCCAGCACCTCGGGCACCGGCGCGTCGAGCCGCACCGCGAACTCGCGGACCACCGGCGCGTCGTGGAGGAGCTCCACGCCGTCGAGCCGGCTCAGCCGCTCGCGCGCGTAGGCCGTGCGCTGGACGAGCAGCTCGCCGAGCTCCACGATCCCCCGTTTCCCCAGCCAGGTGAGGTACACGACGCCGCCCAGCGCGTTCAGCGCCTGCGAGGTGCAGATGTTGTGGGTGGCCTTCTCGCGGCGGATGTGCTGCTCGCGAGTCTGGAGCGCGAGCACGAACCCGCGCCGCCCGTCGGCGTCCTTCGTCTCGCCCGCGATCCTGCCGGGCATCCTGCGCAGGTGCGCCTCGGTTGCGCAGAAGAACCCGAACGACGGGCCTCCGAAGTCGAGTCGCCCGCCGAGCGGCTGTCCCTCTCCGACCGCGATGTCCACGCCGGACTCTCCGGGTGGGCGCAGCACCCCCAGTGTCAACGCGTCGACCGAGGCGACGGTGAGCGCCCCCGCCTCCTTGGCCGCCGCGGCGAGAGCCTCCAGGTCCTCCACGGCCCCCAGGAAGTTCGGGTTCTGCACGAACAGCGCCGCCGTGTCGGCATCGATCGCCGCCGCCAGCTCGTCGGGGTCAGTCAGGCCTCCCTCCAGGCCCACCTCGACCACCTCGGCGCCGAACCCGCGCGCGTAGGTGTGAAGCGTCTGACGGCTGTGGGGATGAAGGCCCCGCGAGACGACCAGGCGCCGTCGCCGGGTGGCACCGATCGCCAGATAGGCGGCGGACGCCACCGACGACGGACCCTCGTACAGCGAGGCGTTGGCGACCGGCAGCCCGCACAGCTCGGAGATCGCGGTCTGGAACTCGAACATCACCTGCAGGCCGCCCTGGGAGACCTCGGGCTGGTAGGGCGTGTAGGGAGTCAGGAACTCGGACCGCTGGGTGATCGCGTCGACGATCGCCGGCGAGTAGTGGTCGTACATCCCGGCCCCCAGGAAGCAGATCTCCTCCTCGGCGCTGACGTTGCGCCCCGCCAGGGCCGACAGGTGGTCGAAGCACTCTGACTCCGAGAGGCCGCGGGGCAGTACGAGGGACCGGCTCAGTCGCAGGTCCGGGGGGATCTCGCCGAACAGCTCCTCGATCGAGACAACGCCGATCTCTCGAAGCATCGCCTCGCGGTCCGCATCCGTGGCTGAGGTGTAGCGGGTCATGCGTGAGCGCGTTCCCGTAAGGATGCTAGTGGCGGGCTCGCCGCGCTCCTCCGAGGGCGCCCCCGGGCGTCGTGCGGGAAGGGGCTCAGCTCTCCTCGCTCAGCATCCCCCGGTAGGCCGCCGCGTCCATCAGCTCGTCGACCTCCGACGGATCCGACAGCTTCACCCGCACCAGCCAGCCCTCGCCGTAGGAGTCCTCGTTGATCAGTTCAGGCTGGTCGGCGACGGCGCCGTTGACGGCGACGATCTCGCCCGAGAGCGGCGCGTACACCTCGGAGACCGCCTTCACCGACTCCACCTCGGCGTAGGCCTGGTCCTTGGTCGCCTGCGACCCCACCTCTGGCGGCTCATAGAACACGACCTCACCGAGCGCGTCCTGCGCGTACCAGGTGATGCCGAAGGTCGCCTCGTCGCCCTCCGTCCGGGCCCAGTCGTGCTCGGCGTGGTAGCGCAGGTCGTCGGGGTAACTCTCCTCTGCCATCGGATGCCTAACTCTCCTTTCGATACAGGGGTTTCGACTCTATGCGCGCCGGGCGACGCTTGCCTCGGACGTCGATCTCAAGCTCGGTGCCGGGCTCCGCCAGGGCGCTGCGAACGTAGGCCATCCCGATTCCGCATTCCAGCGACGGCGACAGGGTTCCGCTGGTCACGACCCCAACCTCCTCTCCCCCGCTGACCACGGCGTTGCCCTGCCGGGGAATCCCCGGGCCGGTGAGCACGAACGGCGCCAGCTTCTGCCCGGCGCCGCGCTCGCGGGCCGCGGCGACCGCCTCCGCCCCGATGAATCGGGTCTCCTCCTTGCAGCACCACCCCAGTCCCGCCTCGATCGGGTTGCGATGCTCGTCCATGTCGTTTCCGTACAGGTGGAAGCAGACCTCCAGCCGCAGGGTGTCGCGGGCGCCGAGCCCGGCCGGGGTGGCTCCGGCGTCCGTCAGCGCGTCCCAGGTGGCCACAGCGCTCCGGGGGGGCAGGAGCATCTCGACCCCGTCCTCCCCCGTGTAGCCCGTGCCGCACACCAGCGCCTCGGCGCCCTCCACCGGCAGGATCGCCGTGTGCATGCGCGGCGGCAACTCGCCCTCGGCGAGCCCTTCGACGATCGACCGGGCCTCGGGCCCCTGGACGGCGAGCATGGCGTAATCGTCGAGCGCGTCGCGCACCTCGGCGTCGAAGCCACCGGCATGGTCGACGAAACCAGGCGAGGTCACGCTCGTGGTTGGACGCGTTGGTCACCGTCAGGTAGCGCCCGCGCGGCAGCCGATAGGTGAACAGGTCGTCGAGGATGCCTCCGTCCTCGCGGCACAGGACCGAGTACTGCGCCCCACCCTCCTCGAGCTGGGAAACGTCGTTGGACAGCACCCGCTGGAGGAGAGCCTCCGCCTCGGGGCCCGACGTCTCGATCTCCCCCATGTGGGAGACGTCGAAGACCCCGCAAGCGGACCGGACCGCGAGATGCTCCGCGCGCACCCCCTGGTATGAGACCGGCATATCCCAGCCGGCAAACGGGACGATCCGCGCCCGGGCGGCCACGTGAGCCTCGTACAGCGGGGTCCGTCGCAGTGTCGCGCTGGCCATGACGCCAGGCTATAGCCGGGCGGTGGGCTACGAGGCGGCCCGGCGGATGCGGCTAGCGGCCCTTGAGGAAGGAGGGGACGTCGATCTCGTCTTCCGAGACCTGGAGCTCGCGGCGCTCGCGGTCGCCCAGCCCGCTGACGCCGCGCCGGCGGGCGCGGTCGCGAACCTGGATCGGGCGCCGGGCCAGGGTCTCGAAGCCCTCGAACCCGGTCGCGATCACCGTCACCCGGACCTCGTCGGCCATCGTCGGGTCGATGACGGTCCCGAAGATGATGTTTGCCCCCTTGTCGGCGGTCGCGACGACGATGTCGGCAGCCTCGTGGACCTCGAACAGGTTCAGATCCTCGGAGCCAGTGAAGTTGAGGAGCATGCCGGTTGCGCCGTCGATCGACTCCTCCATCAGCGGCGAGGAGACGGCACCCTTCGCGGCCTCGGCGGCGCGGTTCTCGCCAGACGCGGCCCCCACGCCCATCATCGCCGAGCCCGCTTCCGACATCACCGCGCGGACGTCGGCGAAGTCGAGGTTGATCTGGCCCGGCGTCGTGATCAAATCGGTGATGCCCTGGACGCCCTGTCGGAGGATGTCGTCGGCCATCCGGAATGCCTCGCTGACCGACGTCTGGCGCTCCACGACCTGCAGCAACTTCTCGTTCGGGACGATGATCAGCGTGTCGCACTTGGCGCGCAGCTTGTCGATCCCGTCGAGGGCCTGCTGCATGCGGCGACTGCCCTCGAACTCGAACGGCTTCGTGATCACGCCAACCGTCAGCGCCCCGATCTCCTCCTTGGCGATCTCGGCGATCACGGGAGCGGCGCCGGTGCCTGTCCCGCCGCCCTCGCCGGCAGTGACGAAGACCATGTCGGCGCCCTTCAGCGCCTCCTTGATGTCGTCGCGGCTCTCGGCGGCGGCGCCGGCTCCGATCTCGGGATTTGCCCCCGCGCCGAGGCCCTTGGTGAGCTGGTGCCCGATCGACAGCTTGATGTCCGCCTCGCACGCTTGCAGCGCCTGGACGTCGGTATTGATCGCGATGAACTCGACGCCCTTGAGGCCGGCGTCGACCATTCGCGCCACCGCGTTGGTGCCGCCACCGCCGGCGCCGACGACCTTGATCACTGCGAGGTAGGAGGACTCGACCATGGACTTCCGACTGCTCCTTGGATCCGGCATTTGCCGTCCGAGGCTAAAGCGATGCTTGAGAGTTCCGGACTGTACTCCAGCCTCAAGCCTGGGGCGAAGGTAAGGCATCCGGCGCTCCGTGTCAACGCAGGGACATGTTAGCGGCACGGAATCGTGCAGGACGAGGGGGCCTCGACCCGAAGTCGAGGGTTCGCGACGTTGGGATCACTCAGGCTGGGGTTGAGCCTCCGGCATGGGCCGCCAGCGCCCGTCAGGGGCCCGAAGCGCCGCCGACCGCGGGGCGCTCCGGCACGCGCGCGTCCACGTAGGAGAGGCTGGTGAGCTCCGGGTCGGCGATGATCGCGGCCACCGCCGCCCACTTCCGGTCGAGGCTGCCTCCGCCGCCGAACCGTAGCTCGATCCCGCCCTGCATCGTCAGCACGATCCCGTAGTCGCCCGAGAAGCCAACGTCGGCGATCAGCGGCCGCAGCGCATCGGGGGCCGCGCCCACCGCTCGGGCCTGTGACAGTGGCTCGCCGCTCAGGCGCCCGGAGGCCGGCAGCGCATCGACCGCCAATCGCGGAAGCTCTTCCTTCGCCTCCACGTCTGGGAGGAGCCAGCCGTCGCTGGCCACGGCCACCTGGTTGTCCCCCTCCCCCGCGATCACCACCGGCTGGCGCTCGCTCACCTGGATCGTGAGCCCATGGGGAAAGCTCGGGTCGGCGCTGACCGAGGCGACAGTCGGGAAGTCCGCCACCGCGTCGCGAAGCGCCTCGTCTTGCACGTGGAGGGTGGTCATGTCGCGCGCCGCCCGCGTCAAGGCCGCCGCGATCTGGTCGCGATCCGGACCCCCCGCCCCCTGGACCTGGACGTCGCTCACGGCGACCAGCGACGAGTTCCGAAACCAAGCGAAGTAGGCGATTGCGAGGATTGCCGAAAGGGTCGCGATCAGGATCGCCCTTCGGCGCCAAGAACCCGTGCGCGCGGCCGCGAGGAGAGCCGAGAACCGCTCCCGCCAGCGCGCCACGTTCCAGGAGGTGATGCGCGCCCGCCGCACCGCCGGGCGGCGGGCCGCCGCCTTTGGTGTCCGCCGCGAGGGGGCCGCCCGTCCACTGGGCCGCTGGCTTCGCCCCGCGCCCGCGCGATCAGCCGATCTCCTACCGGCGGCGCGCGACCGCGCGCGACGCTTGCCGGCGGCCGTGGCGGGGGTGCTCACAGGTAGGTGATTCGCGGCCCATGGGCCCGGCTCCTTCCCGGGCGTCGCCGGTCCCGGTCAGCCGCGGAGGTCGCGATCCATTCCGACCTCGCCCACGACCTGGACCTCGGGCTCGAGCCAAATGCCGAAGCGCTCGTGGACGCGACGGCGACCTTCGCCGATCAACGCCACGAGGTCGGCGGTCGTGGCCCCGCCCGCGTTCTCCACGAAGTTGGCGTGCTTGGGCGAGAACCGCGCCCCACCCACCTCCAGCCCGCGACAGCCCGCGGCCTCGAGCAGCTGACCGGCGGTACGCCCCTCGGCGCGTGGGTCGTCGGGGTTCTTGAACGTGGACCCGAAAGTCTTGATCCCCGACGGCTGCGCTTCGCGACGCTTGCCGCGCATCTCGGCCATCGTGCGCTTGATCTCCTCGACGTCCCCCTCGGCAAGCTGGAACGAAGCTCGCGAGACGACCTCTTCCGGACGGAGGTTCGAGCGCCGGTACGCGAAGCCGAGCTCTCCCGGCTCGCGCCGCTCGACAGCCCCACGGCGCACACGTTGACCCACTCGAGGACCCGGCCGAGCTGCCCGCCGTAGGCGTTGGCGTTCATCTTCACCGCGCCGCCAACCGTTCCGGGGATGTTGATGCCGAACTCCAGGCCCGACAGCCCCCACCGGGCCGCCTGCGCGGCCGCCGAGGGCAGCCGGGCTCCGCCCCCGCAGACGATCCGGGTCCCCTGGCGCTCGATCTCGCCCAGCTCGCCGTCGAGCTTCAAGACCAGGCCGCGGAACCCGCCGTCCGCGACCAGCAGGTTCGACCCGGAGCCGACCACCGCCACCTGGATCCCCTGCGAGGCCGCCCAATCCAACACCCTGGCCAACTCCTCTTCATCGGTCGGACGGGCGAAGAGGTCTGCCGGCCCGCCGGTCCGCACCGTGGTCAACCGGGCGAGGGGGTAGTCGCGTTCGACGCCGGGTGGCAGGCTCACCGGTCTCCCTCCACGAGAGCATCGGCGACCTGGTAGACGTCGCCGGCGCCGATCGTCACCAGCAGATCGCCCTCTCGCAGGCGCGGGCGCAGCGCCCGCTCGGCCCGCTCCGCGTCGACCAGCCACCAGACCGGGCGCCCCGACGCGCGGTCGGCGGTCGCCCGGGCCACCGCCAGGCCGCTGACCCCCGCGAGCTCTCCGAGCGGTCGCTCGCGAGCCGGATAAACCTCCAGCACCCCGACCTCGTCCGCAAGAGCCAGCGCCGCGCCGAACCGGCTCGCCAGCGCCTTCGTGCGCGAGTACAGGTGGGGCTGGAAGACGGCGATCAAGCGGCGCGGGCCCAGATCGCGAAGCGCATCGAGCGCGGCCGCCACCTCGGTCGGATGATGAGCGTAGTCGTCGTAGACGGCGGCGCCGTCCCGATGGCCCTTCAGCTCCAGACGCCGCAGCATCCCGGGAAACGACGACAGCGCACCGGCGGCGCGCTCGAGCTCGAAGCCCGCCAGCTCGAGCGTCGCCAGTGCCGCGTGCGCGTTCATGAGGTTGTGGCGTCCCGGGACCCGCAGCTCGAGCGCCGGCCCGGGGCGAGAGGCATCGAAACCGACCACGCGCTGTCCGGAGGCCAGGGGCTCGAGGCTGCCGTCGGCGGGCAGCGCGAGCGCCTCGGCCGGCTCACAGAAGCGGCGAAAGGCGTCGAGCAGCTCGGCCCGCGAGCTCCAGCGTGGTGGTGGTCGAGCTCCACGTTGGTCACCGCCGCCACGTCCGGGCGAAGGCGCAGGAAGCTGGCGTCCGACTCGTCCGCCTCGGCGACCACCCACTCCCCATCGCCCCAGCCGGCATTGGCGGGTCCGCCGTCGTCGCCCGCCCCCGGCAGCTCGCCCCCGAGCAGGAAGCCCGGGTCGGCGCCGATCGCTCGCAGGGCGTGGGCCAGCATCCCGGCGGTCGTCGTCTTGCCGTGCGTGCCCGCCACCGCGAAGGCTTCCTGCTCTCGCAGACCTGGGCCAGGAGCTCGCCCCGATGCAGCACCGGCTGCCGGCGCTCGCGCGCCCTCGCGAGCTCCGGGTTGTCGTCGGGGACCGCGGTCGAGACCACGACCTCGGCGTCCGATGGCATCGCGGCGGGGTCATGGCCCACGCGGGGGTCCAGGCCGGCGGCTCGCAGCCGCTCCATGTAGGAGCCGTCTGACTGATCGGAGCCGCTCACCCGGGCACCGAGCCGGTGGCATACCAGCGCCAGGCCGCTCATCCCGGCGCCGCCGATGGCGATGAAGTGGAGTTTGCGCCGCGCCCAGTCGGTCATGCGCCGTCGCCGGTGGTCGTTCGATCGGCGTGGGACCTCGCCGCGGACAGCACCTCGGCCGCGATCCGCGCCGCCGCGTCAGGCCGGGCGAGGGCCGCGGCTGGCCTCGGCCATCCGCTCGAGCCGCGGCGGGTCGGCGAACAGCTCGGCGGCCGTTCGAACGAGCGCTGCACGGGCGCAGCTCGGAGTCCTCGATCACGAGCGCGGCCCCGGCATCCGCCATCCATGCCGCATTGGCGTGCTGGTGGCGCGCCGTGGCGTGGGGGTACGGAACCAGGATCGCGGGCCTGCCCGGCCGCCGCGAGCTCGAACACCGAGCCGCCGGCGCGAGCCAGGACGAGGTCGCAGGCGGCGAGCGGGTCCGCCGAGGTTCGGCTCGTACTCGAGCAGCGTGTAGAGGTCCGCCCCGCCCGCCGCCTCGAGCCGGCGGCGAGCCTCCGGATAGTCGCGCCGCCCGGCGATGTGGAGCGACGTGGAAGTCGCGCTTCGGCGCTGACTCGGCCGTCGCCGATGAACGCGTCGAGCGCGCCGAGGTTGATCGAGCGCGCGCCTTGGCTGCCACCGAACACCAGCAGGCAGCGGCCGGTCCGCATCGATCCCGAAGCGCGCCCGCGCGCGCGTCGCGGTCGGCGTCTAGCACCGCCGCAGGCACAGGGCGGCCCGTGACCAGGTAGCGCTCGCCCTCGCGGCCCGGCGATCGGAAACGCGAGGCAGACCCGCCTGGCGCGGCGCGGCGAGCAGGCGGTTCGCGAGGCCGAGGTGACGTCCGCCTCGGTCGAGCACCAGCGGCAGGCGAGCCAGCAGCGCCGCGAGCCCGGCCGGGCCCGGCGACGTACCCGCCGCCGCCCATTACGACGTCGGCGCCCGGCGGCGACGCAGCTGCCCGGCGCGCCGGGCACCGCCGCGACGGCCAGCGCCGCGGCGCCCATGCCGCCTCAGCGGGTCGCGGCGATCCAGGCCGCGCACCCGCAGGAAGTCGATCTCGTACCCGGCGCCGGGACCAGCTCGGCCTCGGCCCGTTCGCGCGTCCCGAGGAACGAGACCTCGGCGCCGCTAGCCCGCAGCGCGTCGGCGACGGCGAGCGCCGGCACTACGTGCCCCGCGGTTCCCCCCGCGGCTATGACGACCCTTGGCACTGCGCGAAAGCTCCTTCCTGTTGCCGGCCTGCGGCGCCCGGCCGGCGTCCGAAACGCCCTCGACGACCCGCAGTCTCGCAGCGCCCCTGCCGCTGCGAGCGCGGGCGGCGGCCGTGCCTCCGCGAGCGATGTTGAGCAGCAGCCCGACCGCCGCCAGCATCACCAGCAGGCTCGAGTTGCCGTACGAGACGAACGGCAGGGGCACGCCCGGTCAGCGGGGCGAGACCCAGCACGGCGAACAGGTTGATCGATCGCCTGCACGAGGACCATCGACGTAAGCCCCGCCGCCAGCAGCTTGCCGTAGCGGTCGCGCGCCCGCTGGGCGGTTCGAAGCCCGGCGTACGCGAACAGCCCGAACAGCGCCACCAGCATGGCGAGGCCGAGCAGCCCCAGCTCCTCGCCGATCACCGCCGCGATCATGTCGGTGTGGGCCTCGGGCAGGTAGAAGGCCTTCTGGAGGCTCTCGCCGAGGCCGACGCCGAAGATGCCCGCCGGAGCCGAGCGCGATCTTCGCCTGGATCGCCTGGAAGCCGGCGCCGCCCGGGATCCGCCGCTGGGATCAAGGAAGCCCGGTCAGGCGCTCCATCCGGTACGGCTCGACGAGGATCGCGAGCGAGGACGACGCACGACGACGCCCGCCGCCAGCGAGCATCAGGTGGCGCATCTCGATCCCGGCGGCGACGAGCAGTCGCGGCGACTGGCCAGGCAGACCACGATCGCCGTGCCGAGGTCCGGCTCGACGACCATCAGAAGGCAGGCGAGCGCGACCAGCGACCAGGTACGGCATCATCGTCCGCAGATGCTGCGGACCATCGCCGGCCGCGTCGCCAGCAGGTTGGCCCCGTAGAGGACCAGCGCCAGCTTGGCGATCTCCGACGGCTGGATCTGGAACGGCCCGGCGCCGATCCAGCGCTGGGCGCCGTTGGCCGACGATCGCCGATCCCCGGCACGAGCACCGCGAGCAGGCCGCAGGAACGACGACCGCGAGCAGCAGCGGGGTCAGCGGCCGCAGATCCGCAGGCCCGCGCACGGCCAGCACCCGCATCACGCAGCAGGCCGACGGCGCCGAACAGCAGGGTCCGCTTCAGGTAGTAGGCGCCGTCGCCGCTCTCGCCCAGCAGCGACGTCGTCGAGCTGGCGCTGAACACCATCACGACGCCGAAGGCGAGCAGGCACAGCGTCGCGGTCAGCAGCAGCGATGTACTCGACCGGCTGCGCCCGCGCGCGCGTGCGCGCACGGGGGCCCAGACGGCTGAGCGAGAGCGCCGACATCTGCGTGCGCGTTTCGCGCCCGGGGGCGCGAACCTGCCGGCCCTCAGCGCAGTGATCTCGGCGACCAGGGAGCGGAAGTGCTCGCCCCGCTCCTCGAAGTCGCGATAGGCATCGAAGCTCGCGCAGGCCGGGGAGAGCAGGACGACCTCGCCCGGCCCAGCGTCGCCAGCCGCGGCGCGGACCGCCTCGGCCAGCCCACCGCAGCGCCGGAGCTCCACGCCGGCCTGGCGGGCAGGCGCCAGCGGCATGCTCGAGCTGCGGCGGCGGCCTCGCCGATCAGATAGCAGCGCGACGCATCGCTCGCTGACGGGCTCGACCAACCCCTCGAAGTCGCCGCCCTTCAGCGAGCCGCCGAGGATCGCCCGCACGCCGCCGTCGAACGAGCGCAGCGCTGCCGTCGCCGCGGCGACGTTGGTGGCCTTCGAGTCGTTAACGAACGCGACCCCGTCGACCTCGGCGACGCGCTCGAGCCGGTGCGGCGACCCCGCCGAAGGTCCGCAGGCGCCTCGCGAACGGCCTCCCGGTCGATGCCCATCGCCAGAGCCGCCGCGGCGGCCGCCATCGCGTTGTCGGCGTTGTGCTACGCCGATCAGCCGCAGCTCGCGGGTCTCGAGCAGCGGCTCGTCCCCCGGCGAAGATCACGCCCTCGACCGACCGACACCTCGCAGAGGGATCCCGGCGCGCGGCAATACGCGACGCCGCCGCGCGCAGCCGCCGAGGTCGCGGCCCTCGAGCGCCGGATCGCCGCCGTTGTAGACGGCGACGTCGTCGTTGCCCTGGTTGGCGAAGATCCGCAGCTTCGCGCGCAGGTAGTAGTCGAAGTCGCGATGGCGATCGAGATGATCGGGGGTCACGTTCAGCAGTACGGCGCACTCCGGCGAGAACGCCTCCGAGTCCTCGAGCTGAAAGCTCGAGCACTCGCAGATGACCGTGGCCTCGCCCGCCGATGCTCGCCGACCAGCGACGGCCAGCGGGGTGCCGACGTTTCCGGCCACGGCCACCGGCCGGCCGGCCGTGCGCCAGACGTGGCCGAGCAGCTCGGTGACGGTCGTCTTGCCGTTGGTGCCGGTCACCGCCACGAACGCGGTTCGGCAGCAGCCGCCACGCCAGCTCCAGCTCGCCGATCACCTCGATCCCCCGTTCGCGCGCCGCGGCGACCACCGGCGCCTCGCCGGGCACCCCGGGGCTCTTGACCACGCACCGCGCTCGCGTCGAGCAGCGCGAGCCCGTCCGACTCCAAGGCGACTTCCACTCCGGCTGCCCGCAAGCCTGCTGCGCCGCTCGGGAGAGCCGGAGTCGCAGCCCGTCACCTGCTCGCCGCGGGCCGCGAGCAGCCGCGCCGCCGCCTGGCCCGAGCGGGCCAGTCCGACGACCAGATACGGACCACCGGGAAGGGGCGGTCGCAGCGCTTCGCCAGTGGTCTCAGCCCGATCGTAGTTCTGGTACAGCGTGTAGCCGATCCCCGCGCAGACCGCGGCGATGATCCAGAAGCGGAGCATGATCTTGGTCTCCGACCAGGCCATCATCTCGAAGTGGTGGTGCACCGGGGCCATCAGCAGCACGCGGCGGCGAAACAGCTTGAAGCTGAACACCTGGATCGCGACCGACAGCGCCTCGATCACGAAGATGCCGCCGAGGATGATCAGGAGCAATTCGGTCTGGGTCATCACCGCCAGCGCGCCGATCGCCGCCCCCAAGCCCGAGTGAGCCGGTGTCGCCCATGAAGATCGCCGCCGGAAACGAGTTGAACCACAGGAAGCCCGACCGAGGCGCCCGACCAAGCACGCGGACAGCAGCGCCAGGCCCTCCTGGCCGCTGGTGATCGTGATCGCCGTGTAGGCGAGCAGGACGATCGCGCACGAGCCCGCCGCCAGCCCGTCGAGGCCGTCGGTGAGGTTGACCGCGTTCGAGGCGCCCGGCGATCACCAGGAAGATCGACCACCACGTAGAGGACCGGGCCGATGTAGATCTCGGCGTCGAAGATGCGCGACCTGGAGCGTCGGGTCGAGCCCGACCTCGTCGCTCGCCACCCACCAGAGCGCCACCGCGAGCGCCGATCTGCGCCAGCAGCTTCCAGCGCGCCGGCAGCCCCAGCGAGCGGCGCTTGGTGACCTTGATGAAGTCGTCGGCGAACCCGAGAGCGGCGCGCGCCGAGCGCGACCCCGAAGACCGCGAGGCTCTGCGTGTCGCGTGGTCCGAGAGCACCAGGTAGGGGACGGCGATCGCCACGAAGACGATCAGCCCGCCCATCGTCGGGGTCCCCGCCTTGGCGTGGTGCTCCTGGGCCCCTCCTCGCGGATCTGCTGGCCGAACTCCCTGGCCCGCAGGAAGCTCGATGAACTTCGGCCCGAGGAAGATCGTGATCAGCATCGCCGCCATCCCGGCGATCAGGATCTCACCGCGGTCGATCGGCCGACGACGCCACCTCGCTGGCGAGCGCGGCCAGCGGAGGCTCATCGCTCCGGCGTGCCGCGGCGGGCGATCAGCTCGTCGCGTGAGCAGCTCGAGGCCGACGGAGCGCGAGCCCTTGACCAGGACCGCGTCGCCCGGCTCGAGCATCGCCTCGGCCAGCGGCACCGCCGCCTCGCGCGTCGGGCGCCCACGCGTCGGGCGCGTAGTCGCGGGCCAGCTCCCCCACCCCCACCATCGGGCCGATGCCGAGACGGCGGGCGTGGGCGCCGACCTCGCGGTGATAACCGGGCGCGCCTCGGGCCCAGCTCCCCCATCTCGCCGAGCACCGCCACCCGCCGGCCCTCCGCCGGGCAGCGAAGCCAGGTGATCGAGCGCCGCGCGCATCGAGATCGGGTTGGCGTTGTAGCAGTCGTTCACGAGCACGATTCCGCCGGCAGCTCGATCAGCTCACCGCGCAGGCGCGAGAAGGTTATCCCCGGCGCCCGACGCGCCATCTCCGCCAGCGGGACGCTCCAGCGCCACCCCGATCGCGATCGCCGCCAGGGCGTTCGCGAGGTTGTGCGCCTCGCCGAACGGGAACGCGAAAGCGCTGTTCGCCAGCGGGGGTGCCGATCGTGGCCTGCGATCGAGCGCCCGTCGCCGCTCCGTTCGCGAGGCGAAGACGTCGCCGCCCGGGCCGAACGTGATCGTCACCAGCCGGTCGTGCAGGTGGGGCTCGAGCGCCTCGGCGTCCGCCGGGACAACAGCGCGATCCGTCGCGCCCGAGCCCGGCCAGGATCTCCGCCTTGGCCTCGGCGATCGCCTCGAGGGTGCCCGAGCAGCTCCAGATGCACGGGGCCGACGTTGGTGATCGCGGCCACGTCCGGCTCGGCGATCTCGCACAGCTCGGCGATCTGGCCCGCGGCCGCGCATCGCCATCTCGAGCACCAGCACCTCGGTCTCGGCGGCGCCGTCAGGACGGCCAGCGGCAGGCCGATCTCCGTGTTGTAGTTCTCCGGGCTGGCGTGAACCCGCATCGGGAGGATCGCGTGGCAGATGTCCTTGACCGAGGTCTTGCCAGTCGGACCCGGTGATCCCGACCACCCGGCACCCGAGCTCTCGCCGCCACCCGCGCGCCAGTGCCTGCAGCGCGACCAGTGGATCGGGGGCGGCAAACACCCAGCCGCTCTCGCCCACTGACCGCTCCTTCGATGCGCCGGCCAGCGAGCGCGCGCGGTCGGGCTCGACCACGACCCCCCAGGCTCCGGCTTCGAGGGCGCGCGAGGCGAACTCGCCGCCGTCCACGCGCTCGCCACGCAGACCGAAGAACAGATCTCCGCGGCGCAGCGTCCGCGAGTCCACCACGGCGCGCTCCGGCCGCCCGCCGCCGCCCGCGAGCGTGACCTGGGCGCCGGCGACGGCCGCGATTCGGTCTGGGGAGAGCTCGATCAAGCGCGGGCGCCGATTCTCACAGCACGGTCCACCTGAATCAGGCCTCCGACACTCCCCGAAGCCTGCGCAGCTCCTCGCCGGCCACCTGGTGATCGTCGAACGGGACCTTGCGGCCGCCTGCGAACTCCTGACCCTGCTCGTGGCCCTTGCCCGCGATCACGACCGTGTCGCCGGGCTCAGCCACCTCGAGGGCGAGCGCGATTGCAGCCCGGCGATCAGACTCGACCCGGACCCTCTCGCCGTCCGCCTCGCCATCCCCGGAGCCCGTCGCCCCGGCCAGGATCTCCGAGATGATCGCCGTCGGCTCCTCGGAGCGCGGGTTGTCCGACGTCACCACGCACGCGTCCGACAGCCGCGCCGCGATCTCGCCCATCAATGGCCGCTTCTCGCGATCGCGATCGCCGCCGCAGCCGAACACCGCGATCAGCCGGCCCTCTGTCAGCCGGCGCGCCGCCTCGAGCACGTTCTCGAGCGAGTCCGGCGTATGGGCGTAGTCGACCAGGACCGCGAACGGCTGCCCCTCGTTCACCGGCTCGAAGCGCCCCGGGACCCGGCCGGCGCCCGCCAGGGCATCCGCGGACGCCTCGAGCGGCACGCCGAGCAGGTGGCAGGCCCCCATCGCCGCCAGAGCGTTCTCGACGTTGAAGTGCCCGGGGAGCAGGATGCGCACATCAACCTCTCCGGTCGGCCCGAGACAGCGGAATCGAGATCCCGAGAGGTCGAACGCCACGCCCACCGCCCGGAGGTCGGCCTCCGCTGCCCCGCTGGGCGAGAACGTCGCCAGCCGGACCCCCGGCAGATCACGCAGCTCGGCGGCCAGCCGGGCTCCGTACGGATCGTCGACGTTGACCACCGCCGGCCGGGCTCGCGGGCCGCGCTCGGCAGGGCCAGCCCTCCCCGCCTGCGGCTTGGCCACGAACAGCGTCCGCTTGGCCAGGAAGTACGCCTCCATGTCGGCGTGGAAGTCGAGGTGGTCCTGGGTGAGGTTCGTGAACACGGCGACCGCAAACCGCACCCCGGCGGTGCGATGCAGGGCCAGAGCGTGCGACGAGACCTCCATCGCGCACGCCCGATCGCCGGCCTCAAGCATGCGCCGAAAGGTCCGCTGGAGGTCGATGGCCTCCGGCGTGGTTCGCTCCACCTCCTCCTCGACGCCACCAACGATTTGCTTCACGGTCCCCAGGAGGCCGGTTCGAGTCCCTTGCGCCTCCAGGATGTGGCGAACCAGGAAGGCGGTGGTCGTCTTCCCGTTCGTGCCCGTGACGCCGACGACCCGAAGCGTGGCGGTCGGGTCACCCCAGAAGCGGGCGGCCACGGTGGCCATCGCCGCCCGGGCGCTCGCGACCCGCGCCTGGGTCACGGGCAGGTCCAGCAGCCGCTCGACCACGAGGCCCGCGGCGCCGCCCTCGACGGCTCGGGAAGCGAACTCGTGACCGTCCGCGCGGTGGCCCGGAACGCAGAAGAACAGGCTCCCGGGTTCAACGGACCGGCTGTCATAGGCCAGGGCGGCGATCTCCGCCTCGGCGTCTCCAACCAGCTCGGCGACCTCGGTGTCGGCGAGCAGCTCGCGGAGGTTCATCGACGGCGATTGTAGGCGCCGTCGTCCGCGCTTCCCGGGGCTGCTAGGGCGCTGGGGTGGTACTGGTGGCAGCGGTGACCGCGGAGGACGCGGTGCCCGCCTGGTCCGGCGGGATCTTCAGATACGGGAGCGCGAACTTGGCGATCTCCCCGAAGGCCGGGGCCGCGACGACGCCTCCGTAGTAGTCGCCCTCGGGCTCGTTCACGACCACCGCCACGAGCAGCCTCGGGTCCTGCGCCGGCGCGAAGCCGACGAACGAGGCCACGTACTGCGTCTTCGAGTAACCACCGTCAACGGCCACCTGGGAGGTGCCGGTCTTCCCCGCCAGGGTGTAGCCCGGAACGCTGACCTCCGAAGCGGTCCCGCCCGGCGCCAGCACGCCCTCCAGCATCTGGCTCACCTGCGCCGCGGTTTGCTCGCTGATCACCCGTTGTCCCGGCGGCGGGGCCACGGGCGAGTCGCCCTCCTGGAGCAGGAGCTGCGGCGCGTGCAGGATGCCGCCGTTCGCGATCGCCGAGTACGCGGCAGCCATCTGGATCGGCGTTACGGACAGCCCCTGACCGATCGGCAGGTTGCCCATCGTGGAGCCCGAGAACTCGGACGGCGTCGGGACGATGCCCCGTTCCTCTCCCGGGAAGTCGATGTCGGTCGGGTCGCCGAACCCGAACCGCCGGACCCAGTCGTAGAAGCGCTCCGGCACCCAGCTCCAGGCCGATCTTCACCGCGCCCACGTTGGACGACTGGGCCAGGATCTGGGCGACGGTCAGGCTTTCCGGGCCGCGCGCCTCGGCGTCGGAGATTTCTCGGTCGGCGACCTGGATCTCGACCGGCAAGCCGAAGACGGTGTTCGGGGTCACGAGGTTCTCCGAGAGGGCCCCCGCGACCGTGAACGCCTTGAAGGTCGAGCCCGGCTCGTACGTGAACCCCGTCGCCATGTCCCGCAGCGCGCTCGGCGAAGCCGAGGCCGGATCGCTTGGGTCGAAGCTGGGCCAGTCGGCCATCGCCAGGACCTGGGCGTCGCGCGGGTCCATGACGATGACCGTGGCGCCCTTCGGACGGTAGGTCTGCGCCAGGTTGCTCAGGACCTCCTCGGTGTGCGCCTGGATCCCCGCATCGATGGTCAGCCGCAGATCCTCTCCATTCTGGGCGCCGTCAACCGTGTCTCGCTCGATCTCCTTGCCGAGCCCGTCCATCACCACCTGGCGCTCGCCGTCGTCACCGCCGATCAGGTCCTGCTGAGCGGCCTCGAGCCCGGTGAGCCCCTGGTCGTCCACGCCAACGGTCCCGATCAGCGCAGCGGCGACCTTGCCCTCGGGATAGACACGCCGGCTTGACGGCACGGTCGCGATCCCGGCCAGCTTCAGCTCGCGCACTTGCTCCGCGCTGGGCAGATCGACCTTGCGGGCCACGTAAGCGAAGCCCGACGAGCGGTCAGCGAGCAATTCCAGGACCTTGGCCTCCGGGACGTGGACGAGAGGGGCGAGGCGACGGGCGGCGCGAGCCGGGTCCTCGACCTGGTACGGAGTCGCGATCACGTCGGCGGCGTCCTCGGATACGGCCAGCTCCATGCCCCTGCGGTCGATGATCCGACCGCGCTGGCCGGGGATCGTCACCGTCTGGACATGCTGGCTCTGGGCGTCCGCGCCCAACCTCGCGCCCTGCA
Organism: uncultured Actinomycetes bacterium; assembly: GCA_963755775.1. Classification (GTDB taxonomy): domain Bacteria; phylum Actinomycetota; class Thermoleophilia; order Solirubrobacterales; family 70-9; genus AC-56. Next base: position 76,846 of record CAVWKY010000008.1, on the reverse strand, counting down.
CCCCCTGGACCCAGGCCGCCCGCCCGATCGCGATGCAGAAGAGCAGCAGAAAGCAGGCGAACAGAAGGCCGACTCGGCGTTCGATCACGGGATCGGTGCGGCGTACGAGACGCCGGTCCCGAGCTCGCCCGACGCCAGGCGCTTGGCCGCCGCCTCCGCGTCACTGGGGCTCGGGCGCAGGTAGCGAACGGCCCCGGGCTCGGGCGCGACCAGCCCCAGCTTCGTGGCGGCGGTCGCGATCCGCTCGCCCGACGCGCCCTCGCTGGTGATCTTCGCGCGCAGGGCGGAGATCTCCCGCTTCAAGCCGTCGGCCTGCCCTCCCACTTTGCTGGAGGAGGCGTTGAAGCTCAGTGTGAGCACGTTCAGGGAGACGATCCCGACCAGTAGTCCGGTCAACAGCCCGATCCACAGTCGCCCCCGGGTCAGGCGGTGGAGTACCCCGGAGTCGGCGAGGTCCGAAACCGCCACGGCGGTGCGGCCCACCGCGAGGGGGACGAGCCGGGCGGGTGCCGGGGTGAGCGAGCGGTGTGAGGCGCGCGCGGGACGCCGCGACGGAACAACCCGTGCGGGGCGCGTGGCGCCCGCGCGGCTTCGCGACGCCGGGCGTGCCTTGGGACGCTGCGGCGCGCGGGCGCGGGCGCGGTGGCGGCGCTGCGGCGCGCGGCGGCGGTCGAGGCGGCGGCCATCAGGTCCGGTTCCCTTCGCCGCCACCGGCCGCGCCCCTGTCGAGCTTTTGCGCCGCGCGCAGGCGGGCCGAGTGCGAGCGGGGGTTGCGCTCGATCTCCTCGGGCGTGGCCGCAAGCGCCCGGCGTGTCAAGAGCTCGGCCTCAGGCTCGTGCTCGCACCGGCAGACCGGCAGCTCCGGGGGGCAGATGCAGCCGCGGGCCAGGTCGGCGAAAAATCGCTTCACCCGGCGATCCTCGAGCGAGTGGAAGGAGATCGCCCCCAGGCGACCGCACTCGAGCAGGAGCTCCCAGGCCGCCGGCAGGCCCCGGTCGAGCGAGTCGAGCTCCCCGTTGACGGCGATCCGGATCGCCTGGAAGGTGCGCTTCGCAGGATGGCCGCGGCCGAACCGGTACGCGGGCGGCACGGCGGCGCGGATCGCCTCGACCAGCTCTGCGGTGGTCTCGAGGGGCCGGCAGGAGACGATCTCGCGGGCGATCGCTCGAGCGTGGCGCTCCTCGCCGTACTCCCGGATCGTCCCCGCAAGACGCTCGGCCGGCCACTCGTTGACGATCTGGGCCGCGGAGGGCTCCCGGCTTGGGTCCATGCGCATGTCCAGCGGGGCGTCGTAGGTATAAGAGAACCCTCGCTCCGCCGCGTCGAGTTGCAGCGAGGAGATGCCGAGGTCGAGGCAGACGATGTCGGCCCGCACCCCCTCGTCGGCGAGCTCCTGCAGGGCGTCGGCGTAGTCCGCGCGGATGAACCGCGTCGCGCAGTCGAGCTCGCTCGCGAGCTCGCCGAAGCGCTCCTCGGCCACCGGATCGCGATCGATGCAGATCAGCTGCCGTCGGTCCCCAGCCGCTCGCCCACGAGGCGCGCGTGACCGCCGCCGCCGAAGGTGCAGTCGATCGCGGTCTCGCCCCGGCGGGGCGAGCAGCGCGATCAACTCGGGGGCCAGGACTGGAACGTGCTCGGTCGGCATGTACGTCAGTGTGGCCATCTCAACCAAGCCCTCGTCTTAGCCGGCGGCGCCGGGGCCGCCGTGCGCGAGCTCCTCCGCGATCTCGGCGGCCGTCTCGCTGATCTCGGCGTCGTGGTCGGCCCAGCGTCGCGTGTTCCAGATCTCGAGGTGGTCGGCCACGCCGATTACGACGCACGGCCCCTCCTCGAGCTCCGCATGCTCGATCAGGTGCTTGGGGACCCTGATCCGGCCCGCGGAGTCCAGGGCCTCGTCGTGGGAGCGGCCGTGGAAGCGCCGTCTCATCATCCGGCCGTGGCGACTGAGTGGGTTGAGCTCGGCCAGGACCTGCTGCTCGAAGCGCGCGTACTCGCCGGTGGGATACACCTCGACGCAGGGGTCGAGGCCTGCGGAGAGGACGACCCCGTCGGCGAGCGCGGCCCGGAAGCGGGCGGGCACAGTGAGGCGATCCTTGGAGTCGAGGCTGTGCTCGTAGTGGCCACGAAATGCCAACCGTGGGGTCCTCTCTGCGCTGGCGCCGGAATGTCTCCGGCTGTCTCTGTCGAAGTCTTGGACCGGAGTGGCGAGGTGGGAGGAACCTCACCACTCCGGTCCTGGGTCAGATTGGATCGCCACGCTAACCCACTTGGACCCACTTTGCAACACAAAGCTGGCCGCAGATGGGACACGGTCCGTCGGACGGAATTGCTACCCGGGCCTTGAGGGAGCCGAAAACCGCTTCGGCAAGCCGTTTACCGCGTACCGGGCCGGCGACCCAGGGCCAACCCGGAGGGGGCGAGTCTGCAAGCCTCGTTGCAGCCGGGGCCGCTAGACAGCGCTTCCCAGCAGGGCGTCCGAGTGAGCCACGAGGGCGGCGGCGACCATGAGCAGGACCGAGGGGACGAGCACCAGCGCAACGACCAACTGGATCTTCGGAGCGGCGCGAGCGGCACGTTCCTCGATCCGCCGTCGCCGCTGCCGTCGCAGGACGGCGGCCTGGTCATGGAGCTGGTCGGCAATTGGGGATCCGTAGCGCCTTGAGCGCTCGAGCGCCGACGCCATTGCCCCCAGCCCGGAGCCCGGCACTCGCCGGCGAAGCGACGCGATCGCGTCGCGCTGAGGGACACCGCACTGGATCTCGGCCACCGCGAGGGCAAGCTCGTCGGCCAGCGAGCCCTTGACGCCCCCGGCGATCTCGCCGAGGACGACCGCAGGGCTTCGTCCGGCCGCCGTCCCGACGGCGAGCAGGTCGAGAGCGTCGGGCAGCATGGCCTCGATCCGAGCGCGCCGCCGGCGCGCCGCCCGGTCCAGCAGCGCCTCGGGGGCGACGAACCCGGCGGCCGGCAGGAGAGCCACGACCACGACCGCGAGCCGAGTAGGTAGCGCCGGCGAGGCGACCGCGGCGAGCAGCATGCCGGCCGCGACCCCGCCGGCTTTCCCGGCGAGCACGGCGGACGGTGGGACCCGACCGGCCAGGCCGGCCCGCTCCAGCCGCTGCGGCAGTTGAAGCCACAACGCGGCGCCGGTCAGCGTCCGCAGACGGCCGCCGCTGACCCTGGAGGCGAGGCCCCGCAGCGTGCGCGCGAAATCGTCTCCCCTGGTCCCGGCAAGCTCCCATAGCCCGGCGGCCCCGAGCACGACAGCCATTGCGACGAGCACGGGAGGTGCGAAGGTCATCCGTCCTCGATCTGGCTGAGACGCCGAATCGCGGCGAACCCGGCGAGCTGGAAGGCAGCTGCCGCGGCCAGCAGCGCCGCAGCCGTGCCGTGGGCCAGCAGGCCCGAGACGAATCCGGGCTCGATCAGCTCCGCGAACAGCGCCGCGCCGGCTGGCATAGCGACAACCAGCAGGCCGGTGAACCGTGCCTGAGCGGTGGCGGAGCGGGCCTCGGCGACCATGCGGTCGCGCTCCTCGGCCGAGCCTGCGAATCGTCGCAGGAGGCCAGCGAGATCGCCCCCCGCGAGCTGCTGCGACAGCAGCGTGGCCGAGAACGAGTCAACCCGCGGCGACCCCAGACGGCCCTGCAGAGCGCCAAGCGCCTCAGCAGTGGAGGCGCCAAGCTCGAGCTCGGCGCCCAGCCGGGCGAGCTCGGCCCCGGGGGGGCCGTCGATTGAGCCCGCCGCAGCGACCAGTGCGGCGCGAACCGACTGACCGCCCGCCAGCGCGTCGGCGACGGCGGTTGCGACGTGCGGCAGGCCGCGCTCGACGGCACGCCGGTAGCGCCGCCGTCGGTGGGCAACCGCCCATGCCGCAGCAGCGGGCCCGGCGACGGCTCCCAAGGGGGCTGGACCCGGGCCCGCCACGATCAGGGCTCCGACCAGGAGCGCGCCGGTGCCCACCAGCGCGAGCCTGCGTCGTTCGGCCTCCGTCGGCGCGTAGCCTTCGCGGCCCGCCCGCCGCAGGGGTTCGACTGCCTCGGCCAGCCAGCGCCCCACCGTCGGCGTGGCGGCGACGCCCTCGCGCAGGGCAACGACCGTCATGCCCCCGGCTGCAGCGGCGAGGAGGACCGGGAGCCACCCCAGGCCGGCACTCACCGCGCCGGGATCCTCATCTTCGCCAAGCCTCCCGGAGCCCCACGCCGCCCGCCGCCCGGACCACTTCCCCCACCTCCACCACCCTCCGCTCGCCGCGGCGCGACCTCGCCAGGTGGACCACGAACTCGATCCCGCGAGTGACCTGTTCCCGAACGGCCTCGTGCGGAAGCCCGACGCCCGCCATCAACGCCAGCGTCTCGAGCCGGCGCAGGGCGTCGCCGGGGGAGTTCGCGTGCACAGTCGACAGCGCCCCGTCGTGGCCCGTGTTGAGGGCAGTCAGGAGGTCCAGCGCCTCCCGCCCCCTGACCTCGCCGATCACGATCCGGTCCGGGCGCATGCGCAGCGCGTTTCTCAGGAGGTCGCGGATCGTCACCTCTCCACGGCCCTCGATACTGGGCGGGCGGGCCTCGAGGCGGACGACGTGGGGCTGGCGCAGGCGAAGCTCGGCCGCGTCCTCGATCGTGATCACGCGCTCCTCGGCGCCGATGTAGGCGGACAACGCGTTCAGGAGGGTCGTCTTTCCCGATCCGGTGCCGCCCGAGATCAGGAGGCTGCGCCGGTCGCGAACTGCGCCCGCCAGGAGCTCCCGGAGCTCGGAGGTGAGCGTGCCAGAAGCCACCAGCTCGTCGGGCCCGGGACGCGCACCGGTGAAGCGGCGAATCGAGAGCGCCGGACCGTCGACCGACAGCGGCGGAATCACCACGTTGACCCGTGAGCCGTCGGGCAACCGGGCGTCCGCCATCGGGCTCAACTCATCGACGCGGCGCCCGAGCGGAGCGAGGATGCGCTCGATGGCGTCGCGGAGCGCGCGCTCCGAGGAGAACTGCACCGCGGTGGCCTCGATCCGGCCGCCGCGCTCGACGTAGACCTCTTCGGGCCCATTGACCATCACCTCGGTGACCGCCGCGTCCGCCAGCAGCTGCTCGAGCGGGCCCAGGCCCACCGTGTCCCGCAGGATCAGCTCCCGGATCTGGGCCCGGCGCGACTCCGACAACACCGCGGCGCGGTCGTCGACGAGCTGCAAGACCGCGCCCTCCAGGTCCTCCGTCCCGGCTTCGCCGGCAGCGGCTTCGGCCCGGCGACGCTCCACAAGCCGTCGCCGCAGATCGGCGGCGAGCGCCTCGGCGTGGCGGTCGGCCGCTCCCACGCTCGGGTGAACCCCGACCCGGCGGGCGGCGCCCCATCGCGATCATCGCCGCGCGCGCCCGCGGAAGCGGTCAAGCCCCGCGGCTCGTGGCGGGAACGCGAGCCCTGCGGGGAACCGCGAACGCCGCCAGCGTCAGGGCTAGGCAAGCGGCGACCACGAGATACGGCAACGCGTCGGACCTGGCATCGGCGAGGGCGGCGCCTCCCGACGCCCCCACCACCTCGCCGCCAGCCCAAGCCAGGTTGACGACCCCAAATGCGAACCCCTGGTCGAGCCCCGTCGCGTCGGCGGCGTCCGAAAGCAACGCCATCGCGGGGGCCCAGAAGAAGGCCATTCCCACCACCGCCACCACGATCGCCGCCGCCAGGGCCAGGACCGCATCGGGCAGCGGCAGGACGAGCGCGGCCAGCAGCGAGACCAGCAGCCCCACACGGATCGGGGCCATCCGGCCGCGCCGGTCGGAGAGGCCGCCGAACAGCCGGCTGGCGAAACCCTCGATTGCGGCCGCGGCCAGGAAGATGGCGCCGATGGCGACTCCACTGGCGCCCAGCTCGTCCAGGCGCAGCGGGGCGAGCACGCCCAGAACCCCCGAGAACAGTGCCGGCAGCGAGACCAGCCAGAATCCTGTGACGACCGGGCGGCTGGTCATCGTCCGGACGACCGCGTCAAGCGGCCGGCGTGGCGGCGGCGGAGCGTCGGGGGTCGAAACTGCCCACGCCGCGAGAGCGACCCCGATCGCGCAGACGGCTGCGAACACCGGCTCGGGCCCCGCCACGGTGGCCGCGCCGCCGATCAAGGGCCCGAGGAGCACCCCCGCGATCGCGGCGGCGACGGCCGACCCGATCAGCTCGCCGCGGCGGTCGCGAGGCGACAGCGCCAGGAGCCAAGCCAGGCCACCCGCCCACGAGAATGCGCCGCCCACCCCCTGCAGGAAGCGCGCTCCGTCGAGCGTCACGATGTCGTCGCTGAACGCGAACACGAGGCTGGCCGTGGACATCAGCGCCAGCCCGACCACCACTGTGGACCGTGCGCCGAGACGGCTCGCCAGCCACCCACCCGGCAACGAGCCGATCAGGGTGCCGGCGCCGTAGCAGGCAGTCAGGATCCCGGCCGCCGACTTGGACAGCCCGAGCTCGTCCACGTAGTGCGGCAGCAGAGGCGTGATCGCCGCGTAGAACATCGTGTCCACCAGGACGACGGCGGCGACCAGGGCGAAAAGCCGGCGCATCTTTCAGCGACCAGCCGCCTCGGTCCAGCGGGGCGGGGAGAGCGGGGTTCGGATGGCACTCACCCCGGGCCAATATAGACTCGCACCGCGGAGGGCGAGGATGGCCAGGGTCGAGGTGGAAGAGGCCGACATCACGAAGCTCGACGTGGACGCGATCGCCAACGCCGCGAACACCGATCTGCGGCACGGCGGCGGGGTCGCGGGCGCGATCTCGAGCGCCGGCGGACCAACGGTCCAGGAGGAGAGCGACGCCCTCGCGCCGATCGGCCTCGGCGAGGCGGTCTCCACGAGCGCGGGCGAGATGCCGGCCAGGTGGGTGATCCACGCTGCCACCATGCGCCTCGGCGGGCCAACCTCCGACAAGATCATCCGCAAGGCCACCGCCAGCACCCTGCGAAAGGCGGACGAGCTGGGCGCGAAGTCACTCGCCCTGGTGGCCTTCGGCACCGGCGTGGGCGGCTTTCCCGTGGACGAGGCGGCCAGGATCGAGGTCGAGGAGGTGTGGCGGCACCTGAAGCGCGGCAGCGGCCTCGAGCGGGTCGTGTTCGCCGTGTTCGGACAGGATGCCCGGGCCGCCTTCGAGCGCGCGGTGGCTGGTTAGCTCGCGGGTCATCGTGCCTGCACGGGCCGATACCTGCCGGGACCGCCTCACCCGGGCAGTGCATGCGACGGCTCGCCAGGCCTATGATCGCGCCGATGCTCAGTCCAACGGCCAGTGCGCGGCGCCTGTGGCATTCACGTAGGCGCCGGTCAGCCGCCGCCAAACGCTGGTTGCGCTCACGATGGCGGGACGCGAAGCTGTTCTTGCTCGACCTGCGCGATCGGCTTCTCGGGCGCCGCGATCCGCTGATCCCGCCGCGCCGGGCCATGCTGCCCGGCTGGCGTGCCGACAGCCGAAAGATGGGAAGGGCATGGGTGACGATCATCGAGAGCGAGGCGGGGCTGCGTGATGACGCGCGGATCCTCGACATCGGGTGTGGTCCCGGCCGACTCGCCGCCGCGCTGACGGCTCGCCTGGATGGCGGGTCGTATGAGGGCTTCGACGTCGATCGGCCCAGCATCGGCTGGTGCCAGCAGGCGATCACCCCCGGCTATCCGAATTTCCGTTTTCAGATCGCCGACATCTACAACGCCAGTTACAACCCCGAGGGGTCGCAGGATCCCGCCAACTACCGGTTCCCGTTTCCGGATTCCGATTTCGACCTGGCCCTGGCGATGTCGGTCTTCACCCACCTGACGCCGACCGACACGGAGCAGTACCTCCGCGAGGCTGCGCGGGTCCTGCGGCCAGGCGGTCGCCTGGTGGCGACGTTCTTCCTCGTCAACGACGAGATCATGGAAGCCGACGATGCGCCGGAACGTCGCCGCAGGATTCAGCATGAGCTCACCGACAGCAACGGCCGCCCCTATCGCAGCGCCGTGGAGCAGACCCCGGAGCGCATGATCGCCCAGTACGAGGACAGCGTTCGCGAGATGTATGACCGCTCGGGGCTCGAGATCGAGAGGGTCGTCCGCGGCCACTGGAAAGGCGGCTTCCCGGGGAGCGGCCAAGACCGGATCATCGCGGCCAGCCGCTAGCGCGCCATCCATGATGCCGGCCGGGTTGGCGCGCTGTCCTGTCCTCACCCCGGATAGCGAAAGCTATGCAGGACGGCGCGCTCGATCTAGTGCGGGATCAGCCGGACCTGGCGGGCGAAGTTCTCGGCCTGGATCAGCCGCAGCGCCTGCGGCCGGGTGAGGGCCAGCGTCGCGGTCCACGGTTGGCCGGTGCCGGGCAGGCCGGCGCCGGAGTCGCCCGATTCGGCGAGGGCCAGCAACCTGACGCCCTCGGCGGCCACATACGTGCGGCCGCTCCCACCCCCCGGCCCCGGTTCGGTGGTGACGATGACGTCCACGCTTTCGGCCCCTGAGCCTCCGCTCGCAGACGCGAGCGCCTGGGCGCCGACGACCGAGATCTCGACCGGCTTTCGCCCGTTGCCGAGCCGGGGCCGACTCCCGCGGCGACGTCTTCGCGGATTCTCGAGCTGGGCGGCGAGCACGTACGCCCCAGCCGGAATGGGCGCCGCCGGGGCGCGTCCGACCGCCTGCTCGGGCGCGCTCAGCACCCCGGCTGGCGCGAATCGCTGTGGAACTCGCCGGACCTCGAGGAGCTCGCGCGCCTGAAGGGCTCGAAGGGGCCGCCCCGCAGGGATCGCGGCCCGGGCGACGAGGACGGGGCGCAGGGGACCGAGCTGGCTCTCGAGGTCGGCTCGGTAGCCACCCGCGACCGCGGCGGCCAGGCCGGCGCACGCCAGGGCCGCGGCGCCGAAGGCGACCGCCCTCGCACGCCTGCTCATGCCGCGGCGGCCAGATGCTCCCGCGTGTCCGCGTCATCGGACCGAGCCTCGGCCAGCGCCGGGGCGGCGAGGGGCAGCTCGAGGCTCGCGGTCCAGATCGCATCCGAGCGCCGGACGGCGAACCGCCCACCGTGGTCCGCGGCGATCGAGGCGACGATTCGCAGGCCGTGGCCGCGCCCAGGGCCACGAGCGCGGCGGCGCGGCGCCGGCGGAGCGGTGTTCGAGACCGAGATCCGCACACCCCCGGCGCAGATCGCGACATCCGTCCACACGCGCAGGCCCCCATGCTCGATGGCGTTCGCAAGCAGGTTGTCCAGCGCCTGCGCGACGCGGCACGGGTCGGCCATCACCATCGCCGCCCCGGCCCGCCAGCGCAGCTCCAGCGAGCGCCGAGCCTGGGCCGCGGGACCTCGCCAGCGCTCGATCGCGCATTCGACCAACGCCCGGCAGGCCACGGGGCGCCGAGCCAGGCTGCGAGGGGAGCCGTTGATCTCGCGGTCGAGTTCGTCGAGCGCGGCGAGGGCGAGCTCGGTTGGACCCGGGCCGGGCGACCGCCTCTCGGGCGGCCCCGCCAGGGCCAGCGCCTGAAGCGGACGGCGCAGCTCGTGCAGCGCGCCGTTCAGCGCCGCCCGCCGCCGCGTTTCGAGCAGCCGGTGCCCGGCGAAGCCGGCCGCCGCGGCCAAGCCCGCCGGCCAGCCGACGCTTCCAAGTTCAGCAAGGGTCCTCAATCCCGCTCCCTGGTCCCGCCCTCAGCCGTCGACCAGCCGATAGCCGACGCCCCAGACGTTGATCACGTAGCGCCCTTCCCTTGGGTCCAGCTTGCGCCGCAACCGGCTGGCATGCGAATCCAACGTGCGGGTGCGGCCCATGGATCGAAACCCCCACACGTCGCGAAGCAGCTCCTCCTTCGTGAACACCCGGGTGGGCTCCGCGGCCAGCATGCGCAGGAGCGCGAACTCCTTGTTCGCCAGCCTCACCGGACGATCGGCGACGCGAACCTCCCGCCGCGACGGGTCGATGAACAGCTCTCCGATCCGTCGTGGGCCCTCCCGCCTGGGGTCGCGCCGGCGCAGCAACGAGCGGATCCGCGCCGTCAGCTCGGGGATGTGGAACGGCTTCACAACGTAGTCGTCGGCGCCCTCGGCGAACCCGCGCACCCGGTCGGTGGACGTCCCACGGCCGCTGAGCACGATGACCGGGAGCGCGGGGTCATAGCGCCCAACCGCTCCCTGCGAGGCGCGGATCTCCCGCAGGACGTCGAGGCCGGACGCGTCCGGCAGCATCAGATCGAGCAACAGGAGGTCGGGCTCCTTGTAGTGGCAAAGGCGCAGGGCATCCGAGGCCGACGGCGCCGGCAGGGCGCGGAACCGGTCCGCCTCCAGGTGGTCGCACAGCAGTTCGAGGGTGGGCGAGTCGTCCTCGCACACGACGACTGTGGGCTTCGGCTCGCCCTCTGTCAGCATCACCGGTTCCCCCGATCGCCGGCATCGCGTGCGGGAAGCTCCAGCACCGCCTCCGCGCGTCGATCGCATGCGAACCGCCGGGGCGGCACGCCGCGGCGCAGCGAAACCGGCCGCCAGTGCGGATCGAGGAAGACCAGGTCCACCGAAAACCGCATGCCGAACGTGTGGACGCTGCGGCAGCCCGGCAACAGCAGGCCAGGCCCGGCGGCGTGGCGGTCGAGCAGCGTCAGGCCGAGGAGGCGTGCAGAACGCGAGAGCGCGACCGGGACTCGGCGGCCCCAGACCTCGGCGCTGGGCTGGCTGCGAAAGCGGCGGGGCTGGCGCTCGCTCGTTCGGACCACGACGGCTACAACCCCGCGACGGGGTCACACGCCCCTCGGTCCCGGACGCCGGGCGCCATGCCCGGTGCAAACGGTCGTTCAGGCAAGCCCGCGCCCACACAAGGGCGCCCGGCATCGGAGAAGATTCGGGTCGTTCCGACCGTCGGCGGGACGGGTCGATCGGAGTTCGAGAAGAGGAAGCGTTGGAGAAGGCAACTCGCAGAGGCAATTACGACTCGGGTTCGGACTACGTCCTCGAATACGGCGAGTTGCGGTTCTCCTTCAACGAGCACGACTTCGCGGAGCGCGTCGAGCAGGCGGCCGTGAAGCTCGACTTCGTGGACGTCGGCCTGGAGCCGACGAGCTCCAGGACCTGCTGGAACTGGCCGTGAACGGCGAGATCGGCGAACCGACCTCCTCGCTCGGCGAGCACATCAACGAGCACTGGGCTGAGCTGGTCGGCCCGGCAAGCCGCAGCCTCGTTCACTGGATCCGCCGGCTTGTGTTCCGCGGCGCCTGGCTCGACCAGCGCGTCAAGGAAGGGGAGCTGGACGTGGTCTTCGACCCCCAGACGCAGAACTTCGGCTACGTCCAGCCGGAGCGTGACGCCGAGCCGATCGAGCTCTCCCGCGAGCCCTCCTGGGCCGGGCTCGCCTACCGCCGCTAGAGGGTCCGAAGCAGCTCGGCGTTGTTGGCCGAGCCCTCGATCCGCTCGCGAAGCAGGCCCGCCGCCTCCACCGGCGCCAGGTCGCCCAGCAGCGACCGCAGGCGACGGAGCGCGGCGAGCTCCTCGGGCTCGCGGAGCTCGTCCTCGTTCGAGACGCGGCACTCCCGGGTACGCAGGGCCGGTACAACCCCCGCGGCGGCGAGCTCGGGGTCGAGCGTGATCAGCGAGCTCTCGGTGGTGATCACTGCCCGCTCCGCGGCCCCTTCGTCCTCGGCGCCCTCGACCACGGTCGCGATCACGGTCAGGGAGCCCGTCCCTCCTCCGCCAGGTCTCGCGCGGACCCAAACAGTCGCTTCACCTCCGCGGGCCCGCCCGACACCACCGCCAGCCGCGACAGCGAATCGACGACCAGGACGACGTCCGCGCCGGCCTCGGCACGCCGCCGGGCGCGCTCGAGCGCCAGCTCGGCCATCCGCGCCTGCTCGGCGGGCGCAAGCTCGGCGGTCGCTGCCGCAATCTCCGCGTCGGGCAGCGCCTGATGCCAGGCCGTCGCCTCCTCGGGACGCTCGTCGATCGTGAGCACGATCAGTTCCGGGCCGTCGAGCCGAGCGACAGCCGTCGCCAAGCGCCGGAGCAGCGTCGTGCGGCCGGACCGCGGTGCCGCCATCACCAGGACGCGCTGGCCAAAGGCGAGCGGCGCGAGCAGGTCCACGGCGCGGGTGAGCGCATCGACCCCTTCGCGGTCGAGCGGAACCCGGCGCTTCGGGATGATCGGCGTCAGCTGGTCGAACTCGGGGCGATCGACGGCAAGCGGCTCCAACCCGTTGACTCGGTCGACGTGGACCAGCGCGCGGTGGCGCTCGCCCCGGCGCGGAGGTCGCGCCGGCCCCGAGACCTCATCGCCCGGTCGAAGCTCGCAGCGGCGCGCCTGCGACGCCGACAGGTAGACGTCGCCGGGCCCCGGCTCCAGCCCGTCCAGCCGCAGGAACCCATACCGCTGCGGAGTGATCTCCACTACGCCCGTCACCTGCTCGGTGCCCTCCTCGTCCAGGCGCTCCCGCTCCTGCCCGCGCGCGGCGCGGTCGCCGGTCCGGCTCGGGGGGCGGCGCCTCGCCACGGTCCGGCTCGGGGGTCGGCGCTTCGCCACCCAGCCGCTCCTTGAGCTCGACCAGGAGCTCCGCGCGCGGGAGCAGCCTGTCCCGCGGCACCTCGAGCTCGGCCGCGATCTCGTGCAGGTCCGCCAGGTGCAGCTCCTCGAGCTTCTCCGCCATCGCCGGCGGCAGGATATCCCTCAACAGCCGCTGAGCTCGAGTTAGGTGTGCGTGGCCTCGAGGCGCTTCGAGGCCAACGCCTGGAGCCACTCGCCGAACTCGGGGCGCGACTCCCAGTCCGCTCGAAAGCGTTCGGCCCCCGCGGTGGTCAGCGGGTGCTCGAGCATCTGGCGGAGCACCTTGGCGGGGACGGTCGCGATCTCGCACCCGAGCTGGGCGGCCGCGATCACGTGCTCGGGGTGGCGCACCGACGCGGCGATGATCTGTGACGTTACCCCGCCGGCCCGAAAGCACTCGACGATCTCGGCGACCACCTGCCCGGAGTCGACCGAGATGTCGTCGAGTCGCCCCATGAAGCACGAGACGTACGTCGCCCCGGCGCCGGCCGCGAGCAGCGCCTGGTTGGCGGAGAAGACCAGAGTCATGTTCACGGGAATGCCATCCGCCGCGAGGGCGTGAGTCGCGGTGAGGCCCTCCTTGCAGAACGGCACCTTCACGGTCACGTGCTCGTGGAGTTCGCGCAGGGCGCGGCCCTCGGCCACCATCGCGTCCGGGTCCTGGGACACCACTTCGGCCGAGACTGGACCGCCGACCAGGTCGCAGATCCGGCGGATGATCTCTCCGGGATCGCCATCCTCCTTGGCCAGCAGCGACGGATTGGTGGTGGCGCCCGCCAGGATGCCCCACCCGGCGATCTCCTCGACCTCGGCGACGCTCCCCGTGTCGATGAACAGCCTCACCCCGCTGAGGTTACGCTCTTTCGCGGATCGATCCCCTCGGCCTCCGCGGCGGTCGACCAGGCCTCTACCTCGCGCTCGGTGCGCTCGGCGCTCCAGCCCAGCTCGGCCCCCATGACCTCGGCGACGGGGCGAACCGCCGCCGCATCGCGAAGCTGGGGCGCCGCCAGCAGCGCAAGCCGAGTGCGGCGCAAGAGGACATCCGCCACCGAGCGCGCCTGCTCGACGTTGGCGGCGATCGCCGCCTCCGCGAGCAGGTCCGGCTGCCCGGGGACGATCGGCCGCGCCAACTCGGGTCGCTCGGCGGCCACCTTCAGCACGCTGCGCGCCGCGTGTCCGTAGCGGAAGGCCAGCAGGTCGAGTGATCCCTCGGGCAGGTCGTCCGAGATCGAGGCCGGCGGCTGGAGGTCTTCGGGACCGGCCGGCATGCCCAGGGGGATCTCCGCGGTCCGGCAGGGGGCCTCGCGGCCCTCTCGCGTGACCATCCTGTCGACGACCTGCTTCGCCATCCGCCGCCATGTGGTCAGCTTGCCTCCGGTGATCGTCAGCAGCCCCGAGGACGTCTCGAAGAGCTCGGCCCGCCGGGAGATGTCCACCGACTTGCGGGGGTCGCCGGTCGAGATCAGGGGCCTGACGCCGGCGTAGGCCCCGCAGACGTCCGCGGGCGAGAGGTCGATGCCGAAGAACTCGCTCGTCGCGCCGAGCAGGTAGGAGATGTCGTCCCGGTCCGGTCTCGGGTGCGCGATGTCGCCGTCGTAGTCGCGGTCGGTGGTGCCGATCAGCGCCCGGCCGCACCACGGCAGCGCGAAGATCGTGCGCTCCTCGCCCGCGGGCACGATGCAGGCCGCCCGGCCCAGCGGGAGCTTCTCCAGCGACACCGTGACGTGGGTGCCGCGGCTGGGAGCGATCCGCGGCACCTCCTCCTCGGTGAGGATCTCCTCCGGACGGATGCGGTCGGCCCAGACGCCCGTCGCGTTGACCACGTTCGCCGCTCGGACCTCGAACCTCTCTCCGGTCTCCTCGTCGCGACAGACGACGCCGGCGGCCCTGCCGTCGTCCGAGATCAGCTCGATCACCCCGGCGCCGTTGCAGAACACGGCGCCGAATCGCTCCGCCTCGCCCAGGACGGTGAGCACCAGGCGAGCGTCGTCGGTCTGGCAGTCGTAGAAGAGGTAGGCCTCCTTGGGGTCGCGCGGCGCCAGGGCGGGGACGAGCTCCGCCGCCTCGTCGCCCGGGATCGTGCGGTGGCGGTCGGGCGCCCAGTAGTCGTCCTCGGCCTGCTCTTCTTGCTCGCGGCCGCGGACGGCGCGCTCGCGAGCCTGGCGGTCGCGCCTTCCCTGGCCCACCCGGGTGGTGGCCATCACGTCGTACATGTTCAGGCCGATCCCGATCCGCCAATTGCGACGGTCCTCCCCCAGGGTCGGCACCAGGAACGGCGTCGGATAGACGAGGTGGGGCGCGAGCTCCACCATCAGCTGGCGCTCCAGGAGCGCCTCGCGGACCAACCCCAGGTCGAAGTTCTGAAGGTAGCGAAGCCCGCCGTGGACCATTTTCGAAGAGCGGCTGGAGGTGCCGGAGGCGTAATCGTCGCGCTCGACCAAGGCGACCGAGTACCCGCGCGACGCGGCGTCGAGCGCCACCCCCGCGCCGGTGATCCCACCGCCGATCACGACCACGTCGAATCGCTCTCCCCCGAGCGCCTGTAGTGCATCTTGGCGGGAGAGCATCGGGCTAGTCGAGGTAGGAGACGACCTGCGAGGCCGGGGCGCGCTGCGGCGCCTCCCTTTGCTGCATCGGCTCGCCGAGGTGGATGAGGCTGACGAACCGCTCGTTCTGGGGCAGGCCCACCGCCGCCTGGCCGCGGTCCTCCCGCAGCACCCCGGGCGTTCGCCAGTAGCCCGCAAGGCCGCGGGCGTGGGCGGCGAGCAGGACGATGTAGGCGGCGCATGCGGTCGCGTGCAGGTCCTCCTCGTCCTGGACCGGGTCGCCGCTGAGAGCACAGGAGCAGACGACCAGGGTCGGAGCGCGGTCGAGCTTCGGGGCTGCGTCGGGACCTGCGGCGTCCTTGAGGCGCTCCAGCGCCTGCGGGCCCAGGACGCGAAAGCGCCACGGATTGGTGAGGTTGTGGTTCGGCGCCCAGCGGGCAAGGTCGAGGAGGTCATCCAGCAGCTTCCTTGGGACCGGTTGCGGCCGGAAGGCCTTGTGGGTTCGCCGGGTGCGGATCGCGGTCTCCACGTCCATCGCCAACACGGTATCCCGGCAGGTCACGGAAGGCGGCGGCGATACCAGAGGAACCCGCCCACCAAGGCCGCGGTGAGCAGGGCAAACCCGGCGCCGACGTAGGCGGCGATGCTCGACCAGCCGTCGTCGGTGGACGCGTCCGCTGCGGCGCGGGAGCTCACCGCCTCGCCGGAAGCCAGATCGCCGGGCGGATCGGTCGCCCCGGGCTCCTCACGAGAACGCCCCTTGCCTGTTCCGGCGCCCTCGGCCTCGCGCGCCGGAGCGCCCCGCTCGAGTGCCCGGCGCATCGCCCGGCCCCATGCCCGGGCTCCGCGAGACCTTGGGGTCCCGTGCTGGGCCGCCGCCGGTCCGCGGCACGGCCGCAAGCGGGAAGGCCTTTCGGTTGACGGCCAGGAGAGCTTGGCTGGTGACCCACACCGGGGTCTGATCGCTGACGGAGGAGTAGCGGTAGTGACCATCGCGGGCCTGCTGCCTGGCCAGGTAGTTCAGCGGGCTGAGGCCGTGGCTTCGAACGCTGGCTGGATCGACTCCGGCGGCGACCAGGCCCTGGACCGCCCAGGCGGTCGACTGCGAGTTCGTGGGCCCGGTCGCGGCCAGCCCGAAGCCCCCGTTGGCGCGTTGGGCCCGTCGCAGGTAGGTGACCCCCCGAGGGGTGGCCACTCTCTTGCCGGCTACCTCCAGGGCTTGCAACACGGCGCCGGTGCTGTCCGGATCGCTCCCGGCCTGCGGTCGAAAGCCCCAGCCACCGTCGCCGTTTCTCGCCTCGCGCAGCCAGGCGGCCGAGCGCGAGAGAGCGGAAGCGGGTGCGCCGGCCGCGCGCAGCGCGAGGATCCCGAACGCCGTCAGGTTCACCTGGCCCTCGAATGACCCGCTCGACGACCGTCTCCTATGGAGGTCGGCGACCAGGTCGCGGCCGCCGACCCGCCGCGGGCTCACGCCGGCGCCTTCCAGCGCCAGGATGGTGCGCTCCAGGTCGCCAGTGGAGCGCAGCGCGTCGGCCTCGGAGCGCAGGTAGTCGATCGGGGTGGCCCGGCCTCGCCTCACGTCGAGAGGGTTGCGCCCGGCGCTCTCCAGCCCCAGCACCGCCCAGCCGGTGATCGCAGGACTGGAGTCCGCCCCCGGCGTTGCGCCGAAACCTCCGTCTGGGTTCTGGGCCCGCTCGAGCCACTCGCGCCCCGACGAAGCCCCAAGTCCCTTCGCCTCCGGGGCCGGCATCGCGACGGCCAGGACCACCAGCAGCGAGATCGACGTCGCGGCGGCCTGGCGCCAGGTGAACTCGAAGCGAGCGCGATAGCGGGAGATCATCCGCACCAGCGCGGGCCCGGCGGCAAGCGCCAGCACCACGTTCCCGACGGCGTGGGCGACGTTGAAGGGAACCCCACGCGCGGACAGCGCAAGGTAGCGGTCGAGCGATTGCTCGCCGCCGTAGGTGACCATCACGGAGAGGTCGAGCAGGGCTCCGTACGCCAGGCCCGCGACGCCGCAGGCGGCGGCGAGACCGCCGCGGCCCAGGCGGCGATCGGTCACGGTGGCGAGCGCGGCTCCGCCCAACCCGACCATTCCCCAGCCGGCCATCTGCCACGGAGTCCAGGGCCCTTGTCCGAGCCACAGGTTCGACACGACCGCCGCCAGCGCCCCCACCGCGAACCCGGGACCGGCGCCGACGGCATAACCCGTGATCAGCACCACGTCGGTGGTCGCGACGACGTTCGGAATCGGCGCCAGGACCAGGCGGCCGGCCACCGCAAGGGCGGCCAGAGCCGCAACGAGGGCGACGATCCTGGCCGGGGGACGCGACCGCTCGTACCACGCGAACCCGCCCGTAAGGACCAACGCCAAGCATCGCCCATGCCGTGAGCTGCCAGCTCATCGGGCGAGGCGGGCCGGCTCCGGCCGTAGGAGGTTCGCGCCCTGCTCCGGCGAGATCGCACCGGACACGCCCAGGATGCGCGCCACCTCGGTGGCGAAGTACCAGCCGCCGGAGAGGACCTCCTCCGGGGGCCCGTCGGCGATCAGCACTCCATCGCCCAGCAACAGGACCCGCTCAGCGCACGAGGCGGCGAACTCGATCTCATGGGTGGCGATCACCACTGCCGCACCGGCGGCTGTGAGCTCGCCCACCCACTCCGCCAACTCGTCCTTGCGGGCGCGATCCATGCCGCGAGTGGGCTCATCCAGGCACACGAGGCCCGGCACACGATCGGCGGAGGTCCGCCCCGCCATCACGATCGCTAGCGCCAAGCGCTGGCGCTCGCCGCCCGAGAGGTCGCGCGGGTCTGCTTCCGCGACCGCCTCCAGGCCGACCGACGCCAGGGCTCGACGACCCGCCTCGCCGGGAAGCTCATCGGAAACGTGCTCGCGGACAAAGAAGTCGCTGGGGCTCTGGCCCAGGAGCGCGCAGCCCCGGGCAGCCGAGATCCGCCCGCGAGTCGGCTCCAGCCGCCCCGCCGCCGCGCGCAAGAGCGTGGTCTTTCCGGCCCCATTTCGTCCCATCAGGGCCACCCGCTCGCCACGCCCGATCGCCACGTCGATGCCGCGAAGAACGTCGCGATCTCCGCCGCCGTCGTCGAGAGCCACCCACAGGTCTCGAGCGCTGAGGGCGGCGTCGCGGCGATCCGGGCGACGCTTGCCGCGCGCGCCGTTCGCCTCCGAAGAGCGGCCCGAGGCTTTGTCCGGCTCGAGACCGGCTCGGCGCAGGGCGATTCGCGCCGCTTTGACGCCGTCGGGGGGCGCGCCGAGTCCCGCGAGATCGAACAACCGTGCGGCGGGCGTGGCCAGAGGGGGGTCGGCCCGGAGGGCCCACTCGAGGAACGCGCCGGGAAGGCCGTCGAACCCAATCCGCCCATCCGCCATGGCGATGACCCGATCGGCGGCCGAGAGGCAGCGCTCCAATCGGTGCTCCGCGAGGATGACGGCCATCCCCCACTCCTCGTTCAGTCGGCGCAGGAGACCGATCAACTCGTCGCCGGCGACCGGGTCGAGCTGAGACGTCGGCTCGTCCAGCAGCGCCAGGCGCGGCCGGCCGACCAACGCCGCTCCCAGAGCCACCCGTTGGAGCTCGCCGGCCGACAGCGTGTCCACGGGCCGATCGAGCAGCTCCGGGATCGCCAGCGCCAGCGCCACTTCCTCGACCGCGCGAGCCCTGGCGGCGGGCGACTCGCCCCGCATCTCCAGCGGCAGCTCCAGCTCGCCACGCACCGTCGTCGAGACGACCTGTGTTTCCGGGTCCTGCGCCACCACCCCCACGACGCCGCCGAGCGCTGCCGGTCCGTGATCGCGTACGTCCAAGCCGCCGACCTGCAGCACGCCGGCGATCTGGCCCCCGTGGTAGTGGGGAACCAGGCCGCAACACGCGCGCAGCAACGTGGTCTTGCCGGAGCCCGACCGGCCCGCGACCACGACGAGCTCCTCGGGCTGGATCTCGAGGTCGATCCCTCCCAGGCTGTCCACGCCGGCGCCGGGATAGCGGTAGACGAGCGACTCGATCCTGACCAGCGGCTCAGCCACGGCGTCGCCTGCGCCTTGCGGTGAGGAAGCGGAAGACCCGCGGCCACCGGGATCGTGGCCGCGAGGATCAGCGTCGGCGCGTCGGCATCGATCGTCACCACCGGATAGGGATCGAACAAGCCGACGTGCAGGACCCGGCCGACCAGCCCACCCGCAGCGATCGTCAACCCCGTGGCGAGGAACCGGGCGTCGTGGCGGGATCGGCGGCCGCCGCGAGCAGAGGCCGGTGCGCCATGGGCGTACCCCCGGAGCTCCAGCGTCGCCGCGACGTCCACCGCACGGTCGAGCGAGCCGGCCACCAGACGCCGGGCGATCGCGGTGCGGCCAACGGGCGCCGCGTCGGGACCCCGCAGCGCCGCGGCTTCGCTCAACCGCACGTGATCTGCGGCTGCAAGCGGGACCAGGCGGGCGATCAGCGTGGCGGTCAGCGCCGAGCGCCGAGCGATTGGCCGAAGCAGGCGCAGCACCTGGTCGGGGTTCACGCAGGCCGAGTACACCGCGAACGCGCCCAGCGACCACGGCGATCCGAAGTGCAAGCACTCCGCCCTCGACCAGCGCCTCGGCGGTGACGTCCGTGGCGCCCAGGAGGGGCAGCCAGAGCCCGTGGACGACCACGGTGTCGCCGCGCTGGGCGACCAACCCGTTCACGACGATGATGAGCAGGCCGAGCCCCAAGCTCCAGCGGGCCGCGGCCCCCAGCGCCGCCCCGGCTCGCGCGGCAAGACCAGCCACGATCACCCCCGCGCCGGCGCCCGCCAGGACGATCGGGTTGGAGTAGGCGAATGCCACAACCGCAAATGAACCCAGGTAGACGCCCGCCGCGGCCGCGCTCGCATCGGAGAGCGGCGTGTGCCGAGGCGCATAGGCCAGCGCCGCCCTCATCCTCCGCCCTCGTCGATGAGCGGCAGTGCGAGCGGGTCTCCGCGGGGTGGCTGCGCGACCGCGTAACGGTCGCGGAGGCTTCGCTCATCCAGCAGGCTCGCGGCGCGCCGGACGGCCGCCTGCCCCGACCCAGTGACGATCCAAGTGGGCGGTTCGTCCCCTCGCCGTAGGGCAGCCACCAGGCCGGCCTGTGGCCCGAGGTCCCGGCGAGGGGCCCCTGCGGCATCGAGCGCAAGTAGGTGGTAGCCGCCATCCGCCGGTCCCTCGAATCGAGCGAACACGCCGTTCGCGGAGGGCCCGCCGCGCAGCTCGTCCACCGCCGTGTCGCCGCGGACGAGGGCCCAGCGGCCGACCAAGAGGCGAATCGCCCCGGCCTTGCCCGCCCGCGCGCGCTTCCCCCGGTCGACGGGCGCGCGGACGCCGGCATCATCCAAGGCCGAGGCGGCGGCATCGCAGGCGCTGCCGCCGTCCAGGCAGACCACGCGCACCGGGTCCCGGCCGGAGCCGGTGGATGCCTGGGCGAACGGTTCCGGCCAAGACCCGACCACCGCCGGCACCCGCATCGCGTCCGTCCAGTCGCGATAGTCCCACCAGATGCGGTCGCCCCCGCTGACCCGCACCTCCGCCGAGCCCGCCGCGGACTCGATGCCGTTGACGTAGAAGAACCAGTCGTGGCGACGGCCTCCGGTCTCGCCGCCCGACAGGCCGTCGATCGATTGCACGAAGCCGCCGCCGTACCGGGTGGCGATCTCGGCTTCGCGGTCGAGCATGCGGATCACCGTCTCGGACTCGGGCGGATCGGTGTCGGTCGCCTCGACGAGTGATTTCGAGCCGTAGTCGCGGGTGACCGTCAAGGTCGCGGTCCCGCTCGAGGAGGGGCCCGATCCGAAGCCGCAGCCGGCAACCGCGGCGGCGCAGGCAAGCACCACCGCGGTCGTCGGGCGGCGTCGGCGGCCGATCACCGACTCCGGGTCCTCCCCGTCACGTCCTGACCACCTGCTCGCAGCTCGGACCGATGCTGTCGTTCTGGTCGCCGGCCTTCAGAATCACCCGGTCGCGCCCGGGGCCGCACCCGACGCCGTCGCGCCCACCCGCCGAGAGGTTGACCACATCCGAGCCACCACGCGCCGAGATCGAGTCCGACCCCGCAGTCCCGCCGATCCCATCGGTCCGGTTGCTGCCGACGATCCGCAGGCCGTGCGCCGCCGGGCACAACGACAGATTGGCATTGACGCAGACCTTGACCTGATTGGACGGGATGCTCTGGGAGCGGGTTGCCCGCAGGAGCTTGATCCCGGCGGAGCTGGTCACCATCGTGTGTCCCTGCGCGTCGGTCGGTTGCGTAGCACCGGTGACCGACGCCCCGGCAGCCGGGGTACGGGTCCCGTCGTCCGCGTATGAGTAGACCGTGACCCGGAACGGCACGTTGGTCCTCGCCCGCGGCGGCCCCACGAGGGACAGCTCCGCCGGCGGAGGGAACCCCGGGGACAGGTACCACAGGACGTCGTCGCCCTGACTGACGTGAAGCTGGCTGCCGGAGACCTGTGCCCCGACGTGGTCCCGCTTCACATACCAGAAGCTCGACCCCTGGGACTTGAAGCCGCCGATGCCGCAGACACCGAGGCCGAAACCCTGGTCGGCGAACGCATCGGTCACGGACAGGGGCCGCAGATCGACATCCGTCTCCAGCGCGTCCCTGACGGCGCCCAGGGCAGTCGAGCCGGACACCCTTACGCGGTCCCCGCTGCCACCGGTGCCCTGACCGAAGCAGTTCGCGCCGGGATCGGTCGCGATGTCGACCGTGCCCGTGTATTGGCGCAACTCGGCCAGCGTTCTGCCGCCGGTGTTGACGACTCTCAGGTCGGCGCCGGTCGTGGCCGCCAGAGCAGAGCCGGCCGAGAACATCATGGATCCGATCAACGCGGCGACCGCGCCGAGCCGGAATGCGGGTATGGGCATCTGAGCCATCCCTTCCTCGAGGGTTGATACGGCTGGCCGGAGGACAGGTCTCCTGGCTTCCGGGATTCGCGCCGCGCCTTCCCAGAGATGCTGAGGCACCCCCAGTGGCTGACCACCTCACGGCTAAATCGTGCGGCGACGTGCTACCCGGTCACAGTGGCGGGACCGCGCCGGACTCGCACCGGACTTCCCTTGACCACCGACCTTATGTTGCCGGCAGTCTATCCCGGCGAAGTCGAGCGCCTACGCCTGGCGCTCGTCGACCTTGCGCTGGAGCTCCTCGACCACCTGTGGCATCGACTTGCGCATCCGAGACAGCTCCCAGTGCTCGATCTTGATCACGCGAAGCGGCGAGGTCGCCACCGCGCTCGCGGAGCGCTCCTGCTTCTCCAGCAGCCCCTGCTCGCCGAACACGTCACCGGGCCCGAGGTCTGCGACATGCTCGTCCCCGCGCTCGATCTTGACCGTTCCCTCCTGGATCGCGTAGAAGTGGTTCGAGTAGCCCCCCTCCTTGACCACCGTCTCGCCGTCGGTGAACTCCTCCGTGGTGGCGAAGGGCGCGACCTTCTGCAGGTCGTCCTCCGGCACGTCTGCAAAGAGCGGGATCTTCTTGAGCAGGCTTGCGTCCAATGTCGCCTCCGGTCCGGGTTGCGGCAGGGAACCTAACCGATGCGGGCCACGCGCGCCTGCGACGCGCGACCCCGTCGCCCACGAGGGACCTGCGCCCTACCTCCGACCGTTGCCGGCCCCGCGGGACTCGGCCTGGACGTCGAGGCTGAAGCGAACTTCGCCGTCCTCCATGTCAGCGTCGAGCAGCCGATCGCTAAGGAACTCGGCGGTCTGCGGGTGGAGGAAGATTCGAGTGTCCTCGAGGACCTCGTCGCCCTCCTCGGCCGACTCGACGACCGACAGGCGTAGGTCGGTCCGGGCCTCCCCCTCGACCTCCGTGTTCTGCTCGTGCGTGATCCGCAGACCGGCCCGTTCGGGCAGCCCGGAGAGGATGCTGTCGATCGCGGCTGCGGCATCCTCGGTGATGGCTAGCACGTGTGGCTCCCTCAGACGGAGGCGGAAGCGTGACCTTAGCTCGATTTCGCCGCGAAGGCTCCGGCGCTATCGGCCGGCTCGAATTGAACGTGCTTCCTCAGTACCAGCGACCGCGGGCGAACCCGCCGAAGAAGTCAGGCCCACGAGGGCGATGATCAGCCCCCAGCGAGTCAGCACCTCAAGCCGGTGAGCGCGCCGGTCCGGCGGCAGCGGCGTGCTTCGCGAGGTCCGGCCAGGACTCGATCGGGTCGGTCGAGCTGACCACGTGCATGCCGGCGGCCGCGTACCGCTCGAAGGCGGCTGCCGCCTGATCCGCGTAATCGACGACCCCGGGCACCACCACGGGGGACGTGCAGTCCTCGAGCAGGTAGGTGCGCTCCGCGAGCGCTTCGCGTACATCCTCGTCCTGCAGCAGGTCGTCGATGGTCCACGCCAAGCAGTGGCTCTTGGCTTGGCCGGCGACGACAACGACGTCGAACGTGAGCAGCCTTTCGACCAGCTCGGTGTTCCTGCGGGCGACGAGGTCGCCGTCGGGCCCGACCGTCACCTCGGGTCCGAGCATCGAGTAGTGCTCGGTGAGCGGGTTGTCCCCCTTGACCTGGAAACCGGGCTGGCTGAACCGGGCGATGCCGTGGAAGAAGATTGCCTCCTCGACCGCGGACACGAGCGCGTGCCCGACGCCGCCGAGGATGGCGTGGTAGGGCCACACGGTGAGGTCGTACTTCCCGCCCTGCGCCAGCGCCCGCGTGTAGTGGGCGAGGTGGCGCTGCGCGTAGGCGAGGTCGAGGCCCAGGGCGCGCGCGACCTCGGGGTTCAGCCGCCAGCGGCCCTGCTCGACGTCCTCGGCCGAGACCAGCGTGTACGGGGCGGGATGGTCGCCGTGCTCGTCGACGAGCCAGATCGCGTGGAAGACCTGCATCGCGCGATGGGTGTCGAGGCTCGGAAGGACCTGCGTGATCGTCCCGAGGTTGCGGTAGGCGAACTCGCAGAGCCGGCGATTGTCGTCCACGGCTCCCATGCCCGAGCGCCCCGCGACGAAGAGCTCGAAGCCGGGGATGCAGAAGGTGTTCTGGACGTCAACGGCGAGCAGGCAGACCCGAAACGAATCCTCGGCGGCCGGGGCGATCGCATG
Source organism: uncultured Actinomycetes bacterium (assembly GCA_963755775.1). Lineage (GTDB taxonomy): Bacteria > Actinomycetota > Thermoleophilia > Solirubrobacterales > 70-9 > AC-56. The sequence goes on along the minus strand of CAVWKY010000008.1, from coordinate 52,757 downwards.
CTCCTCGGCCCACGCCGTGGCCTGCTGCGCGCGATCCTCGTAGGGGACCCGCCACACCTCGCCCACGCGGCGGGAATCGAAGTGCGCGGGGACCGGGAGCTCGCGCATTGAGCCCCAGTCTAAAGAGCCACATTCGGCCCAGCCGGCGGCTGCACCCGCTAGGCTCGCGGTCCGTGCATTCGGCTGACGGGTTACGTCGCCTCGCTTCGAAAACCTGGCTCGCTGTGTCGATCAGGATGCGGTCTTGAACCGCGGGTCCCGCGCCACCCGCCGCAGGCGCCTCCTCCTCGCGCTCCTCGCCGCCGCCTTCATCGCGGGCGCCCTGGCGGTCGCGGAGCTGACGCCGCCGTCCGCGGACGAGGCCGTCGCCGCGCAGGCGCGGCCGAACGTCGTCGTGGTCATGACCGACGATCAGGCGCGGCGGTCGATGCGTGTGATGCGAAACACAAAATCGCTGATCGGCAGCCGCGGGGTGACGTTTCAGCGGAGCTTCGTCAACTACTCCCTGTGCTGCCCCTCGCGGGCCACGTTCCTGACCGGCCAGTACATGCACAACCACCAGGTGGCCGGCAACAGCCCACCGAATGGCGGCTTCAATCGCTTCCAGGCGCTGCACGCGGATAACAACCTCGCGGTCTGGTTGCAGCGCGCCGGCTACTACACCGCGCTCGTCGGCAAGTACCTGAACGGCTACGTGAACCAGCCGCTGGTCCCGGCGGGCTGGTCGGAATGGCATGCGGCGGCCCCCGACGACCAGGCCGTCTACAACTACATCCTGAACGAGAACGGCACCAAGACCTTCCACGGCCAGGACCCGTCCGAGTTCAAGCAGGACGTGCTGACCAGGAAGGCGGTCTCGCTGATCAACCGCCGCGCGCCCCAGTCGCGCCCGTTCTTCCTGTGGCTCACCTACACGGCGCCACACTGGGGCGGCCTGCCCGACCCCAACCCGCCGCGGGACTGCCGCGGGACGGCGACGCCGGCCCCCCGCCACGCCCATGCCTTCGACTCCGAGCCGCTGCCGAGGCCACCGAACTTCAACGAGGCGGACGTCTCCGACAAGCCGGCGCGGCTCAGGGGCCGTCCACTGCTGAACGCGACGGAGATCGCCGACATCCAGCGCATGTACCGGTGCCAGCTCGAATCGCTGCTGTCGGTGGACGAGGGGGTGAAGAAGGTGGTCGCGGCGCTTCGGGCCAACCAGGAGCTCGCAAATACGCTTGTGATCTTCACCTCCGACAATGGCTTCTTCCACGGCGAGCACCGGATCCCGAAGGGCAAAGAGCGCGTCTACGAGGAGTCGATCAGGGTGCCGCTGATGCTCCGCGGGCCCGGGATCCCGCCGGGCGAGCAGGTGATCAGGGTGACGGCGAACGCCGATCTGGCGCCGACGATCGTCGACGTCGCGAACGCGACGGCGGGCCTTCGGATGGACGGGCGCTCGCTGATCGCGCTGGCGCGAAATCCCGGCCTGGAGCGCCGCCGCGGGGTGTTGATCGAGGAGCCCACCTTCAAGGCGATCCGCACCGAGCGCTACCTCTACGCCGAGTACACGACCGGCGAAAAGGAGCTCTATGACCTAAAGAACGACCCCTACGAGCTCCAAAGCCGCGACAAGGCGCCCGCCTATGCGCGGACCCGCTCACAGCTCGCCGCCAGGCTGCAGCAGCTCGAGAACTGCGCGGGCGCGGACTGCAGGGTCAGCCCACGGTGACCGCGTAGAAACCCGCGCGGCGGTCCGGTAACGCTCAGAGGACGACGAACGCGTTCAGGGCCGGGGTCTGATCGGTGTTCTGGGCCTGGTCCGTAGCCTGGACCTCGAACGTGTGGGCACCGCTGGCGAGTGGAGTCGACGGCGTGTGGCTGTCCCCCGGGCCCGAGCACGGCGCGAACGGGTCCGAGTCGAAGCGGCACTCGAAGGTCGAGCCGGGCTCGGTGGCCGAGAAGGTGAAGGTCGGAGTGTCGTCGGCCGTGACCCCGGTGGGACCCGAGTCGATCTGCGTGTCGGGCGGGGTCGAGTCCTCCTCATAGTTGAAAGAGCTCGAGCAGGACGACGTGTTCCCAACCGCGTCGGTGGCGGTGGCGGTGAAGGTGGCGACCGCGTCGTCGGCGACGCTCGCCGCCAGCCCGGCGCCGCCGAAAGCCCCGGACGAGCCCTGGGCCTCGACTGCCCCGGTGCAGTCGGAGGACTCGTACAGGTGGACGGTCGAGCCCCCCTCAGCGGAGCCCTTGACCAGCGGGTTGTTGTCGTTCGCCGGCGAGTCGGGGTCGGTGTCGGTGATCGTGGGCGCGGCGGGGGCCTGGGTGTCGACCGTGAACGTGGCCAACGCAGGTGTCTGGTCGGTGTTCTGGGCTTGGTCGGTGGCGCGGACCTCGAACGTATGGGCGCCGTCGGAAAGCGCGCTCGGCGCGGTGTGGCTCTGGCCGGGGCCGGAGCACGCCGCGAACGGGTTGGAGTCGAAGCGGCATTGGAAGCTCGAGCCGGGCTCGTTGGCTGAGAACGTGAAGCTCGGCGTCGAGTCGCCGGTCAGACCGCTGGGACCTGAGTCGATCTGCGTGTCGGGCGGCGTCGAGTCCTCCTGATAGTTGAAGGAGCTCGAGCAGGACGAGGTGTTGCCCGCCGCGTCGGTGGCGGTGGCGGTGAAGGTGGCCACCGCGTCGCTGGTCACGCTCGCCAGCAGGCCCGGGGCGGCGAACGCGCCGGCCGAGCCCTGTGCCTCAGCCGCGCCCGTGCAGTCGGAGGACTCATACAGGTGGACGGTCGAGCCCGCCTCGGCGGAGCCCTTCAGGCGGGGGCTGTTGTCGTTGGCAGGCGAGTTGGGGTCGCTGTCGGTGAGCTGGGGAGCGGCGGGCGGAGCCGAGTCCTCGGCGTAGGACAGCGCGGACGAGCACGGGGAAGTGTTGCCGGCCAGGTCGGTGGCCGTGGCCCGGAACGCGGTCGTCGTGTTGTCGGCAACCGTCAGGGTGTAGCCGGGGGATGCGAGCTGGGTCGAGGGGCCCTGCGCCACCGGGGCGCCGGTGCAGCCGGCGCTCGCGTACAGCCTCAGGGTGGACCCGGCGGCCGTCCCGGTGATCGTGACCGTGTTGTCGTTGGCCGGCGACGCCGGGGTTGTGGCGGTGAGCTGAGGGCGTGGCGGAGGCATGGAATCCTCGCGGTATGTCAGCGGGGCCGAGCAGCCGGAGACGTTCCCGGCCGCATCCGTGGCCGTCGCCCGGAAATTGGTCGACACGTTGTTGGGAACGGCGGCGAGGAAGCCGGGAGAGGCGAACTGCGTCGAGGACCCCTGGGCCACTGGGGTGCCGGCGCAGGTGCTCTTGTAGAGCTTCACGGTCTTGCCCCCTGCGGTCCCCTTCACCTGCAGGCTGTTGTCGTTCGCCGGCGAGTTGGGGTCGGTGTCGGTGATCTGGGGCGTGGCCGGAGGCGTCGAGTCCTCGATGTACGGTCGCGCCGTCGAGCAATTGGAGACGTTGCCCGCGAGGTCCGTCACCGTGGCCCTGAACACGGACACGGTGTTGTTGGCGACCGTGATCGTGAAGCCGGGCGACGCGAACTCTGCCGTCGTTCCCTGAGCGATCGGCACGCCGCTGCAGTCCGACCCCTTGTACAGGTTGACGACGTCGCCGCGAGCGGTGCCCTTGACCAAGACGGTGTTGTCGTTGGCCGGCGAGGGAGGGTCGGTGAGGCTGAGCTGGGGGGCGGCGGGCGGCGTCGAGTCCTCGATGTAGTTGCGCGCATCCGAGCAGGCCGAGATGTTGCCGGCGCCATCGGTCGTGGTGGCCCGGAATGCGGTAACCGAGTTGTCGGCCACCGAGGTCAGGAAGCCCGTCGTGGAGAACTGCGTGTCCGTACCCTGGGCTATCGGGGTGCCGGTGCAGGCACCCTTGTAGAGCTTCACGATCGTCCCCGTCGCGGTTCCCCTCACGCGGGGGCTGTTGTGGTTTGCGGGCGAGTCCGGGTTGGTGTCGTCGACCTCCGGAGCGGGTGGTGGGTTGGAGTCATTGATGTAGACCTTCGCGGCCGAGCACCCGGACGAGTTGCCGGCGCTATCCGTGGCTGTAGCCCGGAACGCGCTCGTGCTGTTGTTTGCAACCGTGACCGTGAAACCGGGGGAGGCGAACTGGGCCGTGGGCCCCACGGCCACCGGGGCGCCGATGCAGCCGGCGGTCTTGTACAGCCGTACGATCGTGCCGGCCTCCGCCGTGCCCTTGATCGTGGGCGTGCCGTCCTTGGCCGGCGACTCCGGATCGATCTCCGTGATGCGTGGCGCGGCTGGAGCTCTTGAGTCCTCGATGTAGACGCGGGGGACCGAGCACGGGGAGACGTTGCCCGCGGCATCGACGGCCGTGGCCCGGAACGAAGTGGTCGAGTTCTCAGCGACCGTGGTGAAGAACCCGGGGTCATCGAACCGGCTGGCCGGCCCCGAGGCGGTCGGAGTGCCGGTACAGGCGCCCTTGTAGAGCCGCACGGTCGTGCCGAGAGCCGTGCCCCTGACCTGAGGGGTGTTGTCGTTGGCCGGGGAGGCAGGAATCGTCGCGGTGATCTGGGGCGTTGCCGGCGCCGTCGTGTCCACCGTGATGGTCCGGGAGGCCGGGGTCTGGTCTTCGTTCTGCGCCTGGTCGATGGCCTTGACCTGGAAAGTGTGGGTGCCCTGGGCGAGCGGGCTGGAGGGCGTGTGATTGGAGCCTGGGCCGGAGCACGCCGCGAACGGGTTGGAGTCGAAGCGGCACTGGAAGCTCGACCCGGGCTCGTTGTTCGAGAGCCCGAAGGTCGGAGTGGTGTCCTTGGTCGCGCCGGAAGGCCCTGACGCGATCTGGGTCTCGGGCGCGGTCGAGTCCTCCCGGTAGGTGAACGGGCTCGAGCACGGCGAGGTGCCGTTGCCGTCGGTGGCGGTGGCGGTGAAGGTGGCGACCGCGTCGTCGGCGACGGTCGCCGCCAAGCCGGGAGAGGCGAAAGCGGAGGCCGATCCCTGGTCCTCTATCGGCCCGGTGCAGTTGGAGGACTCATACGAGCGTGACGGTCGAGCCCGGGTCAGCCGTCCCCTTGATGCTTGGCGTGTCGTCGTTAGCCGGCGAGTCGGGGTCGCTGTCGGTGATCTGGGGCGTGGCGGCGGAGAACGCGAGCCCGCTCCACACGCCAAGCGCCCCCACGGCGAGCAGGCAGATCAGGGGAACGCATACGAGTACCCGCTTCATGAACTTCTTCTCCGAGGCCCCTCCCAGGTCCCTGGGCCGTTTCCTGCCACGAAACTACATTATTGGCAGCGGGGCCGCAGTCAAGCAACCCACTACCGGGTTTCGGGGGCGAGAAAGCCGGGCCAGGCGTCGCAGGCGTCGCAGCCTGGCGGATCCTTGTGACTTTCTACGCCAAAGGACGTCGAAAGCCATCAGGACCGGATCTCGGCCGGCCGCTATCCTAACTATGGACTAACTACAGAAAGTAGAGCTAGTGATGACCTATCGCCTGATTCCCATCGAGGACGCAATCGTCTTTCCCGCCGTCACCGCGACGCTGCCGATCGACGTCGGCGAGGAGGAGCGCGTGTTCCTCCTGCCTCGACGCGAGGGCCAGTTCGGCCGGATCGGCGTCGTCGCCGAGGTGATCGAGCGCGCCCAGCTTCCCAACGGATGCCGGTGGCAACCGTCGTCGGCGCTGCATCGCGGACTGGCGGGCGCCGCGCAGCCGGGGCACCGGCGAGGAGCTGCGAATCGAGGTGCAGGAGATCCACGACGGCAACCCCGACGACGAGCGCAGCCCACGGGCTGATGCGCGAGTACCGCGCCGTGGTCGAGGAGATCCTCGAGCTGCGCGGCGCCGACGAGCGCATCGCCGCCTTCCTGCGCTCCATCGAGGAGCCCGGCGCGCTCGCCGACACCGCCGGCTACAGCCCCGACCTGTCCACGGACCAGAAGCTTCGCCTGCTTGAGACCTTGGACGTCAGCGCGCGGCTGGAGCTCGCAGTGCAGATGCAGCGCGAGCGGCTCGCCGAGCTTCAGGTGCGTCACAAGATCCGCGACGACGTCGAGTCCGGCGCACAGCAGCAGCAGCGCGAGTACTTCCTGCGCAAGCAGATGGAGTCGATCCGCAAGGAGCTCGGCGAGGACGAGGGCGACCTGATCGCCGAGTACGAGCAGAAGATCGCCGAGGCCGAGCATGCCTGAGGCGGTTGCCGAGCAGGCCGAGCGCGAGCTGCGGCGTCTCGAGCGCCAGGGCGAGCAGTCGCCGGAGTCCTCGATGATCCGTAGCTACCTCGACTGGCTGATCGCGGTCCCGTGGTCGAAGCGCTCCGAGGAGCGGCTCGACCCCGAGCACACCCGCGAGGTGCTCGACTCAGACCACGCCGGGCCTGGAGGACGTGAAGCGGCGCATCACGGAGTTCATCGCGGTGCGCAAGCTGCGCCAGGAGCGCGGCGCAACGGAGGAAAGCCGCGCCAACGGCGCCATCCTGACGCTGGTCGGTCCGCCGGGCACCGGCAAGACCTCGATCGGCGAGTCCGTCGCCCGCTCGCTCGGGCGCGAGTTCGTCCGCATCTCGCTTGGGCGGCATCCACGACGAGGCGGAGATCCGCGGCCACCGCCGCACCTACATCGGCGCCCTTCCGGGCCGCATCGTCCGCGCCCTGCGCGACGCCGGGACCATGAACCCGGTGATCCTGCTCGACGAGGTCGACAAGGTCGGCGCCGATTGGCGCGGCGATCCCTCCTCGGCTCTGCTCGAGGTGCTCGACCCGGCCCAGAACCACTCCTTCCGCGACCACTACCTCGACGTCGAGCTCGACCTCTCCGAGGTCGTCTTCCTGGCCACGGCCAACCTCACCGACACGATCCCGGGTCCGCTTCTGGACCGCATGGAGGTGATCGGCTTCGACGGCTACACCACCGAGGAGAAGCTCGCGATCGCACGCGGCTATCTGTGGCCGCGCCAATTGGAGCGAAACGGCCTTCGCGCCGACGAGGTCGAGGCCTCCGACGCGATCCTGCGCAAGCGTGATCACCGAGTACACGCGCGAGGCCGGCGTGCGCCAGCTCGAGCGCGAGCTCGGAAAGCTGCTGCGCCGCGTCGCCACCCAGATCGCCTCGGACGAAGCGCAGGCCCCGATCGCCATCGACACTGACGCCGTCACCGACGCCCTGGGGCGCCAGCGGTTCTTCCAGGAGTCCGTGGAGCGCACGGCGATCCCCGGCGTGGCCACGGGCCTCGCCGTGACCGGCACCGGGGGCGACGTGCTGTTCATCGAGGCGACCGCGATGGAGGGCGGCGAGGGCCTGGTGCTGACCGGGCAGCTCGGCGACGTGATGAAGGAGTCGGCGCAGAATCGCGCTCTCCTACGTGCGGTCCCACGCCGAGAAGCTCGGCGTCGACGCCCGACGTCTTCCAGCGCGAGTTCCACCTGCACGTCCCCGCCGGCGCGATCCCCAAGGACGGGCCGAGTGCCGGGACCGCGATGACGACGGCGATCGCGTCGCTGATCACCGGCCGTCCGGTGAACACACCATCGGCATGACCGGAGAGGTCACCCTGCAAGGACGGGTGTTGCCGGTCGGCGGCGTGAAGCAGAAGGTGCTCGCCGCGCATGCCGCCGGGCTGACCGAGGTGATCCTGCCGGAGCGAAACCGCGGCGACCTCGACGAGGTGCCCGAGGAGGTCCGAGAGCAGATGACCTTCCACCCGGTGATGAGCATCGACGAGGTGCTCGACCAGGCGCTCGAGCCCGCCGGCCAGGAAGCCGATGTCGCCGCGGTGTCGTAGCTGCGACCCGGTCCCGCGCCAGCTGCGCGCCGTGGCGGACCTGCTGGAGCGGCGCTGGACGCTGGGCACGATCTATGCCTGCTCCAGCGGCGCCGCGCGCTTCAACGAATTCCGCCAGTCGCTGCCGGGCGTCTCGCCGACGACGCTCTCTGATCGCCTCGAGCAGCTCGAGGAGGCCGGAGTCGTGACGCGCGAGCTCGTCCCCGGCCGCCCGCCGCACGCCGAGTACCGGCTGACCGCGAAGGGGAAGCGGCTTGCGACGGCGGTGACCGAGCTCCTTCAGCGGGCGTGAGCCTGCAAGCCCGCGCGGCTTCGCAGCGCCGTTCTCTGGCCACACCGCCTGGGCGCGCAGCCTTCAGTCGCCGCTCCGGGAGTTCCTGCGCACCGAGACGGGCAGCGCGGCGGTCCTCTTCGGCGCCGCCGTGGCGGCGCTCGTCTGGGCCAACGTCGACCTCGACTCCTACAACAGCGTCTGGCACACGGAGCTGTCGATCCGAATCGGCGACGCACGGGATCTCCCAGAGCCTGCGCGATTGGGTCAACAGCGGCCTGATGACGTTCTTCTTCTTCGTCGTCGGGCTGGAGGTGCGGCGCGAGTTCGACGTCGGCGAGCTGCGCGAGCGGCGGCGCGTGGCGCTGCCGCTCGCCGCTGCGCTCGGCGGGATGCTCGTCCCGATCGCGATCTACTCGGCGATCAACGCCGGCGAGGACTCGGCGAGCGGCTGGGGCGTGGCGATGTCGACCGACACAGCCTTTGCGCTGGGGGTGCTGGCGCTGCTCGGCTCACGATTTCCGGAGCGGCTGCGTGGCTTCGTGCTCACGCTCGTAGTCATCGACGACATGATCGCGCTGGGCGTGATCGCGCTCGTCTACAGCTCCGACGTGGAGTTCGGTCCGCTGCGTGATCGCGGCCGCGTTCTTCGCGGCGATCCTTGTCGCGCGCGCGGCGCGCATCCGGCGGGGGGCCCTGTACTTCGTGCTCGCCGCCGCGGCCTGGGTCGCGCTGTTCGAGTCCGGCGTCGATCCCGTCGTGCTCGGCTTGGCCGTTGGGCTGATCACCTGGGCCTACCCCGCCGGCCGCGGAGAGCTCGAGCGCGCCACCGACCTCTTTCGCAGCTTTCGCGAGCAGCCGACGCCGGAGCTGGAGCGCTCGGCGCGGGCCGGCCTGCGCGCCGCCGTCTCGCCAAACGCCCGCCTCCAGCAGCTCTACCACCCCTGGACCAGCTACGTGATCGTGCCCCTGTTCGCGCTCGCCAACGTCGGCATCCCGCTGCAACGCCGACTTCCTCGCGGATGCGTACTCCTCGCCTGTGACGCTCGGCATCGTGCTCGGATACGTGCTCGGCAAGCCGATCGGGATCGCGGGCACTTCCTGGCTCGTGACCCGGTTGAGCCGCGAGCGCCTGCGACCGCCGGTGGGGTGGGCCTCGGTGATCGGGGGCGGCGCGATCGCCGGGATCGGCTTCACGGTCTCGCTCCTGATCGCCGACCTCGCCTTCGAGGGGATCGAGCTCCGCGAGGCGAAGCTGGGCGTGCGTCAGCGCCGCCGTCGCGGCGCCGCTGCTCACCTGCCGCGGTCGCCGCAGTCACCGCCCTGATGCCCCGCCGCGCGCGGATCCGCGCCCTGTTCGGCGGATCCCATGCGCCGGTCGACCTGGCCCTGCCGGTCGATCCCGAGCGCGACCATGTTCGTGGCCCCGCTCAGGCGCCGGTGACCATGGTCGAGTACGGCGACTTCGAGTGCCCCTACTGCGGCCGGGCCGAGCCCGTCGTGCGCGAGCTGCTCGCCGACTTCGCCGACCTTCGCTACGTCTGGCGCCACCTCCCGCTGTCCGACGTGCACCCGAATGCGGAGCTCGCCGCCGAGGCGTCTGAGGCGGCAGCCGAGCAGGGCGCCTTCTGGGACATGCATGCCCTCCTGCTCGACCACCAGGGAGACCTGCGGCCCCGCGACCTCGTCGCCTACGCCGAGCAGGCAGGGCTCGACGTGGAGCGCTTCCGCGATGGCCTGCGCCGCGGAGTCGGCGCGGCGAAGATCGAGGACGACGTCGACTCCGCCGACCAAAGCGGCGTCACGGGAACGCCCACCTTCTTCGTCAACGGACGCCGCCACGACGGCGCGTACGACGTCGAGACCCTCTCGGCCGCCGTACGCGCCGCAGGCGCGCGGTCGCTGATCGCTTGATCGCGAACCGCGCCATCGCAACTGCCCTTAACGGGCGCTCAGCCAGCGAAGCGCCGACTGCGCCGCGTTGTAGCCGTTCATCCCGTGCGCGCCCGCGCCCGGGGGGCGTCGCCGCCGAGCAGATGTAGACGCCGGGGATGCCGGTGCTGTAGGGGTCGAGCGCCAGGCGGGGGCGGATCAGCACCTGGACCGGCGTGTTGGCGCCGGTGATGATGTCGCCGCCGATGTAGTTCGCGTTGTCGGCGCTCGAACTCGGCCGGCGAGCGCACCGCCGTCGCCGACGATCCGCTCGCGCAACCCCGGCGCGAAGCGCTCGATCTGGTCGATGAGCGCCTCGGTCGGCGTCGCCGTCGTAGCCGTGTGGGACGTGCGCGTAGGCCCAGACCGGGTGCACGTCGCCGTTGGAGCGCTCCGGGATCCGCCAGGTACTGCTGGCCGACCAGGACGAACGGCCGCTCGGGCATCCGGCCGCGGTTGACGTCGCGCTCGGCGGCGACGATCTCCTCGAACGGCCCGCCGCAGTGGACCGTGCCGGCCCGGCGGCAGGCCTCGTTCGTCCACGGCACGCCCCCCTCCACCGCGAGGTCGACCTTGAAGGCGCCGGGCCCGTGCCGGTAGCGGCGGTACGCGCGGGCGACGCCGGCCGGGCAGGCGGTCGCCGGCGATGTCGGCGACGCCGCGCGGGCGCCAGGTCGAGGACCACCAGCGTCGGCCGCGGGGAGCTCGCAGCGACGCGCCGACGCCGGTCTCGATCCTGCCCGCCGTGCTCGCGCAGCGTACGCGGCGAGCGCGTCGGTGATCGCGCTGCGAGCCGCCGCGCGCCACCGCCCAGCCGAAGCGGTGGCAGGCGCAGATCAGCGCCATTCCGACCGCCGAGCTCATCGGCCGGGTGAGCGGGCTGAAGGCGTGCGCGGCGACGCCGCCGAAGAGCGCGCGCGCCTGGGGTGTCCGCCAAGCGCGGGCCAGCACGGTCGCCGGCGCGGCGGCGCGCAGGCCGAAGCGCGACCAGGCGCAGCGGATGCCGCGGGACGTGCAGGAACGGCCGGAAGATGTCCTCGGCCAGGCACGTCGAAGCGAGCGCGCCGGCCGGCCGAACACCCGCCGCCAGGCCGCGCCGTCGTCGCCCGAGGCCGCGCGCGGTCTCGTCGATCGACCGGAGCATCACCCCGGCGCTGCCGTCGTCGAGCGGGTGGGCGAGGTCGACCTCGGGCCAGCGCCACTCCAGCCCGTAGCGCTCGAGCTCGAGCGAGCGCAGGAACGGCGAGCCGACCGCCATCGGGTGCACGGCCGAGCAGTGGTCGTGGAGCAGGCCGGGCACCGTGAGCTCGCCGCTCCGCGTGCCGCCGCCGATCGTCTCCTCGGCCTCGAGCACGGTCACCTCCACGCCCTCCCGCGCGAGCGCGACCGCGCACGCCAGCCCGTTCGGGCCGGCGCCGACGACGATCGCGTCGCTCACCGACCGGGGTCGGCGCGCCGGCTCGGCCCGGTGACCTCGACCGGGAACTCGAACGACTCCTCGAGCCAGGGCCCGCGCTCGACCATGTCGGCGACGTCCACCCAGCCCTCCTCGATCAGGCCCGTCGCCGCGTCGTAGATGCCGGTAGTGCTGGCGCTGGACGTGCGCCGGCTGGACTCGAGCACGACGACGCGCAGCTCGCCCGGCTCGAACCCGCACCTGCTCCTGCACCGCCTCGAGCAGCTGCTCGTTGTGGAAGTGCCCGTCGCCGAAGTTCCAGCCGGTGACGATGCCGGAGACCAGCTCGCCCTCGCGGATGTAGTAGTCGTCGACGTCGTCCACGGCGCGCGGCGGCCAGCGCGTTCAGCGCGCGGCCGTGGCTGTGCATGCGCGCGGAACGCGAGCGCCCTTCTCGAGGATGTAGCTCGGCCGTCTCGCGGTCGTAGAGCTTCGCGAGCTGCTCGACCGCGATCGGCGCGACCTTGTCGATCGCGCGGTCGAGCTTCTCCTCGGCGCCGGTGCCTTGCGGAACAGCCACAGGCTCGTCGCCCAGTTGCCCGGCGTAGTAGCGCATCGACGGGCAGGAACGAGATCTTCTCCGGGCAGAGGTTGCCGAGCACCGGGATCACGACGCCGATCAGGGCAGAGCACCACGATCAGCAGCGGGTCGTCGAGGTTCGACAGCGGCACGTCGCCGTACTGCCCGAACAGGAAGAGGAGCCCGAAGATCATGAACAGGTTCCACTCCATCGGGACGCCGAGCGCGAACGTGGACGTGATGTGGACGTGGAAGATGATCATCCCGATCACCGCGATCGTGCCGATCGTCCCGCCGCCGCGACAGGAGCAGCACCAGCGGCAGGCCGAACTCGATCGCGGTCCCGAGGTGCGCCCCGCAGCGCCGCCGGGCTGCCCGGGGCGCAGGTCCTCGGGGTAGTCCTCGTAGAGCTTCGCCTTGGCCTTCCGCGAGCGGTTCCAGGGCGTGTTGCTGATCATCACCGAGATCACGTAGGGGAAGTGGCGGTTGAGCTTCGACGCCGCTGCGCCCCACCAGATGAAGAAGAAGACGAACTGCCAGCCGACGATCAGGTTCTGCGTCGGGAACAGCGAGACCAGCAGCATGAACCCGTAGACCTCGGGCCGCGCGGCGAGGAAGGGCACCTTGTCGCGCAGGCCGAGCAGCGCCCAGAACCCCGAGCAGCGGACAGCGATCGCGACGGGTCGAGCCGGAACCGCCGTCCGTCGCCGTTCGAGACCAGCAGGTAGACGCCGGAGGCGAGCACGCCGGCGTACAGCGCGACGTCGCGGGCGTGCGCCGGATGCCGCGCGTGAGCGGCACCTTGTCCGGCCACGGCGGCAGCCGCACGGTGCCCGGCCGCAGCCAGTAGAGGACGCCGCCGATCAGCGGGGAGAAGCGGGCCGCGAGCGGCATCGAGCCCGAGCCGAGCCCGAGGATCTCCCAGACCAGCGTCCAGACCGCGAACTTCTGGAACACGATCGGCGTCGTCCACCAGTCGCCGATGTCGCCGAGCGTCGCCGATGCCGGGCGTGGTGATCGAGATCACGAGAACCCGCCGACGACGTAGACGACCAGCTTGACGACGTAGAGCAGGTAGACCACGCCGGGCGTGCCGAACCCGTTGACGGCCCAGTCCTGGGCGTTCGCCTTCAGCCGCGCTGAGGTACGGCTGCGCCTTCCACTCCTCGAGGTCGAACGGCGGCGGCGCGGGCTGCAGGAAGCTCACGGGCCGAAGTCTCACATTCGGCGCCGACGCGGTGCGTGGCGGTTACGTTAAGACCCGAAGTCGCAGCGGGGCACGCGTGGGTGGTCCGCATGGGACGATCACGCTGTGACGGCAGCGCCGGACTCGCCCCGGGGGCGCGGACGGAGCTGGCCGTGGCATCGAGGGGGCGCTCGCCGAACCGGACCGGATCGGGTCCGCGGAGCTCGTCCACGCCGGTACGTGCACCCCGCGTGAGCTCGTCGTTGCCGCGATCGCTACGCCCCGACAACTCCTCGATCGCATCCTCCGAGCGCCTACCGATACCGGGATTCGAACCCGGGTTTCCCGTACTGGGAATCCGACCCCTGCCGTCCTGCCCAGCGCTGGCCGCTGCCGCCGATTCCGCGATTTGCAGGGGATTTGCGAAGCCCGCGGGTAGTCGGATATCCATTAGAACGCGGTTCGCACAAGGGCGGGCCGAACTGCGTCCTACGGCGCGTCTAGGGTAAAAACCAGGTTCCGGCAGCCAGCCGCCGCAGGACAGTGGCGGCAGCGCGTGCCACGGGTGGGGTGCTTATGTTCAGCAAGTTCCTGATCCTGACAACCGTCGTTTCTGCGGCCATCCTGATCACGATCACGATCGGGGGCCAGTCCGTGCTGCCCTGGTCCCCGGCGGCGACGACGTTCACGGGCTGCGGGCTCGGCAAGCAGGGGACCGCCGCGAGCGAGACCCTGGAAGGCACGCGGGGCCAGGACCGGATCGACGCGGGGAGCGGCGGCGACCTTGTCAAGGGCAAGTCCGGCGGCGACTGCCTCCGCGGGGAGGGTGGCGACGACACCGTCAGGGGCGGCGCAAATCGTGACGAGGTCGGGGGAGGCACGGGCGACGACACCGTCAGGGGCGGCGGCAGCCACGACGTGCTGCACGGAGGCGCCGGCGGCGACACCGTCAGGGGCGGCGCGGGCCAGGATCGCCTCAGCGGCGGTCCCGGGCCCGACCGGCTCGTGGCACGGGAGGGTCGGCCCGACAAGGTGCGCTGCGGACCCGGCGAGGACATCGCCATCGTGGACCGGCCCGACACAACCGTGGGCTGTGAGCGGACGAAGCCGCACCGGGGCGGCGACACGGGCGGCGACGGCCACGGCGGTGGAGGCGGCCACGGCGGCGACGGCCACGGCGGCGGGCCGGTCGACGGCAATCCGCCTCCTCCGCCGCCCCCACCCCCGCCTCCCCCGCCACCCCCGCCACCCCCACCACCTCCGCCACCTCCGGGCGACCGCTATCCCTCGATAACCGACGCGGAGGCTGACCGGGACGGTGACTTCGACGCCTGCCGATTGTTCGGCGGCGACAGTGGATGGCACACCGACAACATCGGCTCCGACCGGCCGGGCAACGGCGAGATCGTGCGCAACCCCGTCGGCCAGGGCGCGTGCGCGGCGCATCTCTGGGGCCCGGGCGAGCACCGCACCGAGGTCGCGTTCTCGCAGATCCCAAACCCGGACGTGGTCTACGAGGAGCTGTTCTATGTGCCCGCGGCCTCGGGCCACCTCGGCTTCATGAACCAGCACAAGCAGGACGGCAGCGCAGGAGGCTGCGCGAACGGCGGCATCTCGAACCGCTCCGGCTCCGAGCTGGAGGTCACCGTGCGAGCCTCGTGCTCGGCCGAGAACGTGAGGTATCCGGTGGGCACCTACCCGCGCGGCCGTTGGTTCGCGATCAAGGTCGCGTTCAGGATGGGGAACCAGGGCCAGGTCGCGTTCTGGCTCGATCCAGACGGACTCGGCCCCGAGCCCTACGAACAGCGTCTCGCCCCGACCACCGCGGACGTCCAGACGGGCGACTCGACCGGGGTCAAGTTCCGTCAGGGCAGCTACGGCGATGAGACCGTCAACTTCTTCATCGACGGGTTCCGGCTCGAGCTCCGCTGAGAAACGCTCGTGAGGATCATCGTGACCGCGAATGTGGTCACGAACGCCGGCACGAGCTATTCGCCGCCGCTCGGTGGGAGCCCGGCCAGGTAATCGAGGAGGACCCGGCGGAAGGCCTCGGGCTGCTCGATCGGCGCGAGGTGGCCGGCATTTGAAATCGTCAGGGTTTCGGCGTGTTGGAAGAGCTGGGCAAGCGGCTGACGAGCAGCACGGAAATCGGGCATGTCGTGTTCGCCGGCAGCAATGAGAACCGGGCTGACAACGCGGCCTAATGCAGTGGGATCCGCCTCGAGCGGGTCGGGACCACCCGTATCCTCTGCACCGAGTTGGCGTTCGAAGGCACGTCGCTGCATCCGGGCAACCCGCTCGCGGAGGGCTTCCGCGGCATCGGGCAGGACCCACGCCTTCACCACGGCATCCACGGCCGCGTCAATGTCGCCTCGCTCGAGGGCAGCATCCTCGGCGTCCCACGCGGCTTGCAGCTCGGGCGAGGGATCCAAGCGGATGGGCGGCGTGGAGACCAACACGAGTCCCGCAACGCGCTCGGGCGCGACCGCGGCCACGCGCAGCGCTACACCTCCCCCGAACGAATTGCCGACGAGAAACGCCCGCTCGAGACCCAGCGCATCCATTGTGTTCAGCACTCCGAGGTATGCGGGGACTTGACCGAGCTCTGCTTCGCCAAAGCCGGGGAGATCCATCGCAATGGCTCGGTAGCCACTGGCGGCGAGGTGCGGAAGCAGCTCGGCCCACATCGAGCGATCTGCAACGCCAGCGTGCAGCAGGACTGTGGGGGCCCCACCCGTGCCGCGCTCGTCGTATGGCAGCGCCACGCCGTTGATGATTGCGCGCCGGATCGCTCTCCGGGGTGACCTTCCCCAGCAGCCCGGCCGCTACCAGATGCCCGGCAAGAGACGAGCCGTCCGGCTGGCGTACGCCTCGTAGGGCTTGCCGAGCTTCCGCCTCAGCATCGCCTCCTCGTAGCGAATTCGATTCACGACCGCCGCCAGGGGCAGGAACAGGGCCGCGGCGACGGCACCGCAACTATCGAGCGCGATGCCGAAACCGAGGATTGCCATCAGCATCCCCGTGTAGCTCGGGTGGCGCACCAGCGCGTACGGACCGTCGTCGATCAGGCGCTGATCTGCCGCGACGGTCACATCGACAGTGAAGAACTCACCGAGCGTTCGGACCGACCAGGCCCTCACCGCCATGCCCAGCCAGGCCACGGAGAGCCCAATGACCACCGGCAGCCAGCTCGGCCCTGGCAACGCGCCATCGCCGGCCAGGACGAACGCAAGTGTGATTCCTGCGACGGACCCGGCGAGCAGCCCGAGCCGGCTTGGATCGGGCTCGCCTGGAGCCTGGTTTCGCACTTGAAGCACTAGCTCCCCAACGGCCCACACGGCGAATGTCGTGAAGAACATCGCTGCTGCCAGCGGGGAGTGGTAGACGAGCGGTCGCATCACGTGAGGGTATTCGTGGAGGGGTGGGCAGGTGCCATCGGTCGCGCCTGGCGTGGAATCCGAAAGCGGGCGCCGCGTCACGCCGACGGCGCTAAGCGACTCCTCGACCGCAGGGGGGATCGGCCCGGATCTCGCACCGTTTCATCATCTCTCACGGCTTTTTCATCTCCTCTGGAGATGCTCCCGCCCGCAGCGTCCAATTCCAAAAGAGGGAGCGTGCCATGAGCAGCTGGAAGCAGAAGATCACCGCCGCCTCACCGCCTTGACCGCTGTCGGATTGGCGTTCGTAATCGCCGCGTGCGGTGGCGGGGGCGGCAGCAAAGACGAGCCCGCTGTGAAGGGAACAAACGTCAGTGACACGACCGGTCCGGCCGGCTCGCTGCCCCAGGGGAGCGAGACGGTCAACCTGGATCCGGCCGACTTCTCGACCAACATCGACAACCCCTACTGGCCGATGAGCCCCGGAAGCAGGTGGGTATATCGCGAGACCGACACCACCGGCGCACGACAGCAGGTCGTCGTCGAGGTCACCAACCGAACGAAGAAGATCGCCAACGGGGTCGAGGCCAGGGTGATCCGCGACACGGTGACCGAAAACGGTCAACCGGTCGAGATCACCGACGACTGGTACGCCCAGGACTCCGCCGGCAACATCTGGTACCTCGGCGAGGCGACGGCCGAGTACAAGAACGGCAAGGTCAGCTCACGGACCGGGTCGTTCGAGGCCGGGGTCGACGGTGCCCAGGCGGGGATCGCCATGCCAGCGAACCCCCAGCCCGGACAGTCTTACCGCCAGGAGTACTACAAGGGCGAGGCCGAGGACAAGGGGGCGGTCCTCACCGTGGGCCAGGAGCGGGTCCAGGTTCCGTTCGGCTACTTCAACAAGAACGTCGTGATGACCCGCGACCTGGTCCCGCTGGAGCCGAAGGTCCAGGAGCTGAAGTTCTACGCTCCGGGTGTCGGGCCGCTGCTGAGCGTGCACACGGACGGCGCCGGCGGCCGTGCGGAGCTGGTCAGCTACACGCCGGGTCGCTGAGGTGCTTGCGCGGGCGAGGCAGCGGCCAGATCTTTCTCGCCGAACGCTCTCATGGACATCTCATCAGGCCCTCCTACCGTCCGCCACCCAAGCACTCGACGACTGGAGGTACACGATGATCAAGAGACTCAAGGGCATGAGCAGGGTTAAGGCCGCGCTGATCACTGGCGGCGCGATCGTCGCGCTGGGGGCCGGCGGCGCCGCGATCGCCGGGGCCACCGGCGCGGCGACGACGGCAGCGAGACGCCGATCACCGGCACCGCGCTCGACCGGGCGAAGACGGCCGCCCTCGAGCACACCGGTGGGGGCCAGGTCACCGCCACCGAGATCCGCGACGAAGAGGGCTACTACGAGGTCGAGGTGGAGAAGACCGACGGCAGCCAGGTCGACGTGCATCTCGATCGCCAGTTCAACCTGGTGGACTCCTCGGCTGACGGCAGCGAGGCCGACAGCGGGACCGAGTAGCACCTGAGCGAGACCGGGCGCGGGCTTCAAACGCGGCCCGCGCCCGGCTCGCGTGTATAGATCCACCTGAGTCCGAGCGAGGGCTGCTGATCCAGCGTTCTCAGCTCGCTCTCATCTTCGTCGCCATCATTCGTCTATGCGCGTCTTGATCGTCGAAGACGACGCCCGCATGGCGGCGGCCATCCGCCGTGGGCTCCAGGCCGACGGGCTGGTCGCCGACATCGCGACGTCAGGCGAAGACGCGCGCTGGATGGCCGGATCGACGGAGTTCGATGCGGTGATCCTCGACCTGATGCTCCCCGGCATTGACGGCTTCGAGACCTGCCGGCTCCTGCGCGAGGAGGGCGTCTGGGCGCCGATCATCATGCTGACCGCACGGGATGCGATCGAGGACCGCGTCCAGGGCCTCGACCGGGGCGCCGACGATTACCTGGTGAAGCCCTTCTCCCTCGCCGAGCTCCTGGCCCGACTGCGGGCGCTTGTCCGGCGGGGCCGTACCGAGCGCCCGTTGATCCTCGAGGTCGGGGATCTGCGCCTCGATCCGGCCACGCAACAGGTGTGGCGCGGCGACGAGGAGATCGAGCTCTCCCACAAGGAGTTCGTCCTGCTCGAGACGTTCATGCGACGCCCGGGCGAGGTCCTGACCAGGTTCCAACTGCTGGAACGAGCATGGGATTACGACTATGAGAACCGATCGAACGTGGTCGAGGTCTACATCCGCTACCTGCGAGAGAAGATCGACCGTCCCTTCGGCGTGAAGTCGATCCAGACCGTTCGGGGCTCGGGGTATCGGCTCCGAGAGCAGGACTGAGATTGTCCCGCCTGCCGATTCGGGTGCGCATCATGGTCGGCTTCGCCCTGGCCATGCTGCTGGTGCTCGCCGCCGCCGCAACCTTCGTCTACCTGCAACAGCGCGCCGACCTCACCGAGACGATCGACCAGGGCCTGGAGCAGCGATCCGACGACGTGTCCGTGGCGTTCGGTCGAAGCGGGAGCGGTCTCGCGGGGGCCGATCCAGGGGTGGCGCTCTCCGATCCGGAGGAGGCGTTCGTCCAGATCCTGACGCCGGGCGGGCGCCGCGTCGACGGGACGCGGCAGGTGGTCTCCCCGGCACTCTCCCCGGAAGAGGCGCGCGGTGCTTCTCAGGCCTCGATGCTGCTCGAGCGCCGGGTTCCGAACATCGAGGGGACGGCTCGTATCCTCGCCCGCCCGCTCGATGCCGAGCAGCGCCCCCGCGTGGTCGTCGTCGGCATCTCGCTGGCCGACCGCGACGAGACCCTGTCGAACCTCGTCAGGTCTTTCCTGATCGGCATTCCCGTCGCCGTCCTGATCGCTTCGGGAATCGGCTACCAGCTCGCGAAGGCAGGGCTCGCCCCCGTGGAGGCCATGAGGGTCCGGGCGAAGCGGATCTCTCTCGATCGCGGCGAGGAGCGCCTGCCGGTTCCGGCCGCGAACGACGAGATCCGTCGGCTCGGCGAAACCCTCAACGAGATGCTCGCCCGGCTGGAGGAGTCGTTTCAGCGGGAGCGCCGGTTCGTCGCCGACGCAAGCCACGAGCTCCGCACGCCGCTCACCGTGCTGAAAGCCGAGCTGGAGGCCGCCATTCGAATCAGCGGAGATGACCCCGAGGTCCGCAAGTCGCTGGTGGTCGCGCTCGAGGAGACGGATCACCTCGCACAGCTCGCCGAGGACCTGCTGCTGATCGCCCGCGCCGCCGATGGCCGTCTGCCGCTGAAGCGCGAAGGGCTTGACCTGCATGAGCTGCTCGAGCGGACCGGCCAGCGCTTCGCCGACCGCGCGCGCGGGCAGGGTCGCGAGATTCGGGTCGACGCTGGGGTCGGCGGGACCGTCTGGGCAGATCCCCTGCGAGCGCGACAGGCACTCGGGAACCTCGTCGACAACGCGCTCCGCCATGGGCGTGGCGAGATTCGGATCTCGGCCAGGGCCGAGCCTCGCTGGGCCGAGATCGAGGTGAGCGACGAGGGCGATGGAGTTCCGGCTTCAGTCGCCCCGCGCGCATTCGAGCGCTTCACAAGCGGGGACAGCGGACGCGCCTCGGGTGGCGCGGGGCTGGGCCTGGCCATCGTGCACGCGATCGCCGAGGCCCATGGGGGCACGGCGACGATCGTCGACACGAACTCCGCAGGCGCCACGGTGCGGCTTCGCTTCCCCGTCATGGGCGGTGGGGTGGAATCCGACAGACCGTGGGACAGTAGCCGAGGTTCCTCGGCAAGCTAGTAGCTGGTTCGAATCAGCCGGCTGCCGGCCGCGGCGCCGGCGGGCGCCTCGCGGACCGCCGCTCTATATGCGTCCCTGCGCCCCGCTGCGGCGAAGCCCTGGGGTGAAGGCAACTTCGATCGGCGATTCGTGTTTAGGGATCGAGGATGCGTTTCGGGTGCTGACACACGCCGGAACACCGAAGGTTAGAGTCGCATCAGAGATTTGAACCAGACCAGGGAGTGGACGGTATTTCTTCTCATAGTGCACCCTCTTGGATGCTCTCGTCGAAGTGACGCGTTCGTCGTGACCGTCCGGCTCCTCAAGCGGGCATTCAGCTGGTACGAAGACCGGCTTCAACGCCTGGAACCGACTGTACTCGCGGTGATTCGGTCGTGATCCGGTCGATCGTCGGCGCGAGCATTCGGTTCCGGTGGCTGATCGCCGGCGTCGCCGCGGCGGTGGTGGCGGTCGGCGTCGTGCAGCTTCGCGATGCCCCCGCGGACGTTCTGCCGGAGTTCACGCCTCCATACGTGGAGATTCAGACGGAGGCTCTCGGGCTCTCCGCGGAGGAAGTGGAGCAGTTCATCACCGTTCCGCTCGAGGCCGACCTGCTGAACGGGGTCCAGGGCGTCGACGTGCTGCGCTCCGAGTCGGTCCCGGGCATGTCGTCGATCGTGCTCGTGTTCGAGCCCGGCTTCGACCTCTACACCGGGCGAGCGCTCGTGCAGGAGCGACTCACCCAGCTCGGCGCGGCCGCGTTCCCGCACGTGTCCAAGCCGCCCACGATGCTCCAGCCGCTTTCGTCGTCGAGCCGCGTGCTGATGATCGGGCTCTCCTCGCAGGAGCTCTCCGGGATCGAACAGTCGGTGATCGCGCGCTGGACCGTGAGGCCTCGCCTGATGGGCGTCCCGGGAGTCGCGAACGTGGCCATCTGGGGGATGCGCGACCAGCAGATGCAAGTCCAAGTCGACCCCGAGCGGCTGCGCGACAGGAACACCACCCTTTCTCAGGTGATCAGCACGGCCGGAAACGCCCAGGTCGCGTCGCCGGTCAGCTATCTGGAGGCTTCGACGCCCGGGACGGGAGGGTTCATCGAGACCCCGCAGCAACGGCTCCAGGTGAGGAACGTGCTCGACGAGATTGCGGACCCGAAGGAGCTTGGCAAGGTCCCGGTCGAGGGAACGGGCGGCAACCTCCGCCTCGCCGATGTCGCCGACGTCAAGATCGATCACCAGCCCCTGATCGGTGATGCGGTCGTCAACGACGGCGACGGGCTTTTGCTCGTGGTCGAGAAGTTCCCCGGTGCGAACACTCTCGAGGTGACCAAGGGCGTCGAGGACGCGCTCGAGGAGCTGCGGCCCGGCCTGACGGGGATTCGAACGGACACTTCCGTCTTCCGGCCGGCGACCCTGATCGAGGACGCGATCGACAACCTGACGCTGACCCTGGCGATCGCGAGCGTGCTGCTCGTGCTGATCTTCGCCGCTTTTCTGTTCGCGTGGCGCACGGTGTTCATCTGTCTCGTCACGATCCCGGTGTCGCTGGTTGCGGCGGCGCTCGTGCTCGACCTGCTAGGCGAGACCTTCAACGCGATCTCCTTCGCCGGACTCGCGGCCGCCATCGCGATCGTCATCGACGATGCCGTCGTCGGGGGGGAGAACATCGCCCGGCGCCTGCGTCAGCACCGGGAGGTGGGCAGCGACAGGACGACCGCCAACATCGTCCGGGAAGCCTCGCAGGAGCTGCGAAGCCCCCTCTCCTACGCGACCTTCATCGTGCTCCTGGCGATCGTTCCGGTCGCGGTCATGGAGGGCCGTCCCGGCGCTTTCTTCCAGCCGATGGTGCTCTCCTTCGCGCTGGCAGTGGCCGTGGCGATGGTCGTGGCGCTGACCTTGACCCCGGCTTTGAGCATGCTGCTCTTCTCCAGGGGCTTGCACCGGGGCGCCGAGTCTCCGCCGTTGCGTTGGCTCGGGCCGCGCTACGTGACCGCGCTTTCGCGGACTCTGCGCAGCCCTCGGGCGGTTCTCGTTGCCGGGGCCGGAGCCGTCCTCGTAGCCCTCGCATTGTTGCCGCTCCTGGGCACTTCGCTGATTCCCTCGTTCAAGGACAGGGACGTGCTCGTCCGACTCGACAGCGAGCCCGGGACGTCCAACCCGCGCATGACCCAGATCACCACGCAGGTCAGCCGCGAGCTGCGGCAGGTTCCGGGAGTCGAAGACGTCGGCGCCCACGTCGGGCGCGCCGTGACGGGCGACCAGATCGTCGACGTGAACTCGGGCGAGGTGTGGGTGGGCATTGACTCCGGCGCGGACTACGACGCCACGCTCGCCTCGATCGAGGATGCCGTCAGCGGGGTGCGCGGAGTCGATCGTGAGGTGGTGACCTACTCGACGCAGAAGATCAGGGACGTTGGCGCCCTCGAGGAGGGCGACAACCCGATCCGCAGCAACGATCTGGACGTGCTGACTGGGGCGCGCAAGCCCCTGGTGGTGCGGGTCTACGGCCAGGAGCTGGACGTCCTGCGCGGCGAGGCAAGGAAGCTGCGGCAGCTCGTCGCCGGCGTCGATGGAGTCGTCGACCCGCGAATCGAGGCACCGGTGACCCAGCCGACAGTCGAGATCGAGGTCGATCTTGGACGAGCTCAACGTGAGGCGATCAAGCCGGGTGACGTGCGCCGGGCGGAGGCCGTCCTGCTCCAGGGCATACAGGTGGGCAGCGTCTTCGAGGAGCAGAAGGTCTTCGACGTGGTCGTGCAGGGCGTGCCCGAAACGCGTCGCAGCGTCGCGAACGTCCGCAACCTGCTGATCGACACGCCCGACGGCGATCACGTCCGCCTTCGCGAGGTGGCGGACGTCCGGGTGTCCCAGACCCCGATCGCGATCCAGCGTGAGGCGGTCTCGCGTTACCTCGACGTTGAGGCCGACGTCAGCGGGCGCAGCCTCGAAGCGGTCGCCAGCGACGTCGAGGGCCGGCTCGCGGACGTGAGCTTCCCGCTCGAGTACCACGCCGAGGTGCTTCAGAGCACGACCGGTGAGGAGATCAACGGCGGGCGAATGCTGGCCTTTGCTGGGGCCGCCGCGATCGCAATCTTCCTGCTCCTGCAGGCGGCCTTCCGCAGCTGGCGCCTGGCGGTGCTGGCATTCCTGACGCTGCCGGTCGCGTTGGTCGGCGGAGTGCTGGCGGCTCTCATCGACGGAGCCGAGCTCTCGCTCGGATCGATGCTGGCATTCCTGGCGCTGTTCGGGCTGGCGGCGCGTCACAGCGTGGTCCTGGTTCGTCACCTGCAGGAGCTCGAGGTCCGGCACGGCGACGCCCTACGCCTGCCGTTGATCGAGCGCGGGACTCGGGAGCGGCTGGGGCCGGTGCTGACGAGCATCGCGGCAACCGCCCTGGTGATGGTGCCGTTTGCGATCGCCGGCGACATCCCGGGCCTCGAGGTCGTCCACCCGATGGCGATCGTGATCCTGGGTGGGCTCGTCACCACGACGCTGCTGGCTTTGTTCGTGCTGCCCACCCTCTACCTGCGGTTCGGGGCCGGCGGGCGGCCGAACGTGTCCCCAGAGGAGGAGATCATGCATCAGGCTGGCCGGCATCGAGCCCGTGTCGGCGGGGCCGGCGGCAGAGCCCGCCAGAGCGCCCGCGGGTAAGGCGGAGGGAATCCGTGAGCGTCCGGCGGCGGTCTGAGCTCGTCGCCTGCGTCGGCTGCTCGCCGGCGCGATGCTGGCGGTCGCCGGGCTTTCGCTGTCCGCCTGCAGCGAGATCGAGACGGAGACGGCGGCCGGCTACGAGCCGGCCACGCTCGAGTCGGTGAAGGGCCGCGACGACTTCAAGCGCGTGACGCTCACCGCGGAGGGAGCCAGGCGGATCGGCCTGAAGACCGCAGAGGTCGATCTTCTCGATGGGCGCAGGGCCGTTCCATACGCGGCGTTGATCTACGACCCCGAGGGCGATACCTACGTCTACACGAGCTCGGCGCCGCTGTCCTTCCTGCGACAGGAGGTCGAGGTCCAGCGCATAGATGGAGACCGGGTGCTGCTCTCGGAAGGCCCGCCCGCCGGCACGACGGTCGTGACGGTTGGAGCCGCCGAGGTCCACGGCGCGGAGCTCGAGATCGCCAGCAATTGATGGCGCGGGCGGGTCGTTCGCTGATGCGTTGGATCGTCTCCAGGAGCCTGCGCTTTCGGTGGCTGGTGCTGTTCGCCGCCACGGCGCTGATGGCCTTCGGCGTTGCGCAAATCCCAACCGCGAAGGTCGATGTCTTTCCGGAGTTCGCGCCCCCGCGCGTTGAGATCCAGACGATCGCCCTCGGCAACTCCTCGAACGAGGTCGAGGAGCTGATCACGATCCCGATCGAGGAGCAGCTCACCGGGCTTCCCGGCCTCGAAGAGCTGCGCTCGAAGTCGGTCTCCCAGCTCTCCGCGATCGAGCTCATCTTCGAGCGTGGGACCGACGAGGTCAGAGCCCGGCAGCTGGTCCAGGAGCGCATCGCCCAGGTCACCCCGACCCTGCCGACCTGGGCGAGCCCGCCTTGGATGATGCCGCCGCTTTCGGCGACCAGCCGGATCATGAAGATCGGCGTCTCCTCCAACGAGGTGAACCTGATGGAGATGTCGAACATCGCCTACTGGAAGATCCGGCAGCAGCTGATGCGGGTGCCAGGGGTTGCCTCGGTCGACATCTACGGCGAGCGTCTCCAGCAGCGGCACGTCCAGGTCGATCCGAGCAAGCTGGCGCAGAACGGCGTTTCGCTCGAACGCGTGATGGAGACGACAGCCGAGGCCGTCGATGCCGGGGTGCTCCAGTACACGAAGAGCTTCGTGGTCGGCAGCGGGGGGTTCATCGAGAGCGCCAACGGCCAGCGGATGAACATCGAGCACGTGCAGCCGGTAGTGGGACCGAGTCAGCTCGCGAAGGTGCCGATCGAGGAGCGAAACGGCAGAACCCTTCGCCTGGAGGATGTCGGAAGGGTGGTCGAGGCCCACATACCCCTCTGGGGCGAGGGCGTGGTGAACGGCGGCAACGGCCTGCTGCTGATCGTCCAGAAGTTCCGGGGAGCCAACACGATGGAGGTGACCCGGGGCGTCGAGGAGGCGGTGGACGAGATGCGGCCCGGGCTGCCCGGCCTGCAGATGGACACGACGATCTTCCGGCCCGCGACGTTCATCGAGCAGTCGATCGACAACCTCACGTGGGCGCTGCTGCTCGGCGTGCTGCTGGTGGCGGTGGTGATCAGCGGCTTCCTGTTCGAGTGGCGCACCGCGTTCATCAGCTTGATCGCGATCCCGGCTTCGCTGATCGCTGCGATCCTGGTCCTCGACCTCACCGAGACGACCATCAACGTGATGGTCTTGGCAGGGCTCGTGGTCGCGATCGGGGTGGTGGTCGACGACGCGATCATCGACGTGGAGAACATCGTGCGGCGACTGCGGCAGGCGCGGGCGGCGGGCAGCAGCAGGTCGACATTCGGGATCGTGCTCGATGCCTCGGTCGAGGTCCGAACCGCGATCACCTACGCGACCGTGATCAACGTGGTGGCGATCGTGCCGGTCTTCTTCCTCCAGGGCCTGTCGGGGTCCTTCTTTCAGCCACTCGTCCTCTCCTATGGCCTGGCGGTGCTGGTCTCGATGCTGGTCGCGCTCACGGTCACGCCGGCGCTCTGCCTGCTGCTTCTCTCTCGAGGGCCGCTCCGACAGCGGGAGTCACCGCTTCTGCGGGTGCTGAAGCGCGGCTATGGCGCGATCCTCGTGTGGATCAATCCGCAGGCCGAGCCCGGCGATCGTCGCCGCCGCCACCTGCATGCTGGCGGGGCTCTTTATCTACCCGACGCTCGGCAACCAGCTCCTGCCGAACTTCAAGGAGCGGGACTTCCTCATGCACTGGCTCACCGAGCCCTCCACGTCCGCCCAGGAGGAGAAGCGGATCTCGATCCGGGCCTGTCGCGACCTGCGCGAGATCCCCGGTGTCCGCAACTGCGGGTCGCACATCGGGCAGGCCCTGCTGTCTGACGAGATCTACGGCGTCTACTTCGGGGAGAACTGGGTCAGCGTCAGCGAGGACGTCGACTACGACCAGACCCTGGATGCGATCCACAGGACGGTCGAGGGATATCCCGGTCTCTACCGGGACGTGCAGACCTACCTGCGGGAGAGAATCAAGGAGGTCCTGACCGGGACCAGCGAATCGATCGTGGTGCGGATCTTCGGTCCAGATCTCGAGGTCCTGCGCGAGAAGGCCGACGAGGTCGCGGCAACGATCTCGGATGTCGAGGGAACCGTCGACGTGGCGCCGGACTTCGCCGAGGACCTGCCCCATATCGAGGTGGAGGCTGCGTCTCGGCGCGGCGCAGCGGTATGGCCTGAAGCCGGGTGACGTGCGCCGGCAGTCCTCAACCCTGTTGGCAAGCGAAGAGGTGAGCGACGTCTTCCAGGGCGGCAAGGCCTACGACGTCCACGTCTGGAGCATCCCTTCGGCGCGCAACAGCCTCACCGACGTAGAGAGGCTTCCGATCGACACGCCCGACGGCGGTCGCGTGCGCCTGGAGCAAATCGCCGAGATCGACGTCGCGCCGACCCCGAATCACATCGAGCGGGAGCTGCAATCGCGCCGGATCGACGTGGGCGCCAATGTGGAGGGGCGGGACCTGGGCTCGGTCGTGAGCGAGGTCGAGGAGCGTCTCGCGGACGTCCAGTTCCCGCGCGAGTACCACGCGGAGGTGCTCGGAGAGTCCACCGAGCTGAACGCCGCCCAGGACCGCCTGACGCTGTTCGGGATCGGCGCCGGCGATCGCGATCTTCCTCCTGCTTCAGGCCGCCTTCGGCAGCCTTCGCCTGGCGGCCCTGACCTCCGTGCTGCTGCCGATGGCGCTGGTGGGCGGAGTGCTGGCGGTGTGGCTGGGCGACGGCGTGCTGTCGCTCGGCTCGCTGGTCGGGTTCCTGACCGTGTTCGGGATCGCGGCCCGCAACGGGATCCTGATGATCAGCCACTTCCAGCATCTCGAGCGCCACGAGGGCGTGCCGTTCGGCCCCGAGCTCGTGCTGCGCGGGAGCGAAGGAGCGGCTGGCGCCGATCCTGATGACCGCCTCGGCGACCGGCCTGGCGCTCGTGCCCCTGGCGGTCGCCGGCAGCATCCCGGGTCACGAGATCGAGCATCCGATGGCCATCGTGATCCTCGGCGGCCTGATCACCTCGACGCTGCTGAACCTGTTCGTGCTGCCCTCGCTGTACCTGCGCTTCGGCAGGAATGGGAGCTTCAAGGTGGGGGGAGCGGCCCCGCCGTCAGCCGCTGACGAAGAGCTTTGGTCAGCTATCCGACCATCGAAGCGCCGCGTGTCTCGGTTATCGGCTAGCCCGCGCCCGAGCGAGCGGTGGGTGCGGCGCTTGACTCGACACCCACGGGGACGAGACCTGAGAGGCCGTAGCGCCAGCCCTTCCGCGCCAGCGCCTTGAAGCGCCCTGGAAGCTCCAGCCTGGCCGAGACTCGGGCGAGTCCCTGCGGGCCCGTGCGGCCCCTGCCGCCCGCGAAGCGCACCACCGCTCGGCGCACCGGCTGGCCGTGAAGCGTCACACGAACCGTGGCCCGGACGGTGCCGGGCAGTTCAGAGACCGCGGTGCGGAGGACGCTGTGCCTGCAAGCGCCTGCCGCCCCGCCGCGGCCAGAAATGGAGCAAGGCGCTCGAGGGGCCGTAGGTGAGCTCGCACCCGGGATCGAACGGCGCGATCAGCCAGTGCAGCCTGCCGCCGAGCGTGGGTATCAGGTCGAGGCCCTCGGATTCGCCGCAGATGCGCATCTCCAGTTCCAGCCGCCGAGCGCCATCGCGAGGGTTGACGCTCCACACCTGATAGGTGCCGTCGTCCTCGCCCGCCAGGAGCAGCCGCCCGTGTCGGAAGACGGCGCCCGTGATGCCGGTCGGAGGCACCGCGCCGGGGAGGCGGCGAACGGAGCGGAGCAGCGGGCCAGCGGGGGCCGCGTTGGCCGCCGAGACCGCGCTCGTGCGATAGGCAAGCAGGTCGTTGCCGCTGCTGGTCCAGATCAGCGAGCCGTCTGGTGAGGTCTCGGCCCACATCGCCTTGGGGATCTGCGCTGGGTCGAGCTTCACGTAGTAGCGGAAGGCAAGCGTTGCCGGGTCGGCGACGCCGAACGAGCCCGTGCCGCAGGTGTTGCCCGTCCCGGGTGTGAAGCACTCGAGCGGCAGGATCACACGGCCGCCGTCGCCCCCGTTCCAGGTCGGGTCGCCGATGTGGTTGTAGCCCTCGTCGTCCTTGACCTCGGGCGGGATGGCGCTCTGCACACCGGCGGTTTGGCGCAGCAACGGCGTCGTACGCCACAGGCCCTCGAACACTCCCACGAAGTACAGGTTCGCGTTTCCCGGGTCAGAGGTGAGGCCCTGCCAGTACCTCGTGGGAACCGAGCTCGCTCCGGTGAGCAGCCAGCGCCCGGGGTCATCCGCGCGGGCCGCGGGCGCCCAGGCCACGAGGAGGACGGTCAGGCTCCCAAGGATGGCTAACGGTACGCGTGCGAAACTCAAGCAGGGGCAGCGTACCCTCTCGCCGTGGGCGCCTGGCGTCAAGCGCGCGCGATCGTGCTGCTCCCGGGCATCGTCACCGTGGTGGTGCCGGCGGTAATCCTGATCGTCGGCGACGGACCGGAGATCGGCTGGGGGCTCGACGGGCCGGTGGCCGCCCTGCCGGTGCTGCTCGGCGTGGCGCTGATCGGTGCCGGCATCGCGCTCTGGACCTGGACGGTGCGGCTGTTCGCGCGGATCGGTCGGGGGACGCTCGCTCCCTGGGACCCGACGCGCCATCTCGTCGTCGAGGGCCCCTACAGACACGTCCGCAACCCGATGATCACCGCCGTGCTCACAGTGCTCTTGGGTGAGGCGACTCTGTTCGGCTCGCCCGCGCTGCTGATCTGGTTCGCGGCCTTCTTCGCGATCAACTGGGTGGGCTTCCTCGTCTACGAGGAGCCGGGCCTCGAACGGCGGTTCGGCGACGAGTATCGCGACTACATGCGCAACGTTCCCCGCTGGCTTCCCCGGCGCACGCCCTGGACACCAGCGGGTCTCCCACGTCCCGGCACGGACTGATGCGGGGGTATATGGTCCGCAGGCTGAAAGCAGTCACCAACGCGGGGCTGAATGCAACGGAGGGTTGAACGCTTGAGAGGACATCGCCGGACACGACGTTGGAGGAGCGTCGCCGGGATGCTCGTCTTGGTCGGCCTGGCGGCACAGCCCGCGAGCGCGGCGGCCGCCGACTACGCGGACACCGCGCTCAACATCATTCCCTCGGGCCAGTACGGTGGCCTGCCGCCGCCGGACGGCGCCGACCGGCAGGCCAAGATGTACGACCGCCTGACGCCGCTCTTCGATCAGGTCACGGGCGCCGACCTGACCCAGTACTTCAAGTCGGAGCGCTTCGGCGTCGACACTGCCGGGCCAGGAACGCCGGAGAGCGTGCCGTACCCCGGGGTGACGATCATCCGCGACCAGTTCAACGTTCCGCACGTCACCGCCACGACGTACGACGGCGGGATCTGGGCCGCCGGCTGGATCGTCGCCGAGGACCGGGGCCTGCTGCTCCATCAGGCTCGCTACAACGCCCGCGTCGCTGCGATCGATGCGCCGGGACTCAGCGCGCTCGGCCTGATCTCCAGCCTGCAGAACTTCCAGCCCAGCGCCCAGACGGAGGCCGAGGTCGCGAAGCAGA
This sequence comes from uncultured Actinomycetes bacterium, assembly GCA_963755775.1. Taxonomy (GTDB): domain Bacteria; phylum Actinomycetota; class Thermoleophilia; order Solirubrobacterales; family 70-9; genus AC-56. The sequence goes on along the minus strand of CAVWKY010000008.1, from coordinate 22,820 downwards.
CGCAGGTCCTCCAGAACGCCGGCCCTGAGGGCAGGGCCGTGCTGCGGGACATCGACACCTTCATCTCCGGGATCAACGACTACCTCGACCTGAACAGCCCCTCGACGGCGCCGTGGACGCGGAAGGACGTCTACGCCGTCAATGCCCTCAAGGGCCAGTTCGTCGGCGAGGGGGGCGGCGACGAGGCCCGCCGCTCGCAGTTCCTCGCCGGCCTCCAGCGGCGGCTCGGGAAGTACCGGGGAAAGAGCGTCTTCGACGACCTGCGCCAGTTCAAGAACCCGGAGAGCCCGACCTCGGTCGACCGCAACTTCGAGTATGGACAGCTTCCCAGCCAACCGAAGGGGAGCGTCATCCTGGACCCAGGGAGCTATGAGCCCACGCCGGCGGCCGACAGCAGCTCGCTGCCCAGTGAGACGCTTGCGGAGCAAGGTCAGGCCAGCAACACGCTGATGATCGACGCCGATCACTCCAGGACCGGGTTCCCGCTGATGGTCGGCGGCCCGCAGATCGGCTACTTCTACCCCGGTCTCACCTACGAGATCGACATGCACGCGCCGGGGCTCCAGTGGCGGGGAGCGACCTCGGCGCCGTTCCCCGGCTACATGCTGATCGGCCGGGGTGAGGACTTCGCCACCACGCTCACCTCGGCAAGCGGCGACATCATCGACCACCCAGCTTCGTGCCGTTCTCCTCGTGCAGCCTGCGGTACACGCCGGCCACCTCCGCGCCGAGGATGTTCTCGAGCGGCTGCGGCGGCGGCGCGACGAGCGTCACGTTGCGGCCCAGCTGGCGAAGCGAAGCGGCCACCTCTGTGCCGATCCAGCCGCCGCCAATGACGACGATCGCCTCGGCTTCCAGGGCTGCGGCTCGAATTGCATCGGCGTCTTCGACGTTGCGGAGGTAGTGGACGCCCGATAGATCGGCCCCTGGAATGTCCAGCCGTCGTGCAGCCGATCCGGTCGCCAGGAGCAGGGCGTCGTAGGGGAGGGCGGACCTGTCGCCGAGGGTGATGGTTCGACTGTCCGTGTCGATCGACTCCACGCGCTTGCCCTGGATCAGGTGGACGTGCTGCTCGGCGTATTGATCGGCCGGTTTGACGTAAGCCTTCTCGATTGGCTGCTCGCCGCGCAGGTATTCCTTGGACATCGGCGGGCGCTTGTAGGGCAGGTGCTGCTCGTTGGTGAGCAGTGTGACGCTGCCGTCGAACCCGAGCTTGCGCAGCTCGAATGCTGCGCTTGCACCGGCGAGCTCCGCCGCCGACGATGACGACCGATTGACCTGGATCGTCCTTGCCGTTGCTCATGCCGTTGTCTCCTGAAATCTGTACCGAGCGAAGAGGTGGTTGCCGGACCTGCGCAGGTCGACCAGTTGCGACCACGGCGCGCCGTCGACGGTGAAGGCGGTGCCTTCGACGAGGCCGAGCCGCGGGGTTTCGGCCGATCGGCCCGCAATCTGCGGAGCGAGCGTCAGGAAGAGCTCGTCGACGAGGTGGGCGCCGACCAGCTGGCCGAACAGGTGCGGCCCGCCTTCGGTCAGCACAAGCTCGAAGCCGCGGTCGCGCAGAAGTTCCACTAGTTGGTTGGGATCGACGTTCGCCGCCGCGCCGGCGCTGACTACCTCGACGTGGGTCGCGAAGGGTGCCTGGTGCTGCAGCGGCGACCTTGCCGCGGTCGGTCGTGACGACGAACACCGGGACGCTGGGATCGGCGAGGCCGCGCTGGGTGAGGTCGATATCGCCGTTCGAAGTGACGACCACCGTCGTTGGCTCGCCGGTTAGGCCGAGCTGCTGCGCGGACCCGCGCGAAATCGGCGGCACTGGCCGGATGTACGTGCGATGGCTTCCAGACGTGCTTCTTGGTGTCGCGCAGCGTGCCGGCGCCGACCAGCGACCGCGTCGGCTAGCGAGCGCAGCAGGCCCATCACGAAGCGGTCGGGCTCGAAGAAGCCGCTGACCTCGCCGCCGCCGGCCTGGCCGGGGACCTTGAACGAGACGACGCCGTCGATCGTCGAGACGAAATTGGCGATGACGGTTGGTCGGTCCGTCCGCAGCGGGATAGAGATGTCGCTGCCGTAGGCCTCGTGGAGAGCACGCCGGTAGCTGGCCGCCGCGCGACGGACCTTGCGTCGAACTGTGCGTGAGCAGCGGCTCGAGCTGGAATGTCTGCCTGGCCGGCGCGTCTACCAGAGTCGTTGCTGTCATCGGCGCGTGGGGCTGCCGGCGCCGATACCGGCGAGCGTGAAGAACTCGGACCGAAGGCTTGCTCGCGCTCGTAGACGCCGCGATAGCCGGTCGTTCGGGTGATGGCCGCGTCCTCGCGCACGCCGCGCATCTGGGTGCACATGTGATCCGCCTCCATGTAGACCGCAACGCCGTGGGCGTTGAGCAGCCCCTCCAGCGTCCGCGCGATCTCGTGCGTCATCCGCTCCTGCACGCCGAAGCGCTGGGTCAGCACGCGCACCAGCCGGGTGAGCTTGCTGATGCCGATGATCTGGTCGTGCGCCACGTAGCCGACATAGGCGTGCCCGTAGAACGGCAGCGCGTGGTGCTCGCAGAGGGCGAAGAAGGGGATCGGCCCCTCGACGATCTGGGCGAGCTCGCAGCTCGCGTCGCCGTGGCACTCGGTGGGGAAGACGGTGACCAGCTTGGGGTCGCCGTCGTAGCCGTTGGTCGCGTCGATCAGCGCCTGGACGAACCGTCGCGGCGTGTCGTGCGTGCCCGGCGTGTCAAGGTCCATGCCGAGCGCGCCAAATATCTCGGCCATGTTCGCCTCGAAACGCTCACGGTCTTCTTCGGAGATGTCGCGCGTCTGGCTGGGGAGGATCTCGTCGATGTCCGGGGAGTGGTGGTGACCGTCGCCGGAATGTGGGCGGTCGACTTCATTCCGCCGTTCTATCGATAGCATGTCGCTAGTTATACAAGACGAAGGGGGATGGGTCAACCGCGGCTCTTTCTGAGCCAGGGGTTGTCGCTCGTATTACCGTGATCTGGTGAGCACCGAGACCTTGCTGCCGCTGGGCGAAGTCACTGACCGACTGCGCATCGTGGGTCAGTCCTACGTGGGCATTCGCACGATCGCGATCAAGCAGATCGTCGGGTCGGTCGATCGGGCGGTCGACTTCGATCGCTTCTTCAAGCCCCGCAAGCGCGGCGACCTCAACCAGCGCCTCAACTCGCTGCGAAAGGCGTTCGCCGACCGACCCATGCCGCCCATCTCCGTGTACGAGGCAAGCGACCTCTACTTCGTCAGTGACGGCCACCATCGCGTAGCGGTCGCTCGATCAGGACGGCGGCGAATTCATCGACGCCGACGTCACCGCGCTCAAGCTGTCCCACGCCATAACTCCCGACGTGGACCTGCTCCAGCTGGTCCACACCGAGCAGAACCGCCAATTCATGGAGCGCAGCGGGCTCGCGGCGAGCCATCCGGAGCTACAGATCGAGTTCTCTCGACCGATCGGCTACTGGGAGCTGACCGACCTCCTCGAGGCGTACGCATACGAGGAGAGCGCCAAACGCGGCCAGTTCGTCAGCATGCCCGAGGCGACGGCACTATGGCACGACACGTGCTGGGTGCCTGCCCAGAAGGCCATCGCCAACGCGGCGCTCCCTCAGCTGTACTCGTTCAAGACCGACGCCGACCGCTACCTGTGGGTCCACCACAAGCTTCGGGAGCTGCGGACGATCGACCGAAACTCCGACTGGCAGGCTGCGGCCGATGCGCGGGCAGCCGAGCCCGTCCAGAAGAGCCACGTCGAGACGACGCGGCGCGAGCAGCGGCCGCTGTTACCGAAGGCAGGCAGTCAGCAGGTCACGTGAAGGATCGCCGCGATTTCACCATCGACCGACTCGTTGAGCAGGTTGCAGGCCTCCGCAGTCGGCACAGCTATCAGTCGGACCCCGCGGCGCTGGGCCTCCTGGACGACCTCGTCCATCACGGGTAGCTGTCCGTTCGCGCCAGTGCCGATCACCAGGACGCTCGCAGACCAAGGAATCCGTTCGTCGATGGAGAGCGGTGTGTGGCCGTATTGGTCACGAAGTGGCTTCGACGGACCCTTCTTTCGCTTTCGCTTGGTGCCGCCCTCGATCACGACGTCGTGATCCAGGACCTCGCCATCGAGTTCCAGCCGTCCAAAAGACACAAGCTCAGCATGCATTTGCGACTCCTTGAGACCTTACGCCAAGCAGTCCACTGTCAAAATCTGCGGCCATGACCAAGCAGGCTGTGTTGTTCATCCAGGGAGCCGGCGACATGTGGGCTCCCGAAGGAAGCGGCATCCTGGCGAACCACCTGAAGAAGGCACTTGGTCCCGAATTCGAGGTCATGGCGCCGGAGATGCCGGATGCCGCAATCGGTCCGCACTACCTCCCATGGCGCGATCGGATCGATGCGGAGCTCCGGCGCCATCGATGGGCCCGTCATCCTCGTAGGGCATTCGTTCGGCGGGTCCGTGCTGTTGAAGTATTTGGCGGAAGGCGCTCCGCCGGCGTCGATCGCGGGACTCTTCCTGGTCTCGGTGCCCTGGTGGGGCCCCGAAGGCTGGGCCTACGACGAGTACGCGTTGCCCGACGACTTCACGTCCGGGTTGCCAGCGATCCCGATGTTCCTCTACCACAGCCGCGAGGACCCGCACGTCCCGTTCGACCACCTGGCGCTCTACGAAGAGCGTCTGCCAAACGCAAAGTCACGCTCGATCGACGGTCAGCAGCACTCGTTCGCGGACCTCCCGGAGCTGATCACTGACATTCGGGAGCTGCAATAGCCGGACACGAAATTGCCCGGCGCCGAAGAGCTCCGGCGCCGGGCAACGTTGTCGCTTAGAGCGCGGGGATCAGCCTCCGCTGGGTGATGTCTCCGGGGAAGAGCTCGAGCGCGGCGTCGGAGGCGTCGTCGAAGAACCCTTCGCCATCTGGGCCTGCGCGCGGGCGGAGACCTCCTTGGATCGGTCGTACCAATCCTGGGTCACCTGCCCGGCGACCTCTCGGCCGCCCAGGCCGAATGCCAGCCCGAGCGCCAGTGCGAGTGCGGCGACGATGCCGATGAACAGGATGTTCACGAGATCCGTCGCGATGCCCACCTGGTTGACGGCGATAAGGACTGCGAACGCGATGACCGCGATCTCGGCGATGCGGCCGAGCATTCGGCCGCTCGTCATCCCGAGCTGATCGGATCCGCCCTCGACCGCGCGACGAACGATGCGTCCGACGATCGGGGCCGCGACGAGGATGATGATCGGCGACGATCAGGTTGGGCAGCCACGCCAGGAAGTCGTTGATGAGCTGGCTGACCTGCGGCCAGCCGAGGAAGTTAGCGGCTGCGACAACGAAGACCAGGATGAGCACCCAGAAGACCACCGATGCGCCGATGGTGCTGGGCTTCATCGTGTTGGCGTTCTGTCCGTAAACGTCCGCACTCCGTGCTGCGCGAATGCTGCGATCAGCTCCGACGCGGACCAGCAGGCGGCGAACCACGCCACTGACGATCTTGGCCACGATGTAACCGACGAGCAGGATGATCAGCGCGCCGATGAGCGCCGGCAGCGCCGTTACGAGGTCGTTGACGACCTCGTTGAAGCTTGCGACCAGAGTGTCGACCAGGTTCATTACATCTCCCTTCCTTGAGCGATGTCGACCGCACCCGGGACGAGCGTTCGTCGATGACCGGGTGCGAACGGGTTAGCTAGGCAACCCGAACCTACCGTCCGCGTCGCGACGCGCGAGGATGCACCACGGGCCAGCTGGGCTGTCATTGCCGTAACAGGCGAAGCGCATGCACGCATCGCGGCAGAGAACTTAAGGCACCCTAAGAGTCGAGAGCATCTCGTTGAGTCTTGCGGTCTCCGCGGCCAGCGTTTCGTGGTGGGTGTCCAGTGAAACAACGACAGTGCGCGCGGCAGCTCCTGTCCCTACGTTGAACAGATAAAGCCGCTCGCCCGAGCCACTTCCAATGCCAAAGACGTGGCCCTCATTGATCCAGAGCACATTCAGGCACGATCGCACGGGGCAGCCGGGATCGTCATTAGTGTTCGTGCCGGAAACATCGAAGGTGAACGTCTTCGCGACGATCCCATCGCCGATGGTGATGTCTTCGGGAGGCGAAACGGTCATATCGGGGTTCGAAACGAACCAGTCAGTCAGCCCGTCGACTGTCCGCGGTACGTCGGTGAGCAATTCGCCGGTTTCGGATGAAGCTCCGGCCGTTTGCCAAAGGCGGATGGCGTACCGCCCCACTCGAATTGGATCTCATCGTGATAGTCGGCTGTGTTGAACCACAAGCTGTCCGCGAAGGTCAGCTGAAGACCCGGAATGAACCCTGCTGAGGTAAACGTCCCGCTTGCGATTGGACCCTGGCAACCGGGCTCGCATCGGTCCATCCAGGGAGGCTCGGAACCTTGTGCGGTAGGACTGCCGTGTGGGACGGAGCCGGGCTCGATTGGTTGCCAGACTTCAGTCTCGAGGTACGCCTTCTGCTGGTCCACCGGAGCGTTGGTGGTGATGAGGGTCAAATGAAGGCCGTCGTCCTCCAGCGTCCAGCCGATGTCGTCGACTTCGCCGCCGCAGAGGCCATCCTCGTAGGTCAGTCGAAACCCACCGTCCAACGGTTCCATGTCGGCGTCGCAAAAGAAGCTATCGCCGTCGTCTTCATAAAGATCGAGCCGCGCCCCTACACTGGCGAATGTCCACGTATACGTGCCTGAAGCGAGTCACATCCGCCGGCCAACCGGCGTCGACCAGCTCGTCGGCGGTGAGCTCGACCTGCCAGCCACCCTCAGGCGGCAGGCCAGCCGCCACGGCTGTGGGTTCGGGAGAAGGGCTCGGGGTCGGCGCCGTTGTGGATGGTGCCGCTGTCGGAGGGTCAGAAGGTGAGGGCGTCGGGGAGGTGCCGGCACAAGCGGCGAGCACCATCACAACAAGGGCGGCATAACCCGGCCGAAGTGCTGATGGACGCGACATGACGGCTCCTTACGGCTCGCTGATGAAGTGGATCGTGTTGAGGAATTCCGTAGCGGCGGGCAGCCAGCTATCGAGCTCGGCCTCGTCGATGGCCCAGATGTCGATCAGGACGGTCCGCCCGTCTATCTCGAACAGGATCATGCTCGCCGGGCCTCATCAGGTCGATGAGTGGACCGATGAAATGGCCATTGAGATGGATGTCGGGCGTCTCGCAGGCGTGTGAGGCCTCAACCCGGCGAGTCACCGTTGCCACTCGGCCGTCGAAAGTCGTCTCACTTGGCGCGGCTAACGTGATGCCGCCTATGGCTCCCAGATCCTCCAGCAGGTCGGCGGGTGGTGCTGTACGAATGGAGACGCGGCCCTGATCGCCGGTACACGTGTGTACAACGGCCTCATCAATCGCGGCGACAACGATGCCGTGTCGACCGCTGAAGGATCCGTCGATGAATTGAAAGAGATCCTCGCCTGGTGGGACCGTGCGGATGCTGTTGTCAGCCGGCAGGACGTAGGAAAAGGGCGCGCGAACTCGGCCGTCGGCTCGATGGGCGGCGGCACGAATTGGATCGTGTCGACAAGTTCCATCGCGGTTGGCAGCCAGCTTTCGAGCTCGGCTTCGTTGATAGCCCAGACGTCGATCAGGACGGTCTCCCCGTCGACGTCGAACAGGATCATGCTCCCAGGCCGGGTCATCGATATTGCGTCGGATGCCAGTCCGGTCTCGATATGAAATTCACCCGCGCACGGTGATGAGTCTTCGTTACGGCGGGTCACAGTCGCCACTCGGCCGTCGACTGTCCCCTGAGTTGGCGAAGGCAGGGTGAAACCACCTATGGCTTCCAAGTCCTCCAGCAGGGCGGCTGGGGCATTTCGAATGGGGACGGCGCCGAGGGCGCCTGGGCAACGAGCTACCGAGGCTCGGGCGATCGCCGCAACAACCATGCCGTGGCGACCGGCGAAGGATCCGTCGATGAACTGAAACAGCTGCTCGGTTGGCGGGGCCGTCCGGATGCTGTTGTCAACCGGCAGGACGTAGGAGAACGGGCGCGAAAATTCGGTCGTCTGCAATGGCGGGACGGTCGGCGGGGCGACCGGAGTGGGGCTGGCGGGCGGTGTTGGCGACGGCGTTATGTCCACTGGTGGTTTCGTCCCCCCAACGAAGACCAGGAACACCCCGAGGATGAGCGTCAGGGCGACGAGTGCTGCCACTCGCCACGCTGTCCCAAACCTGACTCCGCCGGCCGGACCGACACCCACGGCGCCACGAATGGTGGCGGACCAATTGACGCGTTGCCGGCGATGGCGGACGACATCCATGGCTCGCGCGTGCAGTTGCGGCGGCGCGGCGGCGGGCGCCTTGTAGGTTATCCAGCTGTCGAGCACGCGATCGAACCGGTCGGCGGGCATCATCTCGCCACCTCCGCCACAGGATTTGTTGGCCGGTCGTCGGCCTCGAGAGCTGCGCGCATTGCCTGTGTTGCGCGGCTGAGCCGCGACTGGATCGTGCCGAGAGGAACACCGACAGTGCTCGCGGCTTCTGCGAGGGAAAGCCCGAGGTAGTGCACCAGGACGATCACGGTCCGGTGGTCAGTCGACATCGTCGCGAACGCCCGATCCAGCTGGTCGTGCATGGCGATGGCTGACTGGCTGTCCGGGATGCTGGACGGCGCCTCCGATCGCGACCTTGATCTCGACAACGCTTCTGGTTCGGTGACGCTTGGCCGCCGCGTAACACGTACGAACCAGAACTCGGTTCAACCAGGCGTCGAAACGATCGGGATCGCGTAGCCCGCGGAGGTCGAGCCAAGCCCTCAGCAGCGCGTCCTGAACCGCGTCGGCGGCACGGTCGTCGTCACCGACTATCAAGCGCGCCACGGCGAACAGCCGATCGACGGAGGTGGCCGTCAGCGTGGAATAGGCGTCGGCGTCGCCACCCTGAGCCCTTACCACCAGATCGCGCTGCATTTGAATGCTGCACCCGGTTAACGGCGGCTGAAGGGCCGCGCTACTCAGTCTGGGGGTTGGCGCGCCCCGTTTGTTCCAATTTCGCGTGGATAGAGTGGTTGCCGTGGATGAGACTCGTCGCAGCGAGCTGCACGGCCTCGACGTAATTGCTCGACGCGCAACCAAGCGTGCACGCGTCCTCTGCGCTGTCGGAATCGTGGCCATGGTCATCTTGACGTTGCTCGGCGCATGCCAATCGAGCCCGTCCGTCGCTCCGACGCCCCGCCGACACCGACGGTCTCGCCGACGCCGCCACCGACGCAGACGCCGACGCCGACTGTGTCAATCGATGCCGCCCGGACTGAGCTGATAGGCCTCATTTCAGACGTCACCGCGGCGGACGCGCACGCTTACCGCGTCCTCGACGACCTGGGTCGCTGGCTTGGCCCGAGCGACATCATCTGGGTCCCGGAGGCCGATGCATTCGCCGCGGTCTACTTCACCCATTCCGAAGCCGACGGCCAATACCACGTTCAGCTCGCGACCTCGACCGATCTGATGACCTGGACCTCGCAGGTCGAGCTGGCCGATGAGGCCTCGCAGCCGGCCATCGCCGCCAACGGAAACGGCGGCTACATCGTGGCCTGGGAGCAGGAGCCTGACCCGATCCACACGGTCATCGCCGAGTACGCAAGCTGGAACGACCTGCTCGCTGCCACCACCCAGAGGCGGTTCGACGTGCCGATCACGACACCGGCCTGTGGGGAAGGGACGCCGTCGATCGAGAGCGTCAGCCCCGAACGGGTCGAGCTAGGTTTCCACTACCACGCGAGCTGCGAGCGCGATCTGCAGGCGGAGGGATCGACCGATTGGACGACCTGGCAGTCGAGCCAGCGTCGGGATCTGGACTATGCGCTGATCCAGCTCGGCGTGGAGGGCCACATCGGTGACCGTGACACCGTCATGTTTCGCGGTCACGAGCTGATGATCATCGAGGGCCAGCGTGTGCCCGACGACTGGAGCTCGTGGCGGCTGTTCCTGTACGACTTTGAGACCGAAATCGCCACGCCGCTGGACATCAAGACGCACGCCGGCAGTCAATCCATGAGCAACCCGACCCTGACTGTGGTCGAGATAAACGGCCGCGAAGCAATCCTCGTTACGGCCTACATCTTCAGTGAAGGCTCACATGCGAAGCGAGGACGGCGGCCTGATCTACTACCGATACCTCTAGTAGACGACGGCCATCGCCGTGGACGTTACTGATTTGCCGCAGGACTTAGCCTGCAAACGTGACTGAACCGCCATCCCGGTCGACCGCCATGCAGTTCGAAGAGAGGTTGGACGCGCTGCGCTCGGCCGATGGTGGCATCGGCATGGGCCAGATCTTCGCGCTCGCCAAGGAGCTGCATGGACATGGACCCGGCCGAGATCGAGCGACTGCTCGAGAGTCCGCTCCACGAGGTGCGCGTCGGCGCCGTCAGCATCATGGACTGGCAGGCGCGCAGCAAGAAGACGCACCGACGAGCGACGCCGCGAGCTGTTCGAGCTGTACATCCGCCGCCACGATCGGATCGACACCTGGGACCTGGTCGACCGGAGCGCGATCTGGGTCGTCGGCGAGTACCTCGTCGACAAGCCGCGCGACGTTCTCTACGACCTCGCGCGATCGGACCATCCGATGGAGCGCCGGACGGCAATCCTCAGCACGTTCGCCTTCATCCGCCGCGGCGACGTGGACGACGCACTTCCGCATCGCAGAGCTGCTGGTCGACGACGATGATGAGCTCGTCCAGAAGGCGGTCGGCTGGATGCTTCGGGAGGTCGGCAAGAAGGACCGCAGCGCCACGCCGCATTCCTCGAGAAGCATGCCTCGACGATGCCGCGGGTGATGCTTCGCTACGCGATCGAGAAGCTCAGCCCAGCGGAGAGGAAGCGCTACATGGATCTCGGAAAGGGGACTCACTCATGACCACCGAACGAGCGGCGCCGGCTGGCCGCGTTGAATTGCTCAGCCCGGAAGGCCTGGTGCAGAGTCCCGCATTCAGCAACGTGGCCGTCGTATCGGGGCCGGTAAAGACGATCTACGTTGGCGGCCAGGACGCCGTCGACGGCGATGGCAAGGTGGTCGGCGAGGGCGATCTTGCTGCGCAGACCGCGCAGGTCCTGACGAACATAAAGACGGCACTGGCGGCGGCCGGCGCCGGTCCCGAGCACGTTGTGAAGTGGAACCTCTTAGTGGTCGAGGGCCAGGACATCGCGGCTGGCTACGCGGCATTCCAGACAGCGTGGGGCAAACAACCCACTCCACCGCCGGTCATCACGGCAGCTTTCGTCAAGTCCCTGGCCCGCCCCGAGTACCTCGTCGAGATGGACGCGATCGCCGTCGTCCCCGAGTAGGCCGCGAGCCCTTAGCTCGCTTCGCTCCAAGAATCTCTTGACGCGAACGGTATCTTCCAGCGAGTCACTTGAGAGTCGGGCCCGACCGTGAACTGGGGTGCCGAGAGATGTTCATTCTGGGCAGTCGACGGCGTCGCCTGAAGCAACTGCTTCGCCATCCCGTGATGGTCGCCCTCGCTGTTGGATTGTTGCTCGCGAGTGGCGGTGCGATGCCATCGGTCGCGGACGGCCAAGAGTCGACGCCGTATCAGTCCCCCGTCGCCTTCCTGGACGATCGGCCCATCGAGCTCACCCCGGACGCTGGTGCGCAGACATCAATCTCTGTGGCGGTCGTCAACCTAGCTACAACCTCGCAAGCGATCGCTCTCTATCTGGCAGCCGCCGAAGAGATCGACGCACCAACCCTGATCGCTGAACCAGTTCAGGTCGAGGGTGGCATGCCTCATACATTTGATGTCAGCATTGGGGCGCTGGCCTACGACGGCAACCTGATCGCAACCTCGAGTGCAGGAGGACTAGCGACTCGAGCTTTGAAGGTCACGCCCAAGAGCAACCCGGTCCCTCCGAATTCCGACGAGGTTGGGCTGCCGCCACCACCGAAGCTTGAGCTGGCCAGGTCCAAGTTCCTTCCCTCGTTTCTAGCCCCAGTTGGTGATCTCGCGGCCCGTTTCTTTGCAGTAGCTGGCCTCGCTCCGCTGGGACTGCCAGACGTAACAAGCTGGGGCCTGCAGTGGGGAACGGTCCGGGTGTCTGACGATGCGAAGGCCGGGCTAAACGATCTTCAACTGGCGGGTCCGTCCACGGTCGCCCGCCTCAAAGTCGGAACCAGCGAATTGTTGGACGTGGAGGGTGCCAGCCGAGCCGGAACCTACACGGGTAAGGCGAAATTCGGATCCGGAGACTCCGCTGAGACGATGGACGTCTCGCTCGCCGTTCGCGACATATTTTTATGGCCGTTTCTGGTGCTCCTCCTCGGCTTGTGGGCGGCATCCAAGCTGGACGACTTCCTCCGCAGACGGCGTCCACTCGCGATGCTCAAGGTCCGCCGTCGCAAAGTTGAGGAAGAGGCAGTCCGGCTCCAGGACGAACTGCACGAGTGGCTCACATCGCCACCTCTTCCACCCTGGCCATCAGATAAGCGTGATGCTGTCGTCATCTATGTCGACGACAAAACTGCATCCCTGATCAGGGACTCCGGCCAGCGAGCGGTCGACCAATTCCAGGAAATCGAGTCGCCTGAGGAGCGCGCCAAGCTGTACGACGTACCTCTAGGTTCCGAGGTCATCAAATGGGATGAGTACCTGCTCAGATTGACTGAAATCAAAGATCTCGCCGAGTTGGTGAGTAACGGTACGGCGAGGTCATGGCGCTCGGCGCGACAGCCGAAGAGCTTGCGAGAGCGCCGGTTATCAAAAGTGTCTCGGCCGCATGGGCCAATGACGGCCCGGTCAAGAATGAAGCTCACTTCGACGCTCTTGCGACCAAGATTAAGGACTCAGCGGACTTGTTGACGAAGTACGCGGAGGTCTGGCGGGAAGCTGCGCCGATCGAGCGACGAGCTGTGCGGCGAAAGGGGAATTCGCTAAGACTGCGTCAGATCTCCGAGAAGAAGCTAATCGGACCGCTTTTAAATACGCCCGAGGAAGTGGCATCGCTGCGTGAAGAGTGGTTAGTGCTGGAAGGGAAACTTCCGGACGCAGGCCGCGGCTGGCAATCGACGGCGACGGGATGAGGTTCTGGACACGGTGGCTCGCCGACGATCGCACCTTATTCGAACAGCTCTTCGATCTCGAGGGTCCCTCCGTCGTCTGATGAACTCGCGGCAGAGCTGAAAGAGCAGGAGGCGACTTACAACGCCTGGCGTTTGTGCTCGTATTCCTTTCGGGCAGCGTCCTTTACTTCAGCAACGCGACATTCGGCTCGGTGGCTGACTATCTCGGCCTTTTCCTTTGGGCAACCGCCTTCGGTGAGGCGATCAAGTTGGCCAAGCGTCTACCGATCGGAGATGCGTTCGCAAAACTCGCGGCTTAGGGCGAACGGGAGAGAGCAGTCGCAGCCGGCCCCATGGAGCCTGTCGTAGGTCTCCTCCTAGGCCGGATCAGCCGAAGTCGGGCCCAGGCGGCCGGCGTGACGGCCAAGGGTGCTGTCGCGAAGCTATCGGGCCTTCGACCGCGAGGCGAACGCTCAACGTAACCGGCTCAGCCGGATCCGCTGCAATCGAGTCGAACAGCTGTCGTTTTTCGGCACGTCGCGTAACACGAAGCGAAACCGGTCCGTCTTCGCTATAGTCCATCAACCTAATAGACTTAATAGACAACAACCCACTTCGGGTACGGAGGAGAGCGCTAAGTGATCATCGCGATCGTCGGTGGTGGTGCTGCTGGGGCAGTCACCGCCATCTCGATCCTCCGCCAGCCGTCGGTGCAGCCCAGGCGCGTGGTCGTTGTAGAGCCATCGACGCGCCTGGGCGCGGGAGTGGCGTACGGCACTGAGTCCGCTGCGCACCTGTTGAACGTGCGAGCCACTGGCATGTCGGCTATCGCGGACGATCCCGGCCACTTCCTGGCCTGGGCGCGACGCCATGGCATCGCGGAGAGCGGCGACGAGTTCGTGCCCCGGCTCCATTACGGCCGCTATCTCCGCGACACGCTCCTGTCGGCCGTGGCGTCCGCACCGCTGAGCACAACTTTCGAGCACTGGCGCGGCGCCGTCACGGCGGTCCGGCCCGGCGAACGCGGGGACCAGCTGACTGCTGGCGATCGACGATGGCACCGACCTGCGGGCCGATCACGTGGTCCTGGCCACGGGCAACACGTTCGCGCCACCGGCATGGCTGCCGGATCATCCCGGTGCGGTCCCAGACCCCTGGCGGCCGGGCGCAGTCGAAGCGCTCCGCGGTGTCCGAAGCGTTCTTGTCGTCGGCACGGGTCTGACTGCCGTGGACGCCGTGCTGACTCTGCGGGACTCGGGCTTCAATGGCACGGTGCAACTCGTCTCGACCCACGGCCTCTTCCCGGCAAGCCACAGCGACAAGCCGCTGCCGAGCTGGCGGGCCGCGGTTGCTCCTCCCGACGGACAGCCGCTCACTGCTCGCTCGCTGGTTCGTGGCATGCGCGCGGATGCCGCGCTCGCAAGCGATTGGCGCCAGGCCGTCGACTCAATTCGTCCGTTGACGGTGGAGCTGTGGCGCGGCCTCCCGCTCAAGGAACGAAAACGGTTCCTGCGCCATGCATCGCGTCAGTGGGAAGTCAGCCGACATCGGATGGCACCTCAGGTGGCTGCCGCGATTGACGATTTGCGCACGGCCGGCCGGCTCACCTCCGAACGCGGCCGCGTCGTCGGCGTTGAGCCCAATGGCAAGTCGCTCCGCGTGACGACCGTTCACGCCCGCGAAACCAGGACCAGAGATGTCGACGCGGTCATCAGCTGCGTAGGTCCGACGACCGATCCAACCCGCCATCCACTGCTGGCCAGCCTGCTGGATTCCGGCGTCGCAGCCCGCCATCCGCTCGGAATCGGCCTGGACGTGAATTCGGTCGGTGCCATTCGCAGACCCGACGGCTCGGCGTGGCCAACGCTCTGGGCAGTCGGGCCGCTGCGCAAGGGTGCCGAGTGGGAGTCCACGGCCATACCCGAGATCCGCGTTCAGGCCCGCGATCTCGCGGCCGACCTGCTGCGCCAGCAAACCACCTCGCCCTCGCCCCGCCCGCTCGAGATCTGGGCGGCCTGACTCATGAAAGAACACGACGACGGAGGACTGAATTCAGTGGATATCGAGACGTTCCTGACGCCCGGACTCGGTGACGCGACCTACCTCGTCGCGTCGGACGGTGAAGCGGCGCTGGTCGACCCGCAGCGCGACTGGTGGCGGTTCGTCGACGCGGCCGAGCGTTGGGGCTGGCGCATCACCCATGTGCTCGAGACGCATGTTCACAACGACTACGTGAGCGGCGCCACCCAAATTCGCGAAGCCACGGGCGCGGAAGTCGTCGCGCCGGCACGCGGCGGCTATGAGTTCCCGTGGCGGCGAGCGGACGAGGGGTATTCGGTTGCGATCGGCGACCTGAACCTGGTCGCCACGGCGACGCCGGGCCACACGCCCGAGCACCTCAGCTGGCAGATCGTGCCCATTGGCTCAGACGTGACCGACGGCGGTCCTGACCGGCGGCAGCCTGCTGGTGGGCAGTGCTGGTCGGCCGGACCTGCTTGGTCCCGCGCGGATGCCCGCGCTGGCAGAGGAGCAGTTCCAGTCCCTCCGCCGCCTCGCCGCGCTCCCGATCGACGTTCGGATCCTGCCCACTCATGGCGCCGGCTCCTTCTGCGTGTCCGGCCCGGCCGGCCCCGAGCGGGAGTCGACGATCGGGCTCGAGCGCAAGCGCAACCCGTTTCTGCAGGTGGCGGACAGCGACGCGTTCCTGCGCCTGATCAGCGAGCGCCTCGGCAGATATCCGGCGTACTACGCCACGTGGCCGATATCAACCGCCGCGGGCCGCTGCTCGGCGGACGCACTGTCGCGCCGCCGGAGCTGACGCCGACCAGGCTCGTCGAGCTCGTCGACGCCGGCGCCCGCGTTGTGGACGCGCGCGATCGCTACAGCTTCGCCCGGGGCCACGTCCCGGGCGCGATCCATGTCGAGCCGACCGATCAGTTCGGGAGTTGGGTTGGTACGTGGTCCCGTTCAACGCACCGATCGTGCTGATGGTCGACTCGACGGACGCCACGCTCGTTCCCGAGCTCGTGACCCAGCTGTGGCGAATCGGCTACGAGCGCGTGATCGGCTTCGTCACCGGGGAATCGAGTCCTGGCAAGAGGCTGGACGGACCGCGGAGCGTCACCAGACGCTGTCGGGCGACGACGTCGTGCGCGAGATCGGCACGGGCGACGGCCGTGCGGTCCTGGACGTGCGCCAGCCAACCGAGTGGCGTGAGGGCATCATTCCCGGGTCGCGCATGATCTTCGCCGGCGACCTGTCCACGAGCTCCAGAACCTTCCGCGTGATCGGACGTGGACGGTCGTCTGCAGGTCGGGCGCGCGGGCCTCGATCGCTGCCAGCGTGCTGATGCGCGCCGGTTATCGAGCTCGCGTCGTGACCGAGGGCGGAGTCCCCGAGGTGCTCGAAGGCCTGGATCGCCAGCGCGCGACGGCTCGGACCAAGCCTGCTGTCCGGGCGCTGGCCGGCGCCAATCAATAGCTCGACCGGCCAGGCATCGCGACGGCCTCCTCCTGCGCGATGCCAGCCCTGAGAGCGATTCACCTGGTCGAGCCCGGCTGCCCTGGGGCTCGACCAGATCCTGGCCGTGGGACGCGCACTCACCCTACGATGAGGCCGAGCATGGACCTCTCCGCCTCGGCCATCTCCCTGAATGTCGCTGATCCGGATGCCTCGGCCGCGTTCGTAGCCGAACACTTCGGCTTCTCAACGGAGATGCGAGGCGACGGCTTTCACTCTCTCACTCGACAGGACGCCGGCTTCAATCTCATCTTCCTGCGCATCGGGCTGACGACTTTCAAGCCCGAAGCCCAGAAGGGACCCGCCAGCGGTCTGTTGGTCGTATTCGTCGTCCGCGATATCGACGCCGACTATCAGCGACTCATCCAGAACGGGGTCGAGATCACGACGCCAATACAGACGGAGCCATGGGGAGAACGATTCTTTCAAGTCACCGATCCCAACGGGATCGTCTTCCAGCTCGTCCAGTGGATCACGAGCCCAGAAGGCTCCCGCGGCGATTAGTCGCGGCTGGGGCGCAATCCCAGGCTTCAGCCACGCTACCGTGAGCGCATGGACAGAGAGCTAGTTCAAACCCACGCTCAGGCGCAATGTGACGCATTGATGGCTGGCGACATGGATCTGGCGGCGGAAGACTTCAGCCCGGAGCTGAAGTCCAACCTCGGCCAATTCGTCGCCCTGCTGCCGCTGCCGCTCACCGAAGCGACCGTGGAATCGGTCGAGCAGACCGCGAGTGGCTACGTCGTGGTCCTTCGTGCCGTCGGCGAAAACGACACGTGAGTATGCAAACACGGTGGAAGGACCGCGATGGCCGCCCGACCATGGTCGAGGCCAGCCATATCGTCGAGCACGTCGAACCGCCGACTGCAGTGGAGGAGGAGCCCCAGTAAGTCGGGCCACTTGGCCCGGTCTAGATTGGCTGGTTCGCGCCGTTGCCCGTGATTTCGGCCGGCAACCGATCAAACCATTCTCGATCCGCGGTGCCACTGGCGGCAATCCTTATGCCGGTCGGCTTCTTCCTGTCGTCGATGGGCGAGGGTCGCACCGCACCAAATCGCCTCGTCTGGCTGCTCTTCGCTGGTGCCGTCTCACTTGGCGTAGGCGTCAGCGCCCTGGGCTTGGGGTTGCTGATCTAGCAACCTGAGTGGCAGGATGTCCACGTGTCTGAAACACCTACTGCCCTGAGCTTCACCGTCAAACGAACCATCGACGCGCCCATCGACGCCGTCTGGAGCGCCTGGGCAGATCCCGAGAAGGTCAAGCAGTGGTGGGGCCCGGACGGATTCACCGCGCCGCTGTGCCGGATGGATTTCCGCGAGGGCGGGACGACGCTGGTGAGCATGAAGTCGCCAGATTTCGGCGAGATCTTCAACACGTGGACCTACTCGCGAATCGAGCCCAAGCGGCGCATCGAATTCGTCAGCCATTTCGCGGACGCCGACGGCAACCAGGTCGAGCCGAGTTCGATCGGAATGCCTCCCGACGTGCCAGCTGAGGTCCCGCATGTCGTCACGTTCGAGGACTTGGGCGACGGACGGACCGAGATGTCGATCACCGAGAGCGGCTACATCTCACAGCAGTCGCTCGAGATGTCGAAACAGGGACAGGAGCAGGTGGTCGACAAGCTTGCGGCCAGCGTCGAGAAGGCGCGCGGCTGAGCTACAGCGACACCGTGTTCCTAACCTACGAGCGCATTCCCGGAGAGGGGCAATAGATGAATGAGCCTGCTGGCGAGCTCGATTCCCGATTCAGCAGTCCGGGAGCTACAGCCACGGCGTGGGCAGCGGCCAGCGAGCTGGTCGACTCGGCCATGACCTACTGGCTCACTACCGTCAGGCCGGACGGTCGCCCTCACGCTGTCAATGTTGCCGGGGTTTGGCTCGACGAGATCTTTTACTTCACCACGGGTCCCGGAGAGCAGAAGGCAGTCAACCTGGCCGGTGGAAACCCGCACGTCGTTCTTGCCACCGGTTGCAACGGCTGGGACGGCCTCGATGTCGTCCTGGAGGGCGACGCCCTGCCGGTGACCGATGGCGGTCGACTGATCAGCCTCGCCCAGGCGCTGACGGCCAAATACGACGACTTCTTCAGGCTGCGCGTGGTCGATGGTCGACTCAGATGGGCTGAATTGGCTGAGCAGACCATCGAAAGTCGGATGGAGTGCGGTCACCGAGGATGGGCCACTCGCTTTTGAGGTCCGTCCGACAAAGGCATTCGCCCTTGGCAAGGGCGCCACATTTAGCCAGACGCGCTGGCGTTTCGATCCCCAGGGCCTCAAAGACGCCGCGTGGTGAGCCTTCCCGATCTATTTCGATGGTGTGTCATGGCACGGCGTCTGCCGTTACAGCGCAGTTACAGCAGTCCCCGATTGTGGAAAAGGCTTGGGACGGCCCTGTACACCGGGCGGAAAATGAGTAGTTGCCGACCCGGCCAGTCCCGGGTTCGGATCTTCGGGATTTCGGGCCGGCCTGCATGGAGGTGACGCCATGAAAGGCTTCATCCTCGAACTCGAGAACAAGCCAGGCGCATGGGCTGAGACAGCCGAGAAGATCGCCGACAAGGGCGTCAATCTGCTGGGTTGCGGTCTGACCAACGACGGCCACGGTTACATCGGATTTGTGACCAGCGACGATGCGTCGACCAAGGAAGCCCTGGATGACATCCGCGGGAAGTACCGCGAGTTGAGGTGCTACCGGTATCGCTCGAGCATGTCCCAGGGACCTCGGCGAAGCTTGCACGCAAGCTGAGCAACTCGGGTATCAACATCGAGTTCTTGATTCCGACGGGCGAGTTCGGCGGGAAGACCGTCGTGGCGCTTGGCGTCGATCGGGTCTCCGAGGCCCGACAGGTCCTGGGTAACCAGGTGATCAGTGACTTCGGCAGCCTATGGCCGAAGGCGATGGCTGGGACCGCGACCAGGTAACCCGAATTCCTGGAGACGCTGCACAGGGTCCCGGGCGAAAAGCCCGGGACCCGCTCCTTAATGGCTCGCTGCTTGTGAAGTTGAGCGGCTGAGCACGTATACCTCAACCGGCTCACTCTTTCCCTTAAGCGAGCAGTGTCCGCCGCTCGACAGCCGATCCCTCCAGACCCGCGTTGCCCGCGGCGGTCCCTGTCACGAGTATCTCGCCTGCCCCTGCGGCTGACGCCAGGCGGGCCGTCGTATTGACCGTGTCGCCCATCGCGGTCAGTTCCGTGTCCGGTCCTTCGCCGACCGCGCCGACGTACGCCAGGCCCGTGTTGACGCCGACTCCGACCGGCAGCCACGGCGGTGGTCCGTGTCGTGGCCGGTACGATCGAGCAGTTCCCGGCCGCGTCGATGGCTCGCCGCGCATGCCGGACTCCTGCCATTGACGGCACGAAGATGCCGATGACCTCGTCGCCCACGAACTTGTCCACGATGGCGTCGTAACGCACGAGAACATCGGTCGCGGTGTCGTAAAAACGACCCATCAAGCGATTGAATTCACGAGGCTCCATGCTCTCGGCGAGGGCCGTTGAACCGCGTACGTCCGCGAATAGCAGACTGCACTCCACCTCCGCTCCGCCGTGGCTGCGCCGCAACTCACGGAAGCAGCCGGTGCAGTACTTGGCGTTCTTTGTCCACGGGCCGAGGCCCATGGCCCTCAAGCCACCCCGCCCGGCCCGCCGAACGGTCGCGTGCACCACTTGCAGCGAGGTGGGCTGGGCAACCTGCCCCAGAAACGCCGCCGGCGCAGTACCGGGTTGGGATTTGTCAGAAGAGCGCGCCATTCGGCTTCGCTCAGCGCCTGGTCGGACGATACCGAGGCCATGTCAAAACCCTACGCCCGCTCGGCAACGCCGCACCACCTCAACGGCAACTCGTCCGGCCCTAGAACGGCTGGAACATCATCAGCCCGAGCACCACCAACAGGCCGCCGTAACCAACCACCAAGACGAGCCACGGCTGAACCCTGGCGACCTTCGCGGCAATCTCCGCCTCGGACAGCGGTTCCGGCGCTGGAACGTTCTTCTTGATGTCGTCCTGTGTCTGCAGGCCCGCCGCGTGCCGTACCTCGAGCATTCGGAACCAGCGCACGAAGCTCATGTAGAAGGCGATGGCCAGGAACAAACCCAGCGAGACCCACAGCCACAACTCACCGTTGGTGAAGAGACCGCCCATGATCCCGGCGACAACACCGGAGAGCACGATCAGGAGGGCTGAAACGTAGACGGCGGTGAACGACGAGTCAGATAGTCCGAGCAATGCGCGCGCGCGATCGAGCGAGCCCGGTCGGCGCAGACCAAATAGCACCGCCACTGAAACGCCGTGGGCGAGCGCGAACGTCAGCACCGAAGCAACGTGGATGAAGACAACCCACGAGTAGAGGTTTCCGAGAGGCCACATGGCTTGGTTACCTCCTTTCCTTCCTGTCAGCCGCAGAAGACTGCCGGTGGCCAACGCCTCGAGTCCGCCTATCAACAAATCAAGCGTCACGGCGTCGGCTTTGTCGCTGGCCGACCAGTCAATGAGCGGCCCGACGACTGCGAGATTTGGAAGATTGCCGGCAATCACCATTTGCGCCTCCATGCTGTGAAACTCGGCGTCGGCAGTTGGTTCCTCGGCCTGAATCCACGTCGCTCGATGGATCGCCGGGCCTACGAGCATCCCGGCCAACACCTGAACCAGTAGCGCCGACTGGCTGGGTTCGAATCCGGCTGCATTCAGGATCGCCAATAGAGCCTCGCTGGCGCGGATTTCCGCCGGCGCGTTGAGCGGTCGCGATATGACCAGCGGCAAGGATGGGTGCGCGGCCACCATTGCCTGGTAGCTCCCAAGCAGCCTGCGCATCCGGTCTTGCCAGGAGGCGTCTTCAGTCGGAGCGAGATCGAGCTGTTCGAACAGGCTCTCTGCCATCAGGTCCAGCAGGTGGGACTTGTTGCGCACGTGCCTGTAGATGGACATCGGCGTTACGCCGAGGACGCTCGCGAGCCTTCGCAGACTGAGGGCGTCCAGGCCCTCCTCGTCGGCGACGCCTATGGCCGCTTCGACGATGCGCTCGCGACTGAGCCTGCGCTGTGCTTTCTGGGGACTTGACACGCTGGCTAGTCTACACCGTAGACATAAGTTCTACATCGTAGACTCAGGAAGAGGTCGCAGATGGACAGATCTCCGCCCACCTCGCGGATGGTCGGCGACGGACATGACCGGGGCAGGGTCAACCAAGCGATTCGTGTTGCAGCGCTGATGTACGTCGTCATGGGTGTTGGATTCGGCATCGGCACCGCTGTCACCCTTGACCACTACGTCAAGCACGGCGAGTTGCCGATAACACCTTTCGGATTCCGCTCACTCTCGGGACCCTTCGAGCGGCTTGCGCCGGATCAGTTTGTGGCGGTTGGCTTGTTGTTCGTCGGCGTCTGCGCACTGGACGTGGCTACTGCTGTCTGGCTCTGGTCGTGGTCGCCGACGGGGCGCCGTGCTGGGGTTGGCGACGAGTCCGGTCGCATTCGCCCTGGGCATCGGCTCTGCGCTCCTTCTCTATTGATCGGCGTGCCTATCCGTGCGGCGCTCGCATGGATGGGACGTGGAGCCTTGCGATGAACGAGCCGACGAAGGTCGATCGTTGCGCGGAGCACGGTCAGGCGTCTCGTGCCGTTCTGCCCGTCTCGTCCAGGCCCAGCTTGTGGGCCAGCGCTCCGGCCTCGCCGCGGCTGGCCACTCCGAGCTTGCCGAGGATGTTCGAGACGTGGACGCCGGCCGTCTTCACGCTGATGAAGAGCTCCGTTCCGATCTGACGGTTCGATCGGCCGGCTGCGATCAAGGTCAGTACTTCGCGCTCTCGGTCTGTGAGTCCGAAACCGTCCGAATGCTCGGCCGTTGGCAACGAGGATTTGCCCGGCGCACGTTCGAGAGGAATTCGTGCCCGCTTAGCCAGCGCCTCCACTTCGCTCAGGAGCGGCCTCGCACCAAGCCGGGACGCTGTCTCGAACGCGGCAGACAGTGCGGTCGCCGCGTGCGTGCGGTCGCCGGCGATTCCAAGCGCCGACTCGGCCTCGCGCCACCGGCAGTACGCAGCTACGTAGGGCAGCCCAAGTTGCTCAATGCCCTCGGCGGCGGCCGTCCAGACGGCTGGCTCAAGCTCGCCGTCTAGTCGGCTGTTCTCCGCCTTGCAAACTGCCACCCACGCCTCGACGATCGGCCTGAGCGGCCCGTAGTAAACATATGCAGCGCGCCATTCGGAAGCGGCCGCGATAAACGCCTGACCAGCCTCGATGGCGTCGGCGACATCGTCGTCCGCGCGTCTCAGTCGGGCTCTCTCGGCGCGGTCGGCG